>CAZNFL010000018.1:0-50679 GCA_964572455.1 uncultured Anaerolineaceae bacterium
CCGGCTTCACAGAAGCGTTCGAAACCTGCGCCAGTGCCCACGCTGTCTACTGTAATGGTGCCTTGGCCCTGAAAGCCTTCTTCGTTGAATCTTTCCGCCATGCGTTCTGATAACGGGAAGACCGTGGAACTGCCGGCGGTGATGATGTCACCGGAGACGTTGAGGGGGCTGAAAGCGGCCGCGGGGTCGTCAGTGGGCGCTACGGTGGTCTCCGCAGGGCCTGCTGTTGGAGCAGATGTGGCGGTTGCGGCCGGGCCACAGGCTGTTAGCACAACGCTCGCAACAACGAGCAAGGCCAGCAGGGTTTTAATCCTTCGCTTCATAGTTATTCCTCCTTAGGGGAATGTAGTTGAATTAAGTGCTTGGTGCATACTAGCACGCAGTGTTTAAGCTTCTAAGTCGTCTTGTTTAACAGAATGCTAAGGCTGGGTTAACAAACGTTGATGCGGGCTCTTCCATGCTAGGCCACAGGTACCGTAAAGAAGAACCGGCTGCCTTTCCCCTCTTGGCTTTCCACCCCGATCTTGCCCTCGTGTGCTTCCACCAGGTGCTTGGCAATTGCCAGCCCCAGGCCGGTCCCACTCTTATTACGGGCTGGGTCTGCCTTATAGAATCGCTCGAAGATACGTTGTTGGTTTTCCCAAGAAATTCCTACCCCGGTATCTGTTACCGAAAATTCCACCACTCCATTCGTCCGCCGGGCTGAAGCCGTTATCGCCCCATCCCGGGGGGTGAACTTGACCGCATTATGAATAAGGTTTACCAGCACTTGTTCCAGGCGCGGCGAGTCCGCCAGGATGAGCGGCATCGCCTCCTCGCACTCTATCGTCAACGTAACCTCGGCGCGCTCCGCCTGCAGGCGCAGGCGTTCCGCCCCGCGCTGCAGGATCTCGCAGGGGTCGCTGGGCGCCCTTTGCAACGGAACTTGCTGTGACTCTACCCGGGCCAGCTCTAACAACTCCGACACTAGTTCCGAAAGCGCGTCCACCTCGGTCTCGATATACCCCAGGAAGCGGCGTGCTGTCTCGGGTTCATCCAGGGCGCCGGCATGCAGGCTTTCCGTTAGCGCCTTGATCGAGGTCAGCGGCGTGCGCAATTCGTGCGAAACATTGCTGACGAAGTCCTTGCGAATGGTTTCCAGGCGGCGCAGTTCAGTTACGTCCTCAAAAATAAGCAGCGTAAGATCCCGCAAGGGATCGCCTAAAGGGTAAACGGTTGCGCGCAGATAGCGCTTGCTTTGCGGAACTTCGGCGGAAAGTACCTGTGGCACCTTAAGCTGCACGGCTGACCGCCAGAGGTCTACAAATTGATAGTGGCGCACTAAATGCGGTAAAGAGACGGCCTTGGCTTCAGCCGCGCTCAGTGCAAATAAGCTTTGCATGGCGGGGTTAGAAAGCAAGACCTCCCCTTCCGCACTCACCAATACCACGCCTGTACCCAGATGGTAAAGCAGGGACTGAAGCCTGGCTTCATGCTCGGAAAGTTGGTTCCGGCTATTTGCTAATTCCTGTTCAAGAGCGTCAACTCGCAACGATCGTTCGGCAGAGCGATTACGCGCGTAGACAACAGCAATGGCAAACACGGATAGCAGCATCAAAAATAGAGCTAAACTCAAGGAAGGATCTTGATAGGCCGGGCCCTGGTGAATTAATAAATAGATCGCCGCCAGGATTACCCCTTGCAACAAGAAAGCTGCTAAAAAGCGGCGCAGGCTGAAGCCCGGGCGGGGCGCCATGTCAGCTAGCCTTCAAAACGATAGCCAACGCCGCGCACTGTGATGATGCGCGTTGGTTGTTCCGGGGCTTCTTCGATCTTGGACCGCAGCCAGCGCACGTGCACATCCACGGTGCGGCTGCCTCCCGAAAATTCCCAGCCCCACACTTTTTCCAGAAGTTGGTCGCGGGTAAACACCTGCCCCTGGTTCTGTACGAAGAACAACAGCAGATCGAATTCCTTTGGTTTTAGGGCGATCACGCTCTCATCTAGCTGCACTTCGTGCCGTGAGAGGTCGATCTGCAAATTGCCGGAGCTTAGTATTTTTTCGGTCTGGGACTTTCCGGGTTCGGATTCTTCCTTGCCAATTCGCACCCGCCGCAGCATGGCTTTCACCCGTGCCAGCAGCTCGCGCATAGAGAATGGCTTGGTGATGTAGTCGTCCGCGCCTAATTCGAGGCCCAGCACCCGGTCGATCTCATCATCCCGAGCAGTGAGCATCAGGATCGGCACCGAGCTTTCCCGGCGGAGGATGCGGGTCACGTCGAAGCCATCCACTTCCGGGAGCATGAGGTCCAGCACGATGAGGTTAGGCTTGGCGCTGCGGGCTACCTTCAGGGCTTCAGCCCCATCCCCCACCGCCAGCACCTCATAACCCTCGCGGCCAAGGTTGTAGCTCAAGGCCTCGCGAATTGCCGGGTCATCCTCTACGATAAGAACTTTTTCGTACATAAACTCGTTTCCATAATACTAGTTTTGGGGTGATAAATATTAACGAGGTAGAGAACAATAGTGGCTATGCGCATTTGTTGTTCCAAAGCTATATCGACTCTATGCGTCTCCAAGCCCCATGCCACGGGGTTCCCAAACGATGTTTTTCTGACACTTTGACCGCCTTTAACTTATCTGCCAGGACAGCAGCAGATATCGCGATCTCGTCAGGCCGTTCGCCTTTGACGGCCGCACGCAGTTTGCCGCGCAGGGCCTCCACCCAGGCCCAATCCATGCGAAAGCGGTCCGCCTTCAACCAGTAGCCGCGTTTTTCCCAGGGCCCCACACTGCGCTCGATACTTTCGGCCACAGCGTCCAAAGCCAGTACCAGGAAGGCAGCCAGGTCGCGGGTTTCCTCATCGTAAGCGGTTTTTTTGCCCATCTCGCGCAAAGCCAAAGACATGGCCTTCAGCAAGCGGTTTCGTTCCGTGACGAGGTTCTCGGTACTTATTACGCGTCCCAATTTTCTCCTTGTCGCGGCATTATACACACCAGAAGGACAGTCTTATCGATTTCCTCCCTCTGCTATAATTTCTGGCGCGGGGAAGTGTTGGAATTGGCAGACAAGCATGACTTAGGATCATGTGCCGTAAGGCGTGAGGGTTCGACTCCCTCCTTCCCCACTCCAATCTCCATTTTCCAATATTTATATTCCTCTGATACTGCCGAAAAACTCGCTATGCTATAATCCGCGGGTTCGCTAATTCTTTAAGGAATCCCTTTGAAGATCAACCAGGAAGCCCTAACCGACCATCAGATCCGCTTCACCGTTGAGGTGGAAAAACAGACCTTGGAAAGCGCGCGCCAAAAAGCCGCCCGCAAGATTGCCCAACGCGTCAAGATCCCTGGCTTCCGCCCCGGAAAAGCGCCGTTCAGCGTGATTGAAAAGCAAGTCGGCCCTGCGGCCATCAAGGACGAGGCGCTCGACATCGTGATCGACGAGATGTACCCGAAACTGATCGAGGAGACCGGCATCAAGCCCTATGGCCCTGGCACCCTTGAAAAGGTGCACGAAGATAAGGATCCGCAGGTATTTGAATTCCGCGTTCCGCTTTCCCCCGAAGTAAAGCTCGGCGACTATAAGTCGATCCGCCTCCCCTACGAAGAAAAGCCGGTCACCGAGGCTGACCTCGAGAAGGTGTTCAACAACCTGCGCGACCAGCATGCCGTGCTGGCGCCGGTGGCTAGAGCCGCTCAGGAAGGCGACATCGCCTATATCCAAATGAGCGCCGACCGCGGCGAGCCGAAGGCGGACGGCAGCAAGGTCCTGCTGCCCGAGCGCCGCTATCCCGTAGTGATTGAGAAAGCCGACGTGGACAGCCAGACCGAATGGCCTTTCCCGGGTTTTTCCCGGCTGCTGATCGGGCTGAAAGTCGCCGAAGAAAAGACCTTTCCGCACACCTTCCCGGACGATTCCGAGTACGAAGAACTGCGCGGCGGACTGGCCACTTTCCACCTAAAGGTGGAAGAAGTGAAAGACCGCCAACTGCCTGAACTGGACGATGATTTCGCCAAATCCCTGGGCGACTATAAGACCGTCGCCGATCTACGCACAGAGGTGCAAAAACAGCTCGCTGATAACAACAGCCGCCAGCAGGAAGACGAGTACGAAAACCGCATCATTGAAAAGATCATTACCGACAGCGAGATCAAGTTCCCGCCCCAGATGCTGCACCACGAGATCCATCATTACATCGAGGACATGGAACCGGATATGGCCGCGCGCGGCTTGGACCTGCAAACCTACCTGAAGAGCCGCCAGATCACGGCCGAACAGCTGGAAGAAGAAGTCAGTCCACGCGTCGAAGAGCGCATGAAAAAATCCTTGGTTATTATGGAAGTCTCCCGCCAGGAAAACATCGAGGTGGGCGAAAAGGAAGTTGAGGGCTTGGTTCAGGACAGAGTGACCCGCTTGCAACAGGCCCTTTCTCCCGAGGATTTGCGCAAAGTGCTGGCCAAAGAGAACCTGCAGAATCTGGTGAGTCGCACGGTCACCGAAGAAGTCATCAAACGCTCCCTGGCGCGCTTGCGTGCTATCGCCAAAGGAGAGGCTGCAACCGAAGTAAGACACGAGACTGAGGAAGCGACTACTAAGTAATCACATGAAAGACCAGAAAGGATCTTCAATGCTAAATCCGCAATCCGTAATCCCAATGGTGATCGAGACCACCGGCCGCGGCGAACGCGCCTTCGATATCTATTCCCTACTGCTCAAGAATCGCATCATCCTGGTGAGCACCCCGCTCGAAGACCAGACCGCTAACCTGATCGTAGCGCAGCTGATCTACCTCAGTAATGAGGACGCTGACGCTCCGATTCAGATGTACATTTCCTCCCCCGGAGGATCTGTATATGCCGGTATGGCCATCTACGACACCATGCAAATGATCCCCAACCAGATCAGCACAGTGGCCGTAGGCTTCACGGCTTCCTTCGGCACCGTGCTGCTGACCGCAGGGACCAAGGGTCACCGCTATACGCTGCCCAACGCCACCATCCACATGCACCAGCCGCATGGCGGAGCACAAGGCCAAGCCTCGGACATCGAGATCCAAGCCAGGGAAATGCTGCGCTTGAAGAGGCGCCTCACTGAGATCCTCGCCGGGGCCACTGGCAAGACCCTGGAAGAGATCGAAATCGATACCAACCGCGACTTTTACCTCACCGCCGATCAGGCCGTCAAATACGGGCTGGTGGACCAGGTCTTGGTCAAACCCGTATTGAAAAAACTCATCAACAAATAGCAGCATTTGACAAAATCAAAGAGCCGAGCCAGCCTCGGCTCTTTTTTTATCACTACGAACACCTTGACATTAGAAATATTTCCTTGCCCATTGTCATTTCGAGCGGTATAAATAAATCCATACCAGTTAGACCCTCAAGAAAGCGAGAAATCCCTGCGACCATATCTTCCTAAAATAGACCCTCCTGCAAAATTGTGCACGAGTCAGGAACAACTCTTGTCAAGTTGATTCCACACCCCCTTCACCTCAACCTGAATTAAACTTTGCAAACTTCATCCACCATTGTCATTCCGAGCGGCATATAGCAACTCTATTTGTCATTTCGAGCGGTTTATACAAGTCAATACCAGATGGAGACTCAGCAAAGCGAGAAATCCCTATAAGCTTATCTTCCGAAAATAGACGTTCTGCAAACCCAGCCAAACGCCGATCAGGAATGCTTGTCAAGTTATGATGACCCCCTAACCCCCCCGCGTCATACAACTTATCCCCATTCGTCCCTCCGCTATAATCAACCGTCATGGCTTCCAACCAGCTAAAGGCTCTCCTGCTTGACATGGATGGCGTCCTATGGCGCGGCGCCGAATCCATAGGTAACCTGCCGGCTATCTTCGCCAAGATCAAAGCTAAGGGCCTCCGAACGGCCTTTGTTACCAACAACGCTACCCGCACGGTCGAACAATACCTGGAGGTCTTCCGCAACTTTGGCGTCGAGGTTGCTTCCGATCAGGTGCACACATCGGCCAAGGTAACCGCCCAATTATTGAGGGAGCAGCACCCGGCGGGAGGCAAAGTCTACGTAATCGGCGAGCGCGGCTTGCAAGAAGCCTTGGGAGATCAAGGTTTTGAGATGGCGGACCGGGATTGTTTGGCCGTTGTGGTCGGCCTCGATCGTCATTTGACCTATGAAAAATTGAAGCAAGCCACCCTCCTCATCCGCGGTGGCGCAGCTTTCATCGGCACCAACCCGGACCGCACCCTGCCCTCCCCGGAGGGCGAGGTACCCGGCGCTGGCAGCATCCTGGCAGCTGTGGAGGCGGCCACTGATGTGCGCGCTACCGTCATCGGCAAGCCGGAGAGAGCCCTGCTGGACAGCGCCCTAAAGCATTTGGGGTTGGGAACCAGCCTGGCCCTCATGGTAGGTGATCGCGTGGATACAGACGTAGCCGCTGGCCAGAAAGCCGGCTGCCGCACAGCGCTGGTGCTCTCCGGAGTGACCAGCGAAGCCGCCGCCCGTGCCTGGAAACCGGCGCCGGATTTCATTGAGAAGGATTTGGACGCTCTACTGAATAAGCTCTAGGGCAATACGCATCACACAATACGTTTTGCAGCTCCTTTTCATGTTGATGGGGGATAATAAGCAGTAGTGAACAAAATCCTGATCTACGATTTCGACTATGAACAATTGGCCGCCCAGTTGAATGTCTGGGGCGAGCCGGCTTATCGCGCCAAACAGATCTGGGAAGGTCTCTACCTGCAACTCTGGTCCAAACCGGAAGATTTCACCAGCCTTCCAAAAGCCCTTCGCCAGAAGCTGGCTGAATTCTTCAGCTTCACCAGCTTGACAGAGGTAGAGCGCTTCTTTTCCACAGACCAGCAGACCACCAAGGTTTTGTTTCACCTGCCAGATGGTCAGCCGATTGAAACCGTGCTCATGCGCTATTCTGATCGCCGCACGCTGTGTATTTCCACCCAGGCCGGCTGCGCCATGGGCTGCGTGTTCTGCGCCACGGGGCAAATGGGCTTCCGCCGCAACTTGAGCAGCGGGGAAATCGTCGAGCAGGTGCTGGTCTTCGCCCGCGAGCTGAAACAGGAAAGTGAGCGCCCCACCAATGTGGTGCTGATGGGCATGGGCGAACCATTCCATAATTACGAGGCCACAATGGCAGCTATCGACCGCCTGGGAGATTCCGATGGTTTCAACATGGGCGCCCGCCGCTTCACGATCTCCACTGTTGGGCTCATCCCTGCTATCAAACGCTTCACCGCCGAAAGGCGCCAGGTCGGCTTGGCCATTTCGCTGCACGCCGCCGAAGATGAACTGCGCACTTCCATGCTGCCCGTCAACCAGCGCTATCCGATCAAAGACCTCATCGAAGCCTGCCGCGAATACGTTCGGGTTACCGGTCGCCGCATCACCTTTGAATGGGCGCTCATCCAGGGCGTGAATGACAGCCCGGAGGAGGCGCGCAACCTAGCCCGCTTGCTCAAGGGGCTGAATTGCCACGTAAACGTCATCCCGCTCAACCCGACCAGCGGTTACAGCGGCGGACGCTCCACCCGCGAGCGGGTAGCAGCTTTCCGCCAGGTGCTCGAATCCCAAGGGATCTCGTGCACAGTGCGCGTGCGCCGCGGCATAGACATCCATGCCGGCTGCGGCCAACTCGCCGGCCAGGCTGAAATTCCTATCAGCGTAGCGTAACCATGTATGCTAAAATTTGTTCAATGAACCTAGGAGCCGGATTGTGACCGAGCAAGTCGTCCGCCTAATTTATCCACCTTCAGTCGTAAACATCCCGATCGTCAACCAGCTCATCCGCAATTTCGGCGATCTTTCTGTCAACATTCTGCGCGCTGAAGTGAATCCCACCGAAGGCTGGCTCGAAGTCCAGCTGATCGGCAGTGCCGCCGTGATCGAATCCTCCATCGATTGGCTGCGTAAACAGGGCGTTGAGGTCCAGGTCCTGGGCAGCTAGTCGTCCAATGCCAGGGCTCATGCGCCCGGCGCCATCTGTCTTCACCCGCTTCCTTAAATTCTTCTTTTATTTGATCTACCAGCCCTTAGCCTGGTCCTACGACCTGGTTGCCTGGCTGGTTTCGCTCGGGCAATGGAAATCCTGGATCTTCAGCACCCTGCCCTTGTTGGCAGGGCCGCGTGTCCTGGAACTCGGCCATGGTCCCGGCCATCTTCAGGTGGCGCTGCATCAAAAAGGCATCCAATCTTTCGGTCTGGACCAAAGCCCCCAAATGGGCTTGCTGGCAAGCCGCCGGCTTCAAAAAGTTGGGTATAGCAGCAATCTAACTCGGGCTTTGGCGCAGCATGTACCATTCCCGGCCAATTCTTTCGACCAAGTCGTGGCAACCTTTCCGTCTGAATACATTGTCCAGCGCGAAACGCTGGCCGCGATCAAACGCGTCCTACGTCCGGAAGGCCAGCTTATTGTGCTGCCCGTCGCATGGATCCGCAGCCAACGGCCGCTTGGGCGCCTGGCTGCCTGGCTATTTCGTGTCACCGGCCAGGCTGAATCTTGGGATACGCTCTTCAGCGAGAAGTTCCGCGCTGCCGGATTCGTTGTCGAGGAAAAACGCGTAATTTTGCCGAAAAGCGAATTAGTGCTTCTGATTGCCGCCAAAGATTAGGACGCTTAGTAGTTATTATTGTTGATTACAATTCCACCTATGGAAATCCAAATTGGCGTTGCCAAGATCAATAAATATGCCTCGTCCGAAAGCGGCGACACACTGGAAGTAGTGGAACGCCCGAACGGCGGCTTATCCGTGGTGCTGGCCGACGGTCAGCGTTCAGGCAAGAGCGCCAAGCTGATCTCCAATATGGTGGTGCGCAAAGTGATCTCGCTGCTGGCGGAAGGCGTGCGCGATGGGGCTGCTGCCCGCGCTGCATCCGACTACCTCTACACCCATCGCAGTGGGAAAGTGCAATCTACCCTGAATATCCTGTCTATTGACTTGGAATCGCGCACTGTGGTAATCACCCGCAATAACCCCAACCCCGTGCTGGTCTGCCTGGATGGCGAGATCAAAATGCTCGGCGAGGAAAGCCAGCCAGTCGGCCTGCGGCGCGGCACGCGCCCGGTGATCTCCGAGCTCGAACTGCGCACCGGCCTGATGATCGTCACTTTCACCGATGGCCTGCCCTTTGCCGGCGAACGCCGCGGGACGCCGTTCGAATTAGTTGCCCAGTTCGAACGGCTCGTAAAAACCAGCGCCCAGCCTCAGCAGGTCGCCGACGACCTGATGGCCCAGGCGCTTAAGCTGGAGCAAGATCGTCCCGGAGACGATATCAGCATTGTTGTCCTCGGCGTGCTGCCGCGAGACAAGGATGACGTGCGGCGTATGTGGGTACGGTTGCCTCTGTCATGAAAGCGGGACTTAGCTCTGACAGTACCATGCCGCGGATCGGCGTGGTGGGCCCATGTAAATCGGGCAAATCCACGCTGGTGCGCGGCTTACAAGAAGCAGGTTACCAGGCCACACAAATTGCCCAGGAACATTCCTTTGCCCCGCGCATGTGGAAGCAGATCAGCAAGCCGGATGTATTGATCTATTTACACAGCGAATGGGAGACAACCGTCGCTCGCGGCCTCAACTGGATGCTAGCAGAATACGAAGATCAGCAGCCTCGCTTGATGCACGCCCGTAAAAACGCCGACCTGGAACTAGCCACTGATGCTCTCCCCCCGGAAACTGTTCTAAAGAAGGTTTTGGACTTTCTTGACGAAATCCCCTAGCTGGACTTCTTAATAAAATCAGCCAAGTGCTTTTTCTGTGCCACCAATGATGGTTCGTGGATATACATCATATGCCCTGCTTCGTAATATTCCATAGAGATGTTTGGGCGCAGCTCGGGTTCGAGTTGCAGGTGATTGAATGTATATGCAGTGGCAAAGTAAGGGGTGGCTAGGTCGTAATATCCATTGGCCACGAACACTTTGAGGGCGGGGTTCAGATTAATGGCTTTACGCAAAGTCTCGGCAACATTTAAGTATTGATTTTCGTGTTCTTTATAACTCCACGGATGCACGCGTTCAGAGAGAATTTCATAAGGCAAATCGCTTTTGAAATTCAGTTCTTGGCGAACGTATTGGTTAAGCGCCGCCGTGAACGGTCCCTGGATAGCCGCGTAGCTGGGATCGAACTCAAAACGCTCACCGGCCGCGTCACGATCATGGGATATGAAGCGAGAGTCCAGGCGGCCGACTGTCTGACGCTGGCTGCGCAATAATTCCTTGGTGAAACGCTGGATCTCTATCCGTAGGTTAGTCCGCTGGATGTATTCGCGTGAAAGGCCCGTGTAACGCGACAGTTTCTGCGCTATCTCCTCCCGTTCCTTTTTTCCCAGTGTGTCACCTTTCATTAGTGCCAGGGAATATTCATTGCTGGCGAATGCTTCGACTTCGTCTAGCGTTTTGCGTAGACTCTTCTGAGGGTCGTCACCCAAGCGTCTGTGATACCAAGCGGTTGCAGCATATGTGGGCAAGAAAAGGATGTATGGAAGGTCATTCCCAGGATTGAAATCTGCTGTGGAAAAGTCCAGGATGGACGAGATTAGCATGATGCCGTTGAGATAAAGTCCGTGGCGATCTTGCAGGTGGCCGGAAAGCGCCGCGGCTCGCGTGGTCCCGTAGCTTTCGCCGATCAGGAACTTAGGCGAGGTCCAGCGCATATGCCGGGTGGTGAACAAGCGAATGAACTCGGCCACCAGTTCCATATCTTTTTGGAATCCGTGGAATTGTTTGGCTTCCTCCCCCGGCACCGCCCGGCTGAAGCCGGTAGTGACCGGGTCGATGAAGACCAGATCGCTCATATCCAGGATCGAATAATCGTTGTCCAGTAGATTGTACGGTGGCGGTGGCGCGCTGGCATCGGGCGGCATGCTTATCCGCCGTGGCCCCAGGACGCCGAGGTGCAGCCAAACGGAGGAGGAGCCCGGGCCGCCATTGAAGGAGAAGGTCAGCGGGCGGGGCTTGCTGTTCTTCGGTCTGTCGGCAATGTAGGCAACATAAAAGACTGAAGCTTTGGGCTTGTGTTCCCCTTTTTCATCGTCTTCTTCTTTAAGAACCAGTGTGCCGGCCGTGGCTGTATATTTGACCTGGCGCTTGCCGATGGTTATGGTGTGCTTGGTTTCTACTAATTGCTCATCGACAACGACTGGAGCCTTCGGGGTTTCCTGGTCCTTTTTTTCTTGTTTTTTCTCTTCAGCCATTTCGTCCTTAGCCTATTTTAGAAAATCGGATTATATGCCAGAGGGTAAGTAAATTCCGAGCGAAACCAAAAGCACAGTTCCCAAACACAGGAAGGGGGCATAGGGGATCGAGCTGAATGCCGAATATTTTCTGCTCACCAGCATCCAAAGAAGGTAAGCTCCGCTAAACAGCCCTGCGGCCAGCATACCAACAAACAGGGCGGCAATGACCCCTGGCCAACCCATAAGCAGGCCGATCACCCCCGCCAAATTGACATCACCGAACCCCAGGGCCGTGTCTTCCCATTTTTCCCCCCGCAATCTTGCCATTAGACGCCCTAACCAATCCCCCAGGAAAAAGAGCGCCAACATGAAGGCAAAGCCAGCCAGGCCGCCCAATAGAGTGCTAAATAGGGCGTGCCGCCAGAGCCCGATTGCCCCCATGGTCACCGCCCCGGCTAAGCTGACCGGGTGTAGAACCAGGCGATGTTCGACATCGATGACAGCAACCAAGGAAAAGTAAAACAATATGGCACCGTACGCAAGCACAGGGAAACTCACTGGGAGATGCCGGTTGAGAAGCGCGGCTGCCACGGCGGAAAGCAAAAAAACGATAAGGACCCTTGGGGAGGCGAGATAATTCCTTAACTTTTTCCCCGACGGGGGCCACCACAACGGTCGCGAGAGCCGCCGCGTGTCTGGCAATACATCGGCCAGATAATTCAATAACAACCCGCAGAGTAGTCCGGCCAGGATCCATATGATGATCACCGGGCCATTATAGTCAACAAAAAAGGCCGGGGTTCACCCGGCCTTTGTGTGTTTTGCGTTGACCCTTATTATTCAGAGGGTGCTTCGGCCTTCTCCGGCTTTGTCACTTCGACAAACTGCTCGAACAGTTCTCGCAGCATGGGTTCAGGCAATGCGCCTACCTGGCGGTGGACAACTTTCCCTCCAGCCACGAACAGCATCGTGGGGATGCCGCGCACGTCGAATTGCCCGGCCCACATCGGGTTCTCGTCAGTGTTTACTTTGGCGATAATTACTTTACCAGAGTACTCCGACGCCAACTTATCCAGCGTGGGGGCAACTCGCAAGCACGGGCCACACCATGGCGCCCAAAAGTCAACGACTACCGGCGTGTTAGACTGCAAAATAGCCTTTTCAAAGGCTTCATCATTCACATGGATGGGTTCGCTCAACATAAGACCTCGATTCGTAAGTATTCTACTCCTTTGACGCTGAAATCATTGCTCATCTTACTCGCGCAAGTATAATGTCGGCGTGGTTTCTTTCCTGCATCCCAACGCTTCCCAACCCTACACAGTAGAAACAGATGTTTACCAGGGACCGCTGGATCTGCTGCTGCAGCTCATCGAGCGCGCCGAGCTTGATATTACCAAGCTCTCCCTGGCTAGGGTTACCGACCAGTTCCTGGCCTACATGCGCACGCTAAAAGAGCTGCGCGCCGAGCGCGTCTCAGAATTCCTGGTGGTGGCTAGCCGCCTGATGCAGATCAAATCCGAAGCCTTGCTGCCGCGCCCGGTACTGCGCCAGCCGGACGAAGAAGATCCCGGCGAGGCGCTGGTGCAGCAGTTGATCCTCTACAAGCAATTTAAAGACCTGGCCGGCCTGTTCGCCGAGCGGCAGGCAGCTGATTTGCGCTCCTATTTGCGGCGGGCCCCACCGCCTAAGGTCGAGGGCCGGCTGGACCTGAGTGACGTGACCACCAAAGACTTGCATGCAGCCGCGGTGCGCGTATTCACTCGGGAAGATTTGCGCGCTCCGTTGGCTACCGTAGTAGCGCCGCCCAAGATCACCATTCGTGAAAAGATCAAATTGCTTGCCGCCGCCCTAAAAGCCTCCCCGATGGTCCGCTTCCGTGAACTGGTTGCCAAAGCGCCAGAACGGGCGCATGTAGTGGTTGCCTTCCTGGCTGTCCTGGAACTAGTGCGCCGCTTCCGCATTGCAGCCAAGCAAGACTCTATGTTCGGGGATATTGAATTACGCCGCGAGGAAGGCTGGGATGAGGATCTGGAGTTCGAGCTAGGCTTTACTGAATAAGCATGGCAACCCGCACGAAAAATCGGCAGAAACCAAAAGCTGAGGCGCCCAATGTAGATTGGGAACAGGTTGCTCGCCTCATGCTGACCTCTCGCTCGATCGACGAGATCGAGGAAAATGAACTAGCGCCTCAAGGTAAGGTCACTTACCAGTTTTCCTCCAAGGGCCATGAATTAGCCCAGGTTCTCTTAGGCCTGCACCTGACCCACCAACATGACGCCGCCACGGTTTATTACCGTTCGCGCCCTTTCATGCTGGCCGTCGGGCTTACTCCGCCAGAGGCTTTTGCTGCCGACCTGGCGCTCACCGGCTCGCCTTCGGAGGGCCGCGATGTGGGAGTGGTGTACTCCATGCCACCTCGCAACGGCGTAACTGTGCTGCCATCCTCAGGCGACGTGGGTGCCCAATACACTCCAGCTGCAGGGTGGGCTCAGGCTATTTCTTATTACCAGGAACAGCTGACGGACAAATCCTGGAATGGGGCAATAGCTGTGGCCTTGGGCGGCGACGGTTCGGTGGCCACCAACGGATTTTGGGCAGCGCTCAATATTGCTACTACCCTCAAACTCCCCATGTTGTTCTTCATCGAGGACAACGGCTACGGTATTTCTGTTCCCAGTCATCTTCAGACACCTGGCGGTGATATCAGTAAAAATCTCGGCGCCTATCAGGATTTGCTAGTACTAAGCGGTTCGGGGACCGAGCCTCCCCAAACCTCTTCGTTGATCAGCAAAGCAGTGAACTACGTTAGAGGCGGTAAAGGGCCGGCCCTGCTGCACTTGAAGGTTCCGCGGCTAACCGGGCATACCTTCGGAGAGGACCCTACTGCTTATAAGACTGATGCGCTAATCAATGCGGAACGCAAACACGACCCGCTAGTGGCTATGCGCAAACTTCTGAGAAAATCGATTTGGGATCGCTTGCAGAAGCAAGTTGACACGCAGGTTCGTCAGGGTTTAGCGGAGGCATTAGCTCAGCCCGCGCCGGCGCCGGATTCTGGACCCTTTCATTTATTCTCCAACGGCAGCCATTCTACCCAGGTTCCTCCCGAGCTGGTGAACAGGCCATCCCTTGATTTCTCTGCGCAGCCCGAAAGCGCTGGGCCGCGCATCAACCTATCCGAAGCCATCCGGCGAACCATGGAGGTTGAGCTCGAGCTCAACCTTGGCCTGCTCATCTTCGGAGAAGACGTCGGCCCGCGTGGCGGCGTCCACCGCGTCACGCTGGATTTGCAGCAGAAATATGGGGAACGCCGGGTGTTCGACACTTCTCTCTCGGAGGAGGGGATCATCGGGCGAGCGGCGGGATTGGCGCTGGCCGGTCTTACTCCCCTCCCTGAGATCCAATTCCGCAAATATGCCGACCCGGCCACCGAGCAGATCAACGACACGGGTTGGATCCGCTGGCGCACTGCTGGGAAGTTTGCGGCCCCGGTGGTCGTCCGTATACCAGTTGGACATAGCAAGAAAACTGGAGACCCCTGGCACTCGGTATCCGGAGAGGCCATCTATGCACATAGCCTGGGGTGGCAGATCGCCATAGCTTCGAACGCGGCAGACGCGGTTGGTCTTTTGCGCAGCGCCTTGCGCGGTCAGGACCCGACTATCTTCCTCGAGCATCGCGCCCTCTATGACTCGCCGCCTTCTCGCCGCCCCTACCCGGGCGATGGGTATGCCCTGCCATTTGGCCGCGCAGCCGTTGTGCAGCCGGGCGATGAGCTAACCGTAGTCAGCTGGGGAGAGATGCTGCACCGGTGCCTGGAGGCAGCTCAGCCTTTTGAATCTCGGATAGAAATTCTTGACCTGCGCACCATCATCCCCTGGGATAAAGAAGCCGTGTTGACCTCGGTGCGCAATACCGGCAAATGCCTAATCGCCCATGAGGACGGGCTTACTGGCGGCTTCGGCGCCGAGATCGCCGCCACCCTGGCTGAGGAATGTTTCACCTTTCTTGATGCTCCTGTCCTACGCGTTGCTGTTCCGGATACCCCTATTCCTTTCAACATTTCTCTGATGAATACGCTCATCCCTAGCGTTGACCTGCTGCGTTCCAGAATGGAAGATTTGCTGAGATGGTAAGTCCCCGGGCCATTTGCTCGCTATTGCTATTTAGCTTGTTCACTCTGACGGCCTGCTCAGGAAGCGGAGGCGATTCGCAGCTATCACTCCAACAAGATCTGGGGCGGCGCCTCTTCGGGCAGCATTGCGCATCCTGTCACGTAACGTCCGGGGACACGGTGATCGTAGGCCCGTCATTGGCCGGCATCGCCAGCGAGGCTGGCGGCCGCATCCCCGGCATGGAGGCCCGCGCCTACCTCGAGCAATCCATCCTGCAGCCAAGCGCCTACTTGAATCCAGGCTATAACGACCTGATGCCTCAGACCTTTGGCCAGATTCTCTCCACCGAAGATCTCGACGCGTTAATTAGCTACTTGTTCACACTCGAATAAGAACCCGGCCTCTATCCAAATGCAGTCGCGCATGCTACAATCCTGCGCCTAGAATCCCGTAGACATTTTTTTAGAAGATTCCGCTCCCCAGCCCGCGCAAGGCTGAGGGGCAACCCCGTGGAAGGAGAATTTCGATATGCGCAGTTATGAAGTTACGTACATCGCCCACCCTGATTTGGACGCTGAAGCGTTCAAGCAGCTGAATTCGCAGGTGCAGGGCTGGATCACAGATAGCGGCGGCAATGTCGAAAAGGCTGATGTTTGGGGGAAGCGTAGACTAGCTTACCAAATCAAGAAACAAAGCGAAGGCCAATACGTTCTGTTGCACACCCAGCTAGATCCAGGCTTTTGCATTCAGCTGGAGCACCAGTTCCGCTTACAGGAATCGGTAATGCGCTTCCTGATCGTTGCTGTCGACGAAGAGGCAGAGGCGGCCTAACCGGTGTTTAGGCCGACCCAATAGCGGAGCAAGGATGAGAGGGCTTAACAAAGTAATGATCATTGGGCATTTGGGCCGAGACCCTGAAATGCGCTATACGCCCTCCGGCCGCCCAGTGACCAGTTTCAGTGTTGCCACCAGCCGCAGTTGGACTACCGCTGAAAGCGAGCGCCGTACCGAAACGGAATGGTTCAACATTGTCGCCTGGGCCAGCCTGGCCGAGATCTGTAACCAGTACCTTAAAAAGGGGCATCTGGTTTATATCGAAGGCCGTTTGCAAACCCGCCGCTGGGAAGACGAGGGCGGCAACAAGCGCACGGCTACCGAGGTCGTGGCTCGCGAAATGATCATGCTCAACGAGAAACGCGACAAAACGTATGGTGAAGCTGAACCTGATCCTGATGGCGACGAGGTTTTCCCCAGCAGCGATGAAGAGGAATTTCCCTTTTAGCCACAATTAATTGAAATCGAGATAGCATACTAACATGGCAAAGACCCCCCAACGACCCACGATTTTAACGCGCAAGCAACTGGTTGGCTTGGAGCGTGAACAATATTTAAGTCGCCTGCTGTTGATCGGCACCGGCCTGGTCGTCGCTCTAGTCATCGGCCTGGTTGTCTGGACCTGGGCGCTTGAGGCCTTCATCCATCCAAATCAGACCGTAGCCATAGTGGAAGGGACTGAAATAAAAGGTCGCGAGTTTCAAGTCCGCGCTCGGCTTAACCGCCGCTTCCTGGTCGACAATTATTTACAGACTTTTAATGACTACCTTGCCTACCAACAGATCTTCGGCGATGATCCCACCTTTCAACAGCAATACTACAATTCGCTGCTGCAGTTCACGCTGCAGTTGGACCCACAATCCAGCGGAGAGCAAGCCATCAATCAATTGGTCGACGAGAAACTTTTGGAATTGGAAGCCCGCGATCTAGGAATAGTGATCACTGAAGAGCAGATCGAAGCAGATTTGCGCGGGATTCTGGGTTTCTTTCCAGATGGCAGCCCCACCCCGCCGGTTATCCCAACCCAAGCAGCCACCTCAACCCTGTCATCCACGCAATACGCGCTCATCTCTCCGACGCCCACCGCCAGCGTTACGCCGACCGCGTCCAGCACACCGGAGGCCAGCGCCACACCTTCTGGAGAAACGCCAACCGTGGAGGCCACAGCACCGGCGAACACGCCTGTGGCGACCCTTCCCGCGGTCGAAAGTCCGACGGCCACCTTATCCCCAACCCCGTACACGATGGAAGGCTACCAGCAACTTTTAACTGAATTCTATGCGGGTTATCAAGCAGACCTTGACGTAAGCCGGGAAGAAATCCGCGGTTTTCTCTACGCTACGTTGCTGCGCGAGGCCATCAAAGATCGGATTACCGCTGATTTACCTCATACTCAGGAACAGGTCTGGGCGCGGCACATTCTGGTCGCAACTGAGGAAGAAGCCATCGACCTATTGGCTCGGCTGGAGAGCGGCGAGGATTGGACCTCAATAACTGCCGAAGTTTCCCTTGATGAATCCAACAAAACCCTGGGCGGCGACTTAGGCTGGTTTCCGGCGGACGCCATGGTAGATCCATTTGGCGCGGTGGCCTTTGGCCTTTCCGTTGGTGAAACCAGCGAACCTGTGCAGACCGAATTTGGCTGGCATATTATCCAGGTTCTGGGGCATGAGGATCGCCCGGTGGACGCAGTCGCCTACGAGCAATTGCGTGAGCAGAAAATGACTGAATACATCCAGGGGTTGAGGGAAAAATACACTTGGGAGATCTTCGATACCTGGCAAGCAATGGCACCGGACGAGCCGCAGATCCCGGCCCAAGCTCGCCTGCAATAAAATAAATTTCTTTTAAAAAAACGCCGGCCTAGGCCGGTTTTTTTTTATCCTTCAGAAGGAATGATTAACCAGCAAAGAAGGTATGCCAAGATCCCTGGCACTCCGCCCGGGAGCACGGCGATCACGAATGCGAGCCGGAACCAGATCACATCGATGCCGAAAAACGCCTCCAGGCCACCGCACACTCCCGCGATCACTCGGTTGCTGCGCGACCTGCGCAATGTCTCTCCAGGTCCGGTTGTCATCTCACCTCAACAATCTTCGTAGTTTATCGCGTGAACTGCTCGCTTACTTCGTCGAGTTTTAAGCTTATCACCTGGCTGGCCGTGTCCCGCCCCATCGTAACGCCGTAGATCACATCGGCCGCCTGCACCGTATTGCGGTTGTGAGTGATCACCACAAATTGCGTTGTCTTGGCCAATTCGCGCAGCAGGTCAGTAAAGCGGCCTACGTTGGCTTCGTCCAGCATGGCGTCCACTTCATCCATTACGCAAAACGGCGTGGGCGAAGCTTTAAGCAGGGCGAATACCAAAGCAGCGGCCGTCAGGCTGCGCTCTCCACCGGATAGCAGCGCCAGGCGCTGCGCTCTCTTTCCGGGCAGCCGGGCCTCGATATCGATGCCGGTGGCGGCCATATCCTCCTCCTCGGTTAGCACCAGTTTGGCCGAACCACCGTTGAACAGCTTGGCGAAGATATCCTTGAACTCCGCTGCCACTCGGTCAAAGGTGGTACGGAATTCTTTTTCCATCAATACATCCAACTCGGCGATCACCTTTTTCAGGTCGATCTCGGCCGCGCGCAGATCGCGCACCTGCTCTTCCATGTTTTGGACGCGTTCCTTGATCACGATGTACTCTTGTTGCGCTTCCGGGTTTACCGAACCCAGCCGGCGGATCTGCACGCGCTGCTGTTTTAGGATTTCTTCCAACCCAGGAGGCAGAGACTCGATAACCGGCAATTGTTCAACCAATTCACCCAATGGCAGCGGCGTGGGGCCAGACACTCCCGCCTCATACTGAAAGGCCACCAATCCGAAATCATCTTCGATCCGGCTGCGCAGCCCTTCGAGCGCCTCCTGCTGGCGACCCAGGGCGATCTGCGCCTGGGTATGGGCGCGCTCGGCAGCGCTGAGCCCCTGGAGAGCTTGGGCTTCTGCGGCTTGCCGCTGATCTAATTGCTTTTCGCTTTCAGCCAGTTCAGATTCCGAAGGTGATATCTGCGCCTGGATGCTTTCCAATTCTTCGGCCACCCCACCACCCTGTTTTCCTAATTCCGACTTTTCAGCTTCAAGCGCGGCGAGCTGGGTCTCCAGCTCGGCGTTGCGTTCGGCTTGGGAAGCTAATTGGGCTTCGACGCGCTGCAGGGTCTGCTGCCGTTCAGAAGCTCGCCGTTGGGCCTCTTGCAAGGCGCGCTGGGCAACCGCCATCCGCATTTCCCAATGAGCCACCTGGGCTTGCTGCTCATCGGCCGGCAATTCAACTGCAGAGTGCATGTGTTCCTCTAATTCTTTTTCAGCCTGGGCAGCCTGTGCGATCATGGACTTTTCGTTTTCGCCTAATTCGCTAAGCTTGGTTTGGGCTTCTGCTCTCTCGGCTTCCAGGGTGCGCTGCTGCGCACGGAACCAATCCAATTGGCGTTCCAGTTGCTCAGCCTCCAGCGTTCGGGTTTGTGCCTCGCGGCGGGCCTCATCCAGTGAGAGCTGGGCCTGATCGAGAGCCGTCTGGGATTGTTTTCGCGCTTGTTCAATCCCGTTCAGGAGCTGTGTTAGTTTATTAGCGTTAGTCTCCAAGCTAATAAGCTCTTGCCCGAGGCTCTTCAATTGATCGCGCAGCTCGCGCTCCTCTCGCGGTCGAGTTAATGCCGTGGCAGCTTTGGTTGAGCGGATTTCGATCTGTCCCGAACGATAGAAAAGCTCACCCCGCAGCGTAACCGCTTGGGCCGCCTCCGGGACGGCGGCCAATAACTTGCGCGCCGACTTGCGATCCTCGGCTACCAATACGCGGCCTAATAGCAATTCGACGGCCGGGCGCAATGCCTCTGGTGCTTCAACTAGGTCAGCGCCAACACCAACTAGACCATCCAATTTCCCGGGTTGCACGCGCCCATCCAGGCGCAGAGCGCTCAGGGGCAGCAAGGCGCCGGAGGCGCTTTGCGCGGCCAACATATCCATGGCTGTCTCGGAGTCTTTTTCTCCCGCCAGCACGATGGCGTCCTGGTAGCTGCCCAACGCAGCCCCGATGGCTGCTTCATACTCCGCAGGCACGCGCAATTCGCTACCCAAGGTCCCTTTGCTCAAACTCACGCCTTTGGCGGCTTGGAGCAGCAAACGGGCGCCTTGGGCAAAACCGGCGGCCGCCTGCTCGGCGGCCTCCAGCCCCTCAAGCTCAGCTTGCAGACGCGCTAATCGCGATTGCAGGCCGCTGCGCCGGCGTTCCAATTCGCTTAAATCTGCCTGCCCTGTTTCGCGCTCCTGTTCCGTTTTTTCTTTTTCTTTTTGAGTTTCAGTCAATACCTCCTCAGCAAGTTCGATCCCTTTTTGGGCTGACTGGGCTTGCTCCCTGTCTGCGTTGGCGTCACTTTCTATATTTGTAAGCGCTCGTTGCAATTCGATCAACTCTGACTGGAGACGTTCGATGCGCGCGGCAAGCTGCTCACGTTGGGCCGCCGTGCTGCCCTTCTGGCGTTCCAATTGCACAATGCGCTCTCGCAAGGTTTGCGTTTTTTCTTGATTTGCGTCCCTTATCCCCAGCCGTTCAGTAAGCACGCGCCGGGCTTCTTCCAATTGGATTTTTGCTTCGTCTGCCTCTGTCTGGTAACGGGCCGCGTCTTGTTCTGCTTCTTTGAGCCTGGCGGAAAGGGCTTCCAACTCTGATTCGAGTCGTTGCCTTTCCTCGCCTAGAGCCTCACGGCGTTCAGCTAAGGCGCGCTCCCGCTCATCGGCTACCGCCAGGCCTTTGGCCGCGCCTTCACGGCTGGCGTTCAGGGCGGACAGCTTGTGCTGCCAACCGCTTAATTGTGTCCGCAACTCCTGGGTGCGGCTGCGCAATTCGATCAAGTCCTTGTTCAGCTCAGCTTGCTTTTGGCGCGCCAAGCCAAGCTTCTCTTCGCGGCTATCGGCCTCCTGGCGCAGCCCACCCAACTCAGCTTGGGCGCGGTTCCAGTGATAGCCGTACCATTGAAGCAAGGTGCCGCGCAGGTCTGCGCGCAACCGCGAATGCTCTTCGGCGCGTTCGGCTTGTTTCGCCAGGCTGCGCACCCTCGGCCGCAGTTCGGCCAGCAGGTCGTCTACTCGCTCCAAGTTTCGTGAGCTGAGGTCCAGCCGGCGCAAAGCCTGATCTTTGCGCGTTCGGTAGAGCCCAATACCTGCGGCCTCCTCGAACAGCCGCCGGCGCTCATCAGATTTCAACGTCAGCGCCACATCTACCAACCCCTGCCCGATCACGGTATACGTCCGTTCGGCCAACGCGGACTGGGAAAGCAGTTCGGTCACGTCCTTCAATCGGACTTTCTGTTCGTTGATCAGATATTCATTTTGGCCATCGCGGTAAGCGCGGCGGGTGATGGCCACCTCACTAAAATCAATCGGCAGCCAAGCTTCGCTATTATCAAAGGTGATGGTCACCGAGGCCATACCGGACCGGGCTCGTTTGTCCGCTCCTGCGAAGATCATGTCTTCGGTCTTACGGCCGCGCAACACCAGGTAGGATTGCTCACCTAGCACCCAGCGAAGGGCATCGGCAATGTTGGATTTGCCTGAGCCGTTCGGCCCGACTACCGCGGTGATCTGGCCGGCAAACTCAAACAAGGTGCGGCTGGCAAAGGTCTTGTAGCCGTTTAGCTCCAAGGATTTAAGGCGTGGGTTATTCACGATTTGCTTGTCACTCTTCTTATTCTCGTTTATTCTCCAAAGTTTTTAATGCTTCTCGCGCCGCAATTTTGCTAGCGACCTGTTTGCTGCGCCCTTCCCCGCGAGCCACCGGGCGACCTTCGACCACTACCTCGACCTCGAAATATTTGCTATGGTCCGGGCCCGATTCTGCCACAATGCGGTAAAGCGGAGCTTCGCCGCCGCGCGCCTGCACCCACTCCTGCAACAGGCTTTTGGGATCGCGGTCACCCTGGCCATTGCGGATCTCCGCCACGCCTTGGGTCAGCAAGGGATCGATGAAGATCTGTACCGCGTCGATGCCTGAGTCAAGGTAAATAGCCCCAACCACAGCTTCGAATGCGTTGCACAACATGGCGCCCCGTGTACGACCTCCGCTTTCCTCTTCCCCATGCCCCATTCGTAAGGCCCGTCCAATTTCGATCTGGGCGCCGAATTCGCCTAAGCGCTCCGTGCTTACCAGCCCCGCTCGCAGTCGGGTCATTTCACCCTCCGACATTTCGGGGAAGTGATTGTACAGCCATGCGCCCACCACAAAGTCCAGCACTGCATCTCCCAAAAACTCCAGGCGCTCGTTATCCTCCAAGGCCTCTGGGTTTTCGTTGAGAAAGGAACGATGCGTTAGCGCACGCCCAACCAGGCGCGCTCCTTTGATGGGTAACGCTAGTCTGCGCGCAAAGCTCTGGGGTGTTTCCAGGCCCGGGCTGTCCTTAGTGAACACGGCTGTGCCTCCCAGAACTCAGGGAACGTCAGCCACCCCTCCCGTTGAGGAGTGGCTAGCGGTCCGTTAGTTCCATGCATCAATTGTAATGCGCTCAGGAATATTTGCGAACCACCAGCACCGCGTTGTGGCCCCCGAACCCGAACGCGTTGGTGATCGCAACATCTACGTTGGCTTCACGCGCCTTGTTGGGCACGTAATCGAGGTCACATTCGGGGTCCGGGTCGACGTAATTGATCGTCGGAGGCAGGATGCCATCCCGAATAGCTAGCACGCAGAACAGGGTTTCCAGGGCCCCAGTGGCGCCCATCATGTGCCCGGTCATGGACTTGGTGGAGGATACAGCAAGATCGTAAGCGCGTTCGCCGAAGGCGGTCTTGATTGCGCGGGTCTCTGAGAGGTCGTTTAGCACAGTTCCGGTGCCATGCGCATTGATGTAATCTACATCCTCCAGGTTGGCGCCCGCTGTTTCCAAGGCGTTGCGGATTGCCAGCGATCCCCCAGTGCCTTCCTCGTGAGGCGCAGTAATATGGTAAGCATCCGCTGAAGCGGAATAGCCAGCCAGCTCAGCCAGGATATTCGCCTTGCGCGCCTTTGCGTGGCTCTCTGTCTCCAGGATGACCACCGCAGAACCCTCGCCAATCACCAGGCCGTCGCGATGGCTATCAAATGGACTCGGCGTCCCCTCGGTGCGCCGTGACATGGCTTGCATGCGGTCAAAGGCAGCCACCGCCGTCTTCACGATTGTCGCCTCGGCCGCACCAGCGACGGCGACATCAATAATGCCTGCTTTCATCATCAGCCAGGCCATGCCAATTCCGTCCTGCCCCGAAGCGCAGGCGGAAGCAATGGAAATTGCTGGCCCTTTTGCGCCATGATCAATGCCCGCCAATCCGGCAGCCCCGTTGGGCATTAGCATGGGGATCAGGAACGGATTGGCTCGTCTGGGCCCGCCTTCGGAAACAGCCTGTACCCCCTCCTCCAAAGCGGTAATTCCCCCAATTGCAGACGAGATCACAGTCCCGATTCGCGAAGCATTTTTTTCAGTGATTTCGAGGCCGGAGTGCTTAATGGCCTGCGCTACAGCGGCGGCCGAGAATAATTCATAACGATCCCGCCGGCGGATCTCACGCGCGTCCAAGTACAGCGTGGGATCAAAGCCTTTGGTTTCGCAGGCCACTTTCACCAGGAAATCACTGGTGTCAAACAGCGTAAGCGGCCCGAGCCCCGAAACGCCATTGACTATATTTTTCCAAGTCTCATCAACTGAATTACCCAAGGGATTAACTGTCCCTAAGCCGGTAATTACTATTTTTTCGGCCATAATCTCCTCGTTCAGATTGCCTTGAGTCCGGAGCCGCTCAAGATCAGCACGATCGGCTCGGGCAGCTCAGCAGCAACCTCTTGCAACGCCGCCCACACCAGGGCGGAGGTCGGCTCCACAAATAATCCTGCCCGCGCCAAGGCGGCTCGGGCCGGCAATATCTGTTCTTCTTCCACGGCCACAAAGCGTCCGCCGCTGGCTTCCACTTTCGCCAGCAACTCGTCCCCGCGCAAGGGTTGGCGCACGCGCACCCCCTCAGCCACGGTTTCCCCTTCAGTGACCCATGCCAACCCGGCCGGACCCTGGGTTGCCAACGCCCACAACGGAGCGCAGCGGCGGGCTTGGACACCCACCAACAACGGTTGATTTTGGATTATACCTGCGGCCCGCAAAGCAGCGAACCCCTCGGCGATGCCTAGCAGCAAACTGCCGTGTCCAGCCGGCGCCAAAACCGTACCGGGCGCCTCACCTAATTGTTCTACTAATTCATACGCGATTGTGGCTATCCCAGGAATTCCAAATGGCAGATAGGCATGGCTGGCATATACCGCTCCAGCCTCGGCCGCCATTTGAACAGCTTCTGCTGCCTTGGACCGCGGCCCAGCAATGGGTTCCAATACTGCCCCATAGGCTTCGATTTGCTTCCGCTTTGGCCTGGATGCGTAACTGGGCACAAGTACCCGCGCTCTAACACCGGCGCGCGCCGCGTATGCCGCGAACGAAGCGCCCGCATTGCCGGAGGAATCTTCGACCGCCTCTCGCACCTTGCGAGAAAGTAGCAGGCTAATTAACGGGGCAGTGCCGCGATCTTTGAATGACCCTGTGGGATTTAAATATTCCAGCTTGAAAGCCAACTTCTTACCAAAGCCCTGCCCCGCCACCAGTGGTGTGTCGCCCTCGCCCAAGTTTATGATCGGAGCGCCTGCGGGCAAGCCAAAACTGTGGCGGTATCGCCACAAACCGGGCAGCTTCCTATCCACGTTCTCTGGCGAAAAATGAATTCCTGCGGAGAGCCCAAAAACGCCCCCGCAATGCGGGCAACGATAGGGGAGCCCTTGGTCAGGATAAGGGCGGTGGCAATTGCGGCATTCGAAGGTTGTCAATATTCTCAATCCCCCGGTTTTGGAACGTAGTCACCCTCCACCCATTCTTCTCCCTGGGCGCCGACTTCTTTTTTCCAAATGGGCACTATTTCTTTCAGCCGGTCAATGCCATAGCGCGCAGCTTCAAACACACCCGTATCGCGATGAGCGGCGCTGCAGGCGATCAACACCGTTGGCGTGCCCGGCAGCAATTTGCCCACTCGCTGCATAATACAGATCCCTTCGACCTGTGGCCAGCGCTCTCTGATCTCTTCAGCAACCTGCCGCAATTTGGCCTCGGCCATGGGAATATAGGCTTCATACTCCAAATGCAAGGTTTCATGCTCCTCGCCTCGACTGGTAACTCCTCGCACCATCCCGCTAAAAAAACAAGCTGCTCCGGTGCTGGGCAGCGTGATTTGGTCGAGGAGTCGATTCAGATCAAGCGCTTCTTCTGTGACTGAGAGGATAGTCGGGAATTCCGTTCCGCCACTAACCGGTGGGAACAAAGCAATTTCCGCGCCATTAGGGATTTCTTCCTGATCAAAGGCATATTCTTTATTCACCGCCACAATTAGAGAGGAAGCGTGCCGGGGCAAATTGGGAAAACGCTGAAATAATATCTGCTTGAGTCCAGCCACGTTGGAGCCTACAGGGAGATCTAGTTCACTGCTCGCCGTCCCGGCTTTGTCTTTCAATGTCGCAAAAAAAAACACATTTACTTTCATGCTTTCTTCTTGTTTTTGTTCGCCGCTTTATCTTTTTTACCAGCTTCTTCAGCCTTTCGCCTTATGATTTCTTGCAGGGTAAAAACGCTCCGCCCACTAACTCGCATCCCCTCCCTTTTTTTTCGCAATTTTTCTTCTCGGCTCTTCCACTTCTCTTTCATGGCTAGCTGTTCCCATTCTCCTCGTAATCCCCGCTTTTTCCCCCGCTCTTCTTTACCAGGCGAATGTTGCCTATGCGGATACTTTTCTCGGCAGATTTGGCCATATCGTAAATAGTCAGCGCAGCCACGGAGACTGCAGTCAGCGCTTCCATCTCCACGCCGGTTTTTCCCGTACTGCGCGCCGTAGCGCGAATGCGCACACCCGGCAGTTCCTCATCTAGCTCAAAGTCGATCGAAAGATGGTCCAGCGGCAACGGATGGCAGAAAGGGATCAACTCCGCGGTGCGCTTGGCGGCTTGGATTCCGGCCACCTGGGCTACGGCAAGCGCATTGCCCTTCTTGAGCGCGTTGTTCGCAATTAGCGCCAGGGTTTCAGGGCGCATATGAACTTCACCGGCCGCAACTGCCAGTCGCTGGCTGACGGGTTTATCCCCTACATCTACCATGCGCGCCCGGCCTCTTTCATCTATGTGGCTTAATTTCGCCTTTGGCATAGGATGATTATAGCAATGATGGCAAGCGGCTAATCAACCTTTAGATCAAAGAAAGCTTCGCTATAATAAGGAAAATAGGCTGGAGGACCCATTGCAAGAACTCATTGACCGCCTAACTCGCGCCCAGGAACGCATCCAAGCCCTACTGGAGCGTCTTTGACCTGGGCAAAAAGGAATCCGAGCTTGCCAAACTAGAGGTAGAGGCCGGAGCGCCTGACCTTTGGAACAACCCCCAAAAAGCACAACAATTGATGAAACGCAATTCCAGTCTGCGCGACGAGATCGAAACCTGGCGCGGCTTGGAAAAGCGCCTGGCCGACGCGCTGGAGCTCGCCCAACTGCAGGACGCCAGCTTGCAGGCCGAGCTCGAGACCGAAACAGCGGCGCTCGAGCATGAAGTCGACCAGCGTGAACTGCGCACGCTGCTCTCCGGGGAATATGACGCCGGAGACGCTTTGCTGAGCATCAACGCCGGCGCCGGCGGCACCGACTCGCAAGATTGGGCGGCTATGCTGCAGCGCATGTACCTGCGCTGGGCCGAGCAGCAAGGCTACAAGACTGAGGTCATCGATCAGACCCCTGGCGAAGAAGCCGGCATTAAAAGCGCCACCATCGCCGTGAATGGTCCGTATGCCTACGGCTATCTGCGCGCCGAGAAAGGTGTGCACCGCCTTGTGCGGCTTTCGCCGTTTGATTCGGCCAGGCGCCGGCATACTTCGTTTGCCCAGGTCGAGGTGCTGCCGCAAGTGGAGGCTGCCGAAATCGACATCAATCCAAACGATCTCAAGATCGACACGTTCTTATCCAGCGGGGCCGGCGGCCAGAACGTGCAAAAAAACCAGACCGCCATCCGCATCACCCATGTCCCCACCGGCATCGTGGCGGCTTCCCAAAACGAACGGTCGCAAAGCCAGAACCGCGAGAACGCCATGAAAGTCCTGAGGGCGCGCCTTTTGGAGCTGAGGCTCGCTGAAAAAGAAAAAGAGCTGGCCCAGCTGCGCGGCGAATACCAAAAAGCGGAATGGGGCAGCCAGATCCGCTCCTATGTATTGCACCCTTACCAATTGGTCAAGGATCACCGCACGGATTTCGAAACCGGCAACACCCAGGCCGTGCTGGACGGTGATCTGGATCAATTTATTCAAGCCTACCTGCGCTCGCAGGTGGGCAACAAAGCCTAACCGAGAGAGGCAGCATGCTAGGGTCCAGTAAACTGATGGCTTTCGCCGTCACCAAGCAGACCGAAAAGGCGCGGGCTTTTTATACCGACGTCCTCGGCCTCACTTTGGTCGCCCACGAGCCCGCGGCGCTGGTCTTCGACGCCAACGGCAGCACGCTGCGCGTCAGCATCGTCAAGGATTTCCCGCCGCAACCGTTCACCGTGCTCGGCTGGCGGGTCGCCGATATCCGCAGCATGCGACGCGACCTGGCTGCCAAAGGCGTCAGCTTCGAAATTTACGGATTTCCAGGCCAGGACGCCGAGGACATTTGGACCACGCCGGATGGGGCTCAGGTGGCCTGGTTCAAAGACCCGGATGGAAACCTGCTTTCATTAACTCAATTTCCATAAACTAATTCCATGAACCGCGCTTTCCTCACCCGCTATGCCTGGCTTTCGCTGCTGGCTGCCATTATTACGATCAGCCTGAAGACTGGCTCCTATCTGCTCACCGGCTCGGTCGGCTTGCTCTCCGACGCCATGGAATCGCTGGTGAACCTGGCCGGCGCGGTGTTGGCTCTGGTGGTGCTCACCATTGCCGCCCAGCCACCGGACGAAGAACATACCTATGGCCACACGAAAGCCGAGTATTTCTCCAGCGGCGTGGAGGGCGGCTTGATCATGTTGGCCGCCGCCAGCATCGGCTTCGCCGCGGTGGACCGCTTGCTGCACCCGCGCCTTTTGGAAGCTATCGGCATCGGCTTGGCCATCTCCGTGGTAGCCTCCTTGGTGAATTTGGGAACGGCCTTGGTTATCCGCAGGGCCGGGCAGCGACACAATTCCCCAGCCCTGGAAGCCAATGCCCAGCACCTGTTCACCGATGTGTGGACCTCGGCGGGGGTGCTGCTGGGGGTGAGCCTGGTGGCTGCCAGCGGCTGGCCCTGGTTGGACCCGGTGATCGCGATCCTCGTAGCGGTAAACATCACTTGGACGGGTTTCCGCATCCTGCGCGGATCGGCGCGGGGGCTGATGGACACCGCCCTGCTCCCCGACCAAGTCGCCCAGATCAAGAAAATTTTGGACAGCTACCGAAAGGAGGAGGTGCGCTATCACGCCCTACGTACCCGCCAGGGTGGCGCGCGCGGCTTCGTCTCCGTACATATCCTGGTGCCCGGCGCCTGGCATGTGCAGCGCGGCCACCGGCTGCTGGAGCGCATCGAGGCCGAGATCCGGGCGGCCCTGCCTAATGTGACGGTGCTGACTCATTTGGAATCGCTCGAGGATAGCGCCAGCTGGGAAGACCAAAGCCTGGACAGGGGGTAGAGGCCCTGAAAAGTTGTAATGAGCCGGAGACACACACGGGGGTCCTCATTACTTGACAAGTTGCGTTGTTTCGCAATGCTGCGCAATAACCCTGCATGGGAGAATCTACTCGGCCAGCCGAGTAATGCTTCTCCAGACTCTTTGCTCCATGATTGACCTTGCAGAGGGAATGGTTCATAATGCCTTGACCCTAGATGTCACGGACTGGGGATTAACGCCATAAAAGAGATCATTGTTAAGCAGCTGGACTGGGATGGATATGCGCAACAAGCATAATCTTTTGTTAATTAGCCTTGCCATGCTCGGTCTGTTGGCGGCGTGCAGCTCCGTGCCGCAGCCGGAAGCCAGCTATGACCCAGCTGCCTTGCGCTTCTCGGGCGAGCAGGCCTTCGCCACCGAATCCGAATTCGTCACCAGCTTCCCTTACCGGCACAGCGGGCAGATCACCAATCAGCTGGCGGCGGATTGGTTATTCACCCAATTCGAGGCGCTGGGCCTGGCTTGTGAAATGCAGGAATGGAGCATAGTCAATTACAGCGTGCCCGTGGCCCTACACAACGTGGCCTGTACGCTGCCCGGCGCCTCCCCGAAGCAGATCCTGATCGTCGCCCACCATGACCAGGCGCCAACCACCATCCAGGGCGCCGACAACGACGGCTCCGGCATCGCTATCCTCTTGCAACTGGCGGAGATCTTCGCCAGCGAAGGCACCCCGCCCTACACGCTGACTTTCGTGGCTACCGACGCTGAAGAATATGGAATGCTAGGAACCTACCATTATGTGCACTCCCACCCCAACCCGGAGGACATCCTGGTGGGCATCTCGCTGGATAACCTGGGCCGTGAGTATTACGATGCGATGAACATTGAGCTGATCGGCCAGTATCGCAATTACGGGCCGATCTGGGTGCCGCTGGTTTTGCAAGTCGCCGCTGAAAAGGGCGGCCTATGGCAGGTGAACCTGCGCGCCCCGTTGGACCAGGTACTGGACCAGGCCGGCCCGATCTCCTTCATGGACCAGGGGCCGATGATCGCGGCGGACATTCCGGCGGTCGGCCTCACCGGGCATGTGCCGGGCGAATTCGGCGCATTGCATTACCACCTGTGGCACGACCCCGACGACACCATGGAGCACCAGACCGCTGAGACGCTGGGGAATGCGGGTCTGGTGGCCGAGGCCTTTGTGCGCCAACTTTTGACCATGGACGAGTTTCCGCGCGAGTTCAGCCCTTATTTGTACTTCGAAGACAGCGGCCAGATGCTGAGCGGCCTGCCGCTGTGGGCGATCTTTGGGGCGTTTGTTGGGGCCTTCTTTTTAGCTTCGTATTACGTATTGCGTGTTCCGTGGACGGAGCGCGCCGCTGGCTGGCGGGCGGCCTTGCCACACCTGCTCAGTTTGTGGCTGCCGTTGCTGGCCTCCATCGTGCTGACGTATGGCTTTGTGGCTGTCGGCATCATGGACCAGTACGATGTCTACCCGGCCACCTCCAAGGACTTGCATATCTACAACCCGCGCTGGGAAGCGGTGATCCTGTTCCTGGCCGGGCTGGCGCTGTTCCTGTGGTTGGGCCGCTGGCTGGTGGCCAAAAACGGTTCGGCATTGCGAGCATTTCGCTTCGCTCAATGTAAACTCCGCAAGAGAAGCAATCTCCCGGCCAATTCTGCATCCGCCCGCTCCGCCTCGAAATCCTTAGCTTTCCTGGTGATCGGGTTCGGCGCCCTCTACGTGCTGTTCATCAGCCCCTTCTCGCTATTGTTCCTGTCACCCTCGTTCTTCTGGCTATTGATCGCCGGGCGCAAGGGCGCGGGCGGCAAGGCGCTGGATATCGTATTCTTTTTATTGGGCGGGCTGGTCTTTTACGGCCTGTTCTACTTCTTCGGCTTCGTGATCTACGACTACAACTTCGCCTTCGCCTGGTTCATACTGATGATGTTCTCGATCCAGATGACCAGCTTCTGGACCGCGATGGTGATCACGGCCGTGGTAGGCGCAGGGCTGAGTTTGGTGGTGGACCGGTGAGAGAATATTTTATATGAGCCAAAACAGGAAAGGTAACGTCAAATCATTTTTACAGAATAATAGGATCTATTTCGACACTATTGGCAACCCCTTTTCAATACTGGCTGTTGTAATTTCTACTATTGCCCTGATTTTTGCCTGGCAGGCTAATACTATTGCGCAATTAAATCTTCAAGTTTTTCGAGAAGAACTCGATCTATCTAAAGCTCAACTTCGCCCACTTTTCTCCATCTATAACATATACGAATTCGACAATGAGAACAACGTTTCCGGCGCATACGTGGTTTTAGAAAATGTAAATCCCAACTTCCATGGCAAATTTTCAATCAAACATGACGAATACCTCCTGGTCGATTGTCAAACCAACGATGGTGTCTTTTCAAGAGTACAAGTCCCCATTTATGGCTATTATAAGAAAATCGAGATGACTGAGAGCACTTCTGGCATTCTGGCAGAATTTCGATCAGGTGAAAACTACAGAAAATTAAATGACCTATATAACTCTGCAATCATCCAATCTACAAATCACTCTGGACACGCGTACCCATATTTTGATTCTAAAATACAAGTGGAATATGAAACGATTGCTCGTCAAAAATACACAGATGTTTTTACTGCGAACCCACATTCACGTTCTGAATTATCCTTTTCCCTCTTAGGGATTAATTCCGAATTCAGTAATTTCGACTTTTCCAATCTTTGGTCCTCCTATTTAGACATATCACAATTAGAAGGAAATACAACTTTCGTGTGGGAGTCCCTTTCATTCGAAAGCATTACTGTTGATAAATTGTTTGAACTCTGTAATTTTTAATTAGGCGAGTATCCCTACCAGCAAATATTCGTGGGCAGTGCAATATAAATTATTGCAGGGGAAATGAAAAGCCGAGCCCTGTTGCCGTGTGGGATTACCCCAAAACGATTTGCATCCGCCCACTCCGCCTCAAAATCCCTCGCCTTTCTGGTCATCGGCCTGGGCGCCGTCTACGTACTCTTCATCAGCCCGTTCTCGCTGCTATTCCTCGTGCCCACATTCTTTTGGTTACTGATCGCGGGGCGCAAGGGAACCGGCGGCAAGGCGCTGGACGTCGTGTTCTTCCTGCTGGGCGGGCTGGTCTTTTACGGCTTGTTCTACTTCTTCGGTTTCGTGATCTACGACTACAACTTCGCCTTCGCCTGGTTCATGCTGATGATGTTCTCGATCCAGATGACCAACTTCTGGACCGCGATTGTTATCACCGCGGTGGTGGGGGCGGGATTAGCTTTGGTGGTGGAACCCAAAACTACATAGTAATGATTTGAAAAGTAGACATTCGGGTATCAGATGCCTTAGTTTTTCACACCCTCACTTAATCAGATTTGACGGCCAATTTTGGGCCGTGCCAACGACATAAAAGATACGTTTCGGGACATCAGATCGCCGATTGAGGATCGATAAAGTTGTTCCCACAACCCGTTTGAGCTTGAGGGAGCAAAAACAGAGTAATATTCGGTGATTGTTCCACCACGCTTCAGGACATGTTCATATACATCTGCCGGGTATAAGCCAGAAGTTATTCTCGCCTGAATTGGTAATATTTTCTTTCCGACTAGCTCCGTACTATGCGGGAGGATGCCATTTTTATGACCCATATAGGAAATTACCTTCCCCTTAAACACCCCGCTGTTAAATTGAGCCATAGATATGGCTAAGGCCGTGCCTAAAATGCTAACGCCAAGTAAATAATCATATTCTGCAAAATCAATGTATTGCGAGGAAATTTTGGCGAGCTCCAAAATTATTTCGATGTCGCGAAACAATTCCCATATTCCATCATCATCAGGTGTTATTCTGTCTAGTAACTCAGCTATTTCGACGGAAAGACCTGGGATTTTTGCTAAGTCTGGGCGCTTGCCTACAAGCATTTTAGGATTCCTGACTAAACCAGGTGCATAGAACTCATCGAATGGTTTGCGGCCTAAAGAGTCCCAAAAGGAACTATGAATATTCAAAACCATCTTGTCCAAGATCTCTTTGTCTAAACCAACGTCGGCCGCCAACTTGAATGCAATATCAGAATAATTCAGTCGAACAACATAATGGAGAGGAAGGGTATATTCGGTCTGAATACAAGTATCGAATGAAAGTGGGAGAATAATTTGTGCTGGACTGCAATGAAATATGCTTTCCGATTCTTGTACGCACACGTTGCTCGTAAATCTTGTACGCTCATGCGAATCTATCATCACCATTGAATCCCCTGAGGGTTTTAACGGTCGAAACCTCGGCCCAAGTCCTCTTTTCTCAGAGCGCGGAAACCCATTTCTGTTAAAAAAAAGCATAGGCTTTTTAGCCGTCAAAGCGGCACTTATCCCCACAGGTATTCCCGAGGTACAAAGAATTACAACATCAGATGCTGAATCAGGAATATGGGAGGCTAATTCTTCCCCAATTGAATACATTAGCTTGGGATGATGCAAAACCCCATACTTTTCAAATATCCAATGACCGTTTTTTGCACGGGTGATGGATTTCCGCAAATAATCGTAATAAAGATTATCGGAATAAGATTTTGGGTGTCCACTTTCGCCATATGAAGCTATCATTTATTATGTCACAAACCCCTTTCCAATTGTTTAATCTGTAATTGTCCATAGCAAGCTTCAATTCCCTAGCAAAAACCTTGCTTGGTCCTAAAAATGCTCCTGAAGGTTTTATTTCATGTGGATCTTGTAACAAGGAAATTTTAACATATATCCAGCGAGAAATTAACGCCTGCCAATTTAGATTTTGAGATCCCTTAGATTTGTAAATTGCCAGCGATTCGATTAAATCTTGGCTTGCACGATCAGCATCGACCAGTCGTTTCTTTTCGAGTAACTTGCTAATATAATAGCAGTGGAATACAAACGTTTTTGCAAGCACCGAGGATTCGATTCTTTTTTTATGTGTATTTTCTTCAATTGGGTAAACGAGCATTTCCCCAAGTGATTCAAATGATTGAATATAGTCAGCTTCACGGACACCTTCTTCTAATGATTTAAGGTTGCGACGAACTCCTTCTCTCACATTAGGTCGATGGAACTCGGACATGAATCCCATTCTCGCGTCGTTAAGCAGTCGTGCTGTTGCAATAAGAAATGGGACTTCTATGCCTCTCCAAACAAATTGGGGGTTATTGGTAAGGGCAACATCAAACTCCCCCAGCTTTCCTGGAATTTCGATCAATTTATTTGCTTCATAAATTGCGGACGAAAATGAATGCAATTTTGCTGTCGCATATCGGCGAAACACGGATTTGAAACTTAAAACGAAGAAGACACCTAGTGGAAAGTAAAAAAGCCAAGTCGCGGATAACTGATCAACTTCCACATTTGATAGTGACGAAATAAATTTTATGATTAACCCAACAAAATATATGGCTATTAAACTGGCTGCGAGATAATAGGAAATTTTTGCAAGCACTTCGGCCGTTTTGTTAGGGATAAAACTTTTACTCATTTCTTATGCTCCAGACCGTGCCAAGAACCGTAACAGGCCATAGGATAGTTAAACCACTCCCGTACCATATTAATTCCGTTGAAACCTCGTAGCCTAGTCCTACGGAAAAAATACCAAACACTAGAAAAGTAACGAGCATTATGACGTATAGACTAAAATCAACAAATCTTCTAAGAAGAATTTTTGCGTAAACGGTCTGGTGAACTTCCCACAGCCACTTTACAAATATTACAGCGTAGATGGAAAGGAATACTGAACTTATAAACAGAAAGCCCAATTTCGGCAGGTGAAAATAAGGAAGTGGGCGAATAAATGGGATTGGCATTTCAGTAGCCGCGATTGATGAGTCGAAAATATCTTTTATAAAAAATCCCCACCACACCGACCAAATAATCCCAAAAATACTTACTACCCAATCAGTAAGCTGGCGTCGCATATTGAGTGTGTTTCTGTTTGCATTCGCCCTCATCAGCTGCTTACCCCAAGTTCCCGGCCGTCAACCATATAAGTAAACTTCATGTCGGGAGACTTTAACACTGAACGAGTGTATTCCAAATTTTCTCCCAACTCCGGACTCGCCTGCTCTAAATAAATTACAGAAAATATTTCATGTAAGTTCCAATTCCGTTCCTGTAGCACAGGTGTTAGTTTGCGTAATATTGTTCCGTTGCTTATTACATCTTGAAACAAAACCACGCGGGCATTTGATGAGAATTTTTCAATATCTGGAAACAATTTTGGCCTGGCAGTTACAACATCTCCAAATTCCTTCCAAATTACAAGGAAGCAACCTACGCTTTGTGCAAGTAGCGCCGCAAAAGGGATTATTCCGAATGATGAATATATGCCTTCAGGGCAAAGTAAAACAGAATTCTTGTCTAAGTTCAGAAACTTACTAGAAAATTCTTGAAGAGAAGAATAGAATTGGGATCTAGTAACCGGATCATGCCAAAGTCGATTTAAATAAATCCAGTCTGAACTTTTTTCGATCGCCCTCTGTTTTATGACAGAAATTAGGTTTTGATCTGCGGATTTGGTATCAGTTATCAAATGACCCTCCGTCTTAGCAGTGATGCTCAACCTTGTGAATAGGACTAAACAAACCGACCGCCCACAGTATAGAGCATTTTATACTATGGCCTATGTTTTCGATAGGCTGCATTTGAGGCAACGCTTTGCGGGTCTCTTCTAGGCCCGCTAATTTTCGTAAACCCAATATCTCACTTTTTACGTTCTTGGTGATCCTTCCCAATAGTAGCTTTCACCGCATCTACAGGTGACTTGACTTGCCCTTCGTGCAGCACCACGTTGACCTTGCGCTTTTCGCTGCCTTTGATGGGAGACGACCAGGCATAAGCCAACTTGGCCCTGCGCTGGATCTCCGGTTTCAGCGAGTGGCTTTCCATCTGCTTCCTCAGCTTCTGGCCGCGGCGCTCGGCGGCCTCCACACCTTTGGCCGTGGGGCCAAGCAGCCGCCAGTCTGCTATCTGCTCCTTGGTGGCGCCGCTGTGCCTGCTGTCATACGCAAGGTCAAAGGAAAAAACGTCGCCCTCCCAGGCCACGGCGCCTTCAACCAGTTCGCGCACAAAGGCCTTTTCCTTGTATCTGGCCGTAGAATGCTGGGTTCCTTCCACTGCCAGGCGAAGGGTTTCTATCGAATCTTTATAGCTGGGCATTCGTTCACTCCTATCGGGTAAGACCCCCACGCCCTCCCCTTGCTTCGCAAGGGTCTGGCTCGGGGAGGCTCCGCCTTTTTGTTCGTTCCTTGACCCTATCCCCAGCATCAAGTATAATCCATCCGCCTGCCCACCGAGCAGGCATTTTCTTGGAACTAATCGCCGAAAGGTAAGCACAGCATGACGCCACTCCCGAAACGCAAGCATTCCAAGGGCCGCCGAGACCGCCGCCGGGCGCACGACGCGCTCACCGCGCGCAACACGATCGCCTGCTCCAACTGCGGCCAGATGCGCCTGCCCCACACCGTTTGCCCCAACTGCGGCTTCTACAAGGGCCGTGAAGTGGTGCATATGGAAAAGGAATAAGGCGGTTTTAAGGTCCCGAGTATAAAATTGAAGGTAAGTACCTTAAACATTCAACATTAAACTTTAAACGAGCCTCTCCGGCTCGTTTTTGGTTTAAAATGACCCTATGCCTCTTCCCGATCCGACTAAGACCGCTTTCCTCTTCCCAGGCCAAGGTTCGCAAAAAGTGGGCATGGGCAAAGAGCTGGCCGCCGCCCACCCTGAAGCCGGCGCCATCTTCGCCGAGGCTGACGAGATCCTGGGATTCCCGATCTCCAAGCTGTGTTGGGATGGTCCGGAAGCTGAACTCAACGATACGATCAACACGCAGCCGGCCCTGATGGTGCATTCAGTGGCGGCGCTGCGCGTCTTCCAAAAGCTGCATCCGAATTTCAGGCCGGCTTATGTAGCCGGCCACAGCATGGGTGAACTGAGCGCCCTGGTGGCCGCCGGCGCGCTGGACTACGCCTCGGCGCTCAAGCTGGTGCGCCGCCGCGGCGAGCTGATGAAGCAAGCCGGCCAGCAGAACCCGGGCGGCATGGCCGCCATCCTGGGGCTGGATATCCCCACCCTGGACGCGGTGTGCGCCCAAGCCAGTACTCCCACAGAGGTAGTGCAGGTGGCCAACGATAATTGTCCGGGCCAGGTGGTAATCTCCGGCAACAAGCTCGCTGTGGAGCGGGCAATTGAAGGAGCCAAAGCCGCGGGCGCCAAGCGCGCCCTGCCGCTGGCGGTGAGCATCGCGGCGCATTCGCCGTTGATGGCCAGCGCCCAGGAAGAGTTCTATCATGCCGTCGTGATGGCGCCGATCAAAGACGCCGAGATCCCGCTGGTGGGTAATGTAGACGCCACGCCGATCACAGACGAAGTGGACCTGGGCGCCGACCTGCAGGGGCAGCTGACCACCCGCGTGCGCTGGACGGATTCAATCCGCACCATGCGCCAGGCAGGCGTCACCACCTTTATTGAACTAGGCACCGGCAGCGTGCTAACCGGGCTGCTCAAGCGCATTGATGCCGAGGCGCAGGGCATCGCCCTGGGCGAGCCGGCGGATTTCGAGAAGGTAAAAGCCTAATCACCTTGTCATTCCGAACGAGGGCGGTTAGCGCCGCCTTTAGCGGCGCTGCCCGAGGAGGAATTCCTGATATGCCTATATACCAGCCTAGTGGACTGGAAAATAATCTTTGTAGGAATTCCTCGTCGTTTTGTTCGCCTCCGGCGAACGCTACTCCGTCGGATGACAAAACTTCTTTTCGACGTCGGACTTAGGACGTAGGACGTTCCCCGTTGGTATAATCCGTCGAGAACTTTACTATGACCCATAATCTGACCCCACTCGCCAACAAAGTCGCCATCGTTACCGGCGGCTCGCGCGGCATTGGCCGCGCCATAGCGCTGGAGTTGGCCCACCGCGGCGCCAGCGTGATCGTGAACTACAACACCAACGGCGTTGCCGCTCAGGAAGTGGTCATGAAGATCGTGAAAGCAGGCGGCAAAGCGGCGGCCCTGCTCGGCGACGTCGCCAAAGTGGACGACAGCCAGGCGCTGATCAAGGCCGCCATCGAAAAGTTTGGGGGCTTGGACATTCTGGTCAATAATGCGGGCATCACCCGCGATATGTTAATCATGATGATGTCCGAAGAATCGTGGGACGCGGTCATAGACACCAACCTCAAAGGCACCTTCAATTGCTCAAAAGCCGCCGTGCGGCATATGATGAAAGCCCGCAGGGGACGAATCATCAACATCACCTCGATCTCGGGCCAGATCGGCAATGCCGGCCAAACCAACTATTCAGCCTCCAAAGCCGGGCAGATCGGCTTCACCAAGGCGCTGGCCCGTGAAGTTGCTCCCCGCAACATCACCGTGAACGCCGTTGCCGCCGGCTACGTGGACACCGAGATTTGGGCCGGGGTGCCCGAAGAGATGCGGGATGCCTTTATCAAGATGATCCCCCTGGGCCGCAAAGGCACACCCGAAGAGATCGCCTACGCCGTAGCCTTCCTGGCCTCGGATGAGGCTGCCTACATTACCGGGCAAGTACTTGCCGTCGATGGCGGTATGGCCATGTTCTAAACGAATGCCTTGCCATATAAAAAGCTATTACTGCTTCCTTCCCGGATGATAATAACTATTAGGAAATTGAACTCTGAACCTTGACAAATGACTATGCGGAACCCAGATACCACCACCGTTTCCCCCGAGGTTTTGCATTCTATCGCCCGGCTCACCGCCCTGCAGGTGCCTGGTGTGCACGACACCAGCCCGCGGCGCCACGGCCGCGGCACAGATGGCGGGATCCAGCTGCAGATCTCGGACGGCGTGGTTGACCTCGACCTTTATCTCGTACTGGATAAAGACGTCAACTTGCGTAGTGTAAGCTACGAGGTGCAAACTTCGGTGGCCCGCGCCATCTCCGAAATGCTGGGCATGGTGGCCGGTCGCATCAACATCCATATCGACGATATTTTCTATCCTGCGGCCAGCTAGCATGAAACCGCGCACCCGGGCGCGCAGCCTGGCACTCCAGGCGCTCTACGAAATAGACCTCACCGAGCACCCTATGGAGTCCGTCCTCGAATTGCGCATGAAAGAGCGCGAGCTGGATGCAGACCTGGCCGATTTTGCTTGCCGCATCGTGCGCGGCGTGCATCCTCTGCGCAAGCTGCTGGATGCCTACATCGCCGAGCACGCCCCGGAATGGCCCATTGAACAGGTATCGGTCATCGACCGCAATCTGATCCGCATGGCGGTGTGGGAATTCGCCGTGAACGGAGAAACGCCGGTAAAGGTCGCCATCAACGAGGCGGTCGAGCTCGCCAAGCGTTACGGATCGGACAGCTCCTCGCGGTTCGTGAACGGCGTGCTGGGCAGCCTGGCGGATCGCCGCCAGGAGATCGGCCGGGCGCTGGCGCCACATCTCCAAACCGGCAAAGAAAAATAAGCCATGGATTTTCTCGGCATCGGCCTCACCGAACTGGTTGCTATCCTGCTCATTATCTTCCTGGTGATGGGGCCGCAAGACCTGGTGAAGATCGGCGGGACGATTGGGCGCGCCCTGCGTAACCTGCGCCAATCGGACACCTGGCGCGCGGTGCAAAACGCCGGGCGCCAGCTGCGCGAGCTGCCCGAAACGCTGGCGCGCGAAGCGGGCATCGAAGAGCTCAAAGAAACCCAACGCGAGCTGAACGAGGAACTTAAGGAACAAAAGGTTGCCCTGGAGGACCTGGACCGCCAACTAACTGCCTGGACGCGCAAACCTGAGCCGCGTTCCCAAAAAACCAAACCAGAAGAAAAACCCAAAACCGTTCCAAGTACCGAGGGGGAATAATGCGCGCTGTGCTGGCCAAGGTCTGGCGCGTGCTAACCGCGCCATTCCGCTTTGTGGGCGGCTTGCTGCGCAGGCTCTTTAGTGCGCCCATGCGCTTCTTCGCCGACGAGCCAGAAGACACGCCGCTGGGGGAAACTGTGCAAAAAGCCATCTCGCATCCCAGCGAGGTATTGCAGCATCTGGCCGCCTTGCGCGGCCACTTGCTACGCGCCACGCTGGCGCTGATCCTGGTGGCCGTGGTAATGTTCGAATTCTCGGGAACGCTGCTGGACTGGCTGGCGGCGCCTATCGGCGGCCTGCAGGCCTTGCAGGCCGTGGACGTCACGGAACCCATCGGCGTGGTGATGCGCGTCACGCTGCTGGCTAGCTTCGCCATCACCCTGCCCTATATTGCGCTCGAGCTGCTGCTCTTCGTGGCGCCGGGGCTATCGCGGCGCGCCAGGGTTATCGGCCTGGTAGCCATCCCGCTGGTATTTGTTTTCTTTTTGGCCGGCATGCTCTTTACATACTATTACCTGCTCCCGCCTGCGGTAAACTTCCTGCTCAACTTCATGGAGATCCCCACCATTGTGCGCCCATCATCTTACGTCGGCTTCGCCACCGGGCTTATGTTCTGGGTCGGTCTCTCGTTTGAATTCCCGCTACTCTCGTACGTCCTGGCGGCGATGGGCTTGCTGCCGGCCCGCTGGCTGGGGCAGAATTGGCGGATCGCCGTTGTGCTGTTGGCGATATTGGCGGCCGCCATCACGCCTACGGTTGACCCGATCAATATGCTGTTAGTTTGGGTGCCGCTCACCTTTCTCTATTTCCTCAGCGTGGCAACTGCCGCGCTCGGCCAACGCCAGCGCACAAAGCGAGTGAGCGCGTGAATAAACTAATCTGCCTTCCGTTGCTAGCCTTCTTTTTAGCGTCTTGTGCTGGCGCCGAGCAACCTGAATTAACATCATTTGAGCTGCCCGCCAACGTCGAGGTAATCTTCAATGCCTTATTGCCAGAATCGAGCCCACCAGGAGAGGTACCTGGACAGGTTGTCCAATTCACCTTGCTGGACGAAGTCACCGGCTTTGAAATCAATAAGCAATTTCTGGATCCGACCGCCAGCGGGGATCTCAGCGTGTCGATCACGCTGTCGGTTCCGCCCGGAACTCTGCTGAAATACCGTTACACGCGCCAAAGCGCCTCTGGCCCTGTGGACGAAGTCAGCTCCAACGGCCAGGCGATCAGCTATCGAGCTTATTTAGTGGACGGACCCGGCCACGTGGCCTATGACATGGTGGCCGCCTGGGCGGATCTGCCAAGCGAGCAGGCCACTGGACAGGTTAGTGGTACGGTCACCGAGGCGGGCAGCAACCTGCCAATTGCAAATGCCGTGGTAGTTGCGGCCGGGCTGCAAACCCACACAGATGATGAAGGCCGCTTCTTGATCGCGGGCCTGCCTCAGGGCCTGCACAATATCCTGGTTTATTCACCTGCGGGCGATTACCTGCCGTTCCAACAGGGCGCCTTGGTGGCGGCTGCCAGCGAGACCCCGGCCCACATCCAATTAACCCGCGCCCAAACCGCCAGGGTTACCTTTCTCATGATTCCGCCAGAAGAGCATACGTCCAGTACGCCCGTCTTCCTGGCAGGGAATCTCGATGCATTCGCCGGACGCCCTGTGCTGGCGCTGCAGCCGGATGGAAGATACTCAATGACCCTGGACCTACCGACCGGAGTGGATATTCGTTACAAATACACCCTAGGGGATGGGTTTTGGAACACAGAGCACCGAAGTGAAGGCGATTTCGTCTTGCGGCAATTGGTAATCCCTCCCGGCTCAGAAAATATCGAGATCGAGGACCAGATCGCCGCCTGGACGGCCGGCACCAGCGCCCCGATCTGGTTCGAGCTTACTGCGCCCGGGGATGCTTTGCTGGCCTATATTCAATTCAATTTCGGCGAGTGGAGCACTCCGCTACCCATGTGGCCGTTGGGAGCAGGGCACTGGGCCTACAAGCTGTACAGCCCCACCAATTTTGCCGAGCCGCTTGAATATCGCTATTGTCTGGATGCGGCTTGCACGGTAATTGAAGCTGAGCCCGGCCAAAAGCGTGAAGTTGCTGGCAACAGCCAAACGTTGCAGCAGATGCAAGATAGCATTGAGGCTTGGCTAGGGGAATAAGAAACATGCTTTTGCAGAGATGATTATTCGGAAGATTAGGTTATAAGGATTTCTCGCTTTATCGATCCTCCTTCGGGCAACGACCTCGGTACGCCGCTCGAAATGACAGGTGGGGTTTAGCTCGCCGAGCTCGTCTCAGAATGACACCTAAACACAAGAATTCTAAGGGCTTAGGTATAATGTTTCGAAAGGCTAACTTACGATGACGAAATACCAACCGATCGACCGCGCAACCCAAGCCCAAGGCTTTGGCAAGCCAAGCAAAAAAACCTCCCGAGGCCTGGCCATTGGACTGGTCCTCCTGGGCTTGCTGCTCCTGGTGGGCTTTGTGGCAGCCATCATCTATCTGCTGCAGCCCGGCGCCCCTACCGAGGGTCTGCGGGATATATTCATTATCCTGGTAGCTTTTGAGTTCATGGTCATCGGCCTGGCGATGATCCTGCTCCTGGTGCAATTGGCGCGGCTGATCAACCTGCTGAACAACGAAGTGCGCCCCATCCTGGAATCGGCCAGCGAAGCAGCCAACACGTTGCGCGGCACCAGCCGCTTCCTAAGTGATAAATTGGTGGCTCCCATCGTTAAGCTTAGTGCCGGCGTTGCCGGCTTTCGACGTGGGTTGGACCTGCTTAAGTTTTGGGTCCGCAAATAGGATATAACTGTATCTAACTAATGAAAATGGAGGTAGGAAATGTCTGATAGATCTGGTGGTGATTTTGGCTCTTACTTTTCGGGGTTTTTGATGGGAGGCATCATCGGCGCGGCAGTTGCCTTGCTGATGGCCCCTCAATCCGGTGAGGAAACCCGCAAGCTGATCCGCGAACGCGGCATCGAGCTGTACGACAAGGGCGAGGAAGTCCTTGAAAAAGCGGCGGCCGAAGCCCGCACCCGCGCCGATGAATTGACCAAGATGGCTCGCGAACAGGCTACGGAACTACGCGGCCGCGCTGATCAACTGCGCACGCGTGGCGAAGCTGCCGTAGAGGACTTGCGCTTGCGGGGCGAAGCAGCAATAGAAGCTGCTAAGACCCCTAAAGGCGGCCGCTCCAGCGATAGCGGAAACAAGAAGTAAAGCCAACAAAAAAGGACTGGCTCGCCAGTCCTTTTTTTTAGCGCCCGATCAACGCGGGCAATTCTGAGATCAGATCGCCTGCCAAAACCCCGGCGGTTCCGCCCAGCCGTTCGGCGGCCCGCAGCCCAGCCTGCCCATGCAGCCAAACAGCAGCGCAGGCTGCCTCAAAGGCAGCTGCCCCCTGAGCGCGTAAACCGGTTATAAGCCCCGCTAGCACATCCCCGGTGCCGGCGCGGGCCAAGGCGGGAGTAGCCAAGGGCAACACCGCGCTGCGGCCGTCGGGAGAGGCAACGATCGTAAAAGCCCCCTTCAACACCACAATATGGTTCCAATTTTTAGCATATAGCTCGGCGATCTCAATCCGGCCAGCTTGAATTTTCTCCATTGAAAGCCCGGTCAAGATCGCCATCTCACCCGGATGCGGGGTAAGCACAGTCTCTGCAGGCAGGCGCTTTTGCCAGTCGGGCAATTTTGCCAATAATTTCAAGCCATCCGCATCCACCACCAACGGCGGCAGCTTAGTCGCTAGGAGTTTATCTAGAAAAAGTCCGGTAGTGGCGGATTGGCCAAAACCGGGGCCTAGCAGCATCGCTGTAATCCTTTCCAAATTTTCAGACACCTGGGCAGCCGCGCTTTCGGCGATCCAGCCGCCCTCCTCGAGCAAAGGCAGCCAGGTCGCTTCGCGCAAGTGGCCTGCCAGCCCAGGTTGCATGCTTTCGGGCGCGGCGATGGTCACCAAGCCTGCGCCCGAACGATAGGCAGCTTCGCCGGCCAGCAGCGCCGCGCCGGGGAAGCGCTGCGAGCCCGCCACGATCAGGGCGGTACCAAAGGTGCCCTTATGCGCATCCAGCGGACGGTCCGGCAGGGCCGCTCTGGCCAGACCTTCGTCGATCACCAACCGCTGGACTGCAGCCCACTCCGCTAAATTTTCCGGCAAGCCAATATCGCCCACTTGCAGTGTTCCCAAATATTCAAACGCTGGCAGGGTAAGCATGCCGCGCTTAACCGCCGCCATGGTTACCGTCAGATCAGCTTTCAACGTCTCGGGAGCCAGCTCCCCGCTTTCGCAGTACATCCCGGAGGGGCAATCCACGGCAACCACCCAAGCGGGCCCGGTGCGCTGGGCAAGAAGATCCTTGACCTGGGCTAAGATTGCCGCATACGGTTCGCGCACAGGCAGCCGGATGCCTGTGCCGAGCAAGCCATCCAACACCACAGAAGATTTCGCAAGTACCTTTTTCACGGATTTCGCAGACACAACGCTAACACCCGCTTTTTCGGCTTGCGCCAGGAGCTTATCTTTCTTTGTGCGCTTACCTACGACGACAGCTGTGGCTTTCCATTTCTCTTTGGCCAATATGCGCAGAGCGACCAGTGTATCGCCACCGTTATTTCCCGGACCCACCAACCCCCCCACACTCTCAGGCTTGTGGCTATGCGCAAGAATGGCGGTGGCTAATGAGCGTCCGGCTTTCTCCATCATCTGCGCATAGCTGAGGCCGGCGGCATCCGCGGCTTTTTCAACCGCGACCATCTCTGAAACCGAGACCAATTTTGCCATTGGACTAAGTATACAGGCTGACGGGGTTCAATTTAAACAAAGACCTGCGAATGATACATTCGCAGGTCTGGTGTGCGCTCGGTGGGAATCGAACCCACACGCCTTGCGGCACATGGCCCTCAACCATGCCTGTCTACCAGTTCCAGCACGAGCGCGGACGGCAGTATTATAATGCCCCAGATTCGCTAGTCAAGTTTGCCCCTCTCGGGAGAAAAAATGCTGGACGTAGCGGCTGAAATCATTGCGGGTATCACCGACGCGCTGTTTGGTGATTGGTATCGACAGCAATCGGCATTGATCAGGGCCTTAATCTGGATCCTGATCGTCACAGTGGTCGTGGGCATCTTATATTTTCTTTTTCCCTCGGTCTTAGGATTTGTTTCCAATACCCGATAGGTTTTGTTGGATCGAAGTCCCACTTTTTCAAGGAGTATTAAATGCGCATCGCGCTAGACGCCATGGGCAGCGACGTTCATCCCGAGCCTGAAGTTGAGGCTGCTGTGGAGTACACGCGCCAATTCGGCGCCGGGCTCTTCCTCGTCGGCGACCAACCCAGGCTGCGCGAGATGCTGGGCAGCCGCGCCGAAGGCATCGAGGTCGCGCATGCCCCGGACGTGTTCGAGATGGGCGACCACATTTCGCTGTCCGCCCTGCGCCGCGCCCAATCTTCAATGGGCATCGGTTTGGACCTGGTGAAGGAGGGTAAGGCGGATGCCTTCGTTACCGCCGGCAATACGGGGGGCGCCATGGCCACCGCACTCAGCCGGCTAGGCCGGCTCAACGGGGTGCTGCGGCCGGGGCTCACCGTACTCTTCCCGGTCAAAGGCGGCCACACCGTGGCGATAGATATCGGCGCCAACGCAGAATCCAAACCGGAATACCTGCTGCAATTTGGGCTGATGGGTTCAGCCTATGCCGAGAAAGTGCTGGGGGTCAGCAACCCACGCGTGGGCCTCATCTCCAACGGGGAGGAGACCGGCAAGGGCAGCGACCTGGTAAGGGCCGCCCACCCCCTGCTGGCGGCCAGCGGCTTGAATTTCAGGGGCAACATCGAGGGAAAAGAACTGTTTGGCGGCGAGGTCGACGTAGTAGTTATGGATGGGTTCACCGGCAACGTGCTGATGAAAGGCGCCGAGGCGGTGGCCAAATTGATCGTCGATCGCCTACGCGAAGAGCTGACCGCCAGCTGGCGCACGAAGCTCGGCGCCTTACTGGCGCGGCCGGCTTTCAAGAACCTGCGCAAGGATCTGGACCCGCGCGAAGTCGGCGCGGCCACCTTGTTGGGCGTCAACGGCCTTGTATTCGTGGCCCACGGCCGCTCGGATGCCACGGCGATGCTTAACGCGCTCAAACTAGCGCGGCGCTCGGTGGAGGTTGGGCTGCTGGATTCGCTGCGATCCGCAATCGAAAAAGGCCTCAGCCAACTGGTCCCGGAAGCCACCGGTTAGCATGCGCATCCTCACCAACGAAGCGCTATACAAACGCAACACCCGTTTGGCCTTTGCCGCCAACATCGGCGGGATGTTCTTCCTGGTTGCTTCCATCTATATTTTGTTTAGCACGGAAGAGCAATTCGGCCTCTACCTGCTCTTGCTACTGCTCGGCATCCTTTTCGTGCAGGGAGGCACCTATTTCAACCGCTGGAATAAACGCCCCGATCTGGCTTTGAATCAGGCGCTGAAATCACTGGACGATAGCTACACCCTTTATCACTACCACACGCCGGTGCCCCACCTGCTGCTGGGGCCTACCGGCGTCTGGATCCTGCTGCCGCGCCACACCCGCGGGCAAATCACCTACGACCCAAACAAAAAGCGTTGGCGGGCGAAGGGCGGCGGCTGGCTGTCGGTCTTCAGCCGCGAAGCGATCGGCAAACCCGTCATGGAGGCTTCCTGGGAAGCGGAGGCCTTGGATCGATTTTTGGAAAAGCGCTGGAAGGGTGGCAATTTGCGGGTACAGGCCGCGCTGGTGTTCGTGGACGAGCAGGCAGAAGTCCAGGCAGGCAATGCGCCCATCCCAACGGCTTCGGTTAAGAAACTCAAAAATATCCTGCTGAAAGCGGACGAAAAAAGCCGCTTGTCCCGCGAGCAAATTAAGGCCCTTGCGGACCTGTTCGAAGCTAAATCGAAAGGCAAGTAATACTGGACATAAATATGGAACGTAAAATCGCCGAACTCAGAGACAGGCTGCAAGAAATCTATGACCTTAACTCGGCCACAGCCGTGCTTGCCTGGGACCAGGCCACCTACATGCCGCCGGGCGGAGCGGCCGCTCGCGGCCGGCAGCTGGCCGTGCTGGCCACTCTGGCGCAACAAAAATTCACCGACCCGGCCATCGGCAAGCTGCTCGACGAACTGCAAAAGTATGGCGAAAGCCAGCCCTACGATTCGGACGACGCGGCCTTATTGCGCAAGACTCGCCGCGATTATGACAAGCAAGTCAAAGTGCCGGCCGCCTGGGTGGCGAAATTCAGCGCACATTCAGCGGAAAGCTACCAGGCCTGGACCCAGGCGCGGCCGGCAAACGATTTCAAGGGCGTGGCTGACCTGCTGAAAAAAACTTTGGACCTGAGCCGAGAATATGCCAACTTTTTTCCAGGTTACCAACATATTGCCGACCCGCTGATCGAGGGGCCGGACCCGGGCATGAAGGCTTCCGACATCCGCAAAGTTTTCAGTGAGCTGCGCATACAGCTGGTGCCGATTGTCAAGGCCATCACGGAACAAGCGCTGGCGGATGACAGCCCATTACGCGCTGGTTATCCGGAGGATGAACAGTTGACGTTCGGGGAAACGGTTGCCAGGGATTTTGGTTTTGATTTCACTCGCGGGCGCCAGGATAAAAGCCCCCACCCCTTTATGACCAGTTTGGCGCTAAATGATGTGCGCATCACCACGCGCGTCAAAGAGCATGACGTTTCCGATGCGCTGTTCAGCACGCTGCACGAAGCCGGGCACGCGCTGTATGAGCAAGGTATCGACCCAGCTTTGGAAGGCACTCCGCTGGCCGGCGGCACCTCTTCCGGAGTGCACGAAAGCCAGTCGCGCACTTGGGAAAACCTGATCGGTCGCAGCCGCGGCTTCTGGCAGCATTATTATCCCAAGCTGCAGGCAGCCTTTCCCAAGCAACTCAGCAAAGTAAGCCTGGATGCCTTCTACCGGGCGATCAACAAAGTTTCGCGCTCCCTCATCCGCACGGACGCCGACGAAGTGACCTATAACCTGCACGTCATGCTGCGCTTCGAACTGGAATTGCAAATGCTGGAAGGCAATTTGGAGATCGACGATCTCCCCGAGGCCTGGCATGCCCGCTATCAAGCCGACCTGGGCATGCACGCCCCCAGCAACGTGGATGGCGTGCTGCAGGATGTGCACTGGTACGCCGGGCTGATCGGCGGGGTCTTTCAGGGATACACACTGGGCAACATCATGAGCGCCTTGTTTTACGAAGCCGCACTGGAACAACACCCGGATCTGCCTGCCCAGATCACAAAGGGCAAATTCGACATTTTGCACTCCTGGCTCAAAGAGAACTTGTACCGGCACGGTTCCAAGTTCACCCCCGACGAACTCGTCGAACGTGTTACCGGTGGTTCACTGCGCATCGAGCCCTATATCAAGTATCTCAAGACGAAGTACGGGGAGCTGTATAAGCTATAGAGAACAAAAGTGCCGCTAGCGAACGGATCTTTTCTAAATTCCGTCAATTTAAATGCCACATTAATAAGCAGCCAAGCTGAGAAGCTGATAAGCTGGGTGGGTAGAATCTCCCCTACAGAGGAGGCACCTAGATGACCAGACTATTTCCCCTTGTCCTAATTATTGCCGCATTGTTCCTGTCTGCCTGCGGCCTATCCGAAGCCGACGTGCAAGCCACCGTAAGGGTGGCCGAGCTCAATGCCGTCAATACGATCCAAGCGCAATATACCCAGAACGCCCTGCTCACCCCCAGCGCCACGAATACGCTTCCCCCCACCAACACCCCAGCCTTCACCAACACACCGCTGGTTACGGCTACGACCGGCACAGGTGGCACCAGCGGCTGCGATGTGATGACCTTTGTGGACGATGTGACCGTTTCGGATGGCGAGGAAATTGCCGCTGGGACCACGTTTACCAAGACCTGGCGAGTAAAAAATGATGGCACCTGTGATTGGACCACGGCCTACCTACTGGTCTACAGCAGCGAAGAGCAGATGGGCGGGCCGACCAGCCAGCCCCTTGCAGCCGCCATTGCAGTGGGCGCCACTGGCGATATCTCCGTGCAGCTGGTAGCCCCCTCCACCGCAGGTGAATACACCGGCTGGTGGGCTATCGCTAACGCAGCCGGCACACCGTTTGGGTTCATGTCAGTGGTGATCAAAGTTCCCTGATCCCCGCACGTAATTTACGTCTGCGATCAACAGGCCGCGCCCGGCGTTTCATGCTTCCGGGCGCGGTGTGATTTCCACTGAGGCTTGCACCAAGGCGGCAATTTCAGGGGTATCCACCTGGCTCAGGTCATAGATCTTGACATGCCGCGCCCGCTTCCCGGTCCCTTCCAGCAGACCTTCCGAATCGGGCAGATCGACCCCGCGCGGAAAACCTAGATTCACGTATTCTTTGTAAAGAATGATCACGCACATCAGGTGCGTGTAGGTTTTGGCGTAACCATAAGCCAGTAGATGAGCCGGAACATCGATCTGTTCGATGGCCGTCTGTTCGACCTCAAAGACCAGGTCGCGCAAGGCCAGAGCCAAATTGCGCACGTCGGGCGCGAATGTGGCCAGGAAATCCTCCAACTCAACCGTGATCGTTTGACTGCTGCGTGCCATCGCCTAACTCTATAAGATCACGCCAAGTATAATCGTCAAACTCCCGGAGGCCCTCAACATGAAAGCTACCAACCACAAAGTTCGCGTCGCGATTATCGGGGTCGGCAATTGTGCCAATGCCCTGGTCCAGGGCGTTGAATTTTATAAGAATGCTTCCGAAGCTGACCAGGTGCCCGGGCTAATGCATGTCGATCTTGGCGGCTACCATATCCGCGATATTGAATTCTCAGCGGCCTTTGATGTGGTTTCTACTAAAGTCGGCAAAGACCTTAGCGAGGCGATCTGGGCTTACCCGAATAACACCATCAAGTTTGCCGAGGTGCCGCGCCTGAACGTGCCGGTGCAGCGGGGTATGACCCACGACGGCTTGGGAAAATACTTGCGCCAGGTGGTGGAAAAGGCCCCCGGCCCCACCGCCGATATTGTCCGCATCCTCAAGGAGACCCACACGGACGTGGTGGTGAATTACTTGCCGGTCGGGTCCGAGATGGCCACCAAGTGGTATGTGGAGCAGGTATTAGAGGCCGGCGTGGCCTTTGTCAATTGCATCCCGGTGTTCATTGCCAGCCAGGACTATTGGGCGCGCCGCTTTGCCGAGCGCAGCCTGCCGGTCATCGGCGACGACATCAAGAGCCAGGTAGGCGCCACTATCACCCACCGCGAGTTGACAAGGCTCTTCGTCGAACGCGGCGTGCACCTGGACCACACCTATCAACTCAACTTTGGCGGCAATATGGATTTTTACAATATGCTGGAGCGCGAGCGGTTGGAATCCAAGAAGGTTTCCAAGACAGGCGCAGTGACCAGCATGCTCCCCTACGAAATGGATGCGGCCGATATCCATATCGGCCCCAGTGATTACGTGCCCTGGCTCACCGACCGCAAATGGGCGCACATCCGCATGGAGGGACGCGGCTTCGGTGATGCGCCATTAAGCATGGAAGTCAAGCTGGAAGTTTGGGACTCGCCCAACTCGGCGGGCGTGGTCATCGACGCGGTGCGCTGCGCCAAGCTGGCGCTGGACCGCGGCATGAGCGGCGCGCTGGTGGACCCATCAGCCTATCTGATGAAGACCCCTCCTCAGCAATTCCCGGACGATGAGGCCCGTAAGCGCATCGAAGCTTTCATAGCAGAGAAAGCACCGGTAGCCGAATAACCGGCAATGCAGATCGAAATCACCGCCGAGCGCCCCGATCATGCGGACGCTCGAATTCTAATAGAAGAACTCTCCAACTACCTAGAACCACTCTCTCCACCGGAAAGCCGGCATGGCTACACCATCGAAAAGCTGCTTGCCAGGAATGTGGATTTCTTTGTCTTATGGGTGGATGGCTTGCCGGCTGCCTGCGGCGGGATTGAATTCTTTGGGCAGGACTATGGGGAGATCAAACGCATGTACGTCC
>CAZNFL010000019.1:0-50419 GCA_964572455.1 uncultured Anaerolineaceae bacterium
TTCCGGTGGGATCACGTTGGATCCTTTTGGAGCCGCAATCACCAGCTCCACCTCGCTGACAACCGATTGAGCCCTATAACACCCGATAACCTTTCGAATCGTTTCATAGCTATCAGGCGTCAACAGAATAATGCTAAGTTTTGGCTTTGAGCTTTTGCCTTCTGAAAAGATCATTTTTTTAATTTATGGAAACTAACTGGGTTAGAGGTTCCCCAAGCGTGACGGGGAGATTCGATAGTGCGGATTGGCTTGCTGCCAAAGCCACCTGTGTAGCGTATCGCCCATCCACCAGGCTAGGCGATGAATCTTGCAAGTCTTGAATATTCCTAATAAAGTTTTCCCATTCATGATAGTAGGAGGATTTGTAATCCCCGCCTAGAGAAATACTTTTGGGGAATTCGGCCAATCCCGAAATCTGTTGTTTGGCGTCCTTCAAGCGAGTTGACATTCCGCCGGAAAAATCTGAGAGCGAGTGGTGGCGAAGTCCGTCAACCCTATAGAGCGAAATCGTTATTACGCCGCGATCGCCAAAAACTTCAAGTTCGTTGCTATCCGCCGTCCAATCGGAAAAGAATGCAGAAATCGGAACCCCCGAGCTGCTCATTGCATTTACAACCACCGAACGTTCAATCCCCCCTGCAATTTTGGCTCTGGCACTGATCTCTTCAATGGGTTCTCCCATAAGATATTTCCACAAATCAAAATGATGCACGCCCACCTCAAATAGGGCGCTTCCCCCTAATTCCCTTTTAGCCCTCCAGGGGGGCATCTCCCCCTTTTGGCGCATGCTGCCGGTCCATACGCTTCTCAAAGATTCGATCGTCCCAATTGCCCCCCCAAGGATCATTGACTGAGCTTTCACTACCAGGCGGTGGAACCTCAGATTGAAACCCACCGTTGCCCTGCCAATGGAATTGGTTCCGGTCTCAATTAATTCATCACAATCAGTTAACGTCAGCGCCAAGGGCTTTTCGATAAAAACGTGCTTGCCCGCATTTAGGGCCTTAATTGCAATTTCTTTGTGTAGAAAAGCCGGGGTCAAAACAGCGACAATGTCAACATGGGTATTACCAATCACCTCGTTGTAATCCTCTGAGATGGCTATGTTCGGGTCAAGCATTTGAATGGTATCAAGTTTTTCTTTATCAACGTCACTGGCCATTATCACCTGGGCTGGAGCCAGCTTGCGCAAAGCGGGCAAATGCAATTGCTGAGCGGCACGCCCACAGCCGATAATTCCAATATTTACAGTCTTAGGCAGAGAGGCAGATGAGCTCATTTAACAAAACCTTCGTAATAAGAACGCTCAGTATTGACGTCCCACAGGTCATGGGATTCTCCCAGGATATTCCTTGCGGCTAGTAACCCCGTAAGCATGGAATGATCCTGGTTATTGTAGCGAAACATCCCATTGCGTCCAATGGTCTGGAGATTGTCGAACCTCGCAAGGTAACCTTGAATTACATCGAGATTTTGTCGATAATTCCGATCGTAGATCGGATAAGCTTTCTTTTGCCGAAAAACCACACAATCCACAACTTTTTGATCCGCAAGCAGACCAAGTCTTGCGAGTTCTTCTGTAGCTAATTCGACAAGCGAGTCATCTGGAGTTGTCCAGAGTTCGTCTCCTTCGGAGCAAAAATATTCCATGCCGATATTGCTCAGCGTCTGATCCGAAACCATCTCGGTGCTCCAGTTCTTAAAATTCTGAATTCTGCCCACTTTGAAATCTGGACTATGAATATATATCCAATTGTCGGGGAAAAGACTTCCTTCAATGACTAGTCCCACCAAAATAAATGCGCGGTAATTAAGCTGATTAGCCGCCTGCAGGACGTCGGGAGGCGGGGATGGCTCCAGCATACGAATGAGTTCATCTATCGGCATACTTGATATTACGTTTTCGGCTGCGGACTCCTGGAAACCATCTCGATAGTTCACCCCAATGGCTACAACCCGCTTCCCGTTATGGCGCAGCGAAGTAACGTCGGCATTATTTTGCACGAGACCTCCGTTTTGCCTGATACGCTCCGAAAACGCCTCCCACATCATGCCTGGCCCCCTGCTTGGATAATAAAATTCGTCGATCAACGACTTGACCGTTGTATCCCCAAGGATGGCGTTGCGAATAGATGACCCGATGGATAGGTCCATGATCCGCTGGGCTGCCCATTCCGCTCTAATTTGATTACAGGGTATCCCCCAAACTTTCTCGGTATATGTCTTGAAAAACATTTCATATAAACGACGGCCGAATCGGTTGCTGACCCACTGCTCAAAATTTTCTTCCTCTTTAGACGGGAACGCTTTAGCCCATAAATAACTTGATAAGATCCGGATGCTTTCGACAAAACCTAATGTTCTAAACACCTGCCAGGGGTTGATCGGGTATCGAAAAAATTTCCCCAAGTAGTAAATACGCGACAAGCGCCGAACCTTAAGAAACTTTTCTCCTAAGGCGTCCTCCCACAGTTTTTGGATTTCGCCGATCTTTGTGTAGAACCGATGGCCCCCAATGTCGAAGCGAGAACCCTTATATTCCTCGGTGCGAGCGATGCCACCAACCTTCCCTGATTTCTCAAATAAGGTGATTGGGTAATTGTGAAGGGTTAACTCCAAACCCGCGGTCAGGCCAGCCGGTCCTGCACCGATTACATGGACTGTTGGTCTTTTTCCGTCCGCCATCGATCCTGGTTAGTCATTCCCTTCAAATTGCTTCACGCCCCAAATTGTAGCGAGCAGTATACCAGCCGTAAACGCCAGGGTGCTGTAAAAAAAATAAAACCAATGCCAAAGGACTCCAAAAACGGTAAATAGAACCCCTTTTCTTTCGAGCAGAAATGAGTAGAAGGGCCAGTTGATGACCAAAAGGATCACTGGTACAAGGGCTGCCAGAAGAATCCCGCCCGGGAACAATGGGGAAATAATTAAGAGAATTAGACCCAGAAAAATAAAAAGCGCACTTAGGCGTGCGGACGTATTTGTATTGAGATCATTTTGGAGAGAACCATATCTAAGAATTAGCTTTGTCCAGGGCAGGGCTCGATGAAAAATATCAGAGTTCAGTAATGAACCTGCGGTCCATTTTTTCCAGTGTGTTACTTGGAGATTTTTTACAAGTTTGATCTTAAAGCCCTGGCCTTTCAGGCGAAGGCCAAGATCAACGTCTTCTAGCCATAAAAGCGATTCATCGAACCCTCCGATTCTCTCGAATACAGCCCGCCTGATGGCGCCGCAAGCCCCCCAAAATGTGCTCGCCTCCTCCATTGAATGCTGATGGATGAAATGATGCATTAGGTTCTTGTATTGGGAAAAGAAATTGTGATGGCCTGGTTGATCATCGTAGGAGCCGAATAGCGCCGAAACATCAGGGTGTTGGTTGAACTCATCCCTCACAACTTTTATCAAAAAGCTTGGCGCCGCAACATCTGAATCGATGAAAATCAAGATCTCCCCTGTTGCATTAGCAACTCCCACATTTCGAGCAGCGGCTGGCCCGCTTTTCTTGCCTAGATCTAGGATTTTGAAGGTTTTGGCAATAAAGGGTTTTGCTGTTGCCTCCGCTATTCCGTCGAGGACGATAAGCACCTCATCTGGTGGGGGAGCAAGGTCACTAAGCGCCTCAACACATTTCGAAAAGGCCAGGTCCACCTTATGTGCGGGAACGATAATACTTACTTTCAGGTTGTTCACCTGAGGACCTTGGCAAGAAAATAATCTCCCTTATCGAACAGGATCCCGACATGACCGCCTAGCAACGGGAAGAGCTCATCGGTCTTGAAAGTTATTTCACGGGCTTCCTTGGTGAATTGAATAGAAAGTCCTGTATCCCAGGGCCAATTTAAGGATGAGCCAGGATCTAGGCGCACGCCGAGGAGCGTTACTGGATTATCCGAGCCTGAGATGCTGAGGTTAATTTTTTCAGAACGGGGATTAATTTCGCTAACTATTATCCAACCAGAAAACTCCGCCTGTAGCTCATAAGTTGCCTCGGCGATTACAACACCTTCCATCGAGATTTGGGTGGAGGTTAGCGTGCTTAGAGAATCTCCGGTCTGTAATAAGAGTTGGATTTCATTTGGGAATCCAGTTTCATTTGAAATGCAGAGAATATCTCCCTGCATGATCCTCAGTCCACCCTGGGCGCTGAAATCGGATCTGGAAATCGGATTCCGGCCTGCAATATAAACAAATTCACTGTTGGAGGGAAACCAAGGCACCCTATTTTCAGCACCAACTAAAATTGGGTAATATGCTGCGCCATGGGAAAATCCTCCATTTAGAAAATAATAGTGAAGGATAACCTCATCGCCATAAATGACTTCACTGCCACCCAGCAAATTCAGGGAGTCCGGCTGGGACCGGTCGAGCAGGATATTTCCCCGATCAATTCTAGTTTGAAGGGTCAATGGGTAGTGGCGCAAATCGTGTTTCACATTACTAAGCATTGCCAAAAATATCAGGAAGCCAGTAACAATAAAGCGCCCAGCTTCCCATTTGTTAACTGGGCAACGAAAAAAAGAAGGGATCCGCTTAAACAAATCCAAAATAACTGTGGCGATTAACCCTACGGTTAATACCCCAAAGGGCACCAGTAATCTTGCGAATAAGTCGGGGGGGAAACCGCGCGAAACCAACGATCCCAAAACGCTCGCCCCAAGAAGACTACCAAGCAAAACCCACAGCACTCCAAATCTCTTCCTCTGGTCGTTTTTGAGAAGGGCGTAGCCGGCCAGGCTTAACAAGGCAACCACCCATAGGTTCCAAAAGGAATTTGCCCAAGTGGATAAGGCTGCTCTTGCAACCGCGATGTTGTCGAGGAGGATTTGAAAATCAAAAAAAGAATTTGGCCTAGCCCCAACTAGTACCTCCGAAGCCAGGCCGCCGTTCCCAGGGACAATCGCCGGGATGGCTATTGCTGAAATTGCCACGATCATTCCCCAAAGAAAAATATGTCTGTTGGCCTTGTTTTTGTAATCCAAAAAGACAACGAATACTGATGACAAAACGGCAAATAACGTCCCAACAGGGTGAAAGAGTATTGAAACCGCAAGCAAGACAGGGACAAGATACTTTCTAAATTTATCCCTTCTTAAGATTAGCGCCCAGGCAAACATGCCAGCCGCCATGGCCCAAGCATGAGGGCTTCCCGTATGGAGCATATCGCTTTGAAAAATGTATGGACCTAAAAGGATTAAACTTAATCCCGCTACTCCGTAGCCAAATAATTCTTTTAGCAATGCCGAAATCGCAACACCCAAAAACAGAATACCCAAGGCGCTTATTGTCGAGTATGAAGCCTCCCACGAGAGGTTTAATTTGTGTCCGCTAAAGATCAAGAGAGAATATAGGGGGTAGATATTGGGAAATGTCCTGTGCCGAAGATGACCGCTTTGATAGACGATCGTGGGATCAGAATTCTGAAGCTCCACCTGAGCCCGAATATCCTCGAGAGCTAGGCACTCACTAAAGGTACAGTATTCGATTTGCGCAGCCCGTTGAATATAAGCATAAGCGTCGTCCGGCTCGATGGGCGCCGCTCGCTGTGCCAAGGGTATAGCCAACAGTGCTAGTTTGGCCAAAAGGAAGATAAGGGTAGAGATATAAAAAAACGGGGGGCTATCAATTAAGGTTGTTGCCCGATTCTCCTTCTCTGGATCGGTTGACGAAAATACTTTATGCATCTCAGCCATTATAATTCCGTACGCGATGGGAGCATAAATCGTACTGACAGAAAACATCCATCCTGCCGAATCATATTGCTCAGTGCCCAGGTTCGTCCAGACATTGCGTTGGGGCGGTGCTCTCATTGTTGCGGTAGAGTTGGGTGCTAGAGAATTGCAATGGGAGCTGGCCAAACAATGAGACCATTGATTTTGGAAATATGCCAACTTAGATATGAGATCTTCTAAGTTTTCAGTATTCAAAAAGCTCTCTGCTTCTGAGGCTTTTTGGTCCGCAAATAGGGAGAGGATATTAGTTTCGCTCACCCTCATCATGCTGATTCTTGGCTTGTTAAAACTCAGCGATGAATTCGTGAGACTGCTCTTTAATTTTCATGAGCAGAGCGCGGTTGACCTTAAAGTGTTTATTAAGCTTGCTCAAGATTGGTTTGCGGGCCTTCCTGTTTTCCAGTTACATACTTTCTCTCTTTATCCACCAGCTAGCTATCTGATTTTCTGGCCCCTTACCCTGGCCCCGGAAACTGTAACCCGTTGGATTTGGGCCGGGCTGAACATAGGACTGCTCATATGGTTAGCAATCTTTGCTATCCGCACTGGAAGAGGTCAATCCACGCGGGAAAAGATCTTCCTTGCACTAATTCCCTTGTCAATGAATGCAACTGGTGTCGTTATAGGCAACGGCCAAATAACCCTCCTGGTGATCGTGATGCTTTGGCTTGCCATTTCTTTGTCCATCAACGAAAAGGCAAGCAGAGTTAAGCAATTACTGGTTGTGCCCCTATTTTTTGTCGCCCTGGTCAAGCCTAGTCTGGCGGTTCCCTTTTTTTGGATCGTACTTTTTGTTCCTGATTCGATGTTGTTTGGAATTTTGATTGGGGCTGCCTACGTAGCGGCTACTTTATTTTCATTGCAGTTTCAAACGACTGGCCTGAGCGACGTTCTGATTCAATGGATGGGCAGAGCTACTGATGTCGGAGGGGGTTACGCAAATATTCAAACTTGGCTTTACTCGATACAGTTAAAACAAATGATATTGCCGTCTCAATTTGTTTTATTATCGTTACTGGGTTGGTGGGTTTACATTAATCGCAAACGGGATATCTATATGGTCGCTGGAGTGGTCGCGCTTTTCTCCAGGCTTTTTGCATATCACGCAGTTTATGATGATGTGATCGTAATATTTGCTATCCTGGCAATAGTTCGATTGTCCCAACAAAAAAACATAGCATTCCCATACCGATTTTCATTGGAATGTTTGGTGGGGATAAATGTCCTTGTAATGCTAATGCCGGCCAGAATGCAGCATTACCCCCAGCCGTTCGAATTTCTATTCATCTGGGGGCATGGGATCATATGGCTACTCGATTTTGCGATATTGTTATTCTTTGTAAGACAAAACCTCCTCCCCGGAAAAAAGTCCACTTCGCATTTATCTTCCGCGGGGAAGGAGAACAGGGGCTAAAGGTACTCGCAAGGGCGGCAGCATGCTGCACCCTACATTATCCTCCAGCCACCGCCACGCAAGAATTCGCTACCCGCCGACAGCTGCTACTATCTCCGGATACGCCGCCCGGAACGCGTCGCTAAACGTGCAGGCCACCATGCATTCCGGCAGCCACCAATCCACGTTCCCGCCGCTCACGCTGATCAACCAGCCGTTGGTGATACCGCCTTCGAAGATCGCCTCGGCCTTATATGGATAGCCGGCCACATCCGCCTGCACCTCCAGCATGATACTCACCAGGCGCGGATGCTCTGGCATGTCTCGGTAATACATGATGTAGGGTGCGACCACCTTGGTCTGCAACTGAGCTTCCGCGTCGCCGAAGATGTCGATAAACACCACCTCCGGCCCAGACGGAGTCTCCGTGAGAGCCGGCGGCTCAGCCGTGGGAGGTTCCGCGGTGGCAGGTTCGGCGGAGGACCCCAAAGTCGCCGCGGGCGCCGCGCCGGTCTCGGCCAGCGCCGTCAGTGCTTGCAGGATCTCAGCGGTGGCCAGGATGTCTCCCGGGCTCAGTGGCGGCGCGCAGGCCGCCAGCAGCAGGCTGAGAGTAATGGCGAGAAAGGCAAATTGTTTAATCATGCGGGAATTATACCGATGATTGGTTCTTTTCATTCTTCATTCGAAATTCTCTAAAATCCTGTCGTCATTGCGAGGAGTGCCCATGCAGCGCGCCCTCGCGGCTTACCCCATCGGCGTGCCATGTCTCTGCACGTCATTCCTGGGGGGTTTGGGGGGTTGCATGGTCAACCCCCCAACGGGGGTATGGGGGCAGACGCCCCCATGAAAGATTTGTATGACCTTGGCAAAAGTGAGAGCAAGTTTGCCAAAAGAGCTACCTTGTTTGAAAGAGTCAGCCTTAATCCAAGAAGTAAATTATCTTTCTCTTCCTCCCTATATCTCCACCCTCTCCACATACACCCCAAACACCTCCTTCATAACATTCATAATCTCCCCCAGCGTTGCATAGGCGCGCACCGCGTCCAACAAGTGCGGCATAGTATTCTCGCTGCCCTGGCAGGCCAGTCGCAGCCGGTCCAGCGCCTGCCCCGTGGCGGCGTTGTCGCGTTCCTGGCGCAGCTTCTTCAGGCGGGCCAACTGGCGCCGCTCGCCTTCCGGGTCCATCTCCAAAATCGGCACCTTGTAGCCGGCCTTATCAGCGTAAGCATTCACCCCCACGATCAAGCGCTCCTGCGCGTCGATCTCCCGCTGGTACACATACGCCGCCTCGGCGATCTCGCTCTGGAAAAAGCCGCGCTCGATGGCTGGCAGCACCCCGCCCAGCTCCTCGATCTGCCGGAAATAATCCAGCGCCTGCTGCTCCATGCGGTTAGTCATCGCCTCCACGAAAAAGGAGCCGCCTAGCGGGTCCACCGTATTCGCCACGCCAGACTCCTCGGCAATGATCTGCTGCGTGCGCAGCGCCACCGTCACGGCGTGCTCGGAGGGCAATGCCAGCGCCTCGTCCATGCTATTGGTGTGCAGCGAGTTCGTCCCGCCCAGCACCGCCGCCAACGCCTGGATCGCCACGCGCACCACGTTATTCTCCGGCTGCTGCGCGGTGAGAGAAACGCCGGCGGTCTGCGTGTGGAAACGCAGCAGCCAGCTGCGCGGGTTCTTGGCGCCGAAAGTTTCGCGCATCTCCCGCGCCCAAATGCGCCGGGCGGCGCGGTACTTGGCGATCTCTTCGAAGAAATCGTTGTGCGCGTTGAAGAAGAAGCTCAGCCGCGGGGCGAACTCGTCGATGTCCATGCCGCGCTCCAGCCCCCAGCGCACATATTCGAGCCCATCGGCCAGCGTGAAGGCCAGCTCCTGCACCGCCGTGCTGCCGGCCTCGCGGATGTGGTAACCAGAAATGCTGATCGGGTTCCACTGGGGGAGGTGGCGAGCGGCGTGCTCGATAGTGTCGGTCACCAGCCGCATCGAAGGCTCAGGCGGGAAGATAAATTCCTTCTGGGCGATATATTCCTTAAGGATGTCGTTTTGCAGCGTGCCGCGTAACTGATCGGGCCGCACGCCTTGCTTTTCGGCCGTGGCGATATACATCGCCCAAATAATGGCGGCCGGCGAATTGATCGTCATGCTGGTGGAGACCTTGTCCAGCGGAATCCCGTCGAACAGGATTTCCATATCCTTCAGCGACGAGACCGCCACACCGCACACCCCGAACTCGCCCTCGGCCTCCGGCTGGTCAGTGTCGTAGCCCATCAGCGTGGCCAGGTCGAACGCCACCGAAAGCCCGGTCTGCCCCTGATCGAGCAGATACTTGAAGCGCTTGTTCGTCTCTTCGGCAGAGCCGAAGCCGGCGAACATGCGCATGGTCCACAGCTTGCTTCGATGCAGGGTGGGGTGGATGCCGCGGGTATACGGGTATTCGCCCGGCAAGCCCAGATCGCGCTGGTAATCTAAGTCCGCCACATCCAGCGGCGTGTAGATGCGTTCAATGGGCTCAGACGAAGTGGTGACGAAACGCTTGCGGCGCTCCGGCAGGCGAGCACTGGATTGCTCCAGCGTGGTTTCCACCCACTTGTCCCACTGCTCGCGCAGGTTTTTTAGCTTGTCGGCAGCATACATATTTTGGGGACTCCTCCGAGGTTTCGGGGCGAATGCAGCGATTATAGCTGATGGCGATTAGCTCAGACTCGCCGTGATAAAATCCAACGCGACGCCGCTTTTTGGCGTCGCGTAAAACATCACGGGAGTTCCGTGACCGGCCGCAAGGCCGGTAGGAACGCCAACGCGACGCCGCTTTTTGGCGTCGCAAGCCCTCATCGTCTAGTGGCCTAGGACGTGGCCCTCTCAAGGCCAAAACCGGAGTTCGACTCTCCGTGGGGGCATACGCAGCGGCAAAAAAGCGCCGCTGCTAAGGGAGTGTGCTACTCGGCAGAGTTTATCCTGAGCGAAGCGAAGGGCCGAGTAACGCAACTCCACGGCTCAAACAAGATCGAGAAGGGTATACGCACGGCTTCACGGCCGTGTTCAAGGAGTCCCATGCTGAATATAGATCATATTGTGCGCCGCATCAACCGTGACCTGGTGCCCCAATTCGAAGAAAAGTTGCGCGTTTACCTGGCCGACCAGGACAAGGAATGGCTGGTCGAGCAGATCGTGCGGCTTACCCTGGACGCCCACAGCTTGCAAGCCATGGACCGAAAGATCAAGCAAGAGATCGTCGCCAGGAATCGGTCGGAGCGTTTGGATAGGGTGAAACAATTAGGCTTAAATCGAGCTAAGCTCGGGGACTTCCTCAAGAAATATGGCGAACTTGATCGTGAAAGTCTGATCAGCCAGGGCTATTTGGCCGCTACTACTCCTGAAAAGGGCACCGACCTCATTGAGGAATCCTTCCGCACTACTAAAGGAAACGAACTGCTGGTTCACTCCAAAGACATGCTGTTCGCATTGCTCTTTGGCGATGCGAGCACCAACGCGGATTTGGATCGCATCCAGCAGGAATTGCTCACGCTCACGCTGCCGCGCTTCAAAGCCGAGGCTCTGGATTTCATGAAGGCCACAACGGAATTGAGTGCCTTGGGAACCTGGCAAGACCCCGACTCGGTTTCTAACGATGCCCGGGCGGACAACGTGATCTTCGAAGTGGAATATGGCGAGATTGACGGCGAGTTAGTGGGCAATGGGGTGGTGCGCTGCCTCAGCCTGATCAATAGCTTGGAAGTGAACGAACAAATTCTTTATGCCCGCATGATCAATTTGGAGCAGAGCACGTTGATTTCGTAACCTAGAACAAATTTTCCACAGATCAACGTCCTGTGCTAAAGATACATGTCTGGCTGGTTTGTCCAGCCAGTTACTTTGTTAGAGAAATAGCTGCGTCCTTGACAAAGTAGGGGGTTGGATTAGAATTCTAAACTAGTTGCACGCGCAACTAGTTTGTAACGACCAGCGGTACATGACCAATCCCTACCCTGAACTTCGCGAACGCCAACAACCCTATCGCCTCGTCCACGAGGTGTATGTCACGCTAGATTATGGCGATCGACTGGTGCTGAACCAGTTTGGGCTCACTACGACCCAGTATCGCCTGCTCAATTTGATCGATCCGACTCACGGCCTGCGGCTGACCAGGCTTAGCGAACGGCTGATCTGTTCGAAGAGCCAAGTCACGCGCAACATTGATGCTTTGGAAGGGCTAGGTCTGGTGAAACGCCTCGACGATGGAAGCGATGGGCGCGCCCAACTAGTAACGCTCACACGCAAGGGGGAAAAATTGCGCGACCAGGCAAACAAAGAACATGCCAAATCCCTGCACGCTCGTTTTGGCTTCTTGACAGCTCACGAGCGGCATACGCTCGTCAGCCTGTTGGAAAAGCTCCAACACGGTATGGCGAAATATCTTGATTTGAATAATGCCTAGCGAAAGGAGGCAGATCGCTTAACAACAGGAAACGAAGAAGAAGAGAAGATCAAAAAACTAAGCCTAATTGGCAAAAGGAAAGTAAAAAATGAAAAAGACTGCTCTATGGTTGATGAGTTTGCTAGTGGTGTCGAGCCTGGTGCTCGCTGCCTGCGGCGCTCCCGCAGCTACGACTGAGGCCCCTGAGGAAGCCACGGAGGCCCCAGCTACTGAAGAACCCACTGCGGCTCCCGCGACAGAACTCCTCGTGTGGGCTGATGAACTGCGTGCCCCGATCATTTCCGAGCTTGGCAACCAATTTGCTGCCGAATTCAACATCACGTTGGTCGTGCAGGAAATGGGTTTTGGTGATATCCGTGATCAGTTGGCTGTTGCCGGACCCGCCGGCGAGGGCCCCGATATCATCATCGGCGCTCACGACTGGCTCGGCCAGTTGGTTTCCAATGGTTTGGTAGCCCCGCTCGACTTAGGTGCCAAGGCTGGCGAATTCCTGCCTGCGGCTGTGAACGCGTTTGTATATGAAGGACAACTCTACGGTGTGCCGTACGCCACCGAAAACATTGCCTTCTTCTGCAACCCCGACCTGGTTGATCCCGCCCCGACCACCTGGGACGAGGTGATGGCCTTGGCCGAGGAACTGGAAACCGCCTCCGATGGCGCGACCACCGCCTGGACCATCCAGACCAATGACCCCTATCACTACTTCCCGATGATGAACTCCTTCGGTGGTTACGTGTTTGGTGTAACTGACGCAGGTTACGACGCTTCCGATGTCGGTTTGGACAGCGAAGGCGCCTTGGCTGCCGGAGCTTTCCTGCAGGCTATGGCCGAAGCCGGCCATCTGCAGCCCGATGTCGACTATGACGTGATGCATGCTTTGTTCACCGGCGGCCAGGTGGCTTGTATCGGCACCGGCCCGTGGGCTCTGTCCATGATCCGCGACTCGGGTGTGGCCTTCACCATCAACGCCTTCCCCTCTGGTGGTGTGCAAGCTGGCCGTCCGTTCCTGGGAGTACAGGGCTTCATGGTCAGTGCTTTCAGCGAGAACCAACTGCTGGCCCAGACCGTGCTGAGCGAAGTGTTCGCCACGCCTGAGTTCATGCAGGCGATGTACGATGCTGATCCGCGCCCCTCGGCCTACCTGGCTGTGCGCGATGCTACGTCCGATGCGGACCTAGCTGCGTTTGCTGTGGCCGGCGCCGATGGGTTGCCCATGCCAGCCATCCCTGAGATGGCTTCAGTGTGGGAAGCTTGGACCAACGCGATCACGCTGACAATCACGCAACAGCAAGCTGCGGCTGAAGCCTTTGCCACCGCCGCCCAACAGGTGCGCGACGCGATCCAATAAGGAATCCGTAAAGGATTAGAATCTCTGCTCTATGAAGGGTAAGAGTTCTGAAGTCAGGGAAGGAAAACCTTCCCTGGCTTCCCTCTCCACTTCGCTGCCGCGCCTCGCGCTGCGCCTCATAGCGCTGGGGATCATCGATTCTTTTTCCATAGTTTTAATTTACACCTTTATCCATGACGGCCTTTGGCCTTTGGCCGCTCTCATCACCGTCACCACCGTAGTCGTCAATGTCATAAATCTTTGGGAACGTTATTATCCCTTACGCTGGATGTCGGGCGCTGTTGCCATCATCATGCTGTTTGTGCTTTACCCGATCATTTTCACCGTATATACGGCCTTTACTAACTATAGTGACGGCCATCTGCTCAGCAAAGTGCAAGCCGTTCGGCGCATCGGCCAGGATACCTTTCTGCCGGAAGGTGGAATGGTTTACAGTTGGACAGCCTTCCGTTCTACCGATGGGGAAATACTGCTCTGGCTTAACGATGCGGAAGGAAACGCTTATTTTGGGCGGACGGGTGAACCTTTACTACTAGTAACGCCTGATACCCCCGGCCTCGGCCCGTTGGACGAAAGCGGCATCCCCCTAAGCATTGAGGGCTATACCCGTCTGGCGTTGATAGACATCTTGCCAATATTAGACAGTGAACTGGCGCCGCTTGAATTCGGCGAACCGCCCCTGACCATAAAGATAAGGTCTATCCGCGAGGCAGCCCAGTTGCAGCAGCGCTATGTCTATGATGAGGAACGCGATGCGATAACCGACCAGTTTACGGGCATCGTTTACCCCGCCAATGATAAGACTGGATACTTTGAATCTGCAGATAGCGCTACTCTGGATCCGGGTTATCAAGTAACTATTGGGCTGGGTAACTTTGAACGATTATTTACCAGCCCAGCTTTACGCGGTCCCTTCATTCAGATCTTTATCTGGACGATTATTTTTGCCGTCGTTTCAGTGGTTTCAACGTTTGCCTTAGGGTTATTCCTTGCCCTGGTCTTCAACGACCCCACCTTCCGCGCCCGCAAGCTGATTCGCACCTTGCTTATCATTCCATACGCCATGCCGGGGGTGATCGGAATCCTGATCTGGCGCGGCATGCTAAACCAGCATTTCGGCGTTATTGCCTCAAATATGGTTACCTATTTAGGGTGGTCTCCCGGGTGGTTTACCGACCCGCTTTGGAGCAAAGTGGGCATTTTGCTGGTGAACCTGTGGTTGGGTTTCCCTTATATGATGCTGATTTGCAGCGGGGCGCTGCAATCCATTCCGACGGATATTTATGAGGCCGCTGAAGTGGATGGGGCCACTCGCTGGCAAAGCTTCTGGAGGATCACGCTTCCATTGTTATTGGTAGCTGTTGGGCCTCTGCTGATCGCTTCCTTTACATTTAACTTCAATAATTTCACGGTTATCTATGCTTATAACGAAGGCCGGCCACCAATACCCGACACAGCCACACCGGCTGGTTATACCGACATTCTGATCTCTTATACCTTCCGCTTAGCCTTTGAATCCGGCCGCGGCGCAGATTACGGGTATGCCAATGCCATCACCATTGTGATCTTCCTGATTGTGGCTTCGATCACGGTGTTCCAATATCGCTTCATGGGCATATGGGAGGAGGTTTCGGAAAATGTCTGAACAAGCGGTTCCCAAGAAAAATACTTTCGCCCGGCGTATCCAGGCTCTAACCGTACGGTCCAGACAGGCAGGCGGCAGATCGACCCGTGAACAACGCCGAAGCCGTCGCATTGGGCAGGTCGTGGTGACCATTCTTGTCCTGTTTTTTGCACTTTTTCCCGTGGTCTGGATCATCTCGGCATCGATCAACCCGACCTCCAACATGGCTAATCAATCCTTCATCCCGCCTAATGCCTCCGTGACGAATTTCAATGAGTTGTTGAATGACCCACTGCATCCGTTCTTCCTGTGGATGTGGAATTCAGTGAAGGTGGCGGCGATCACTTCTGTACTGGCTGTGTTTATCACCATGCTGACCGCCTATGCCTTCTCGCGTTTCCGTTTCCGCGGCCGCCGTTCGCTGCTGCTCACCATCCTGCTGATCCAGGTGTTTCCCAACTTGCTTACCATGGTGGCGCTGTTCCTGTTCTTGCGGCAGATCGGCGAGTATTTCCCCACCTTTGGCCTCGACAGCCACGGCGGCTTGATCATGGTGTATCTCGGCACCCAAATGGGCATCAACATCTGGCTGATGAAAGGTTATTTCGATACCATTCCACGCGACATCGATGAGTCCGCCGCAGTGGATGGCGCAAGCCACTGGCAAACTTTTTGGTCGCTTATCTTTCCATTGGTGCGGCCCGTCTTGGCAGTGGTAGGCGTGCTGGCATTCGTAGGCACTTTCAACGAATTCATCTTGGCGCGTGTGCTCTTGCGCAGCACCGAGCAGTTCACCTTGATGGTGGGCTTGTATCTGTTTGTCGATCAGAACTTTGGCCAAAATTGGGGCGTGTTTGCCGCTGGTGCGCTGATCGGCGCTATTCCCACCGTGATCATTTACGCCATCCTGCAAGATTACATCGTGAGCGGTCTCACCGCCGGCGCGGTCAAAGGTTGAGTCCTCAGCTTAGCCACATCCCATTTTCCTAAGGAAAAGTGATGCAAGACATAATATTCGGCACGTTAATTTCCGATGAACTAAAGCTCGTCCACCATCGCGCTTACCGCACTGGCCTCCAACACAACTATGCCATTGAACCCTTGAATCCGAAGCCGGATCAGCCAGTGGCCATTTTCGCACTAGTAGGCCCTGATACTAACCTTGACGAGGTAGTCTGCTATTACACGCTAGATGGAGGTCAACCGGTCTCGTCCAACGGTACCGGAGCAAGAATAAAGACCGCCAAACTGGCACGCATTCATGTAGAGTGGGACACGCTAATTTGGGGGTATGTAGAAACCTGGCGGGGAGAGATTCCTGCACAACCCGAAGGCACATTGGTGCGCTACTCCATTGCTGGCCTCAAGAATGGAAAGGCCACCGTTTTTGCGGACTGGCCGGACCCGAAATACCCGCAGGAGATTGCCACCCGCGCACATTTTACAAATACCCCTATTCCGCCAGCCCTGCCTACTGATCCCACGGTAGGTAAGACCTTCGCCTACCACGTCAACCGTTTCTCGATCCCCCAGTGGGCGCGTGAGTCAGTTATTTATCATGTCTTTTCAGACCGTTTCTACCCCGGCGAAGGGCGCCAGTGGACTCAGACTGAGAACTTGACTGACTATTGCGGCGGCACCCTATGGGGCATCCGCGACCGCCTGGATTACATCCAGGACCTGGGCGCTACAGCCATTTGGCTGAGCCCCACCTGGCCGAGCACCAGCTACCATGGCTACGACGTCACAGACTACAAAGCCGTCTCCGATCGGTTAGGCGGAGCCGAGGCTATGCACGGATTGATCAAGGAAGCCCACACGCGAGGCATCAAGATCTTGCTGGACCTAATCGCCAATCACACCTCGTTCGAGCACCCGTATTTTGTGGAGGCTTCCACCAAACCGGATAGCCAGTACAGGCAGCATTTCCTCTTCGATAAATCCGAGATTGGCTACCGCACATTTTTTGGTGTACGCAGCATGCCGCAGGTCAACTTGGCCAATGAAGCGGCCCGCCAGTGGATGATAGACATTGCCCGCTACTGGCTGACCGAGTTCGGAGTGGACGGCTTCCGCCTGGACCACGCCAATGGACCCGGCCCGGAATTCTGGACCGAGTTCCAGATGGCCTGCAAGCAAGCCAACCCGGAGAGCTTCTGCTTTGGCGAAGTGGTCGAACCACCCAGCGACTATTTGCGCTACGCGGGGCGCGTGGACGGGCTGCTGGACTTTGCCTTCAACGACAGCTTGCGCCGCACCTTGGGGTACGGCATCATGACCCGCGAAGTTTTCGACACTTTTCTGGACCGGCACTTAGATTATTTCAAGAGCTCAGGCCTGCTGCTGCCGACCTTTCTTGATAACCATGATATGAAACGCTTCCTTTTCATTGCTAGTGAGGATAAGCAGAAGTTGCGCGCGGCAGCCGAATTGCAGTTCAAACTTCCCGGTCCGCCCATCCTCTATTACGGCACCGAGGTGGGCATGACCGAGCATGACACGGACGATCCCCGCGATAAGTTGGTAGGCGGCCGCGCCCCGATGGTGTGGGGCGCTGAGCAAGATAAGGAATTGTTCGCCTTTTATCAAAACCTGATTCGTCAACGTGAGAAGGCCAAGCCTTGGCTGCAATGAATAGATGTCTAGCTTTCGTTTTAGTCGCTTGCTTTCTACTGGGAGCTTGTGCGCCAGCGCAAACGGCTGTTTCGCCCTCCGCACCAGCCCAGGGCGCAGAAAACCCGATCTACGTGGCAATCATCTGGCACCAGCACCAGCCGGTTTATTACAAAGACCCCGAGACCAACTTCTATGTGCGCCCATGGGTGCGGGTGCATGCCGCCAAAGATTACGTGGATATGGCGGCCATGCTTGAGGACTATCCTGAGATCCACGCCACATTTAACCTGACCCCCAGCCTGATCCGCCAGTTGGATGACTTCGCTGCCGGCGCCAAAGATCTGTATTGGAGCCTGGCTGAGGTTCCTGCCGACCAACTCGAAGATGAGCAGAAGCAATTCATCCTGGATCGCTTCTTCGACACGAATCGCGAGATCATCGGCCGCTTCCCACGCTACCAGGAATTATTGGCGCTGCGCGATGGCAGCGCCGACGCGCTGAATTCTTTCAGCGAGCAGGATTATCGCGACCTTCAACTGCTGTTTAACCTGGCCTGGACGGACCCGGATTGGTTGGCACAAAACCCCCTGGCCGCCCTGGTCACCAAGGGCGAGGGCTTCAGTGAGGCGGATAAGGCGATTGTTTTCGGCGAGCACCTGCGCTTGATCGAGGAAGTGATTCCCGTGCATCGTCGTTTGCAGGAAGCCGGGCAGATCGAAGTTACTATGACGCCGTTTGCCCATCCCATCCTGCCCCTGCTGGTGACCACACAATTGGCGCGCGAAGCCTTGCCAGAACTGGAACTGCCCGGCGAGCCTTTCATCTACGGGCAGGACGCCACCGCCCAGGTGGAGTTGGGCGTCCAATTCTACGAAGATCATTTCGGCGTCGCGCCGCGCGGTATGTGGCCGGCCGAGGGCTCGGTTGCCCAGGAGATCGTCACCATGGTCAGCCAGGCCGGCATCCAGTGGATCGCATCTGACGAAGGCGTGTTGGCCGCCAGTCTGGGCCTCGAGAGTTTCGAGCGCGATTCGGAAGATGTGGTCTTGGAAGCCGATACCTTGTATCGGCCCTATTATGTGCAAGGCCAGCGCGGTGGCCCGGTGGCCATCCTGTTCCGCGATATTGCCATCTCCGATAAAGTGGGCTTTACCTATTCGGGGATTGATGGCGAATTGGCGGCCACCGATTTCGTGGCCCGCATCCACGATATTCGCCAGCAGCTCATCGATTCCGGGGCCGAGGGGCCGCATTTGGTGACCGTGCTGCTGGATGGGGAGAATGCCTGGGAGTATTACCAGAACGACGGGAAAGAATTCCTCAACAGCTTGTATGCGCAGTTAAGCGCTGACCCGCTAATTAAAACTGTAACTCCGTCCGAATTCCTCGCCATGGCGCCTGAACAACCGGCTATCGAAGATTTATGGGCCGGCTCTTGGATTAACCACGATTTTTCGACCTGGATCGGCGAAGAGGAAGAGAACTCTGCCTGGGAATTATTGGCTCAAACACGCGCCTGGCTGCAGCCCTTTATCACCGGTGACAAGCAGGACCAGGTTAGCGAATCTCAACTAGCTGAGGCCTTGGAGCAAATGTATATTGCCGAAGGTTCCGATTGGTTCTGGTGGTATGGATCAGACCAGAATTCCGGAAACGATGAGACCTTCGATGAGCAATTCCGTTCCACATTGAAGAACGTTTATGCCGCCTTGGGTGAGGAAGCCCCACTCATCCTGGACGTGCCCATCATCCCGCAGGCGCCGGCAATCGCAGATTTTGCCTCGCAAGGTTTACTCACGCCGGTCATTGATGGCACGATAAACGAAGAGGAGTGGGCTGGGGCTGGGCGTTATTTAGCGGCGGGTGGCGTCATGGCCGGCGGCGAGATCATCTTCGAGAGCTTGAGCTACGGCTTCGATGCTTCGAACCTATATATTGCCGTAAGTATGACGCCTGACGTCCCCGCAGACAGCACGCTGCAGCTGTACCTGGCCGCGCCCGGCGGCGCCGGCGCCACCAGCTTCACAAATGGCGGCGCTGTCCTCGGTTTTCCTGGCGAAGTTAGGGTCGCGGTGGATCTGGCTGATAACACGGCGCAGCTTTTCACAGCCGCAGCTGGCGGAGCCTGGCAACCAGCCGACGGCCTGGAGGCTGTGGCTATGGGCGCAGATGGCGTTGAGTTAGCCATCCCCTTAACCTTTCTCGGCAATGCAGATGTCGGCGACCAGTTAACGCTGCGCGCTTATATTGAGCAGGCGATTGAGGTTGGCGGTCAGGCCGCCCTGGTTGAGCTAGACCAGATCCCCAGCCTGGGCCCAGCCCTATTGGCAGTACCTGACTTGGGTAATACCGAAGTCGTATTGGAAATCACCGATCCCGAAGGCGACGATCATGGGCCCGGCGCCTATACCTATCCCCAAGATGTAGTGTTCAACGCCGGCAACTTTGACATCCTCTCCTTCCAGGTGGGCAGCGATGAGGACAACATTGTCTTTAAATTTGTGATGCGCGGCCCGCTGGATAACCCTTGGGGCTCGCCCAATGGGCTGGCCTTGCAGACCTTCGACATTTACATCGACAATGACTTGGACGGGCAGGGCGGATCAGCCCTTCTGCCGGGCCGCAATCTGGCGCTGGGCGACTCCTTTGCCTGGGATTATGCCATCCACGTGGAAGGCTGGACCGCTGGTATCTATGTGCCCAGCGAGGATGACGGCATCAGCCAGATCGCCAGCAGCAGCGAATTCCAGATCCTCGCCGATCCCGGCCAGCGCAAAGTGACTGTGCGCGTGCCCAAAGCCATCCTGGGCGAGAACCCCGAGGCTTGGGCCTACGCCGCCATGGTGTTGAGTCAGGAGGGCTTTCCCAGCGGCGGCGTGCTGCGTGTGCGTGACGTGCTGGCTGTGGCGGAGCAATGGCGCGTCGGCGGGGCGCCGAGTGGCGCCACCAACCATACGCGGGTCATCGACCTGGTGTGGCCGGAAGCTGGCGTGCAGGAAGAATGGTTAAGCGCCTTCGAAATTGTGAACACCGCCCAAACTGATTTGACCGCCGCAGACTTCGCCAAAATCCTAATGTTTTCTGCGGTTGCTCAGTAATTTCAGCCCCGCGCTCAAGTTGACCATACCCCGCGGCGCAAGTCGTGGATGAAAACATCAACGCCCTCCACGATCGCATCATTACTGACGTGCAAGCCATACAGAAATAACTTTATGCAAAGAACACTTCGCTGGGGTTTCGTTGCGGCAGGCTGTATGGCACGCGCCATGGCTTCCGACCTGGCCGGCCTGCCGGGAAGCAAGGTGCACGCGATAACCTCGCGCACCCGGCAATCCGCAGAGGCCTTTGGGCAGGAGTTTGGGGCTGAAGTTTTCCAATCTCTCGAGGAACTACTGGCTGATGATGCCGTGGACCTTGTCTATGTGTCTTCCCCCAATCACCTGCATTACCCGCAGGTTAAATTGGCGCTAGAGGCGGGCAAGCCCGTGCTGTGCGAAAAGCCATTTACATTAAATGCCAGGCAACTTGCCGAACTCATAACCCTGGCGCGTGTCAAGCGCCTTTTTTTGATGGAAGCCATGTGGGTGCGCTTCCAGCCGGCAGTTGTGCGCTTGCGCAGCCTGCTTGCGCAAGGTCGCATCGGCGAGCTAACCTGGTTGCAGGCTAGCTTTCATTCCAACCCGCCCCGGGAGGCTGGCAACCGTTTCTTTGACTTAAGTATGGGAGGGGGAGCCCTGCTCGATCTTGGCATCTACCCGATCTCATTCGCTTCGATGGCCTTTGGCGGTCCGCCGCAGCGGATCGCCAGTTCGGTCGCGCTGGCGGAAACAGGGGTCGATGAGCGCTTCGGCGCCCTATTCGAATACGCAGGTGGCGGGCGCGCGGCTCTCTCAGCTGGGTTTGGTGGCTACTTTGAAGACGAGGTCGTGCTGCAGGGCGCCGAAGGCCAGATCCGTCTTCCGCGTTTTGGCGGTTGGAAGTTCGACCGGCTGATCATCGAAACTCAAAACGGCGTTGAGGAGTTGCAGGAACCCCTGCAAGGCGGAGGCTATGGCTACCAAGCCGCGGAGGTAGCCCGCTGTCTGCAAGCCGGCCGCCTTGAGAGCCCGGTGATGCCATTGGATGAATCGTTGGCGATCATGAAAACCCTAGATGAATTGAGAGCGCAATGGAGCCTGGCTTTTTCAAACGAATAAACACCTTATTGTGGTTTCGCATGGGACTATGATATAAATCAAGCGTTCGATGAAAACGGAGGCGTCGCGCCGCCTGATCGCGGTGCTGCAAAAGAATGACCGAAGATTACACTATTGATGGCCCGAACTCTTACCTTCCCCCCAAATTAGAGATTCGCACAGACCAAACCATTGAAGGGCGCGGCATCTTTGCGCGCCAGCCCATAAAAAAAGGGGAATTGGTGGCTCTGTGGGGTGGGGACGTGGTGGACCGCGCTCACTTTGAAAAATTAGGAGAACACCAAAAGCGGCAGAGCGCCCAGGCTGAAGAGGATCTTTATCTCGTTTCCAGCAAACCTGGCCCTGGCGACTTCGTTAATCATTCCTGTGACCCGAACGCCGGCATGGACGGCCAGATCGCCATAGTCGCTATGCGCGACATTCAACCGGGGGAAGAAGTGACCATCGACTATGCCATGGTGGACGGCGACCCCAGCGATGCGTTTGAGTGCTTGTGCGGCTCGCCGAAATGTCGGGAACTGGTGACCGGCAACGATTGGATGTTGCCGGATCTACAAAAGCGCTATGCTGGGTATTTTTCGCCTTATCTGGAAAGGCGAATTAAGCAACATTCTGGCTAATAACATAAGGAGCGAGCCATGTAAAAAGAGTTTCGGGAGTTTGCCACGCGCGGGAATGCTATCGACTTGGCGATTGGCTTGGTCCTGGGGTCAGCTTTCCTCGGGGTGGTCACTACCGTGGTGAATGGGATCTTGGTGCCGCCGATAGGTCTCTTGTTGGGCGGCGGCGCGCCAACTTTGCCGACCTGTTCGTCGTACTGAAGCCAGGCTCCGTACCGCCGCCCTATGCCACGCTCCTGTCCGCCCAGGAGGCCAGGGCGGTTACCCTTAATTACGGGCAACTCGTCACCGCCATCATCACTTTCCTGATCGTTGCCTTTGCCTTGTTCCTGATGGTTGAGGCGCTAAACCGCCTGCATAAGCCGGGCGGGGCCGTAAAAAGGGCGGTTAGATTTAGTGATATTGGGGGAGAGACTAGGAAACCCTCCGTCCGCTATAATTTAGGGGAATGCGAATTACGGACGTGAATACTGCTATGGCTGGCAACGCATTGTTAATGACTGGACCTATGAAAATACGCAAGATTAAGCAGGATAAAAAAGGCGAACGCGGCCAGAGTCTGGTCGAACTTGCCATGACCTTTATGGTCCTAATGCTTCTTTTATCTGTAGCTGTGGATCTTGGGCGCCTTTTTCTTTCGTACGTCGCAGTGCGTGAAGCCGCTCAGGAAGGAGCGGTTTACGGTTCGATCAATCCAGACGATATCCAGGAAATCGAACAGCGTGTCCGCACAAGTTCTTCCAGTCCCGTGGATTTAGAGGATACTTCTGCTGTGGAGGTTTCGCAATCAGCCCCGGGGGGGCGCTGTGCCGGTAACCCAATAAATGTTTCAGTTGTCTATCATTTTCAAATAACCATGCCGCTGGTCAGTGCTATTATTGGCAGCAACGCATTCCCACTTTCACTAACGGCCAGCGCCACCATTCTACGGCCAGAGTGTTGAGCACGACTTTGGCAAACCACAAATACGTTTTCAGGATCGCTTTATTTTTGTTGCCCGCCCTGGTGTTGGCCGCCAATGTTTTCCCGGCCCTGGCCTTCCAGCAAATACAAACAGAAGAAGTGAAGTTGGTTTTCAATAAAGATTACGACGTTTTTATTGGTAACGGCGGTATCTTCATAGACGATTCCCAATACCGGGGGACTTTGGTGCTAAAGTCAGAACCATTTCCTGAAGACCGGCCCATGTCATGGCATAAGTTCACTCAACGCATCTTGGACTTCCGCGTGTATCAGGAGGACGGCGATCCCTTTGAATGGGTCTATGGGGTCGTGCGCGTTTATTTTAATTTGGACGACTCCCAATATGATCGATGGGTAGACAAGAAGAACAACATGAGCATCTGGTATTTCGATGAACTCAACGGCGGATGGAAGAAATGCGTGACCCATTGGGAGTCCGTGCCCGGCTTGCCGAAAGGCCGCCTGTGGTGTGTGGTGCGTCATTACACCCGCTATGGCCTGGCTTGGACCCAGCCCACCATTCTGATGAAAATGATCAAATTAGGAACGATTACAGTTACGCCGACACCCACGCCTACGTGGACACCGACACCGTAGCAGGCACTCTATTGGAAGCCTTCCCTGAAATCAAAAGACTCCAGATTTTCTGGGGTCTTTGATTTCACTCAAAGGCTAGAGTTGTTCGTAGCGGCCTATCCGTTCCCCCACCACATTTAGACTGTCCTCCCAGAATTTCTTCTGGCGGATGTCGATGTCGAAACGGGCGGCCAGGGTGGCGGCGTCCCCCTCCCCGGTGCTGGCCAGCAGGTTGCGATAATCAGCCACAAAGTCTTTCCCGCGCTGCTGGTAGATCGCAAACAGCCCGGTGCCGAACAGCAGGCCGAAGGCATACGGATAATTGTAGAAGGCAAACCCCGCAAAATAATAGTGGGGCTTCCAGGTCCACATGTACTTGTGCAGGTATTGCGGATCCAAGCCATCCCCATAGGTTTGCTTTTGTGCGTCTTCCATCATGGCGCTTATCTCGTCGGCGGATAGTTCGGCTTTGGCGCGGCGCTCGAACACTTCCTTCTCGAAGATAAAGCGCGAGGTGATATCCACGATCAACTGGGAGGAATTCTGCAGATCGTTTTCCAGGATGGCGAGTTCTTCGGCCTTGGTCTTGGCCAGCTTGAGCGAGGCCTCGGTAACAATGGTCTCGCACATGATCGAGGCGGTCTCGGCCAGGGTCATGGGCGTAATGGCCTGCAGCTCGGTCTTGCCTACCAGGCATACGTTGTGATAAGCATGGCCCAGTTCGTGGGCCAGAGTGCCCAGTTGCTCCAATGAGCCATTGTAGTTTGCCAGGATGCGGGACTCGTCCACCCCCGGCACGCTCATGCAAAAGGCGCCGCCGCTCTTGCCTTCACGCATCTCGGCGTCGATCCAGCGGTTGTCGAAGGCGCGCTTGGCCAGTCCGTGTAGATCGTCGGAAAAGGTGGCGAACTGCCCGAGGATGAAATCGCGGGATTGCTCGAAGGTGTACACGGTGTCCGTCTTGCCCATTGGGGCGAACAGGTCATACCAGGGGAGCTGCTTCTTGCCCAGCTTCTTGGCCTTGGCGCGAAAGTAGCGGCGGAACATGGGAAAGGCATCCCGCATAGCGCCCATCATGGCGTCCAGGGTCTGGCGGTCAATTCGAGCGGTGTCGATGGAAGCGTGCAGAGCGTCTTTGCGGCCGCGGCGTTTGTCCAGAGTATTCACTTCGCCCTTCACGCCGTTGAGCGCCGCGGCATAGGGTTCTTTGTTGGCTTCCCAAGCCGCCATTTCGGCTTCATAGCCGCGCTTGCGGGTTTCCGCGTCGGGGTGATTGCGCAAGTTGATCAGGGCGGGTATGGGCAGCTTTTGCTTCTTGCCGTCCAGTACGAAATCGACAGCCAATTGCGAAGTAGTGGTGTTGTGTAGTTTGGTCCACGCGTTTGCGCCGCTGAGGGTTAGCTCGGCGGCCAGGTCCTCTTCGGCCTGGCTCATCAGGTATTGGCTTTGCTCATGGGTCTCCTTCAGATAAAAGGCGTGCTTTGCCAGAGTGCCCGGTCGGTTGACCAGGTCTGGCAGCCGGCCCCCCATGCCGCTCACCCAGCCGCGGAAAGCTACATCCTGTTTGCGGATGCGCACCCCGTGCATTTCCAGCTCAGATTCGATACGGCGCGCTTCCTGGTTGAAGGAGTCTGTGCTGGTGAAAGAGACCAGGTAAGCGCCCATGGTGGTGTATAAGCGCAGCACGGCGTTGCGCTTGTCCAGCAATTCGGCCATCACCCGGGCCAGTTCTGCAGGGTCGCTTTGGGCAGGGCCGCCTTCGCTCTTTTGCACTTTATGGCGCTGCATGAAAGAATCGATGTCGTCCAACTGCATTTGCAGGTCCTGCACCGCGGCTTGGAACTGGTCGCTATCCAGGCCTGGGTATACGTTGCTCAGGTCCCAGCGCGGCACGGTACCCAGATTTGGCGCCTGGGCCTTCCCTGGCTTGGCCGCCTTTTTGGGGGCCTTAGCTGGCTTGGAAACCTTTGATTTCTTTGGAGCCCTAGCTTTCGTTTTGGCTGCTTTCTTCGCTTTGGTCGCCATCTATGTCCTCTTCAGGTGTTGTAGGGGAAGGGAAATTAAGATCCTGGTGCTCAAGCAGTTGGCCAGCTATGAAATTTGCCCAGCCGCCTGAGCTCCCGCCTCTCTCGAAGGCCTCATAGCTTTGTTTAAGGAAGCCAGCCAGTTTGGCACGGTTGGGTTTGCTGGCTAAAAAATCCGCAATGCCGTTATTGATTAGGAATTCGGCATACCATTGCGGCCAATCCTCATTGTATTTTCCGCCTAAATCGTTCACCTGATGCTCGTGGTGAGCGGATTGCGTGCGGCGCAACAAATCCGCAAGGCCAGTTTGGGAAAGTTCGGTCATATTTTTCGGTATTGTAACAGAGGCAAATAATTGTCTGCTGTTTTTGGCTTAAACCCCGCGGGTGGTCAGGGATGCGAAATCCCTGCCCGTCGGCTGCTGGAAGACACGTAAGCCAAATTCAGCCACCACGGCCAGCAAATGGTCGAAGATGCTCGCCTGGATAGCTTCGTATTCCTCCCAAACCGTGGTGTTCGTGAACACGTAGATTTCCAGTGGCAGGCCGGTCGGCCCGGGATCCAGTTGGCGGACCATGATGGTCAGATCCTTGCGCACATCAGGCCGGTTCTTGAGATAAGCCTCAATATAAGCCATGAAGGCCCCTATATTCGTTGACTGCGGGCGGCCATTAGTTTGCGCGCCTTCGGGGCCCCAACTTCGCTGGGAAATGTATTCCCGTAGCAGCTCGAACTTTTTGAGGTGATCTAGAATTTCATAGTCTCCGAAGCGGACGGTCTGAATGTCTATGTAAAGCGAGCGTTTGATGCGCCTGCCGCCAGCCTGGCTCATACCCCGCCAGTTCTTGTAGGAAACTTCCATCAATTTATGCGTGGGGATCACCGTAAAAGTTTTGTCAAAGTTTTGGATCTTGATGTTGTGCAGCGACATATTAGTCACATCCCCATCAGCATTAAAGCTGGGCACTTCGATCCAGTCCCCTTCTTTGACCAGGTCGTTGGCGGCGATCTGCACGCTGGCTACCAGCGAAAGAATGGTGTCCTGGAAGACGAGCAGCAAGACCGCGGTCAGCGCGCCTAGCCCGCTTAGCAGCAGGACCGGCGATTCATCGGTGAACAGCGACACACTGAGAATGATGCCGACTGCAATAAAAAGGATCTTGACCAGGTCCAGATAGCCCTGGATGGCGACGCCGGAATATGTGGTTCGGCTCTCGTAGATGAGATTAACTGCGTTGAGCAATGAATTTATGGTTAATATGGATAGCCACAGGACCAAGAACAAACATATTTTGCTTAGAACGACTTCACTTTCAGGCCATAAGAAAGAGTAGTACCACAATATGAGCAGTGGGGCCAACGCGGCCAGCCGATAAGGCCGTAGATGCTTGACCAGGATGTCGTCCCACTGGTTGCGCGTCCGTGTGGTCAGATAAATAAGCCCGCGGGCCACCAAAAAACGGGCGATGAGATAGGCGAGCAGGGCGCCCGCAGCCACAGCTATCACGAGGTTGAGCGGATCACTTTCCAGCCAGTCGATAATAAAATCAGGGAACATCTTTCCTCGTTGGGATCTGCGGGGGCAGCCGTTTCATTTCGAATATGTCATTGACGCGAGTGTAACTATAACCTGCCAGGCGGCCCACAGGCTGCAGGGCGCGGATGTCGATCTTGTGCTCGGGGAGCAGCACCTCGTCGGCCACATGCAAATGCACGATCTCGCCGATCACGATCCAACCCGAGCCCGGCTGCCCATCGCCAATATCCACGATCTGGCGCAGCTGGCACTCGAAGTTCACCGGGCTTTCTCCCACCCGCGGCGGTTTCACTCGAACCGAGGGAGCCTGGGTCAGACCGGCGAATTCGAATTCATTGATCTCTGCTGGCAACTCGGTGGCCGTCTTATTCATCGCCTCGGCGGTGGCTTCGGTCACTACATTGATCACGTACTCACCAGTAGCGCGGATGTTGCCCAAGGTGTCTTTGGCCGCTCCGTCCAAGCCGCGTACCCCAGGGCAGAACAGCAGGGTAGGCGGGCGGGTGCAGACAGCATTGAAAAACGAGAAGGGCGCCAAATTCGGCAGTCCCTGCTCATTAATAGTGGAGACCCAGGCGATGGGCCTGGGCACCACGCTGCCCAATAAGATGCGGTTGAGCGCACTGCTGGCGATGTCGGCGGGATTGATTTCCATATATGAACGTTTGAATCTAGCCGGCCGTAAAGAAACTAGTCTCCCCGTCGCCTTCCAACCAACTGTCCTGATACCCAACCTTTTCCATTTCCATCGCGTCGGCGGTGAGCTGCAGCGGGTGAAAGGTATCCACCATGACGGCCAATTCGTCAGTCCGCTTCTTGCCGATGGAGGCTTCCGTGGCGCCGGGCTGCGGGCCATGTGGCAGTCCAAAGGGGTGCAAAGTGATGTCGCAGCGGTCTATGCTCTTGCGCGACATGAATTCGCCTTCTGCGTAGTAGATCACCTCGTCGGATTGCATGTTGGAATGGTTATAGGGCGCCGGAATGGCATCTGGATGATAGTCATACAGGCGCGGCACAAAGGAGCACAGTACGAAGTTGCGGCCCTGAAAGGTCTGGTGGGTCGGTGGTGGCAGATGCAGTGCGCCGGTGCGCGGCTCAAAGTTTCGTATGTTGAAGATCCAGGGGTATAGGAAACCGTCCCAGCCGACCACGTCATGCGGGTGGTGGTCGAGGGTGTGCCGGCTAATCGTGTCGCGCACTTTCACGCGCACCTCGAACTCGCCGCGGTCAGAGTGCGTGTCCAGTTTGCGCGGCACTTGGATGTCGCGCTCGGTATAGGGGGCGTGTTCCAGCAATTGGCCGTATTCGTTACGGTAGCGGCGCGGCGGCTCGATGTGCGAAGGTGTTTCGACGACAAAGAAGCGCGCCTCTTTGCCCGAAAGTTCCAATTTCCAGGTGGTGCCGAAGGGGATGACTAGGTAGTCGCCTTCTTTGAATTCCAGAACCCCGAACTGACTGCGCAGAACCCCGCTGCCTTCGTGGGTAAACCAGCATTCATAGGCTTGGGAGTTGCGATAGAAATAATCCATGCTCTCGGTGGGGCGGCTGATACCCAGGGTCACATCGCTATTGCCCATCAGCACCCGTCGGGCGGCCACCGGGTCGCCGCCTTTTGGCACGTCCGCGGTCTTGAAGGCACGGTGGCGGATTGCCCCGAACTCCACATAGGACTGTTGCGCGTTTCCGAGAAGTTCGACCTTCTTGACGCGCGGCGGCAAGAAGTGGTGGTAAAGCAAGGATTGGATGCCGGAAAAACCCTCCAGGCCCATCACCTCTTCGCGATATAGCCCGCCTCCGTTGCTCTTTTTAAATTGTGTGTGGCGTTTCTTTGGAAGCTCACCAAGAGAGTGATAAAACGGCATTTCAACTCCTTTACTTGTAGGCCGTGGAGTGCCTTTGTATTTTAGCTTACCTTGTTCCTCAAAATTCCAATGTGTTCGATCTCCAGTTCAACCTCATCCCCACTTTTGAGCCAAGGCCCTTCGCCCTTTGTAATTTCGAGTAGGCATCCGGTTCCGACCGTACCGGATCCGATCACGTCCCCGGCAAGCAACGTAACCCCTTCGGAAGCCCGCGCGATCAGCTCGCCAAACGAATAGTAAATGTCGCTCCAATTGCCGCGCGAACGTTCCTCGCCGTTCACCCGCGCTACCATGGCTGCGTTGTAAACGCCCGGGCGCCCAGTGCCGTTCTTGGCCAACTCATCCGGCGTCACGATCCACGGGCCGATGCTGGTGGCGAAATCCTTCCCTTTGGCTGGCCCTAAGCCCACTTTCATCTCTTTGCGCTGCACGTCCCGGGCAGACCAGTCATTCATAATGGTGAAACCGAAAATGTGGTCCGGCGCTTTGTCCGCAGGGATGTCTCGACCCGGCCGGCCGATGATGGCGGCCACTTCCAGTTCGTAATCCATGGCCTGGGTGAATGCCGGTATGGCCACAATTTCTCCGGGCCCCTGGATGGTGTGCGGGTTGGTGAAATAAAAGACCGGGAATTCGTACCATTCTTCCGGGACGTCCCGGCCGCGGTTTTGGTTGGCGGTCTTTACATGGGTTTCGAATGCATAAAAATCCCGCAGGGTCGGTGGATTCTCCAGTGGCGTTTGCACGGTCACCTGGTCCAGCGGCCAAATGGATTGGGTGCTGCGCGCCAAAACTTCAGCTTCCTGCCATGTCTCAGAGCCTGCCTGAATAAAAGACAGCATATCTGTGGGCAGGTCGCCGCGGGCCAGCGAGACCACTCGGTCCTCGGCGATCAGAGCAGACAGCCGTGCCCGCTGCTCTCCAGGTGCCAAACAGGAAAGGTAGCGCATTAACCGCTATCCGCCGTATGGATCCAAATTGCCGCGGCGGTCCTGCTCCAGCTCCAGGGCTTCGAATAGCGCCTTGAAGTTGCCTTTGCCAAAGCCGCGGCTGCCATGCCGCTGTATCACCTCTACAAATGAGGTCGGCCGGTCTTGAATGGGCCGCGAGAAGATCTGTAACAGGTAGCCTTCGTCGTCCTGATCCACCAGGATGCCCAGCTCGTTGATCTTGTCGAGCGGTTCCTTGACCACATTGCCCACGCGTTCCGGCAGCTTTTCATAATAGGTGTCCGGCACCCGCAGGAATTCGACGCCATTGGCCTTGAGCTTGGTAACCGTATCGATGATGTCGCTGGTGGACATGGCGATGTGCTGCACACCGGGGCTGAGGTAATAGTCCAGGTATTCCTCGATCTGGCTCTTTTTCTTGCCCTCGGCCGGCTCGTTGATCGGAAATTTGATGCGGCCGTTGCCATTCTCCATCACCTTGGACATAAGCGCGGAGTATTCGGTGCTGATGTCCTTGTCGTCAAAATGCAGCAGTTGGCGGAAGCCCATCACGCGATGATAGAAATTTACCCAATGGTTCATCTTGCCTAGTTGCACGTTGCCCACCACATGGTCGATGGCAGCCAGGCCCGCAGACTGCGCTTCCCATTCCAGCGGCTGGTAGCTGGGGGCAAATGGCCCCTTGTATTGGCTGCGATCTACAAACACGTGCAGTACCTCGCCATAAGTGTAGATAGCGGCGGTGCGCAGGATGCCGAATTCGTCCTTTTCCTCGCGCGGTGCCCAGGCGCTCTGCCCGCCGCGTGATGTGGTCGCCCTGAATGCTTCCTCAACATCCTTGACCTGGATGGCGATCACTTTGACGCCGTCACCATGCGTCATGTGATGGCCGGCCATCTCATGGCTGGGCCCGTACGGGGAGGAGACTACGAAGCGGATCTTGCCGGATTCCAGTACGTAAGACGCGAACTGGCGGTTACCGGTTTCCAAACCGGAATAAGCCACCGGCTTGAAACCAAACCCCCTCCACCAGAAATACATAGCTTGCTTGGCGTTGCCCACGTAAAAGTGCAGGTGGTCAATGGCTTGGATCTGCAGAAAATCGCCCTCTTCGGTCATCGGGCGGGTTTCGGGCTGCTTTATTTGCACCACAGGCAAACCTCCGGGGTGAGGATTGAACAATTATAGTCCCCTTGCCTTGCTAATTTAAGGCAGTGATCCTGCGACAAAGAGGACCGTCGGGCTCCATTCGAGTCCTTCGCCTGGATGTTAAAATCATTCTCCTCATGGTTGTCGAGCATGCAAGCTAAGCCCTTGATCACCGGTTCTTATCGCTTAGTCATCGTTTGCTTGATTGCGAGTTTGCTTATTGCCTGCTCGGGGGTAGGCCAACTCGATCCACTTGCCGGTTCCAGCCCTTATATCATCGAGCCCGTGTTTCAAGAATTCTATAACTTCCTCGGCGGCCAGGAACGTTTAGGTGTGGCGTTAACCCCCGTCTTCATTGAGGGCAACGTGCAAAAGCAATATGTAGAGTCTGCCCTGATGCTGTATAACCCCGAGCTGCCTGCCAGCGAACAATATGCCCTGGCCCCTCTCGGCGAGCTCTTGGGCGTCTGGGATCAACCCGTGGCTAGCGCTGACCTGCAAGGCGCGCTTGTGGTCGATGGCTACATTGTCTATGAAGGCTTCGTGCCCACGTTTGAGGAACTGGGAGGCCGGCGCTATGTTGGCCGGCCGCTGACCGGCGTGCGCTATACGGCCGAGCAGAACCGCGTTGAACAATATTTCCAGAACCTGGGCTTTTTCATGGACCTGGATCAACCTGACCAGGTGCAACTCATGGCCTATGGCCAACTGGCCTGTGGCGAGATTTGCGCTGCCTCTGCCGGCAATCCTGCCGCCATCCTACAGATCGAGCTGCCGTATGGCGAGCCGTTCATCAGTACCGTGGCTCGTCTGGGCGATGATTTTGTTGGGCGGCGGTTGGCGGGGCCTTACCAGGCCGCCGACGGCAGCCTGGAGGTCATCTTCGAAAATCTGGTCTTATACGTCAGTCCAAGTGAACCCCAAACCGCGGCCGGCCGGCCGGTGCTGGCTTTGATGGGCATCGCACCGGATCCCATGGCCACCCGCCTGGATAATCCTAATATCATTTTCTACCGAATCGAAGGCGAATTCGGCTACAACGTGCCCATCTTCTTCACGGATTACATTTCCCAACACGGCGGGTTTGAGCTCTTCGGCCAGCCCATCGCCGAGATCAAAATGCAGCCAGATGGCAGCGGCACCCAGTGCTTTGCCAACGCCTGCCTGCGTTACGTTCAGGGCAGCGGGGTGGCCCCGCTTCCCATGGGCGCCGAATACAAAACTCGGGTCTACGACCAGCCGGCGGCGCAGCCGCTTGCCGCCGCGGGCGAGATTCGCATCCGCGTCTGGGAAGATCATTCGCAGATCTCTTCGTCAGAGGAGCAAGTCATCCACGCCAGCCTGTTCGCCGGCACTCAATTGCTGGCCGGCTTGCAACCATATTTGGAAATCAGTCTGCCCAGCGGCAGCACCAGCATCTACCAGTTTCCACCCACTGATGCCGGCGGCCAGACGCAGCTCTCCTTGCCGCCCATCCACGGCCAGAACGGCACCCTGGTCCCCTATAAAGTCTGCCTGGAAGGTTTTGGCGCCGCCGCGGTTTGCGCCTCCGAGTCGTATATGATCTGGGGTAATCCTTAGTGTCGATAAAAGAAAGGTGGCTGATATGAAAAGTGAAGATGTTGTTGTCCTGATGAACAAACATGTGGAAATGAAGGAGCAGGTTTCGCTCTTACAGGCCGAAAAGCAGAGGCTGATCCAGGAAGCTATGCCGGCCGAGGTCCGTAAGAAGGTAAAAGATATAGAAGCCGAATTTGAGGGGAACTTTGAAAAAGCGGAGAAAGCGTTGGCTCAAAGCGAAGAAGAAATAAAAGCCGGCGTGGTTGCTCTGGGAAAGACCCTGACAGTAAAAGGCCTGAAGGCGGACTTTCACCCCGGGCGCGTTTCTTGGGATGCCAAGGGATTGGATAAAGTGATGAACACTAATCCTGATGTGGCTAAATTGATCGCCCCGTATAAGAAGAAAGGCAATGATTACGCCTCTTTCCGGTTCGCAGCCGAGTAACATTTTTGTCCGTAACCGAAGGTCTAAGGAATCAGCGTATCTGTTAGGCTGTTTCCTGATAGTTTTTGCAAGTTCCCACACTGCTTAATTAGGGTGGATGGAAACGCAAGGTTCCCGCCTGCCTGGTTTCTATAACCTGTCCCTGGCCGAACGCCACGCCCGGTTGCGCCCCTTGGGTATGCTCGATGATGCCCAATTGGCTGCCCTCGCTTCGGGCGGCCTGGTTGCCGAAACCGCCAACTCTATGATCGAAAATGTGATCGGCACCTATAACCTGCCCCTGAGTATCGCCCTTAACTTCGTAGTCAATGGCCGCGAGGTGCTGGTGCCCATGGCCATCGAAGAGCCATCTGTGGTGGCAGGCGCGTCGTTCATGGCCAAGCTGGCCCGCGCCGGCGGCGGCTTCCGCGCGTCGGCCGACGCGCCCGAAATGATCGGCCAGTTGCAACTATTGGATGTTGACCTGGACAAGGCCACTGCTGCTCTCGAGAAAGCCAAGGCAGAACTGCTAGCAATGGCCGCCCAGATCGATCCTATACTCCAAGATCTTGGCGGTGGCCCACGAGATTTGGAGATCCGCCGTATAGACGAATCGCCCATCGGACCTTTCGTGGTGCTGCACCTGATCTACGATGTGCGCGATGCCATGGGCGCCAATGCCGTCAACACCGCCTGTGAACGCTTGGCCCCCCGCATCGAAGCGCTGACCGGTGGGCGGGTGCACCTGCGCATCCTCAGCAACCTGGCTGACCGGCGCTTGGCGCGCTCAGAATGTACTATCCCATTGAGCGAATTGGCCTTTGCTGAGTTTTCCGCAGAGCAGGTACGCGATGGCATTATCGAGGCCTGGGCCTTTGCTGCCGCGGATAGTTACCGGGCTGCCACCCATAACAAAGGCATCATGAACGGTGTGGATGCCGTGGTCCTCGCCACCGGCAACGATTGGCGCGCCGTGGAGGCCGGGGCGCATGCGTACGCCGCCCGCACCGGCCGCTACACCTCCCTAAGCACCTGGGGCAAGGACGCTGATGGCTCCCTGATTGGCAGCCTCGAATTGCCCATGGCGGTCGGTATTGTCGGCGGCGCCACTAAAGTGCACCCCAGCGCGCAGGCGGCCTTGAAGCTTATGGGTGTGAAGTCTGCCGCCGATTTAGCCCAGATCATCATTTCCGTTGGCCTCGCCCAGAACCTGGCCGCGTTGCGCGCCCTGGCCACCGAAGGCATCCAGCGCGGGCATATGAGTCTGCACGCCCGCCAGGTGGCCATGGCTGCCGGGGCACAAGGCGACTTGATCGAGAAATTGGCCGGAGCCCTGGTGAAAGAAAAAACTGTGCGCATCGACCGCGCCGAACAATTATTGAAGGAATGGACCAATGGAAGCCACTAACCACGATCATGAACATGCCCGGTTGCTGAAGCCGGAGCACCCCGTCGGCATCGTAGGCTACGGCGCCTATGTTCCCCGCTATCGCCTGCCCGCCCGCGAAGTTGCCCGCATCTGGACGGACGGCACTGGCGGTCTGCCCATCGAGGAGAAATCAGTGCCCGGCCTAGACGAAGACGTCGTGACCATGTCCATCGAGGCAGCGCGTAATGCGCTCGCCCGTGCGCAGATCAACCCGCGTGACCTGCGCGCCGTGTGGGTCGGCTCCGAGTCGCACCCCTACGCCGTCAAGCCCACCTCGACCATCGTGGCCGAAGCCATCGGCGCGGTGCCCAGCACCCAGGCTGCCGATTGGGAATTCGCCTGCAAGGCCGGCACGGAAGCCATGGTGGCCGCCATGGGCTTCGTTGGCTCCAACATGGCGCGCTATGCCCTGGCCATCGGCATGGACACCGCCCAGGGCCGCCCGGGCGATGCGCTCGAATACACCGCTGGGGCGGGTGGCGCGGCTTTCATCATCGGACCGGAAGCCGAATCCCTGGCCGAGATCGAAAGTTCATACTCATTCGTCACCGACACACCCGATTTTTGGCGCAGGCAATATGCCAAATATCCTGAGCATGGCCAGCGTTTCACCGGCGAGCCGGCCTATTTCAAACACATCACCTCCGCCGGCGAGGCCATGTTTGACGCCACCAATACCAAGCCCGAAGATTATGCCTATGCCGTCTTTCACCAACCCAATACTAAATTCCCGCAACGCGCCGGGCAACTGCTTGGCTTCAAACCCGAGCAGGTCGAGACTGGCTTGCTGGTGCCGCGCATCGGCAACACTTATTCCGGCGCCGCCATTATCGGCTTGACCGCTATCCTCGATATCGCCAAACCCGGCGAGCGCATCATGCTAATCTCCTTCGGTTCCGGCGCCGGCTCGGATGCCATGGTGCTGCGCGTGACCGACAGGATCGCCGGCAAACCCGAGCTGGCCACCAAGACGGAAGACTACATCTCTCGCCGCACGGAAATCGATTACGCTGAGTATGTACGTATGCGCGGAAAGTTGACCATGAAATGAGCAACGTCGTCATCGCCGGCATCGGCCAAACCCCAGTCAACGAACATTGGGAGATCTCATTACGCGAGTTGGGCCTGCAAGCCATGGAAGCCGCCATGCAGGATGCCGGGGGCTTGCGGCCAAACGCCCTCTACGTTGGCAACATGCTTTCCGGCGCTCTGTCGCACCAGGCACATTTGGGCGCCATGCTGGCGGATTTTGCCGGCCTCACCGGCATTGAAGCCGCCACTATCGAGGCCGCTGGCGCTTCTGCTGCCATGGCTCTGCGGGTCGGCTACTTGGCTGTGGCTTCAGGTCAGGTGGACGCTGCCTTGGTGCTCGGTGTAGAAAAGCTCAGCGACCAAATTCCCGCGCAGGTCGACAGCGCGTTGGCCATGGGCAGCGATGCAGATTATGAAGCCGAGCAAGGCCTCACGCTGACCGCTCAGGCCGCTATGCTGGCCCAACGTTATCTCCATGAATTCAAAGTGCCTGAGCACGGTTTGGGCGGCTTTCCGCTGACTGCCCACGCCAATGGCGCGCACAATCCCAATGCCATGTTTCGCAATGCGGTGAAACTTGAGACCTATGCCAAAGCCAGCATGGTCTGCGCGCCGCTGAATTTGTTCGATATCGCCCCCAACGCCGATGGCGCCGCGGCCCTACTGCTCACCCGCGCCGACTTGCTGCCCCCGAAGTTCCCGCACCTCTTGGTTGAGATCGTCGGCTCCAGCGCCGTAACTGATACGCTCGCATTGCACGACCGGCCGGATCCGCTCACCTTCAACGCCGCGCGGCTTTCAGTGCAGCGTGCTTGCGCTCAGGCCGGCATTCTGCCAAAAGACGCAGATCTATTCGAACTCTTTGACGCCTTTTCTATATACAGCGCGCTTTCTCTGGAGGCAGCCGGCTTTTCGACTCGCGGCCAAGGCTGGACTTGGGCCCAGAACGGCGCAATTAAGCTTGATGGCGAGCTGCCCATCGCCACTCTGGGCGGCCTGAAGGCCCGCGGCTTCCCCGGAGGCGCCACCGGCGCCTATCAGGCGGTCGAAGCCACGATGCAACTGCGGGGCCAGGCGGGTGGGGCGCAGGTCCGGGCCGCCAAAACCGCCCTGGTGCAAAGCCTGGGCGGCCCGGCCGCCACGGCGGTGACGCATGTCCTTCAGTTACAATGAACGTCAAATTAGGGAGAAATTCGAAGGGAAATCATGCCAAAACAGCAGGTTCCTGATATTGATTTTGATCAATTTGTAATCGCCGAACTACCTGGGTTGTTTAAGTCTGACAAAATATTTATCAACGAGGATTATCAGCGTGGCGATATTTGGAAAGATCGCCAAAAAACCGCCTTAATTAATTCGATAATAAATAAATACTCAATTGGGGTTTTGGTTCTTTTTATAAATGAAAATGGCCAGTATGAGATTCTAGACGGCCAGCAACGTTTACTTACTGTCAAAAAATATTTGACGGGTGATATAGACTTGTCCGGAACTGGTTTACCAATGTACGGCGAATTGAACCTCCAAAAGAAAACTTTGTTGGACGCTTATTGTATTTACTATTTGAAATTGAAAAGCCATGACCCCGAAACGCGAGAAGAAGATATCGTTCAAACCTTTCTTCGTCTTCAAGAAGGCACCCCGCTAAATAAAGCAGAAAAAATTAGCGCATACCGAGGAAAGTTTAAGGACACGTTCAAAAATGTCCGAGATCAGCACGAATTATTTAAGTTGCTTGGCCCGGATAGACGTTTTCGCTGGCGACAACTTGCGGCCGAAATGTTGCTTATTGAATTGGACGGCAATTTTAATAATAAAGTCTTTCCCGATATTGACCTAGATTCTTTAATCAAGGCACTCAAAACGTATGAGAACGATCTTTCAACCAGGAAAGTCACATTTTTTACTGGCACATTAGATCTTATGGTAAACAGTCTGGGGTATATATTAACCGCATTTTCTCCAAGAGAAGTAATTTCGTTTTATCTCTTGGTATCTTGGCTTAGGAAAAAGAGGGCGGGAAATCAAAACTTGATTAAAGAACTCGGCGAGTTTGCTCGGGAGTTCTTGCGAAATCTCAATAGCTTTTCTCTTTACGACGATAAGCCCCCAAAGGGGATGACAAAGAAAATATTTCTAAGATATTTATCGTTTAAGCAAGAATCTAAAGTACTAACCACGGGCGATTCAATAAGGAAACGCCTTGAGATTATGATTCAGGAATTCAGCCGCCTAAAACCAATTGTTTTGAAGGATAAAAAGCGCCTTCATGATTTGGAACAAAAACGTACCCTTTACTTTAGACAGGGTGGAATTTGCCCTGAGTGTGGAAAACTTATCAAATTTCAGATATCCTCTTCACATCATGTAATCGCTCATTCAAAAGGTGGGAGGTCAGATGATTTAAAGAGCGCAGTTTTACTTCATCCCCGATGCCACGCGAGATTGGAAAAACGCTTAGAAAAGGGACAAGTCTGATAGTTTCTGATAGTTTCGGGGCGATAAATTAGGTTCATGGATATACCGCGCCATTGGAGACTAAAGAGACAACGCTACGCCATGGTGGGCGAGGTTTGCGAACATTGCGATGCCAAGCTCTTTCCGCCCCGCGACATTTGCCCTGAATGCGGCCAGGAAGCCAAGACACTCTTCCAGTTCAGCGGTAAAGGCGAGGTCTATTCCTACACCACCGTCTCCGAAGCCCCCGAGGGCTACGCTGAGCAGGCGCCCTATACGCTGGCCATGGTGAAACTGGCCGAAGGGCCCTTGGTTACCGCCCAGCTCACCGACTTCGGCGCCCAAAAGCCCGCCATCGGCATGCCGGTCGAAATGGTCACTCGCTTGCTGCGCTCTGCCACCGATGAGCGCGGTATGCTTATTTACGGTTACAAGTTCAGACCCGCTGTAACGCAAGACGCCTAAGTAACAATGGCTTCTAAGATCAGCATCGGATCGATCGTTCTACGCGTCGACGATCTCAAGCGCCAGACAGAGTTCTGGGCGGCTGCCCTGGACTACGTGCCGCGCGATGATCCAAGCGCCGATGATTCGGTCCTACTGCGGCCAAGGGACGGCGTCGGACCGAATATCAACCTCGACCGGGTTCGTTCCTCGTTGCAAATCCCGCCACGCATTCATCTCGACCTATACGCGCAGGACCAAGCCGGAGAAGTTAAGCGTCTAATCGCCCTTGGCGCCACCGAGGTCCATTGGGACAGACGCCCACCCGATGCAGATTTCGTCATCCTCGCCGATCCAGAGGGCAACCGCTTCTGTGTGATAGACGCGAGCTAATCAGACCGCAGCTTTAACTGCGGTCTTTTATTCTCAAATTCGTTTATTCCCGGCGATGTTCAAATCGTTGAAGCGGGCAGTATGCGGACCCAGGTAGTTTCCGTAAAACGCAGTCTCCTCGCTCCAACGCACGTTTGCCAGCGCGTCGAGCACATTCCCGATCAGCTGACCGCCCTTGAAGGGCTTCGCTTTTCCGTTCTCTACAAAATAACCTAGGCGAATTTCTGAGGAAAAGTTGGCGCTGATCGGCTCGGGGTTGAACCAGGAGAACATGCAGATCTCCACATGAGGTTCGGCCAGCAGATCCGCAGCCGGTGTGTGGCCGGATGGTAGTTCTGTCCCGCCGAAGTCCCCCGTAGCGGGGATATTTAGATAATCGGCGTAACGCTTGGAAGCGGCAAAGTGGACGAGCTTATTGTCGCCAATAATTTCCACGCGTTGAGCGGGCAGCCCTTCGGCGTCAAACCGGTTTGAGGCGATGCCGAAGGCGAGGCGGCGATTGGCCCAAACGGCCAGTGGATCGCCGAGCACTTCACCGTGAAATATGGATTTTCCGATCTCCCAGGGAGATATCTTGGCGTACTTGCTTGCTGCGTTGCCTAATGTCTTCAAAGGCGTTGTAGACATATAGTCGCCCGCGATGAAGGTTGCCAGTGCGTCCCGGCGGATGACGACTGGGCCTTGCCAGGCGGGCGGCGGCCCAGCGTCCAGCAGATCGCGCGTGTAACCCGCCCGGAGCGCAATCTCGGCCTCCAGGTCGAGATCCGTCACCCTCCGTCTGGTCATCTCCCGGTGGGTTTCGGAGTTACTCGATTCGGCTCTGCTCTGCAAAATAAATTCAACGTTGATTTCAGTATCTTCTTGCTGGGCGTCAATGCCGCGGCTGTTGACAAAACGAATGCTCTCAACTTCAGCAAAGCATTCAGCCGACGTGAGTTGTACTGTCTTATGCTTGGCTGCGTTTGTTCGCATCTGGGTGATCACAGAATCAAGAACAGCCAAACTATCCGCTTTGACCTCTGCGTCAACCAGTTCTGGCTGGGAGAGCGCGCTTGGGCCCGGCAGTTCGTGCATAGGGTTTGCCACCAGGCCTGCCACCAGGGCGGCCTGGGCGATGGCGTCTGCAATGTCCCCGCCCGGCAGCACCGTGACCTCTCCAGTCCCCATGGCGCGTTCTCCGCCCGCTGTCTTGGTGCGGCGCAACACCTCGATCTTGAACTTCTCCTCATCGACCGCGCGGCGAGCTTCAACCTGCTCGCCAACTAGGTAAAGCTGCGCACCCTGGCTGGCGATATGGCGAACCGACCAACCCGCCAGGTCTTTGTGCGCCTTAAGCGCGGTGACAATCCTGTCTAACACTTGAATGCGCTCGTCAACCCAAGGGTGCTCTTAGCAACAAATGCGGCCCGCCGGATGCCACGGGGACCTGTTCCTTAAGCCCCTTACCGCAAGTGCCGGGGTCGAGGATGGCGGTGTCGCTGACCGCGGAAATACTTCCCAGAACCTCAGGCACGTAGCCTGAGATGCCAATGGGAGCGAAGACTCGCTCCGTGATCTTGCCACCTTTAATTTCGTGCCCGTAATGGCAGGTCACCTGGATGCCCCAACCCTGGGGATCCTCCATGCCGGAATACCAGCGGTCCAGATAGATCCCATGGTCAACCTGGGCAAGCATTTCGTCCAAGGTGAACTCTCCGGCGCCAAAATAGGTGTTGCTCATGCGCGCATAGGCTTTGCGGCTGTAATCCTGGCGGCGGCCGTTGGCCGAGCGCGGGATGTTGAGCGCATGGGCCGAATAGAAATCGGTGATGCCGCGGCGAAAGGTCCCATTTTCCACGATTTGAGTTTGTGAAGAGAGTTGACCCTCGTCGTCGAAAAAGTAAGAGCCATAACCGCCTGGCGCGCTGGGATCATCATAAATATTGACCAATCCCGAACCGACTGTTTTATCAATGAAAAAGGCGGCCTTGGCGCGCTGCTTCAGGAACATATCCGTTTCGACACCATGCCCAAATGACTCATGGCAGATAGTTCCGGTGACGCCGGGGGCCGAGATAATTTGATAATCTCCGGGTTCGATGCGCTCAGCATTGATGAGCCCTAACGCGTTCTTAACTAGTGTCTGTATGTCTTCGTCGCTAACACTGAGCACTTCCCAGCCGGCTGTGCCGGATTTGGAGAACCAGTCGTAATGTACTTGGCCGTCCTCTCCGGCCACAAACAGGACAACCAAAAGACGTACGCGTTGCACTCGCTGGGCAAGGTCGGACCACGGGTTGGCAAACACGGAGTACTCATTGGCCTCGTTATAGGCAACCCGCGCATTGACGATGCGCGGGTCTATGTCCCTGATTTTGTGCTGCAGCTCGCGAACGCGGTCCAGCTTTTCCTGCACGGAGAGATCAAGTGGATCGATTTGGGTGGTTGTGACGAAGTCGTTTTTTCGGTTAGGCTGCTTAACGGGTGAAAATCCTTTTTTGAATTTCGCTCCGGAAATCAGATCTTTCGCAGCCCGCTCGACGTCTTTCCTGGCAAAACCGCCGACGGCGCGCTCCAGCATGGTTTCGCCATCGAAGGCGGAAACCACGCTGCCCGCTGAGGGCTGGCTTTCGACGACCTGCTCTTCGCGGCTGTCCACTACAATGCGGATTCCCTGCTTGGATGAAAGCAGCGTTGCAACATATGGGGCATATTCCATCCCCTGGCTGACAATGTCAGCAAGCGACGGCCGTAGATCAGCCATTGCAGACGGTAGCTTCAATTCAGGCATCTGGAATAATTATAAATGACTACTCTGGTCTAAGCGAAAGGCCTATTAACTCTTAAATACAACTCATTCCCTGCTTCGCTTGACGTTGAATTTTCGATATGCTAGTATCGCGCCAGACCTCGAATGGATGTTCTGGGTTCCCATGCGAAACAGACTTTTTCTCATTACTCTAGCTTGCTTCAGCCTTTTGCTCGCCGCTTGCACGCGCTCTGTCACAGAGGCCTCTGTCCCAACCTCCACCGAGGATCCGCTAAGCTCCGTTTTCAACACTATCGCCACGCAAACCGCTCTGGCCGCCGGTGATAAGGGCGGCAAAGCACCAACTCTTGAGGCAACTGCCACGTCACTCTTCGGCGCTACCGCCACACTGGCCTCTTCGCCCACCACGAGCCCTACTGTTACCACCACACCTGCTCCGATAACTCACCTGCCCGTGCCCAGCAACTACAAGCTGCACGAAGGCGAGTGGCCTTACTGCTTGGCGCGCCGCTTCGATATTTATCCCGGCTCCATTTTGGATACTAACGGGCTCACCGAAGTAGAAGCTAATAACCTATCCGTGGGCTACAAGCTCGTCATCCCCGTTGATGATGTCGGCACTTATGGACCCAACCGCCAATTGCGCTCGCATCCCACTACCTACACCACCATCGGCGCGGATACCTTCTTCAGCATCGCCTGCGCCTTTGGCGACGTGTGGCCCGAGCACATCGCCGAGGCAAATGGCATGGAATTGGATGACGAGCTGCAAGGCGGCATGCAGTTGCACATTCCGTAATTGGTTTCGTCATTACTTTCAACCTTAATTATTAGACCGTAATGCCCTTCCGCACTCTCTCCAGCCAAACCGTCTACCGCGCCCGCGTCTTCGATGTGCATCGCGATGAGGTCTTGTATCCGGATGGGCGCAAGGCCACCTTCGAGATCGTGGTGCACAATGGCGCTGTGGCCATGGTGCCCGTGGACGACTCCGGCAACCTCATTTTCGTGCGCCAATATCGTCACTCCACCGGCAAGCGCCTGCTGGAGATCCCCGCCGGCACCCTGGGCAAAGGCGAGGACCCCGAAGCCTGCGCCCAACGCGAACTGCGCGAAGAGATCGGCATGGCGCCAGGGCGGCTGACCAAATTGGCCGAGTTCTTTCTGGCGCCGGGTTATTCCACGGAGCGCATGCACGTTTTCCTGGCCCAAGACCTGCGGCCGGAACAGCTTCCGCATGACGAAGACGAAGATCTGGATGTCGAATCGCTCTCCATGCAAGCCGCCTTTGCCGCCATTCGCTCTGGTGAGATCGAGGAAGCCAAGACCATGCTGGGGCTCTATTTGGCCCGTGCCTTCCTCCAAAAAGAGATTTAGCAATTGCCTTGTTTTCTCGTTTGTTTTCCGCTATAATGTGCGTGAATTTCCCCGTACTTTTGCCAAAATTTGAGTAACCCCTAAACACCGCTTGACCGCCAACCCTGCCTGGGGAGAGGGCAGATAAGACCCGTACGTTTCCTATAATCCTATCGTTCCAACAAAAGAAGACCTATCTATGGACCTCCTGACACTTGAAAAAAATACCTTAGCTGATTTGCGCAAGCAGGCTACTAGCCTGGGCGTTGAACGCCCTACTCGCCTGAAAAAAGAAGACCTGCTGGTGCAAATTCGTCGCGCCGAAGCCGCCAAAGAAGGCCGCGAGGTGCGCGGCGGCATCCTTGAGATCATGAATGAAGGCGTTGGCTTTCTGCGCTCCGACCATTACCAGGGCGGGCCGGATGATGTCTACGTCTCTCAAACCCAGGTGCGCCGCTACAGTCTGCGCAATGGTGATCTGATCATCGGCGAAGCGCGGCCGCCCCGAGAATCGGAAAAGCATTTTGGCCTGGTCAAGGTCGAATCCGTTAACGGAGTCGACCCAGAAGAAGCCCGCAATCGCCCGCGTTTCGAAAACCTAACGCCGATATTTCCTGAACAGCGCTTCGACTTGGAGACTGACAAACGCGGCCTGGCCATGCGCATGATTAACTTGGTGGCTCCCGTGGGCCGCGGCCAGCGCGGCCTCATTGTTTCCCCACCCAAATCGGGCAAAACCACCATTTTGAAAGAGATGGCCAACTCCATCACTACGAACTATAAAGATGTACACCTCATGGTAGCCCTCATCGGCGAGCGCCCCGAGGAAGTTACCGACATGGATCGCTCGGTAGATGCGGAAGTCATCTCGTCCACCTTCGACGAGCCGGTCACCTCCCACGTGCGCTCGGCCGAAATGGTCATCGAGCGTGCCAAGCGCCTGGTGGAGATCGGCCGCGATGTGGTCGTCCTGCTGGATTCGCTTACCCGCTTGGCGCGTGCCTACAACCTGGTGGTCACGCCCTCCGGCCGCACGCTCTCCGGCGGCATTGACCCCTCGGCCTTGTATCCGCCCAAACGTTTCTTCGGCGCCGCCCGCAACATCGAAGAGGGTGGGTCGCTGACCATCATCGCCACCTGCATTGTGGACACTGGCTCGCGCATGGATGATGTGGTGTACGAAGAATTCAAAGGCACCGGCAATATGGAATTGCACCTTTCGCGCAAACTGCAAGAACGCCGCATCTTCCCCGCCATCGACATTGACCGCTCGTCCACCCGCCGTGAAGAACTGCTGCTGGGCCCGGACATCACTCAGCATGTGTGGCTGATGCGCCGCATGTACAACACCATGATCACCGATCCACCGCATGGCGCCGGCATGGACCAAGGTGCCGCCATGGAAGCTTTACTTCAGCGCATGGCCAAGACTGACAGCAACCAGGAATTCCTGGAAGGCTTGAAAGACGGAGGCTAGGATCGACAGCTTTCGATGAATCAAAAGGGTTCAAAGCAGGCTGGGCGCTTGGTTTTCGCCGGCCTGCTTTTTTCTTATCTCGTAGCCTGCGCGCCAACTCCAACACCCGCGCCAGCGGGCTTGCCCACCGCGCAGGTCTTGCAACCAACTGCAACCAGCCTTGCCTCAGCCACTGTTGCGCTCAGCCAGCAACCCCTTGCTGATCTGCAAACCTACGTGGTCCAGCCGGGCGACACAGTGAAGAGCATCGCTGCTTCCTTTAGCTTGAAGTCGGAAACCGTGCTCTGGGCAAATTATGAGCAGCTCTTCGATAATCCCGACTTTTTATTTCCCGGTATGGAGCTCCTTATCCTGCCTGTTGACGGGGTCTACCATCAAGTGGGCGGCACGGATACTGTGGATAGCATCGCTGCTTTTTTTGGCGCGCAAACGCAAGACGTTATTGATTGGCCAGGCAACGAAATTAATGCGAGTAACCCGGTGATCTTTGCCGGCCAATGGCTGGTGGTGCCGGGCGGCCAGCGTTTCTTGCGCCGCCCCTTCATGCCAAATTTGCCTGCTTATGCCATGGCTGTGTCGGCCGAAGAATTCGGCAGCGGCGCCTGCCCGCAAAATGCCAACCAGCAGCCGGTTGGCGATGGCAGCTACACCTGGCCGGTGAGCTCGAGGGAGGTTCTCTCCGAAGGCTACTGGAGCGCTCATCCAGGGGTGGACTTAGCCGTCGATATTGGTGAAGAGGTGCTCGCCGCTGATGGCGGAGTGGTTACATTTTCCGGCTGGTCAAACTTGGGCTATGGTTATTTGGTCATGCTAGACCACGGTAATGGCGACTTCAGCTTGTACGGCGGGCTCGGCGGGGTAACTGCGACCTGTGGCACCCTATTGGCCGCGGGGCAGGGGCTCGGCCTGGGCGGCGTCATCGGCCACCCCGCCGGCACCTTTGTGCATTTCGAAATTCGCCGCGGCGAAGAATTCCTAGATCCGCTTGATCTGCTCCCCTAAACTCCTTCCGGTGGTCATTCTGAGCTGACTCAACTCCGGCGTCACCAATCACTAATCTCTAATTCTGGCCCATTCCTTGCACTCCTTGGTTTGCTATGGGCACTATTATTCCGTCCATTCCATATAAGTCGCAATACGACCCTGACGCCAGCGAATTCCGCAACGATTGCGGTCCGGCCTGTGTTGCCATGGTCCTGCAGGCTTTTGGGGTCAGCGCTTCCACTAATTCTGTCTATCGAAAAACTGGCGCTGTCGCTAATGTTTATGTCAGCGTAAGCCAGCTTATGCGCGCCGCCCAAAGCTATGGCGTGGGTTTCGATTATTTCTATGACTGGACGGTAGCTCGCCTTGCCGAGACGGTTCAAACCGGCAAGGCTGTGATCGCCCTGGTGCATTATGGCGGCTGGTCCCAGATCAATCCCGGCATTTCCACCCAGAGTACGTTCGAGGGGCCACACTTCGTTGTCGTAGTCGGGGCGGATGAAGACAATATCTACGTGAACGATCCATTGTGGAAGGATGCCCGCCGCAGCCAGGGTTTCCGCAAGGCCTGGACGCACAACCAGTTTTATGCTGCCTGGGCCAGCAACCACCTGGACCGTAATCGCGATTGCTCCGGGATCATCATCCAGAAAGCCTTACCTACAGTAGCTTATGATCCGGCCTCCTGGTCGCCGCGGAACGAATTCAAGTTGGATACCACCGTCATCTGGCGTATCCGCGCCTGGGCTTATTTTAATAATGCGCGGCAGCCCGCGCTGGATAACCCGGCCGTGTTAAACGCTTATCGTATGGCGATGGCCAGGTGGGGTAGCCATGTTTGGCCCCATACCGTCACCGAAAACGACGACCTGGGCTTGCTTGCCTTGCATTATTATGGCGACCCCCTAAAGTGGCAGGTGATCCTGGCCTTCAATGGCTTGAACCCTGGGGATGCCATCTCCGACGGGGACGTGTTGCTCATCCCCCAGCCGCTGGAAAGCCCCGTCCTCATCCCAGTCGAGAGGCTCCCAAGCGGCGGAACATTGGGCCTGGTACGGCCGCTTTGAAATCAACCCGGTTCTTGCCCCTAGAGAGGGAACTTTCTGCGCGATAATACGTTAACGCTAATAGGCAGGCGCTAGCTTGCTCAATCTATCCCTAATGGAGCTTATATGTTGAAGAAGAGTTTGTTTCTCGTAGTACTTTTTGCCCTTTTCCTGGCTGGCTGCAGCGGCACGGTGGTTTCTTCCGGTTATAACGGCGCCGCGGCTGGTCTTTCGGTCAATGGACGTGGCCAGGTGTCTTTGGCCCCCGATATCGCCTACGTCACCATTGGCGTCCACACCGAAGCCGGCGATGTCTCCCAGGCCGTCTCACAGAACGCCGATCAAGTAGCCAGCGTTATGGCTGCGCTCGCCGATATGGGTGTGGCCCGTGAGGATATGCAGACCTCGAACTTCAGTCTGTATACCGGTGATCAGTACGACCCAGCCACCGGCTTGTCCATCGGTAAGAACTACATGGTCGATAACACAGTGAATATCACCGTGCGCGACCTTGTCAACATGGGCAACCTGTTGGATGGCGCCATCTCTGCTGGTGCCAACTCGATCTGGGGCGTGACCTTTGACCTCGAAGACAAGGATGCGTCCTTGGCGCAGGCCCGCGACATGGCCCTTGAAGACGCGGTCACCGAAGCTGAGGCCTTGGCTGGTGCTGCGGGTGTAACCCTCGGCGACATTGTCAGCCTGAGCTACACCGACACCGGTTACTACTATCCGCCCTACTATGGGATGGGTGGTGGTGGCGGTGGGGACGGTTCGGGTGCAGCAACCAGCATCGTGCCCGGCCTGATCACGGTAAGCGCAGAAGTCTACATCACCTACGCGCTCCGCTGATCGGACTAACAGCAATGATCAAAGGGCCCCGCTTTTTGCGGGGTCCTATTGTTTAATCTGAGCAACAAAATATGTAGAGAATAAAATATCTGCAATTAATATTGCAGATACGCTGTGCTAAATCGAAGGGGCCGTTCTGCTACCATTACATGCTAATGCGTGAATTAGCCATACTCTTCTTAAAGTTGGGGTTCACTTCTTTCGGCGGCCCAGCCGCCCACATTTCCATGATGCACTCTGAAGTCGTGACTCGTCGCAAGTGGTTGAGCGAACAGGAATTCCTCGATCTTCTTGGCGCAACAAATTTGATCCCCGGTCCCAATTCAACCGAGATGGCCATCCACATCGGCCAGCGTCAGGCCGGGTGGCGCGGGCTGCTGCTGGCCGGTCTCAGCTTCATCCTTCCCGCGATGCTCATGGTCCTCGGGCTGGCCTGGCTCTACGTAGAATTTAGCAGCACCCCTCAGGCAGCCTGGCTCCTGGCTGGCATCAAGCCCGTGGTCATTGTCCTCATCCTGCAAGCCTTGTGGAACCTGGGCCGCACCGCTGTCAAAAGCATTTGGCTGGCCCTCTTGGGTCTGCTGGTGCTTGCGTTGTATTTTCTCGGATTCAACGAGATCTTTTTGCTGTTTGGGGGGGCAACTCTCAGTATGCTAATTCAGGCCGCCAAACAAGGACGGTTAACCAATTTAAAAACTATGCTTGTTCCCATCGGGCTGTTTTTAGCGCCGCTGGCCGTTCCCGCTTTTAGCCTGACCGCGTTGTTCCTGTCTTTCTTAAAGATCGGGGCCGTTCTATACGGCAGCGGCTACGTGCTGCTAACTTTCCTGCGCGCCGAGTTCGTGGAGCGCCTGGCCTGGCTTACCGACCAGCAATTGTTGGACGCGGTGGCCGTCGGCCAGGTCACCCCGGGCCCTTTGTTTACCACCGCCACCTTCATCGGCTACTTGCTGGGCGGGCTGCCCGGTGGCCTAATCGCCACTCTGGGCATCTTCTTGCCATCGTTCATCTTCGTCTGGCTCAGCGGCCCCTGGATCCCGCGCTTGCGCAAGTCGCCCTGGGCCGCCGCCTTCCTGGATGGCGTGAACGTCTCAGCTCTCGGACTCATGGCCGCGGTCACCTGGCAGTTGGGCGCTGCTTCTTTTGTGAATGCCTATACCATCGCCATCGGCCTGATTGCCGCATTCTTGTTGTTCCGTTTTCAGGTGAATTCTTTTTGGCTGGTGCTGGGTGGGGGGCTGGCCGGCCTGTTGCTTTGGTTAATTAATTAATTAATGGTGCCGTGGTTGCCAACCCCTCCAGGGTGATCACATTGCGACCCATTTCAACTTCCCCGCTCAAGTCATAAGGCATGGCGCCCGTGATGCGCACGGGCACCATCTCGCCGATGGGCGGCTGCCCTTCGACGAACACCAATCCGTCGATCTCCGGTGCGTCGCGGTAGCTGCGCCCGACGGCGATGGGTTCATTGGTGCCCTCAACCTCCCCGTGGCCTTCGATAAGCACGTCTAATGTTTTGCCTACCAGCGCCTGGTTGTTCTCCAACGAAATGCGCTGCTGCAAGCTCATCAGCCGGTCTTTGCGCTCATCCTTTACTTCCTGCGGAACCGGGTCACCCAGCGGCTCGCTGGTCGTCCCGGGCTCAAAGGAAAAGGTGAAAACGCCCACCCGGTCAAAACGGATCTCTTCGATGAAGTCGAGCAGGGTCTGGAATTCAGCTTCCGTTTCACCGGGGTAGCCCACAATAAAAGTCGAACGCATGGCCAGACCGGGCAGGGCCGCCCGCATTTTGGCGATCGTGCGGTGCACCCAGTCCATGTTGGCCGGGCGGCGCATGCGCTTCAGTATGGCCGGGTGCGCATGCTGCAAGGGCATATCCAAATACGGGATGAGCTGCTTATGTGCCGCCATCACTTCGATCTGCCGGTCGGTCACTGAGCCCGGGAAGTTGTAGAGGATGCGGATCCAATCTACTCGCGGCACTTCCTCCACCAGGCCTTCAAGCAAGCTGGCCAGGCCTTCCCTAACTCCCAGCTCATGCCCGAAATCCGTGCTGTCCTGCGCGATCAGAATGATCTCGCGCACCCCGGCGGCCTGCAGGGCGCGCGCTTCCGCCAAAATGGCCGCCTGCGGCCGGCTCACCAGGGTTCCCTTGATCAGCGGGATAGCGCAAAAGGCGCATGGGCGCCGGCAGCCGTCCGAAATTTTCAAATAGGCGCTCGGGCCTTGCACCGCCACTCGCAGCACGCTGCCTTCGTCCCGGCCCACCGTTGCCGCGCTTTCCGGCAGGTGATAGAGCGGCTCGGAGTTCGTGCGCCGTTGCAGCTTGCTAACCAGATCGAGAATATCCATCCAGCGCCGCGTGCCTAGCAGAGCGTCCACGCCCGGCACCCGCTGGATCACTTCCGCGCCGTAGCGCTGGCTCAAGCAGCCGGCCGCGATCAGCCACTGGTCGCTTCTCTTCGTCGCCGCCAATTCGCTCAGCATTTGGTACGACTCTTCCCGCGCCGGCCCAATAAACCCGCAGGTATTGACGATCAAGACATCCGCCTGGCTTGGGTCTGCGCTGGCCCTGTATCCATCGCCCACCAGCAGTTGCGCCATCGATTCGGAATCCACCGTGTTCTTGGCGCAGCCAAGTGAAACCAGGTGAAAGCTATTCTGCTTGCTCATCGGCCTGTCATTCTAGGGGTTGTCTCAGCCCGCGTCAACCGTTTCAGTAGGAGCGGGTGTCGGTGTCAGCGTGGCGCTGGGGGTTAGCGTTGCGCCTGCCGTAGCGGTAAGAATGCCCGGGTCGATCGTCGGTGTCGGCGAAGGCGTGGGTGTGGCCGCCCCTTCGCGGGTGAACACAATATTGATAACTTCCCCATAGATTCCCAGGATTCCCAGGTCTTGATTGTTTAGAGACCCGCGCAAGGCCGCCCCATTGCCGGAGAGCAATAAGATTTGTCCCGTTGCGTTATATGTATATGTTTCTCCCGGTTGGGTGCGGCCTTCAAACTGCACTTCCCCGTCTACGATGACCCGCATCCATGTCCTTTGCAGCGAGATTAGGCTCAGTTGGATCGCGCCCTCGCCGGCCTGAATGGTGGCCTCGCCCAACAGGCCCGGTGTGGCTGAGGGCCCCCCTAGCAAGTTTATCGAACCGGGAGTTCCAGCCAAAGTGGTCGGGGAGCCTCCCGGAGCTTCC
>CAZNFL010000020.1:0-47386 GCA_964572455.1 uncultured Anaerolineaceae bacterium
TGCTATCGCTGCCTGTTCCCCGAGCCCCCACCGCCGGGTCTGGTGCCATCCTGCGCCGAAGGCGGCGTGCTGGGAGTGCTGCCCGGCATCATCGGCTCCTTGCAAGCCAGCGAGGGGCTGAAGCTCCTGCTGGGAATCGGCGAGCCGCTGCGCGGCAAGCTACTGTTGGTTAACGCCCTTGACCTGCGTTTCGATTTTGTGAAACTGCGCAAGAACCCGGACTGCGCCGTTTGCAGTTTGCCACCCGAGCAGATCGAACTGATCGACTATGAAGCATTTTGTGGTGTGCCAGCGCACGACCACAATGAGGCTAATATGGATAAACGCTTTGAAATTGAACCCAAAGAATTGGCGGAGCTATTGAAGAATGGCTCTAAGCCCAAGCTTATTGATGTGCGCGAGCCCCACGAACTGGATATCTCGCAGATTGAAGGGGCCCAGTTGATCCCACTGGGTCAACTGGCCGCCCGCCTCTCGGAGTTGGACACGGCCGACGAGCTGGTCGTGTTCTGCCGCACAGGCAGCCGTTCCGGACGCGCCGTGGAGTTGATGGTATCGGCTGGCTTCCGCAAGGCGAAGAATCTCAAGGGCGGCATAAACGCCTGGGCTCGCGAGGTGGATCCCAAGCTGCCGGTATATTAATATCGTAGGGGCGAGAAACCTCGCCTCTGCATTTATGGTGGGGACTATAATCCGTTAACTTACGCATGACTCCTAAGAAAACTATCCTTGTCGTACTCGCCCACCCGGATGATGAATCCTTCGGCATGGGCGGCACCTTAGCCTACTATGCTTCCAAAGGCGTCAACGTTCATCTGGTCTGCGCCACCCGCGGCGAAGCCGGCACGGTGGATGCGGTTTTCCTAAAGAAGCATAAGACCATCGCCAAATTACGCGAAGCCGAGCTGCGCTGTGCGGCAAAAGCGCTGGGTCTCAAAAGCGTCAGCCTGCTCGGCTACCGAGATTCCGGCATGGCGGACTCCAAAGATAACAAGCATGCCAAGTCGCTGTTCCGCGCCCCAGTAGACCAGGTGGCGGCCAAGATCGTGGCCTATATCCGCCGGCTGAAACCGCAAGTCGTTCTCACCTTCGACGAGGTGGGCGGCTACCACCACCCGGACCACATCGCGATCAACAAAGCCACCGTGCTCGCCTTCCATGCCGCAGGCAACCGCCGCAAATATCCAAAAGCAGGATCGGCCTTCCGGCCGGAGATGCTGTATTTCAACGCCCTCAACCGCCGCCGGCTGCGTCGCATTGTATTCACCATGCGGCTTACCGGCAAAGATCCCACCAAGATCGGCCGAAACAAAGACATCGATCTAACCGAGCTAACTCGCGACAAGGATACGCCCCCCCACGTCACTATCAACTACCGCAGCGTTGACGACCGTAAGGACAAGGCTGACGCATGCCATGCCAGCCAGCAGGGCGGCTGGGGTACTCTTTCGATTATTGATACCCTGGCCCGATTGTTCGGGCGAAAAAACGTTTTTACGCGCGTCTTTCCACCCACCCCAGACGATTATCGGGCTGCGGATCTGTTCGCGGATTGAATCCTTTAATTGCCTATGGTACAATCTGCCGCTGTCTCGAATTAGGAAAAGGAATTAAGATGCCCGATTTATTGAAAGCCGTTGAGGCTACTGACAATCCAAATATCCCAGCCTTGCGCCCCGGCGACTTGGTGAGTGTGCACGTCAAGATCAAAGAAGGCGATCGTGAGCGCATTCAGGAGTTCAAGGGAACTGTGCTGCGGGTGGGCAAGTCTGGCAATAGCCGAAACTTCACTGTGCGCCGCGTGGCCAGCAATGGTATTGGGGTCGAGCGCACCTTTTTATTGCGCTCGCCCTTGATCGACAAAGTCGTCATCGAGCATGGTTCCAAAGTGCGCCGCGCCAACCTGACTTACCTGCGCGGCCTTACTGGCAAGAAGGGCCGCCTTAAGCAGAAGTTTGAAGAATAAGCAGACTTTGCCTCTGGTATAACCTACGGGTGCATGGCTTCGAAAGAAGCGTGCACCCGTTTTCATTTATGAGCACAACTTCTAATTCTTATGCGCCGATCGGCGCCTTTGATTCTGGGGTGGGCGGCCTCAGCGTCCTGCGTGCTATCCAGGCCCGGCTGCCGGGCGAGGATTTCATATATTTCGCCGACCAGGCGCATGTGCCTTACGGAGCGCGCGGCCTGACCGAGGTTAGGCAACTATCCGAAGGCATCGTGCGCTTCTTGATGGCCCAGAACGTCAAGCTGATCGTGATCCCCTGCAACACGGCATCCGCCGCGGCGCTGCGAACGCTGCGGAAGCAGTATCCCGGCTTTAATTTCGTGGGTATGGAGCCGGCAGTGAAGCCGGCCGTTGAGCACACCGAAACCGGAGTTGTCGGCGTGTTGGCTACTCCGACTACATTTGAAGGCGACCTGTATGCATCAGTGGTGGAGCGCTTTGGGCAGGGCGTGACTATCTTGCAGGCTACCTGCCCCGGCCTGGTGGCTGAGATCGAGGCCGGGCGGGCGAATGGACCGCAAGCACGCAGCATCCTGGCCGCGGCCTTGGAACCTATGCTGGCCGAGAGTGTGGACACCATCGTCCTCGGCTGTACTCATTACCCGTTTGCATTCGATACCATCCGCAGCATCGTTGGCGAGCGAGTGCGCCTGATCGACCCGGCGCCCGCCATCGCTCGCCGCGTGGAAAGCTTGCTGGATGGGAGCAACATGCGCAACCTGCGCCAACAGGGTGGGAGGACGCGCTACTTCACTAGCGGCGACCCAGCCCAGATGCAGGCGCGGGTAAAAGAGCTGCTGGGACTAGAGGTTCAAGTTGAGGGAGTGAGTTGGGCAGGAGGCGAGATTAGCCGCCAGCCTTCATCCGCGGTTAAATAATTACCCGCTCTTTTCAGCGGCCACGCCTTTATCCGCAAACTTCACCCCGGCGCGGTCCAAGTCAAATTTCACGTTCGTGAAATTGGCAAAGGTCACATCGTTGAAGTGCAGGCTGAATAGCTCTTTAAGCCGCCTGAAAATGCTGATATAGGTCTCCGGCAGTCGGGCCGCCCAGTCCAGCCCAAGCTTCTTGGCCGCCGCTTGGATCGGGGCAGCCTGCGTGCCCTCGATCTCCGCAAAGTGGCCATAGGGCATCTCGTCCAGGGTGACCTTAAGTCCGTCCAGCGCATAGGTAGTGCGGTACTTTTCGTAAACGAACTTGGAACGAAACCCGAGCGCTTCTATTAATTTCTGCGCGGCAGCAAAGCTGCTGACCTCGAACTCGATCTCCTGGCGCGCCAGCACCCCGCCCAGGGTGGTGCTGGGGCCTTTGTAGGTCACATGGCTGGCGGAATCGCGCCTCAGGCGCAGCATACTTTCCCGCTGGCCCAGGTCGCCGCTGGGAGTATCGAAGCGCAAGTTGTATTCGTGGGTGCGCGGCTGCACCAGGTTGGCGCCGCTAGCCACCAGGCGTTTTTCCAGATCGGCCAGGTCGCTTATATAAAACTTGACTTCCAGTTCTTTATCGCTCGGTGAAATGACCATCGCAGTCCGCTTCTATTATTCCACGGTCAACAAAATTTGGCGTTGTTCCACGCTGTCTCCCGGCTTCACCTGCACCCGGGACACTTTGCCGTCGCGCGGCGATTTGAGTTCGTTTTGCATTTTCATCGATTCCAAAATCACCAAGACCTGGGCGGTTTTTACGGCGTCTCCTTGTGCAACCGGCACGTTCACCACCAGGCCGGGCATTGGCGCCCGCAGCACGAACTCGCCCGTCTGGGATGCTGCCCCTGCCGCCTTACTCAGCCGTTTCTCGCGCTCGTCCTCCACGAAGGCCTCGTAAAGCACCCCGCGCATCAGCACTTGCAAGGCATCCTCGTCCCCGGGGTATACATCCGCCTGGTAGGAGCCGCCATCCAATAACAAGCTGTACACCGGCTGGCCGGAGATCGATTCGAAATCCACCTCGTACACTTTGCCGTTCACCGTCACGCGGCGCGAATCAATGATTTCAATCACGTATTCTTTGCCATTTATAGTAGTGATGTATTTAGCCATGGAGAAAAGCGTTAGCGATGCATACGCTCCCAGCGCGACACCCATTTCCAGTTGCTGGTGTCGCGCTTGCCGCGGGCAATGATATGCGCCGAGCGTTCCGCCTGGCGATGGGCCACCAAGGTGGCAATTATGGCGGCGATCTCCGGGTGAGTTTCCCTGCGCTCCTCGGCCTCTTCCAGCGAAAAGCGCTCTTCAACGAAGCGGGTATCGAAGTTTCCGGCTATGAAACGGGCCTGCTCCAAAATACCCTGGTGGAAAGGGATGTTGGTCTTTACGCCCACAATGCGGTATTCCTCCAACGCTCGGCGCATGCGCAAAATAGCCTGCGCCCTCGATTCACCCCGCACGATCAGTTTGGAGATAAGCGAGTCGTAATAAGGCGAGATCTGAAAACCGGCGTATACACCGGAGTCCACCCGCACCCCAGGCCCAGTGGGCAGGGAATGATGCGAAATATAGCCGGTGGACGGAAGGAAATTGTTGTGCGGGTCTTCGGCATTGACTCGGCATTCGATGGCCCAATTTTGCATCTTGACATCTTCCTGCTTGAAGCTGAGCTGGCGGCCGCGGGCGATGCGTAATTGTTCGGTGACGATGTCGATGCCGGTAGCCTCTTCGGTAATGGGGTGCTCCACCTGCAAGCGGGTGTTCATTTCCAAAAAGAAAAAGTTCTTATCCTTATCCACCAGGAACTCGATGGTCCCGGCGCTCAGATAATTGACTGCTTTGGCAGCCTTGACCGCCACCTCGCCCATGCGCTGCCGGAAATCTTCGTCGTCATCGATGAAAGGGGAGGGCGCTTCCTCCAGCAGCTTCTGGTGGCGGCGCTGCAGCGAGCATTCGCGTTCCCCCAGATGCACGGTGTTGCCATCCATGTCCGCCATGATCTGAAATTCGATGTGGCGCGCCCCTTCCACCAGCTTCTCCAAATAAACGTTGCCATCCCCAAAGGCGGCCTGGGCCTCATTTCGTGCGGCGTTGAGAAGGCTGGCCATTTCTTCCAGGTTGCGCACCTCGCGCATGCCCTTGCCGCCACCGCCGGCGGTGGCCTTAATCAGTAGGGGGAAGCCGATCTGCGGGGCAACGGCCAACAACTCTACGTCGGTTAGATTGCCCACGTCCTCGGTGCCCGGCACCACTTCCACGCCGGCAGCCCGTGCAGTGCTGCGGGCGGTGGCCTTGTCGCCCATGGCCGCAATGGCCGAAGGCCGCGGGCCTATGAAGGTCAGGCCTGCATCTTCACAGGCTTGTGCAAAATCGGAGCGTTCCGCCAGGAAGCCGTAGCCGGGATGGATGGCGCCGGCTTTGCTCTTCTTAGCCACGTCGAGGATCTTGTCCATGCGCAGGTAGGAATCGCGCGAAGGAGCTGGGCCGATGGGGTAGGCCTCGTCGGCCAGGCGCACATGCAGTGCGGCGCGATCTGCTTCGGAGAAGACCGCCACCGTGCGGATGCCAAGCTCCCGGCAAGCGCGGATAATGCGCACTGCGATCTCCCCTCGATTGGCAATCAGGACTTTATCGTACATAGCTACTCATTGCTACAGCGGGATGTTCCCGTGTTTCTTAGCCGGGTTGCTGTCTCGCTTATTGGTCAGCATTTCTAGCGCGTTGATCAGCCGCGGGCGCGTGTCCCGCGGTTGGATGACGTCATCAATGTAGCCGCGGCTGGCGGCGACGTAAGGATTGGCGAACTGCTGGCGATATTCCGCCACCAACTCCGCCCTCTTCTTTTCGGGGTTCTTGGACCTGGCCAGCTCTTTGCGGAAAATGATATTGACCGCGCCGTCCGGACCCATCACGGCTATCTCGGCCGTGGGCCAAGCCAGATTCAGGTCGCCGCGGATGTGCTTGCTGCTCATGACGTCATAGGCGCCGCCATAAGCCTTACGCGTGACCACTGTCAGCTTCGGCACGGTCGCCTCGCAGAAGGCGTAAAGCAGCTTGGCGCCGGCGCGGATGATGCCGCGGTGTTCCTGGTCTGTGCCCGGCATAAAACCAGGCACGTCCACGAGAGTGAGCAAAGAGATGTTGAAGCTGTCGCAAAAGCGCACGAAACGGGCGGCCTTCTCTGAAGCGTCGATATCCAGAACGCCGGCCAGCACCATAGGCTGGTTAGCGACGATGCCGACCACATGGCCGCCCAATCGCGAAAAACCCACGACTATGTTCTGGGCGAACTGCTCATGGATTTCGTAAAAAGCGCCTTCGTCGACCAGCATGCGGATGACTTCTTTAATATCGTAGGGCTTGCTGGCATCGTCGGGGATGATGCTGTCCAGTGCCTCTTCGCGGCGCAGGGGGTCGTCCTTGGTGGGGCGGTAAGGTGCATCTTCCAAGTTGTTCTGCGGAAGATACGAAAGCAGTTTGCGGATCAGGAAGAGGGTATCCGCTTCGCTGTCGGCCACTACATGGCAGACCCCGGACTCGGCCGCGTGCACGCTGGCCCCGCCCAGGTCTTCGAACGAGACTTCTTCGTGAGTCACGCTTTTCACTACTTCAGGGCCGGTGACGAACATGTAAGAAGAATTGCGCACCATAAAAATAAAGTCCGTGAGGGCGGGCGAGTACACTGCGCCCCCGGCGCAGGGGCCCATGATGGCGCTGATCTGCGGGATCACGCCGGAGGCCATGGTGTTGCGTAGAAAAATATCGGCATAGCCGCCCAGGGAAACCACGCCTTCCTGGATGCGCGCTCCACCGGAATCATTCAGGCCAATGACCGGCGCGCCGCTTTTCATCGCCATTTGCATCACCTTGACGATCTTTTCGGCATGCACTTCTCCCAAGCTGCCACCGAACACAGTGAAATCCTGGGAAAACACATAGACCAGGCGACCATCAATGGTGCCCCAACCGGTCACTACGCTGTCGCTCAGGATCTGTTGCTTGTCCAGATCGAAAGCGGTGGTGCGATGTTTAACGAAGGCGTCCAATTCGCGGAAGGAACCCTTGTCCAGAAGCAGATCCAGGCGTTCGCGGGCGGTAAGCCGGCCCTGTTCGTGCTGGGCTTTGATGCGAGCCGCGCCGCCACCCTGCTGGCTTTCGGCGCGCAGTTTATTTAGTTCATCTAGCTTTGAGCGGTCGCTCATCTTGTTCTCCAAAGAACGCTTGCACCTGGGGCAGCGCTAAGGCTGCAAAAACAATGACCAACAACAAAACGGTAACAATAAATTGAAAGGCCCAATTGGTCGTTTGCGGGCCGCGGGCTTGCAATACCAATCGGTCGAGCCAGCCAAAAGCGATGAAAGCTGCCAAGCCCCACCGAGCTGCCCGCGGGGCCCAGGCTGCTCCGCGCCACAGGCCGCCACCCAGCCAGATGCCAAGCCCGCCCCAAGTCAGCCCACTAAGCACGAAGAATGCAGGAAGCAACTGATCTAGCATTTCACTTAAAAAAGTGAAAGCGCTAAGGGCGGCCAGGGCGCGCAATAATTGGGTAGCTGTGATAGTTAACACTAGTATTACAAGGCTGGTTACGGCAAAGGGGCGTTTTACGTAGGTCATACGGCACAAGCGGACAATGAGTATACAGGCTAGGCGATACCGCCGATAAATCTTATGCCTTGGCCAGCCTTGCTTTATTCGATTTCCAGCACGATCTTGCCTTTTTGCTCCCCTGTTTCGAGGCGCTCGTGGGCAGCACGTGCTTCGGTCAGGGCATAACTCCGGTCGATCACCGGCTGTAAAGTACCCGAGAACACCATGCCCATCACCTCAGCAAAGTCGGCGCGAGTGCCCATGGTCGAGCCGAGGATGCTTAGGTGCTTGGCAAATATGTAGCGGTTGTCTATTTCGATCTTCGGGCCGCCGGTGTTGCCCACGGTCAGCAGCCGGCCGCCTTTGCGCAGGGTGCGCAGGCTAAGCGGAAAGGTCGATCCCACATTGTCTACCACTGCGTCCACGCCGCGTTTATTGGTAAGCAGGTAAGCGGCCTTGGACCAGTCTTCTTTGCTGCGGTCGATAACCTGGTCCGCACCTAAGGATTCAGCGAACTTATTTTTTTCGGCGTTTGAGCCCACCACGAAAACTTGCGCGCCAAGGAATTTGCCGATCTGGATGTAGGCGGTATTCACGCCGCCGGACGCTCCCAGGATGAGCAAGGTTTCCCCTTTTTGTAATTTGCCGCGCTTGACGAGAGAATGCCAGGCGGTGAGAAACACCAGCGCCGCGGCGGCTGCCTCGTCGTAAGGAAAGCCATCGGGAAGACTGAGTAAGTTTTCCGCAGGGACCACTACATACTCGGCGTAGGTGCCGGGCAGCGTTTCGCCCAGCAATTCCCAGTGGCGGCACAAATTGTCCTGGCCGGAGCGCGTAAATTCATCTTCTTCCATACAGACGCTGGCGTTGATGACCACTCGCTGACCCAGCTTCCACTTTTCGACGCCTTCGCCAACGGCGGCCACCTCGCCGGCGCCATCTGCGCCGAGAATATGCGGCAAATTCAGCGCCAACGCCGGCCAGCCCTCCCTCACTAACAGGTCGGCGTGGTTGAGGGCCGCGGCGTACAGGCGCACCAGCACCCAGCCGGCCGGCGGCTGCGGTTCGGGCAGCTCGCCGAATTGCAAGACTTCCGGCCCGCCATGTTTTTCGAAGTAAATTGCTTTCATCCCTGGCTCGGGTGTGATTATACTTTGGGCAGCTCTTTATTCTTTTAGTAATAGAATAAAACGCTGAAACGAGGACCCTGTGCAGGACTTACTGCTTTTAATTCATGAACGCTTGGGAATAACTTCCCTATATTATTTTTTGATTATTTCCGTATGGGGCTATTACCGTTTTTTCACCCGCAAGGGAATTAACTCGGCGTTTTGGGGAATGCTCGTTATCGCTGAAGTGCTGATTCTGGGGGAAGCCTTCCTGGGGGCTTATATGTGGCTGGCGGGGTTTTCTCAACCTGCGCGGGGTGTGCTGCATGTCCTGTACGGCGCCGTCATCCCGATCATGATCCCCGGCGCTTACTTTTACACCAAAGGGCGCGGGGAGCGCGCCGAGATCCTGGTGTATAGTACGGTGGCTATTATTACCTGTGGTCTGATCCTGCGTGCCATATATACTGCCCAAGTAGCCTTGTGACCCCTGGGATGAGAACTGCTTGTCAGGCATATTCAGTAGTGATAAAATACGCAAAGTTCCCGTTGAGCGCTTGGAGGATTCCCGCATGACTGAAGCCGCTGTTCCCGCCGGCCAAGCAGAGCAGACCCCCGCTGAAAACAGCGAGCCTAAGCTTAATCGCCGCGAATTTCTTGGCATCGCCTGGCTGGCTTCCTTAGGATTTTTAACCCTTAGCGTTGGCGGGCTAACGGTCCTCTTCGGACTCCCCCGCTTACGTGAAGGTGAGTTTGGCGCCATTTTCACCCCCGGTACTGTCGCTGAACTTCCCCCCGTGGACACCACGCCGGAAAACTACCCCAAAATCAAACTATGGCTGTCCAACACGGCCACCGGCCTCATGGCCCTCTACAAGGTCTGCCCACATCTGGGCTGCTTGTATGCCTGGAACGACCAGGAATTTAAGTTCATTTGCCCATGCCACGGCTCGCAATATCAGCACAATGGCACTTATATTTCCGGGCCCGCGCCGCGCTCGCTCGATCGCTTCGTGATCCGTATCGAAGATGAAAACGGCACGGTGCTTGCCGAAACCCCCGAGGACGGCAGCCCCCTGCCATTGCCGGCCAACCCCAACGCCATCATACGTGTGGATACTGGCAGCAGGATCGCCGGTCCGGCGCATGCTTAGCCCAGCCGCCTGGTTCTGCGGAGACCCTTCATGATCAATAGCCTGATGAAGCGCTTCAACATCCCGCCGCGCGAACAATGGCGCGCTGCCATCGCCAAGATCATCGACGATCGCGTGCGCATCATCACAGCCGGCCTCAGCATCCGCGAATTGCGCGCCGTAATGCGCGGCGATCCGCCGACTGAGAAGCCGAACCCGCGTTACAAGGTCATTACCACTAGCTTCATCGCCCATTTGCGGCCGCGCTACTATCCGGCGGCTGCTACCCGGTTCACCCACACCTTCCGGCTGGGCTTCTTCACTATGTTCTTCTTTATCGTGGAAGTCATCACCGGTGTCGTTTTGATGGTTTATTACATCCCCTTCCCCGACCAGGCCTATGGCTCGATCCTGGAGATCGAAAGTAACGTGTTCTTCGGCGAGTTAATGCGCGACCTGCATCGCCTAGGCGCCGAAGCCATGGTCATCTTCAGTTGGCTGCATTTGCTGCGCACGTATTTCACCGGCTCCTATAAAGGGCCGCGCACGTTCACCTGGCTCACTGGCGTGCTGCTTCTGCTTATGACGGCTTGGCTAAGTTTCACCGGTTACTTGCTGCCGTGGGATCAGTTAGCCTACTGGGCGGTGACGGTGGGCACCAGCATCACCGAAGAAGGCCCGGTGGTCGGGCCGGCGCTGAACCTGCTGTTGCGCGGCGGGTCCGACATTGGCACCGGCGGCTTGTTACGTTTTTATTTGCAACATGTGATCTTGTTCCCCTTGTTAGCCATCCTGTTCATTAGCATCCATTATTACAAAGTCGCCCGCGAACATAGTATTTCTCTGCCGGCGGTGGTGGAAGAGACAGAATTGGAGCCGGAGAAGAAAAAGGAAGCCAACCGCCGTATCGATCTGATCCCGGACCTGCTTACTCATGAGCTCTTCCTTATTGCCGTTGGCACTTTTGCCTTGCTGGCGATCCTTTATTTCCGCTGGTTTGCTTCTCCCCTGGAGACGCATGCCAACCCGCAATCAACACCGCTGGATACAAAGGCCCCCTGGTATTTCTGGTGGCTGCAAGGATTACTTAAGATCGACCCGGCCAAGATCATTGAAAGCCTGGTCAACCCCTTATTCGAAACATTTGGGCTCAGTTTCCGTCTCGAGCTGAGCTTGCTGCTCAACAGCAAATTCATCATGGGTCTCATCGTGCCTCCGACCCTGGTGCTGTTGCTCATGGCGATCCCGTATATAGATTTCAACCCATCCCGCTTAGCGCGCAAACGCCCGTTTGCTATCGCCTGGGGTGTCGCCTGGATCTTTGTGTTTATCGCCCTCAGCTTTATGGGTACTCCTCAGTACGGCATTGAAACCCCGGCGGCCACGCGTATCATCCAGGACCTGGCGCCGGAGGAAGGGGAGGGTCCGCTGCGCGCTATTCCCTACGCGGAGTTGTCTAACCGCCAGGCTGTGTACATCGTCGGTGAGGATTACGGTACCGATCTGTGTCCAGGCCTTTCCTACCAACCCGACCCTGAAGGCGATGTAAATAATGTGGTGGTGGGCTGTCCGCAATTGACCGCCGTGTTCAACGAATTCAGTGAACGCTTGCTGGAAGCGGAGGCCAATGGCAGCTTGCCTGAACTGAACGCCAAACTAACCGTAGAGCAATTCCAGCCTGGCCTGGTAAAAGTGACTCCCCATGTGGAATGGACCGATCCTGAGTCCGGCAAAGCCCAGATATATGAGCATACTTATTTCTTGCACGAAGACCGCGGCGGCGAATAGACTGAGCGTTTAGGAGAACCTGAAAGCATGAAACGTGTTCAACTGGAAATTGTTCTCGGCACTATCCTGGTGCTGCTCAGCGTGGCCATTGTGATCATTATGGGGGTCCAGGAACCGCAACGCCTGGCCGATTACACGGTGCAGCAACGTGCCGAACAGATCGAATTCGGCGCCTCGGTTTTCACTACCTACTGCACCACCTGCCATGGCTTGCAAGCGCAGGGTATCGCCGGCGTAGCGCCTAGCCTGCGCGACGAGTACTTCTTCACCCAGCGGCTGAAAGAGGTTGGCTGGGTGGGCAGCCAGGAAGATTACATCGTCTCCGCGGTGACCGCTGGCCGACAAGTGTCCACACGCCCTGAACTGTATGGCGGCTCCACCGGCCGCCCCCCGGTGATGCCGACCTGGTCGGAAAAATTCGGCGGCCCGCTGCGTGACGATCAGATTCGCGCCGTAGCCGCCTTTGTGATGAATTTTCAACCTTATGCCTTAGGCGAGGTGCCGACTTCAATCCCTCTTGGTCCTGTGGCCGACGAATCGACCCCAGAAGGCCGCGGCCAGGTGGTATTCAGCGTGGCTGGCTGCACCGCCTGCCATACCATTAGCGGTATCAGCATCGGCACCATTGGGCCTGCTCTGGATGGCTTGGCCACCCGGGCGGCCACCCGCGTCGCCGGCCTGACCGCAGAAGAATATATCCGCCAGTCTATTTTTGATCCTAATGCATTTGTGGTCGAAGGCTTTGCGGACGATACCGGCGGCTCGCGCATGCCGAAGGACTTTGGCGAGAAGCTTACCGAAGAGCAGATCAACGACTTGTTAGCTTTCCTGCTCACTCTGGACTAAAGAATGATTGTCCGATCAAACGCCCCTCCATCGGAGGGGCGTTTTTTCTAACGAAAACCAGTCTGAATCTCGCGATGATATACTCGTTGTTTGGATGATTTCGATCCGACTTTCCCAAAATTAAAATGAAACGTGCACTTAGTCTCACTTTTCTGGCCCTGTTGGCCGGCCTCGCGCTGTTGGCCGCTCAGCGTTCTCTCGCGGGGATACAAGCTGAAGTGCCTGGAGACGCTGTTGCCGGGGGGCGCATCTATGACAATTGGATGATTGCACTCGATGCCCCAATTCCTGAAGGCAATAACCCCCTATGGGATAACCAGGATTTTAACCAACGCAGTGGTGTGATCACATGGCGCTGCGTGGAATGCCACGGGTGGGATTACAAAGGAGCGGATGGGGCCTACGGCTCGTATTCAACTCATTACACTGGGTTCAGGGGGCTGGAGAACACCGTTGGCGCCAGTCAGCACCAAGTCCTCCAATGGCTGGACGGCAGCCTGAGTTCCGAACATAACTTCCTAACCGTTATTAGCGGTACTGGCTTGAACGATCTGGCTGCCTTCCTGCGCACGCGGCAAATCAATACTGACTTAATCATCGATCCGTCCACCGGCGCTGCCCTGGGCAGCAAAGAACCGGGCAATGAAATCTATTTGGGATTCTGTGCTTCCTGCCATGGGCCTGCAGGGGACGAGATTAACTTTGGATCTGCTACTTTGCCCCTGTATTTGGGGGATAAGGCTGTGGCCGACCCATGGCAGACCGTGCACAAAATACGTTTCGGCACTCCCAGTCAAACCCGCATGCCCGCGTCCGAGGATCTGGATTGGTCGCTAAGCATGGTTGCAGATCTCTTAGCCCACCTCCAGACCTTGCCACGAGGTAATCAGGATTACGACATTCTCAGTGTGGACCCCAACCGCCCAATTGAAGTGGAGAGCCAGGCGCAGATAGAGCCTATCGTTTGGGCTGCTATCGCGATCCTGGTTACTGTCGCCATCAATGTAAGCTGGGAGTTTTATGTCAGCCGGAAAAGCGACAGCTGACCTGTTTTCGTTTCCCTCGCTTTCACTGGTATTAATTCTAAGCAGGTAGAATTTTCATATGACTGCAGTTCGCATCCGTTGGCTGGCCGCAGGCGCCGCCCTTATTGTGGTACTGGTAGGCTATCTTTCATTAAATCGCGCCGTTACCATCCTGGCCGATGGGCACACGACCACCCTGCTTACTCACGCCGTCACCGTAGGCGGCGCGCTTCAGCATGCCGGCATCCAGCTCGGCCCCAACGACCTGGTGGCCCCATCTTCGCTTTCGCTGGTCAGCGATGGCGCGGTGATCGAGGTTCACCGCGCGGCGCGCATCCTCCTGCGCGCGGATGGGGATCTTTATCAAGAGTCGAGCAGCGAACAGAGACAGCACGTCCTCTTAGCCCAATGGGGGCTAACCCTTGGGGAGGGGGACCGCTTGTTACTAGCCGGCCGCACGGTTTTCTTGGGCGAACCCTTGCCGGATGTTCCATTCTTGGCCCTGGAGTTGCGCCGGGCGGTTCCTGTTACCTTGGACGACGCGGGTGAGACTACAAGCTTTCTCAGTTCGGCTTCCACTGTTGGCGAAGCATTATCCGAGCATGGCGTGGTCTTGCACGCTGGTGACCGCTTGGATCCGGTCCCAGAGAGCCCACTAGACCAGCCCGTCTCAGCCACCTTACACCGCGCTGCGCCTGTCAATATTCGAGCTGGCGGGCAGCGGTTCAGGATCTTCTCAGCGGCGGCAACGGTGGGCGAAGCGCTGGCCGAGGCCGGCTTCGCGCTGCAGGGTTTGGACTACAGCCAACCCGCCGCCGATAGCCCGCTTCCGTCCGATGGAGCCATCCGCGTGGTGCGCGTCATTGAAACGGTGTCCTTGCAGCAAGAGATCATCCCGCACGAAACGATCTGGCAAGTTGACCCGGATGCTGAAATAGGCAGCTCAACGGTGATCCAGGCCGGACAGGATGGGATCTCGGCTTCCCGCGTGCGGGTCCGCTATGAGGATGGCGAAGAAATCTCCCGCGTCGAAGAGGGAACGCGGGTACTGGTGGCGCCGCTTACCGCCATCAATGGCTATGGCTCCGATTTTGTCATCCGCACCACGGTGATAGATGGCGTGGAAATCGAATATTGGGCAACCATGAATATGTACGCCACTTCATATTCTCCCTGCCGTTCCGGAGTGGAGCAATGCTTATACGGCACCTCCACGTCCGGGGTCAGCGTGGCCAAAGGGGTGGCGGCCACTTATAAAGATTGGCTATTGGCCGCCCGCGGCGTTACCTTCTATGTCTCGGGCTATGGCGCCGGAGCCTTTTACGATGTGGGCAGCGGCTTTCCGGATGACCGCGCCTGGATCGACCTCGGCTATAGTGATGATGATTGGGTAGGCTGGAGCCAGTGGGTGACAGTTTATTTCACCACCCCGGTACCGGCAGTTATCCCTTATTTCCTATACCCGTGACTTCTTTAACCTCGCTTAGTATTCCCGCACTGCTTAAAAGCCATGGCCTGCGGCCGGATAAGAGCCTGGGCCAAAATTTCCTGGTCGACGAGCACCATCTGGCGCGCATCGTGGAAGCCGCGGGCGCCCAACCCGGCGACGAAGTCTTGGAGGTTGGCGCCGGCCTCGGGTCGCTCACCCGCCATCTGGCTGGGGCGGCTCGCCGCGTGGTGGCGGTCGAGTTGGATGAAGCCCTGCTTCCCTTGCTGCGCCAGGAGCTGATTGATTTCAACAATGTGGAGATTGTCCAAGGGGATATCCTGCGGATCGAGATGGCCAAGTATTTCAAGACTTCTGGATTCTTGGTGATCGCCAACATTCCTTATTACCTCACATCCAACCTCATCCGCCACTTGCTGGAAGCCGATCCGCGCCCGCGGCGGCTGGCGCTTACCATCCAGCGCGAAGTGGCCCAGCGCGCCAGCGCCCAACCTCCGGAGATGTCTTTGCTTTCATTGAGCGTGCAACTGTACGGGAAGCCGCATATCGCCCACCACATCCCCGCTGGCGCCTTTTACCCCGCGCCTAAAGTAGATTCGGCTTTATTGATCGTGGATCTCTTTGATAAACCCAGCCTGCCTGAAAGCAAGATCCCCGCTTTTTTCACCATGGCCAAAGCGGCCTTTTCCCAGAAGCGCAAAACATTGGCTAACTCGCTGGCTTCGCTGCCTGGAACCAACAAGGCAGACGCTGAAGCTAAACTGGAAGCGGCAGGCATCGACCCGCGCCGCCGGCCACAAACGTTGAGTCTCGAAGAGTGGGGCAGGCTGCTTTAGCCGCTTATTGCGCCTTTGCGATCTCCCCTTCGCGAAGCACCTCTAACATCCTGGCATGCAGGGCGGGGTTGGCCGCCAATATCGATTGCGGCTTGGAGATGAAATCCGGGCCGCCGCGCACATCGGTGGCCAGCGCGCCGGCTTCCTGGGCGATCAGGCCGCCCGCGGTCACGTCCCAGGCGTTCAGGCGGATCTCCCAAAAGCCATCCAGCCGCCCGGCGGCTACGTAACAAAGGTCCAGGGCAGCTGAACCCAGCCGGCGCACACCCTGTGTGCGCATGGAAAAGTTTTGGAACTCGGCGAAATTATTGACCGGATTGGTCCACGCGTCGTAAGGGAAGCCGGTGACCAGCAGGCTGCTTTTAAGTTGGCGGCTGGCGGAAACGTGGATGGGTTTCCCGTTAAGCCAGGCGCCTTTGCCGCGCTCGGCGGTAAACATCTCGTCGGCCATGGGGTCATAAACTGCCGCCAGACTTAATTGGCCTTGCCGCGCATAGGCGATCGAAACTGCGAAGATGGCCAGGCCGTGGGAATAGTTCAGTGTGCCATCCAGCGGGTCGACATACCAAACATCCCCCGCAGAGCCGGCTTGTTCGCCGCTTTCTTCACTGAAGATCTGGTGGCCGGGGAACCGTTTGTTTACCTCGCCGAGGATATATTCCTCGGACTGGTGGTCGATCTCCGTCACCAGGTCGATCTCCCCCTTGAACTCCACTTGATGTTGCTTGCCGAAGCCCGCGCGTAGGATATCCCCGGCGTTACGCGCTATTTCTGTGATGTCTTTGAGTGCCGGTTGCATGGGGTGGTTATACCACTCTCATTTATCGTTCCCCGCGGGCCTCAGCGTCCAGCTGTTCGAAGAAATCATTCAGGAATTTTTGACGATCTTCCGCCAGTTTGCGGCCGGTGGAGGTGTGCAAACGATCTTTGATCTTGCTTAGTTTAAAAATGTATTCGTGATAGGAAGAGTGCGTTTCGCCTTCTTCCTTTTTCCCCGTGTCCTTGAATTTCTGCGACGGCTCTGCGTAGAAGGGCCAGCGCATCACCACATCGTACCCCAGCGTGCGCGCCACGCCAAAAGCGCCGATGACGTCCAGCTTGTCGGCGTCGAAGAGCACCTTGGCTTCCAGGGTCTGCGGGCTTTCGTCGCCGCGGAAACGATGGGCGCGGATGCAGTGCTGCACCGCGGCGATCCGCTCCGGCGGCCAGCCTTCAGCTTCTAGAATTTGCACGGCGAAATCTGCCGAATAATGTTGGTGCTCGGCGCGGCCAGCTCCGCCGGTCTCGGCGCCGCTGGCATCATGCAGCAGGGCCGCGGCGCGTACGATCTCCAGGTCTGCGCCTTCGGCAGCTGCCAGCAATTCAGCTAGACGCAGCACGCGCAAAATGTGGTCGAAGCCGTGCACCGGATCGAAATCCGGGTACCAGCTGCGCGCCTGGTCGATGCTGGGCATTTACAATGAAAAATTTGTGAAAGTTAGCGCGGCGTACACAATGCCGAGCAGTATAACGCCAATGGTTCCCACGATGAATGCGCGGATAAACAAACGGATCAAGCCGCGCACGAAGATGACCGAGAGGCCCACCGCGGTGATCAGCCCGAGGATGAGCCAGTGCCCGGGGATGGAAGCAAGAAGTTGTTCGTAACCTGCCATCTAGGGAACCCTTTCTTGATTACCGTATGTACAAGATTGGTGCCAAAGCGGTAGCCAAGATGGCGATAATCGTTAGCCTCCAGGATAAGCAGGTCAGCTTGTTTGCCCACCTCGAGCGAGCCAAGATCCGCCTGCCGGCCGATGGCGGCCGCGGCGTTGATCGTGGCCGCGGCGATGGCCTGGGCCGGGGTCAGCTTTAGTGCCCGGCAGGCCAACGCCAGGGCGAATTGCAGGTTCTCGCACCAGGCGGTGCCCGGGTTCAAATCCCCGCCAACGGCCAGCAACCCGCCGGCGGCCAGGAACTCTTTGGCCGGCATGTTGTGCGTCTCTGCCAGGCCGAAGGGCGTGGCCGGCAAGGCTACGGCCACCGTGTCGCTGGCGGCCAGGGTGGCTATCTCTGCTGGGGTGGTAGTGATCAGATGATCGACGGATACCGCGCCCAGCTCAATGGCCAGGGCCACCCCGCCTAGGTTGTCGAATTCGTCGGCATGCAGCTTAAGTGGGAAGCCCAGTTCTTTGGCCCTTACCAAAATGCGGCGCGTTTGCAGCAGGTCGAAGGCCCCCGTTTCACAGAAGGCATCCACGAAGGGCAGGGGTCGGCCACTAGCGCGCCTTTGCCACCATGGTTTCAGCTCGGGCAGCCAGGCGTTACAAAGCTCAGTCACGTAATCGTTGGAACGGCCCTTGAATTCATCCGGAATGGCGTGGGCGGCTAGGTAAGTTGGTGCCAGCTCCCACGGCCCTTCGTCGTCCAGCTTGATCAAAACATCAAGCAGGCGCAGTTCGGCATCGAAGTCCAGACCATAGCCGGTCTTGGCTTCGATGGAGGTGCTGCCGTGGGCAAACATGCGCTGCAGGCGCGGCCGGGTCTGCAGCAGCAGCTCATCCAGCGAAGCGGCTCTGGTGGCGCGCACGGTGGAAAGAATTCCGCCGCCGGCTTCAAGGATCTCCAAATAGCTCCTACCCTGCAGGCGCAAATCGAATTCGGCAGCGCGGTCCCCGGCCCACAAAGGATGCGAATGCGCATCCACGAAGCCGGGCATCACTACACGCCCGCCGGTGTCCACCATCTCTTCGTCAGGGTGGGCGGCGCGCAGAGCTGAACTGCCGCCAACCGCAGCGATGCGCCCGTCGAGGATCAATACCGCTCCGTCCTCGATAAGCCCAAGCGTGCCCAGCGCCGCGCCGCGCTGCGGACCTCCGCTCAGAGTGACTAGTTGTCCTGCAGAATGGATGAGCATGACTGCATTATAGTTCGAGGCAGCAACAAACCGCAGATAAGTAAATCCGCGTCCATCCGCGTTCTATCTCCAATCTATATCCCTCAATTCTTGACACACAAAACTCGCTATGCTAGAGTTAGTCGTCCCCGCGCAGTCTGGCGTGAAACAGGAATAATATGAAGAGCCTTCGAACCCAACAATTGGTTGCGCGCTTAGGCGCGCCGCAAGATGCCATCCCCGAGATCGAGGGACCGGCGATGCTTGGCACGCACAAGGTCGCAGCGCATTTGCTAGAATCGCTCTAGGCGCAAGCTGCCATGGAGCCTATCCCGAACAGCGGTTACACCCTGCCTAACCGCTTAGCCCGCATCACCCTGCAATCCTTGGAAGATCTGCTCACCCCCAAAGGGATGGAACAGCTCCTGGGTTTGGCCCAGCTTCCGCACTTGATCGAAAATTATCCTCCCGCCAATCTTGAACGCGGCTTCGATTTTGCCCAATTCGGAGCGCTCAACCTGGCGCTCGAAGAGCTGTATGGGCCGCGCGGCGGCCGCGGCCTGGCGCTACGCGCTGGGCGCACAACCTTTGCCGGCGCGCTGAGCCAGTTCGGAGCGTTGGCCGGTGTGGAGGCTACGGCCTTCAAGATGTTGCCCGCTGGCCGCAAGCTAAAGGTCGGTCTCTCAGCTTTGGCGCGTATCTTCAGCGAGATCAGTGACCAACGCAGCAGTGTGGAAGAAAAAGCGCACGAGTTCCATTATTTGGTGCACCGCAACGCGGTGTGCTGGGGCCGCGCCGGAGAAGAAAAGCCGGTGTGTTATATGATGGTCGGCATTTTGCAAGAAGCTCTGAATCGCATCTCCAGCGGCCGAGAATTCCGCGTGGATGAATCCGCCTGCCAGGCGGCGGGCAGCCCAGTTTGCCGCTTTGTCATCCAAAAAGAACCCATCAGTTAATCTCTTATGAAGATCACCCTCATCCTGCCTACATTGAACGAAGCAGAGAACCTGCCTAAACTAGTTCCGGTGTTAATGGCTCTACCTCTGCCTGAATTGAAGCTGCTGATCGTCGACGACCTGAGCCCGGACGGCACCGGTGAGCTCGCCGAAGGTCTGGCCGCGGATTACCCCGGCCGCATCCAAGTGCTGCATCGTGACGGACTGCCCGGCTTAGGCCGGGCTTACATTTATGGCTTCGATCATGCGTTAAAGGGGGGCGCCGAAGCCATCGGGCAAATGGATTGCGATTTCTCCCATCCGCCGGAAAAGCTGCCGGCCCTGGCCGCCATGCTGGAGGATTGCGACCTGGCGCTGGGTTCGCGCTATATCCCGGGGGGCGGGGTGGACCGGCGCTGGCCCGTCTGGCGTAAGGCCCTATCCAAGTGGGGGAACTTCTACGCCCGCACTATTCTGGGGTTGCAGATCCGGGATGTGACCGGTGGGTTCCGGCTTTGGCGCCGCGAGATGTTGGAGCAAATTCCTTACCAGCAGGTGGTCTCCAACGGTTATGTATTCCTGGTAGAGATCCTCTATCTCGCCAAATTGCATAGGTGCCGTTTTGGCGAGGTGCCTATTTATTTTGCTGATCGGCGCTGGGGCAAATCGAAGATGCAGCTCTCCGTGCAACTGGAAGCTGCCTGGCGGGTGTGGCAGGTGCGGTTTAGGTATCCAGTAAAAGATAGCGCTGATGAACGCAGATAAACACTGATTTTTGTTTTTTTTCTATGTTCATCCGCGTTTATCCGCGGCTTACTATCGTTAGCTATCTCTCAACTGTTTTTCCAGATCGTCGAAATCTACTCGAGAGGTCAGGTCGGTGGTCACTGGGGTGACCGCCACCTGGCGTTTCACCACCACCGCATACACATCCGTGTCTTCGGCGAAGGTGCTGGTCTTGGGCACCTGCTCGTATCCGGTGGACCCCGGCTCGCTCCATGAGGCGCGCTTGGGCGCCGTCGGTAGATAGAAGCGCAGCCGCGAGAGCCGCGTCAGCGCCCACGGCGTCTGCGGGGTTGCGTCCGACGGAACTTCGACCTTCAGCACCTGAACGTCCTCAGGGAATTTTTTGGTCAGCAGTTGACCCGCGAAAAAAGTGGTGAAGTAGGCAGCACCTTTAAAGTCCACCTCACTGGAATTGCTGAGGTGATACTTGTGTTCAGTCTCCAGGGAGACCGCCAATGAAGGGACCTCATGCGAAGCGCCTTCCATGGCTGCGCCCACCGTGCCGGAAATAGTCACGCCGGTGCCAAAGTTGGTGCCGTAATTGATGCCCGCCACCACCAGGTCCGGCGGGCTGGGCATGATCTCCAGGATGGCATGTTGTACAGTCTGGGCGGGGGTGCCGCCCACGCCATAAATGGTCCACTCTTTGCCATGGATGGTAATGGTTCGGGTGGTGATGATGCCGTCGGAGGTGGGCGGCATGCTGCGGCCCATGCCTGAGGATTGCTCGCGCGGCGCGGCCACCCACACGTAGCCCAGGCTGGACAAGGCTTCCGCCGCAGCCCACAGACCGGGAGAGTTAATCCCGTCGTCGTTGGTCAGCAGGATTTGGGGGCGCTCGTTCTTGGGCATAAGGGAGGAATTATAGTCTGCCTTTGCTTGCAGTCTGAAAAAAGATTTTCCTAACGAATAAATTGATTAGGCTTAGGGCAGGGTGTTGTTATTCAGCCAGTCGTTGCCCAAACGCACTTCCAAATCGATGGAACTGTTGGGGTCGAACTCGTGCAATATCTGCGCGCTGGAAATATTGAAGAGGTCTGCCAGGAAGGCCAGGGTGTACGGATTGCCGGTATGGTCCACCAGCTGGGTTACTCCCAAGGCGCCCGATATGTCGCGCACCTCGAGGATCTGGGTTCCCAATCCTGCCAAAAACTGCTGAGTGCGGCCCCCCAGGCCGGCATCCGCGGTGCTGTTCTGGATGGAAAGCCGCGGCGCCTCGGCGGCCATGCGCTGCGCGGGGCTGCCGGGCGTCAGCGGGCCCAGGTTGCTGTTACCGGTAAACACCAGGTCGCGCAGTTCGCGGATCTTGTCCGGGATGGGGATGAGGATCGCCAGATCGTCCGGTGAGCGGCCGTATATGATCTGATCTTCCCCGATCACCGCCCGCTGGATATTTGCGGAATCGATCTGGGTAGCCAGGACTGCCAGTTTGATGATGTCGTCCAAAGTTAAGTTGGTCTGGACCCCAGCCGAGAGCTCGGCGAACAGCTGCGGGGAATTAGCGATCAATCCGGGCAGCAGATCGAATTCCAATATACGGTCGCGGATGCCCAGGATGACTTGCTGCTGGCGTTCGGCGCGGCCAAAATCGCCGCCTTCGGTGTGCCGCTCGCGGGCGTAGGCCAGAGCCACTGCGCCCGGCAGCGTCTGCACCCCCGGTTTGAGGTTCTTGAGGTTGGTATCCGCTCCGATCGGGTCCACCGTGATCGGCGCGGGCACGTTGATCTTAAGGCCGCCGATCAGGTCAATGAAGCGCACGAAAGCGTCGAAATCGATCTGCGCATAAAAATCAATGGGCACGCCGATGGTCTGCTCCACGGTGCGCATGGCCAGCTCTGGACCGCCGCCCGGGATCTTGTAGAGCTCCCCGAAATAATAGGCGGTGTTGATCTTGTTCGGGGTGAACCCGGGGATCACCGCCCACAGATCGCGCGGGATGGAGAGGATGCCGGCCGTTTTGGCGACCGGGTCCACGGTAAGCAGGATCATGGTGTCGCTGTGCGCTGCCCCGCCTTCCAGCACGTCGCGATAGTCCAAGCCCAGGATCAGGATGGTAACCCGTTCGGCCCCGCTCCAGGGTTCCGGTAAGGTGAAGCCCTGAGGGGCTTGCAGACTGTCCGGGCTTAGCGTTCCTTCGCCCCCTTCAGGCTGCACCAGCAGCGGCAGCCCGAAAAGGCCGCGCGGGGATGTGGCCGCGTAATGAGCGAATGAGAAAGATAGTGGGATGAGCACCACGGCCAGCAGGCCAAAGACGACTACAGCGATCGTCGAAAGACGCCGGTTGCGTTGCACGAATGGGGAAAGTTTAAAGTGCGCCATGCTAAGGAGTGGGAGTCTCGCTCGGTGTCAAAGTTGAGGTGGGGGTATCGCTGGGCGCGCTCGTGTCGGTGGGCGCCGGCGTGTCACTGGGCGGCGAAGTGTTACTGGGCGCTGCGGTTGGCCCGGGGCTGCTGGTGTAGCTGGGCGCAGCTGTCGGCCCGGGCAGGGTGGCCGACGGGGTCAGTGTGATCGTCGCAGTGCCTATGACGGTGGGACTCATTGTCGGTGTTTCAGAGGGGCCAAAACATTGTTCCAAGGCGTAGTCCGCGGTGGGCTGCAAGGCGCCATCGGGGCGCGCCGTTTGGGCCTGCTGGTATTTCTCGTGGGCTGCGCACCAATCCCCGGCGGCCGCCAATTGGTCAGCCCAATGAATCAGGGATTGGCGGTAGCGATAAAAAGCGGAAAGGCCCGAGGCATCAGTCAAATTGGGGGCATAGCCGGTTAACAGCCCGTAGTAGTAGGCTGCCTCTTGTGGATACGCATACCAGAATGCATTGCCGTAAAGGTAGAGCCGCGCCCATTCGCGGTATTGGGTGGCTTGGCCGTCCAACGGGCCAAAGGCCTCGGCCAGTGTGAAGTCATAAAGCCCGGGTTCGAACAGGCCCAGCTCGATAATGTTCAGAACGCCGCGATTGCGCAAGGCGACGTAGAACCAACCGTCCACATCCGCGGTGCGATAGTTGGGGTCGGCCTGGCGCAGCGCCAGCAAGGTGTCGATGGCCGCGGTCCAATCCCGGGCGGCGATCAGCGCTTGGGCTGCGGCGAAAAGGTCATCCTTGGGGCGCGGGTCCACCGTGGGGGTGACGGTCGGCTCGACGTTGGTAGGTTCTGCGGTCAATGCCGTAAACGTAAGGACGGTGATCAGTTGTTGGCGAACATCGAGGAATTCGGGGTTCTGCCCAAAGATGTACTCCAAGCGTTGGCGCGCCAGCGAATATTCCCCACGTTCCATCTCGTCCAAAGCCAGGTTGTATTGTTCCAGCATGTATAAGCCGGATTCCATTGTGGCCGTGGCATTAAATTGGCCAAGCCCCACGGTCCAACCTGCTGCGGCGCCGGCGGCTGAAACCAGCAGCAGGCCCAGCAGCACGGCCAGCAAAGCGATCACAATCGGCGAGCGCAAGAAGCCGCGCACGCAGCCTGGCCGCTTATCCGGCGGTTGGGGTGGCGGGGTCTGCCCGGTTAAAGCCGGCCTGGTCTTGCCTGGCGGAGCAGTCGTGGGGCGCGTGGCTTGGTTTTTAGGTTCGATGGGCATATGATTTCAGCAACGGTTATTTTACAGTGTGGCGTACATAATTGTGGAAAACAAAGGGAGGTGCACATGTGCACCTCCCTTTGTTAACTGGCCTCTTATGCTGGCCGCTAATCAAACTCGTTATCGTCTTGGGCATCTTGGCAATCCCTGTCGCCGGTCGGGCTGTTCGGGCCGTAATCTATCCCACCATCGCCATCGTTGTCGATCCCATCGCTGCATTGCGGGGCTGGCGTGCCGGTGGGCTTGGGTGTGTTAGTTGGACCAGCCGCTGGGGTCGGGGTGGCCGTGGGGTAAGAGATATAAGGCAGTACATCGCCCGGCACCTGATCCAGTGGACCAAAGGGTATGAAGAAAAGGAAGGCTGCCGCCCAACAGCGCGCGTTGTTGAACGGCCCCCGGAACAACATATAAAAGTTATCCGGAGTGCGGCCAAGCGGGATGTAACCCATTCCTTCTTCGAGCGTGTCAAGAATCTGAGAGTTCGAATTGGGTCCCTGGCGGCAATTGGTATCCTGATCGGGGAACACCATTAACGCGGCGGTCTCTGGCGTCGGTGTGCATTGAATTAGGAATCCTGCCGCGGCCGGATATGGCACTGCGCAATAAGTGGGTGTTGCGGTTGGGACCGGAGTCGGCGTGCAAAACTCGGGCACGCCTGCGACGTTCGCATAGATGCACAAAGTAGAACTTGGCGTCGGTGTAGGCGTCACAGTTGGCGTGCAATCCACAAGCGCAAAAGCGAAGGCTACGTAGCATTCAGTGGACGTGGGAGTGGCGGTTTCCTCTTCAACAAGGCCCGCCGTGATCCTCATCAAAATGACCAACGTGGGTGTTTCCTCCTCAAAAGGTTCTGCCGTGAGCTCACTCAAAACGACCAGCGTAGGTGTTTCTGATCCACCTGGTTCCGCTGTTCCTTCCGGCGGCGTTGCCTGAACCAAAACGACAACTCCGAAGGGAGACGATGCCGGTGAGGGAGTTGGAGTAGGCGTGTCCGTGCAATACAAATTTAGTGCAGCGGCTGTATTGAAACTTGAGCAAAGGGTTGGCGAGGCTGAGGGGGTGGGTGTATCTGAACAGCGGATCGGTTGGCCGGCCGTGGTGTAAACGTTGCATTCCGTGGGCGTCGCGGATGGGCACGGCAGATTGGCCGCCGTGATGCTTGGCAAGCAGGTTGGCGTTGGGGTGGGTGTGGGCGTGCAATTAACCAGTTGCCCGGCCACGTTGGGGGTTACGCACAACGTAGATGTCGGTGTGGGCGAGCACTGCACCAGCAGTACTGCAGTCAGGATAGGCTGCGTGCAAATGGTGGGCGTAATTGTCGGTGTTGGACTGCAGTCCACCAGTTGCCCAGCAACGTTGAATGCCAGGCAGCGCGTCGGGGTTGGCGTCGGTGTGCAGGGCGAAGGAAAATTGTTGGTGAGCGCTTGGGGCGGGCAATACGTCGAGGTGGGGGTGGGCGTAGGCGTGGGAGAGGGAGTGGACGTGGGCGTGCAAGTGGTGCGAGCGTTGTTGGTGGCTGCCGCGATCGCGCATTCCGTGGGGCTAGCTGTGTCAGTGGCCGTGGATGTTGGCGTGCAAGTTATTTGCAGGCCGTTGGGATTCTCTGTTTCGCAAACATCAGGGGTGCGAGAGGGTGTGGCAGAAGAAGTGTTAGAGGCTGTTTCTGAAGGTGTGGCTGTTTCTGAAGGCGTGGCTGTATCGGTGACGGGCGTGGCTGTATCTGAGGCGGTGTAGGTGATGGAAGGCGTGAGGGTGTCAGAAGCGGTTTCAGTTGGACCAGTTGGCGTGGCAGTGATCGTCAAGGAAGGCGTTTGGGTCTGCGTTGATGGGGGAAACCGCAAAGGCGGATCTAACGAAGCGTCGTTAACGCAAAGCTCTGGATCGTCATCGGGTTCCAATCCCCATAAGGAAGCACAGGTGTTGTCTAATTCGTTGATGTCCTGCGAAGGAAAGAAGGCCTGACCCAAGATCGGATCGCCAGCGGTGGGATGGTCAAAAGTATCGTGGTAGTCTGCGCCGCCTGGATCGCCTACTCCCAGATCGCTCCAAGCCCACCATTTAAAAGTGGGGTCATTGTATAAGGCGCTTGTTTTGAAAGCCAACTCCAGCAGGGCCGGTTTGCCCGGGTGCAGGCGCGCCCAAGCCAGGTGGGGGTCGTCTCCCTGGCCTGCATCGAACACCAGGGTGTCGTAGCCATTCGATTCGCTCGGCGAATCCGGGACGAGGGGTATTTTATTGCCTACGTCGTTATTCACGTCCCCGTAGAACTGCACCCCCGTGACCGTCCAATCCCGGGTTGCTTCCTCGCCCGGGGCGTGGACTTCCACCAAAATGTCTCCGCGTCCATCCAGGTCCAGGTCTGCCTCGATGGCATAGATACCATCCAGGTAGGAACTGTTTTCATTTACATCGAAGATCGAAAGCCGGGCGTAGAACCAGGTCCCATCGCTGCCCAGTTCCGCAGAAAGGAGATCCAGGTCTGGGAAGTAGTCGACCTGGCTCTCACGGTTGAACGGTCTTTCATAACGGTTGACCTGCCAGCTGTCGCAGCCCGCTCCCGGCTGGATCGGCTCGCCCTGCGCGGGCAGCAGAACCCCGGTATCGCAATCCCAGATCAACTGCTCGTAGATCGGGCTGCCGGGTCTTCCTGTAAGGTCAACTGGGGTTTCAGTGGGGGAGCTTGCCGCAGGCGCGCAAGCAGAAAGGATCAGGCTGAAAAAAAGTAAAACAAAGGCGCTAAACTGAACTCTTCCGCTCATGTGCTTCCCTTAGGTGAAACCAAACAGGCGAAAAGCGGTAAGGTCAGTGTAATCCAAAATGGAATTTCGTGGAAGCTGGTTTTTTAGGTCAAACAAAATTGCAAAGTCAAATCAAAAATGAATCAAATGCCGCCGAGATCATCGATGATCTCGGCGGCATTTTGATAGCGCTCTCGGCGCGACTCGAACGCGCGACCCCTTGCTCCGCAAGCAACCAGTTAGATCGCTCAGGTTCTAAGGGCTGCTTCAACCACTAACACCGTCAAGGTAAGGGGTCAATTTTGACCTAGGCGCGAAATATACGCTACTCTCGTGGAAAGTAAAAGATGAATTGTGGCGGGGCTAATTTAGAATACACAAAAACTACTTTGTTTTGAGGTATAACTTGTGAAGTTCAATCCCTTTCTCTATGCCTAATATATCGAAAAGATCCCTGAGTAATTTGTTTCTACCTTCCTTTGTTAAAATGTCGGCGTTATTGAGACTTTCGGAAAGCTTCCTTGTAGACTCAAGGTAATGCGGGCTGATTTTTGGTAGTAATTCGAGATAACTCTGTAGCATCTTTCTATCGTTAGGTTCAAGTTCAGCATGCATTAGTAACGTGGATGCGGCAAGCCAATCACTAATAAGTTCAATGTCTTCCTGCACTTGATTCGGGGCATCGCTCCTAATTCTTCCTTCAAATTCGATAGCTTTTCTAAACAGATTAATCCGTCCCGTAATCTTTTCTACCCATTCTGGATGTAGAAGACCAAAGCCTCTCCTCTGGATCTCAATGTTTATAACGCAATTATCCACCAAGTTCATCACTTCCGCGGCTAACTGCACATAAGCATTGTCCAGAGACTTAGGTCCGCCGACTATTGGCCAGCCCCAAACGTAGTAAAGCAATGCATGGGTTATCTCATGAGCGATAGATCTTTCTATTTCATCTGCGCTGCGCTCTGTCGCAAATTCGATATCGAATGTGGTACGGTCCGGTCCAAAATGAATTTGAGCTCGGATTCCCGGAGCGATTTCTTTCTTGGCAACACTCTCAAGCATCACCTCACGCTCTGTCTTTGCTTCCAATTCCGAAATGTACTGATTCAGGCGTTGGGAGAATTTGACTTTCTTATTCTTGAACCTCACCATCAGACCTTCTAATCAACTCTACTCTTTAAAAAAAAAGGGGGGATTCAGCACATTATTGGAGGTGAAAGATGAGTGATTTACCGAACTTGTCTGCGGCGCTTTTTTCATTGGCAAGAAATGCATATAGAGGATTCTTACTTCTTGTGGCTATAAGTAAGATTTCAATTACCCTGGGTGCATTTTAATTTTAATATCGGCAGCATTTCTACTTATTGAAATTTGGCATAATGTTTTCCTGCGGATTATTCTAAGCGAGACGAATGGACACGAGAATGTCGCGCTGCCAAGCAAATCGTAAATTAGTGATTTTCCCAGTAATTAAAGACCTTTTTTGATTCTAGTGCAAAGAAGTCAGAATTGTCTTGTTCTTTGTTTCCATAATGTATCCCCAATTCGCGAGCAAGCTTGAAAAAACCTTCACCCGGGACTCTCGACTCTGCCAACACTACGATTGACGAAAGCATTGGTCTTCCATCGTTGTGTTCGTAAGTAGAGATCTCGCCGAGAAGAGTTGCCATCTTGTTCCGGTCATCCGGATTTTCCATGTTTAAATCTACCAACGGTGCTATTTCCCCATAGGTGATCAGGTCTTTTTTTCGAGCCAATTCTTTAAGTCGGTCGTAGATCACTTGATTAATCTTCATAGCTCTCCCTTTGAAAGGGTGGTATGACTGTGTTTAGCGCTCTCGGCGCGACTCGAACGCGCGACCCCTTGCTCCGCAAGCAAGTGCTCTATCCACTGAGCTACGAGAGCTAGCGATTGGATTTTACCATGCGTAGGATTACCCGTAAAAGTCGGAAAGGTCCGGAATGTGATATTGATAGACCCTCCCCTTATTTAAAATTGCCATTTTTCAGGTTTGCTTTTGTTTTGCCCTAGCTGGTGTATTATTAACTCCAGCCTCGAGCTTGAACCGGGCTGAAAGTTATAGATTGCTAGGAGGTGGAACTATGCAGAAATGGGAATACTTGTTTACGGCCAGCCGGTCTTTTCTCTTTTTATCTCTTGTGGAGGCGGTGGCGAAGGCCTCGGGATTTGAAGGATTTAATAAAGCAAGCAAAGACGAGCAAAAACAAATACACAAGAGAGCCAGGGGTTGAATAACTTGCCCCTTTGGGAGCACGAGCTGCTCGCCGGCAATTTGGAGGCAGCTAGTATGCCGGTATCTAAACTTCTTGAGAATCTCGGAAACGAAGGATGGGAGCTAGCCGGAACAGGATCGAATGATAAAGGTGCCCTAATAGAATTCGTTTTCAAGCGGCCTATAAAGGGTTAGCAACCGAGGAAATCTCTCCCTTCACAAGCCACCCAGGAAACCCTACAACGCAAAAAAAAGCACTAAGGCTACTGGGGAGAGATACCCTTTTGCTGCTTTACCAAGCCTAAAACTTTACAAGCTATCTAAAAACCACTTCACTACAGCTATTTCTAAAAAAGCCCAAGGAGCCCGGTTCGCTTTAACGCGCGGACTTTACAAAAACAAGGCGGGGAGGGAGGGATTTGAACCCTCGTCCGACTAAGTCGCCGGAACCCGCTTAGCAGGCGGGCGCACTAGACCAGGCTATGCGACCTCCCCAGGGAGTTTTAGCAGCGGAGGGAGAGGGATTCGAACCCCCGGTGGGTGAGACACCCACAGCGGTTTTCAAGACCGCCGCCTTAAGCCACTCGGCCATCCCTCCGGGCAAAGCCACTGTTAAACGCATTGTGTTCCGCTTTTTGGAACACTATGTGTACCCCTAAGCGTTGGATTTTACCATACGCGTTTTGCGCAGCCGTACGCAGAGCAATCGCATCGGTCGTGAGCGTATAATAAGAGCCAGAATCCCGTGCGTGTCGCTCGCGCGCGTCCCGTGTTATTTCAATCGAGGAAGAGAGTTGGCTGGATGCCCTTTGTAGATACCTGGGTCAATGAAGAATTAAAGCTCCTGAAAGAGGCCGGGCTCTATAATCGCATCCGCACCATCGGTTCGCCCCAGGGGGCCTGGCTGCAGGTGGATGGCCGCCGCGTGCTCAACTTTTGTTCCAACAATTACCTCGGGCTGGCCAATCATCCCCGGTTGGCAGAGGCTGCCCGCGCCGCCATGGAAACACACGGCATTGGCCCGGCCGCAGTGCGCAGTATCGCCGGCACCATGGACCTGCATGTCGAATTGGACCGGCGCATGGCCGCCTTCAAGGGGGTCGAGGCCGCCGTCACTTTCCAATCAGGTTTTGCCGCCAACCTAGCCGTCATCCCCGCCTTGGTTGGCAAGGAAGATGTGATCTTCTCCGACGAGCTGAACCACGCCAGCATTATTGACGGCGCTCGTCTCTCCGGCGCAACCATCGTTCGGTACAAGCACTGCGATGCAGCTTCGCTGGCGGCCGAATTGGCCGCCGAGCGCGCCAAATTCCGCCGCGCCCTGGTGGTTACCGACGGCGTCTTTAGCATGGATGGCGATCTGGCTCCGTTATCAGCCATATATGAAGCCGCCAATCATGGCGAAGCGATGCTGATGGTAGATGATGCCCATGGCGAAGGGGTGCTGGGCAAGGGTGGGCGCGGTATTGTGGACCATTTCGGCCTGCTTGGCAAAGTGGACGTAGAGGTGGGCACCTTCTCGAAAGCCTTCGGCGTGGTGGGCGGCGTAGCTGCCGGCAGCGCCCAACTGGTAGATTGGCTGCGCCAACGCAGCCGGCCCTTCCTCTTCTCCTCGGCTATGACCGTGCCGGATGTGGCCGCTTGCCTGGCCGCGGTGGACCTGCTGGAAGCATCCACCGAACTGGTTGAACGCCTATGGGCCAATACCGAATTATTCAAAGCCGAAATGAAGAAACTCGGCTTCGATACCGGTCGCTCCGTGACCCCCATCACTCCGGTGATGCTGGGTGAGGCTAAGCTGGCGCAAGAATTCAGCGCGGCCTTGTTCGAGGCTGGTGTGTTTGCCATGGCCATCGCTTTCCCTACCGTAGCCAAGGGCGCCGCCCGCATCCGGGTCATGATCTCGGCCGCCCATTCCACCGACGATTTGGAACAAGGGCTGCAAGCATTTTCCGAAGTCGGCCGCAAGCTTGGAGTGATCCAATGAGCGCCTGGCCGGAGAAATTTGTGATCGGCCTCACCGGCAACATCGCCACCGGTAAAAGCGTAGTGCGCAAAATGCTGGAGCACCTCGGCGCCTTCGGCATTGATGCGGACGCCCTGTCCCACCGCGCCATCCAGATAGGCGCGCCAGGCTATCAGCCGGTGGTGGATGCTTTCGGCAAGCATGTGTTAAAAGAGGATGGCGAGATCGACCGCCAGAAATTAGGATCGATCGTCTTCTCAGATGCTAAAGCGCTGCGTACGTTGGAATCCATTGTGCATCCTATCGTGCGCCAGGGCGTAGATGACATGGTGAGCAAAAGCCAGCAGCGCGTCGTTGTGATCGAGGCCATCAAGCTGCTGGAATCCCCGCTGCGGGATGCCTGTGACGTCATCTGGGTGGTGACCGCCAGTGAAGAAGCCCAGTTGGCGCGCCTGCGCAAGCAGCGCAACATGACCCCGGAGGAAGCGCGCCAGCGCATGAGCGCGCAAAGCTCGCAGGCCGAGAAGGCCGCCGCGGCCGATAACGTGATCGAAAATAGCGGCTCGATCGAGGAAACTTGGGAGCAGGTTACGCGCGCCTGGAAAAAATTATTTCCTCAAGCTGCTATTGAAACTGCGCCCACTTTAACCTTATGAACCAACTGATCGACGAAATCCTGTTCATTTTGCAGCGGCTCACCCTGGCCAGCGTGCTCGATTTGCTGCTGGTGACGGTGATCGTGTATGCCGGCCTATCCTTCCTGCGCAACACCCGCGCCATGGTTTTGCTGCGCGGCATCCTGTTGATCTACGTACTGATCAGCTTGCTGATCGCCATTTTGAATTTGCCCGCCTTTTCCTGGTTGGTGCGCAACTCATTGCCCGCCATCCTGGTGGCCATCGCGGTCATCTTTGCCCCCGAGATCCGCCGGGCGCTGGAAAGGGTGGGGCGCGCCAGCCAATTCCTGGTCAGCACTCGCTCCCCGGACCAATCCACCGACGTGATCGACGCCATCAGTCAGGCCGCCATCCGCCTCTCCGAGCGGCGGCATGGCGCCCTGATGGTCTTGCAGCGCCTGGATAGCCTGGAAGAATACGTGGATACCGGCGTCAAACTGGGCGCCGAGGCTTCGCCCAGTTTGATCCTGCAGATCTTTTTCCCCAATACCCCGCTGCACGATGGCGCCATCATCATTTCCGACACCAAGATCGTCGCCGCGGCCTGTGTGATGCCACTTTCCGCCAGCGGTGTGCTTTCGGCCGGCGCCGAGCGCCAAATGGGCCTGCGCCACCGCGCCGCTCTGGGCACCTCGGAGGTCAGCGACGCCGTGTCGCTGGTGGTCTCCGAAGAGACCGGGGCTATCTCGGTCGCCTTTGGCGGGCGCATGATCCACCGTTTGGGCCGTGAGCGCCTGGAAGGCGTGCTGCGCGCTTTCTACAAACCTATCCAGCCGGCCAATCCCTTCGAGCAATTCTTATCCCGTTATTTCCCCTTCCTCGCCGCGGAACCAAAGGACACCACCGAGGTCTGAGATGTGGAGGGCCGTGCTGCTGCGACTGTGGAGTAATCTGGGGACTTTCCTTTTGGCTTTTGCCATCGCCTTCGCCGTGTGGATTTCAGCGGTGGTGGCGGCCGATCCTAACGAAGAGCGCGACTTTCCTACGCCCCTAAATCTGCAATTGCACGGTCTGGACTCGGACCTGGTGCTGATCGGCTCTTTGCCTGACCAGGTGTTGCTGCGCCTTAGCGCTCCCACCTCATTGTGGGACCGCCTGACCAGCCGCGTTGACACCGTGGAAGTCTTCATCGACCTGGCTGATTTAGGTTCCGGGGAGCATACGGTACCGGTCCAGGTCGAATCTGAGCTGCGGCCCTTCCGTGTAGTGCAGGTGACTCCCAGCGAGGTGAGCATCCAATTGGAACCCCTGGCCGTGGAGGAACTCACGATCACCACTCATATCGAGGGAACGCCCGCCTTGGGCTTTGAGTTAGATACCCTCAGCCTTGATCCCGAAACGGCCACCCTATCGGGGCCGGCTTCGCTTATGGCGCAAGTTGCCCGCGTTGTGGCTAGCGTGGATGTCAGCGACGCCCGCGAAACCATTACAGCCATGGCCACCTTGCAAGCTGTGGACGAAGCGGGCTCCGTGCTCAGCGGCCTAACCATTGAGCCCGCCCAAGTGCAGCTGGAGCAGACCATTGTGCAGGCCGGCGGCTACCGGGACGTTGCTGTCAAAGTGGAGACCGTCGGGCAACCCGCCGGCGGCTTCCGCGTTGTCAGCATTTCGGTGAATCCACCGGTGATCACCCTGTTCTCCACCGAAACGGAGATCGTGGCCGGGTTGCCCGGTTATGTGAGCACGGTGCCTTTGGATCTGAGTTTCGCCGAAGAGGATATCGTCACCCGCCTTTCATTGAATCTTCCCCAGGGCGTCATCGTCGTGGGCGAGCAGCAAAATGTTGAAGTCATCATCGGCATAGCGCCTATCGAGACCAGTATTCTGCTCAACGTGCAGGTGGAAGTGATAGGTTTGGGCTCCGGGCTCGAGACCCAGCTCTCGCCGCTGACTGTGAGCGTGATCCTTTCCGGGCCTCTATCCACCCTTCAATCCCTGGTGGGCGACGACATTCGCCTGTTTGTGGACATGACCGGCTTGCAACCGGGCACGCATCTCATGGAGCCCCAAGCCGAGATCGTGCCTCCGGACGTGCAACTCCTATCGGTGATCCCCAGCTCGATCGAAGTAGTCATCACCAGTTCCCCATAATCACATGCCAAAACCGATCGTTGCTATCGTGGGCCGGCCCAATGTCGGCAAGAGTGCGCTATTTAATCGCCTGGCCGGCGAACGCCTGGCGGTGGTGGACGAGATCGCCGGCACCACCCGCGATCGGCTGCACGCCAATGCGGATTGGTCCGGCTTGGATTTCATCGTGGTGGACACCGGCGGGATCGATCCGATCAAAGTGGCTTATGGTCAGGGCCGCAAGCCGCTTTCGGTCGGCTCGGCGGATTTTGTGCAGCAGATCCGCGAGCAGGCCGAGCTCGCCATCCGCGACGCGGACGCCGTGCTCTTTGTGGTGGACGTGGAGGATGGCGTAACCCCCGCCGATCAGGAAGTGGCGCAGATCCTGCGCACGCGCCAGCGCAAGCAGGACGGCCTTTTGGTTCCCCCAGTCTTCCTGGTGGTCAACAAAGTGGATTCCAATAAGCGCCGCGACTCTGTGCCAGTCTTTTACGAACTGGGCATGGGCGAGCCGTATCCGGTCTCGGCCCTGCATGGCACCGGCACCGGCGACCTGCTGGATGTCCTGGTGACCGCGCTCAAGCAGACTCAAGGAGAGCAGGTGGAGGAGCTGGAGCAGGACGTGGCTATCGCCATTCTGGGCAAGCCGAACGCGGGCAAGTCCACCCTGTTCAATGCACTGGTAGGCGAAGAGCGCGTCATCGTCAGCGAGATCCCCGGCACCACCCGCGACGCGGTGGATACCGTGCTGGTCTGGCAGGATCTGCGCGTGCGCCTGATCGACACCGCCGGCCTGAAAAAGCGCGGCAGTATCCAGCCCGGCGTGGACAAGTACAGCAGTATCCGCACCATGAAAGCCATCGAGCGCGCCGATGTCGCTTTGCTGATGATCGATGCGGAGGCCGGCATCACCGCACAGGATGCCCACATCGCCGGCTACATTCAGGATGCCTGGCTCAGCGCGGTGATCCTGGTCAACAAATGGGATCTTGCCAAGAAGGCTGGCCAGGATATGGATTATTTCACGCAAAATGTTCGCCAGGCTTTGAACTTCATTAGCTACGCGCCACTGCTGTTTATCTCCGCCAAGAGCGGGCATGGCGTGGAGCAGGTGCTGCCCACCGCCGCCCGCGTGGCCGAAGAGCGCCTGGTGCAGATGAGCACCTCGCAGCTAAACAAGGTCCTGGGCGCGGCGCAAGACTACCAGCCGCCACCCGCTAAAGCCGGGCGGTCGCTGAAGATCTATTACGGCACCCAGGTGCGCACCGATCCGCCTACGTTTTTGATCTACGTGAACGATTACAAATTAGTCCACTTTACCTATCAGCGTTACCTGGAGAACCGCATCCGCCAGACCCATAGTTACCTGGGAACCCCTCTCCGGCTGGTGTTTAAGAATAGAGAATAGTAGCGCCTTCCGTCGCTGTCATTCTGAGACCCTCCTCCCCGCCACAAGCGGTTTTTTGTTTGGGCCACACTGATGCCCTGCGCCCCGAACGTTCTGCCCAACTAAGCATGTGATTCTCCTTTCTGGGATAACTTACGGCCGTCTACCCATAAAGGGGCCTGATCGGGCTTTTTACAGCTTGACAAACTCTTCAAACATTGTTATCCTCATAGTGTAGAACATGTTGGAACATGTAGGAATGTTCACCCTATGACCCTCGAAAACTCGGCTGGCAAGCCCCTATATCAAGCTGTGGCCGATGCGATTCTTGAAGAGATTCGCTCAGGCCAGCTCGCCGCCAATCAACGCATCCCCTCCGAAAGCGAGCTGGGCGACCGTTTCGGGGTGGGGCGCAACACCGTGCGCCACGCCCTGGCGGACCTCGCTTCGCGCGGCTTCGTCAAGACCGTGCAAGGCGTCGGGTCTTTCGTCGCCGGCGAGCGGGTCAGCAAGACCGCCGAATATCTAATGGGCTTCACCCAGGAAATGCTGATGCAGGGCCGCCAGGTCAGCTCTGATGTCCTGGAAGCTGCGGTAATCCGCGCAGACCCCTTCCTGGCGCGCCGCTTGCAGATCCAGTTGGGTGGGGAGGTGGTCTACTTGTTGCGCGTGCGTTTGATGGACGGGCAGCCCACCGCCATCGAGCGAGCCTATTTACCCCATGAGTTGTGCCTTGGCATTCTCGCCAACGATTTTTCGAATGCGTCCCTATATCAAATCCTGGCAGAGCAATATGGCTGCCGGCCTGACCATGCTGAGCAGGAGATCGAAGCCAACCTGGCCACACCCCAAGTGGCCGAGCTTCTCAAACTCGAGCTTCCTGCAGTGGTCTTCGTCTTCCACCGTGAGACGCGCCTGGCCGATGGCCGCGTGATCGAGTACGTTGACTCCGAGGTGCGCGCCGATCAGTTCCGCTTTTACACCAACTTGAAACTCCACGCGCCGCTGCAAGATTTTGCCTTCCGCCGTTTGCCAACCAAAGTTTCAGTTGGCCAATAACCCGCGACCATGACCGCCACCTCAGATTCCGAGATCCAGCTCATCGTCGCCCAGGTCCTTTCTCGTCTGCAGGCTGAACCCGGCGCCGCGCAACAGCCACCTGCCTCTTCCTCCCATGGCGGTAACCATCTGGTTGCCCTTGGCTCCGACCACGGCGGTCTTGAACTCAAAGGCATTTTGCTTTCTTATTTACGCGAAGGGGGTTACGAAGTACTGGACTGCGGCACCTTTAGTAGCGAAGCTGTGGACTATCCAGATTTCGCCGAGGCAGTCGCCAGCAAAGTGGCCTCCGGGGAAGCCTGGCGCGGCATTGTCATCGACGGCGCTGGCATTGGCTCCTGCATGGCCGCCAACAAAGTGCCCGGCGTGCGCGCCGCTATGTGCTACGACCATGCCACCGCGGTTAACAGCCGCGAGCATAACGACGCCAACCTACTTACCCTGGGCGCCGGGCTGATCGGCTCGGCTTTAGCCAAACAGATCGCATCCACTTGGCTGACCACCGAATTCGCCGGTGGCCGGCATGCCCGCCGCGTCGAAAAAATTATGGCGCTGGAGAGCCACGCATATGCAAGATAAAGATCGCGTGCGCCACATCGTCGAGCTCGTCACCCGCGAGGTGCTCCTCGCCCTCGCTGAGGACGAACATGGCCATACCCACGCTAACGGCGAACATTGCACAAAGGAATGCGCCGACGGCGTTTGCGTCAAGACCTGCTTCGACAACGTGGGCCAGGTCATCAGCGCCGGTGCGGAACGCGTCAGCTCCACACTCGGCGGCATTCCTTCCGATCCCAGCGTGGGCAAGCTGATCGACCATACCTTGCTGAAACCCGACGCCACGCCGGACCAGGTAGCCCAACTCTGCTATGAAGCCCGCACTTATGGTTTTGCTTCAGTGTGTGTGAACCCCAGTTACGTAAAACTGTGCGCCGATCTGCTCAAAGGCACCGATGTCAAGGTCTGCACCGTGATCGGCTTCCCTCTCGGTGCCTCATCCCCAGATGTGAAAGCTTTCGAGACCGAGACCGCCTTGCGCGATGGCGCCACCGAAATTGACATGGTAATCAACATTGGCGCCCTGAAGGGCCGCGATTTCACCCTGGTGGCCCGCGACATTACCGGAGTAGTGCGCCTGGCGCACGCTGCCGGCGCGCTGGTTAAGGTCATTATTGAAACCTCCTTGCTGACCGAAGAAGAAAAGATCACCGCTTGCTTGCTGGCCAAAGAGGCCGGGGCGGATTTCGTCAAGACTTCCACCGGCTTTTCCGGAGGCGGCGCCACCGTAGCTGACGTAGCCCTCATGCGCCGCGTGGTCGGCCCCGAAATGGGCGTTAAGGCCTCCGGCGGGGTGCGCGATTATGCCGACGCCAAGAGCCTCGTCGATGCCGGCGCCACCCGTATCGGCGCCAGCGCCGGAGTCAAGATCGTAGCCGGCGAAAAAGAAATGGCCACCCTGCGCGCCCCGGCCGCCATCCCCGAACCAGCGAAAGCCTATTAACAGGAGCTTGCATGCTGATCGCTAAAGTCATCGGCACCACCGTGGCCACCATCAAGGATCAAAAACTTGAAGGGCGCAAGCTGCTTATCTGCCGCGAGACCGACGAGACCGGTAAGGCCACCGGCAAACCCTACGTGGCGGTTGACACCGTGGATGCCGGTATTGGCGATCTTGTGCTCACCGCCCATGGCTCGAGCGGGCGCCAGACTTCGGTCACCAAGGATGCCCCGGTGGATGCGGTCATTATGGCAATTATTGATTCTCTCCAGGTTGACGGAGTAGATACCTTTCGAGCTAAGTGATGGCTGAATTCGACACCGATCTGCTTTCCATCCAACAAGCCCGCTCCATGGTGGAGGCGGCCTATAAAGCCCAATCCGTGTGGGCCAAGGCCAGCCAGGAGCAAGTGGATCGCGTCTGCGAAGCCATGGCAAACGCCGCCTTCGCCGCTTCTGAGCGGCTGGGGCGCATGGCCAGCGAAGAGACCGGCTACGGCGTGCCTGAGCACAAGAAGCTCAAGAATGAATTTGCTTCCATGCGCGTCTGGGAGAGCATAAAGAATATCAAGACCGTCGGCGTTGTGCGCCACGACCCGGCTGCCCGCGTCTATGAGATCGCCTGGCCGATGGGAGTAGTGGCCGCCCTAACCCCCAGCACTAACCCGACCTCGACCACCATCAATAAGATCCTCATCTCGGTCAAGGCGCGCAACGGCGTGGTGGTCGCCCCGCACCCCGCCGCAGTCAACTGCTGCGTGGAGACCGCCAAGGTCATGGCCCAGGCCGCGGTTCAGGCGGGGGCGCCAGAAGGCTTGATCCATTGCATGTCTCACGTTAGCTTGCCGGGCACCAATGAATTGATGAGCCACCGCCACACCGCCGTCATCCTGGCCACCGGCGGCAGCCCTATGGTGCGCGCCGCCCATTCGCAGGGCAAACCAGCTTACGGAGTGGGGCCGGGCAACGTGCCCGCGTATGTGGACCGCAGCGCCGACTTGGAGAAAGCTGCCCGCTATATTGTGGCCAGCAAAGCCTTCGATTATTCAGTCATCTGCGCCACAGAGCAAGCTGTAATTGCGGACCGGCCGATTGCCGCTCGCTTGGAACAATTGATGAAGGGCGAAGGCGCCTATTTCATGGATGAGGCGCAAACCCAAGCCATGCGCGAGACCCTCTTCCGTCCAGATGGCAGCATCAATACCGCCACGGTGGGCCGCTCGCCGCAGGTGCTGGCTGGCTTGGCAGGCATCAGTGTGCCGGCTTCGGCGCGCATCCTCGTCGCCAGGCTTCAGAAGGTGGGCCGCGATGAGCTGCTTTCGCGTGAAAAGCTGACCACCGTGCTGGGTTGGTATGAAGTCGACGGCTGGGAACAGGGGTGCGAACGCGCCATCGAGATGATCCATTTTGGCGGCCGCGGCCACAGCCTCATCATCCACGCTACCGACGACAAGGTCATCATGGCCTTCGGCCTTGAGAAGCCGGTCTTCCGTATTGGCGTAAACACGATGGGCACCCTGGGCACCATCGGCCTCACCACCAAGGTGATGCCCTCCATGACCCTGGGTTCCGGCGGCATTGGCGGCTCGATCACCGGAGACAACATCACCGTTTATCACCTGTTCAATATCAAGCGCCTCGCCTACGAAACCGTGGCGCCGCCCGAAGCCGCTATGCGGCCGGGTTCTGTGCCGGCCGGGCCGCTCTTCGGCCCCGACGCGCAGCAGCTTGAACACCTTGTCGAGGATGTGGTCCAGCAGATCCTAAGAACCCAGCAATACGCAAAACGCGATGCGTAAAACATTTTACGTATTGCGTGTTGCGTAATGCGCAACTAACTTTGCAAGTTTGGAAAAGGAGAGAAACATGGCACAAGACTTAAGTTTGATCGCCCTGGGCATGGTGGAAACCCGTGGCCTGGTGGGCGCCGTGGAGGCAGCCGATGCAATGGTTAAGGCTGCCAACGTGTCGCTCATCGGCTCGGAATACGTCGGCGGCGGCCTGGTCACCGTGATGGTGCGTGGCGACGTCGGCGCGGTGAAAGCCGCCACAGATGCCGGGGCTGCCGCTGCCAAGCGCATCGGCGAACTGATTTCGGTGCACGTCATCCCGCGCCCGCATGAAAACGTGGAGATGATTCTGCCGAAAAGCTCGCGTGGCAAGATCGTTGACCGCAGCGAGGCCAAGTCATAATCACGCGGGCTGAGACCCGCGTGCTGGATCCCCACGTCATCTTGGCTCGCGCCGAACAGGTGTTGCGCCGCGTGGGTGACCCCCGAACCACCGCCACTGGCAACCGTCCCCAAAGGGCAGCTGAAAGTAGGCGCGGACCTGGGCACCGCTTACCTGGTGCTGGTTGTGCTGGATGAAGAGGGCAACCCGTTGGCCGGTGAATACCAATTCGCCCAGGTAGCTCGGGATGGCTTGGTAGTGGATTTCGTCGGCGCTTTGGACCGGGTAACCGCCATGAAGGCGGGTGGAGCAGCGGCTTGGCCGCCAGCCCACCCACGCCGCCAGCGCTTACCCGCCGGGGTACTCCGGGGTGAAGTCCTGAGTACTGTGGTGCCGGAGCGACCCTTGTTTACGACGCCCATCGGCATTGCGCTGCACGGCCTGCAAGTCGAGAGAATGGAGTAGGTATGGCAGAAGAAAAATTTTCATTACGTTGTTATTGTTATCTCGATCGCATGCAGCCGCAATATGCGGCCTTCGTGGGTACTATCACCCAGGGAGATCTGCCCGTGGAGGGCATGGCCTCCTTATACATCGAGATGGCCCCGGGCAACGAGGCCTTCCGTTTGGTGGATATCGCTGTGAAGGCCACCGAGGCCAAGCCCGGCGCCCAGCTGGTTGAACGCGAGTTCGGCATGTTCGAGGTCCACTCGAATAACCAATCCGCCGTCAAAGAAGCCGGCCAGGCCGTGCTTACCCATCTTGGTCTGCGCATGGAAGACCGCATCCGCCCTAAGATCGCCTCCACGCAGATCATCACCAACGTGGATCCCTATCAGGCGCAGCTTCTAAATCGCTTCCGCCGCGGCAGCATGCTGGTGCCCGGCGAAACCATGCTGGTCTTGGAAGTAGCCCCGGCGGCTTATATCAACCTGGCCTGCAACGAAGCCGAGAAGAAGGCCAGCATCAAGATCATGCACGTGTCTTCTGTGGGGCGCTTTGGCCGCATGTGGCTGAGCGGCTCCGAATCCGAGATCGTCACCGCCCACGAGGCCGCCACCCAGGCAATGAACGCCGTCGAAGGTGTTGACGGATAAAGGATCTTATGGCAAAAGTTTTTTACACCGAACGCGACATCGAAGACCTGGCCCGCCAAGGCGTCACTTCGCTCAGCGTCACCGATGACGTCGTGGTCACCGACCTGGCCCGCGAGAAAGCCCGCCGGCTCGGCATCCAACTACTCACCGAACGCGATATTCGCTTGGCCAGTGCCGCTGGCAAGCCGGTAGCCTCCGCCAGCCCGCCGCCCGCTGCGCCTAAAGCCGCGCCGCTTTCTGGCAGCGACCTGGAAGCCCGCGTATACAACGCGGTCAAGAGCAAGCTGGACGGACAGGTGGACGACGCGCTCTTGCGCACCATCGTCCAACGCGTGCTTATGAGCCTGGGTCGCGGCTGATGCTTTTCGGGCGCGTGCGCGGCGTTGCCATCAGCACCCTCAAATATCCTGGCCTCATTGGTTATCGTCTGCTGGTGGTCGAGCCGCTTAACAAGAAGCTAAAACCCACTGGGCCGCTGCAGGTGGCCGTGGATGTGGTCGAAGCCAACCAGGGCGACCTGTGCGTCATGGTGCGTTCGCGCGAAGCCGCCTTGTCGCTCCCCGGGCCGAAATTCGTTCCGGTAGACCTGGCCCTGGTCGGCCTGGTCGACGAACTGAACGTGCGCCCTGACGGCGATTTTGATTACACGCTGAAGTCGGGAGTTACTCGATATTCATGACCCAATTATTATGATCATTGGCAAAGTCACTGGCACCATCGTCACCACTATCGGCCACCCCGATTTCAAAGCGCGCCGCCTGCTGGTGGTGCAACCCCTTATGCTGCCGGGCGAAAAGCCCGCCGGCGACTTCGTCGCCCTGGATAACTCCCATGCCGGCGTGGGCGACACCGTATTAGTGAACCGCGAGGGCAACGGTGCCCGCCAGGCGCTGGCCAACCCGGATGCCTGTGTCATCTCCGTGATCGTCGGCATCGTCGATTCGATCACGCTTCCAGCTTTGGATTAGCCTCCCCCTAGAATCTTGTCGCTGTCGGTTGCGGACTGTATAATCCCAGACTGAACTGATTCTTCGGCATTCATGTCATCTTCCCCAACTCCTCCTGAACTGAGCCCCTTGGATCCCCAAAACGTGGTTGCCCTTGAGGAGCAGCCTCGCCCGCCCACCCGGCGCATCCTCGTCGAGATCATCCAGACCGTCGTCCTGGCCTTGGTGCTTTTCTTTGCCATCAACTTTATCTCCGCCCGCATACGCGTGGATGGCGGCAGCATGAAGCCCTCCTTTCACAACGGAGATTATGTCATCGTCAACCGGCTTGCCTACCAATGGGGCGAGATCCAGCGCGGAGACGTGGTGGTCTTCCCCTATCCTCTCAGCCCGGAGGAAGATTACATCAAGCGCGTGATCGGGCTGCCGGGTGACCGTGTGGCCATCTATGGCGGGGGCGTCTACGTGAATGGGCAACGCATAGATGAGCCTTACATCAGTTCTGCCCCGGCCAACGATGTCGCTGAAATTGTGGTCCCCGAGGGTTATGTTTACGTGCTGGGAGACAATCGCAACGCTTCTTCCGATTCGCGCAGTTGGGGACCGTTAGAAATTGAAGCCATCCTTGGCAAAGCGATTTTCCGTTACTATCCTTTCGATTCCATCGGCATCATCGATCACCCCATCCTCGTCGTAAACGCCTCAAATTAGCGTTTATTTTCTGCATGGTACAATCCCGCCGCATTCCGAATATCGGAGTGGATCAATAGATTGCGCAGCCTGGAGTTTCGTTAGCGTGTGAAAACACGCTAGAAACTCCAACGCGAGAGGGAACGGTTTGAAGATCAAACCGTTCCCTCTCGCAAGCCCCCATCGTCTAGAGGCCTAGGACGTGGCCCTTTCAAGGCTAAAACCGGGGTTCGAATCCCCGTGGGGGCACCTATGCCCTTCTTCCGGAAGCGATTTTGTGTTGCTAACCCGTTACGTCTGCCAAGATGAAAGCGAATTAAATTGAATAAAAATCCCTTTGTTTTTACATTATTGGCATTCTTATTATGCGCATGCACACCGTCCACTTTAACGCCAGCAATTGAAACACTTACTGAAACGATAAGAACTCCGACGAGCGCTCAATCGGCGCTGGCCGATACTCCGGGCGCCGGCACATCAATACCCGATCACAGAATTGGTATTCGGTTAGTTGCCGGTGTTGGAGAGTTCTATGATCGTCAAACTGGCGAAGTTTTTGTTCCCCGTGGCACGAATTATGTTCGCATCGCCTGGCAAAATAATAATAGTTTTTTTTATCATTCGACCTTCAATCCTGGTTTATACGACCCGGAGGCTGCAGATGAAGCCCTGCAACAGATGCAAAAGCAGGGGTACAACGCCGTTCGCGTATTCCTTAATCATTGCTGCATAAGTGGTAGCTTAGGGGATCCGCAGGGGGGATTATCGCTGGCCTACGTTTCAAACGTCGCAGATTTTTTAGACAAAGCTAAAGCACATCAAATCTATGTATTCTTAGCTATTGATGACACGCCCAAAGTAGGTGGGTACATAGATGTGCTCGATACCACCTGGAGTGAAAATTTTAGCGGCACCAACAATTCGATTCTTAGACAAGGGGGAATTCTTGCGAATTCGCAGTTTTGGGTGGATTTGATTCGTGAACTGGCCAAGCTCAATGCGCCGATTGATGCTATTTTTGCTTATGGGCTTCGAAATGAGCTCTTTTTCGAATCTAACCTCCCCCCTTTGAGTTTGGATTCGGGTGTGTTTTCGACTGCTAACGGAAAAAGCTACGATATGGCATCGCAAGACGACAAACAACGAATGATGGATGAAGGCCTGGTCTATTGGATCGATCAAGTTCGGGCGGCCATCTTAGAAGTGGATCCAACCGCGTTAGCGACGGTTGGCTTTTTCCAGCCGCAGGGGCCAAATCCGTCCCGTCAAGGAGATCCCCGATTGATTCGCACATATCCGGCAATCTTTGAATCATCTATGGATTTCGTCGATCTGCATCCATATCCTGATGCAGGGCTCACCCTGTCCCAATTTGTGGCGAATTTCGAAATGGAAGACATGCAAGAAAAACCTATTGTCATGGGTGAGTTTGGCGGACATAAGGATAACTATATATCGTTAACCCACGCGGCTACGGTTTTTCGAGATTGGCAGATCGAATCATGCAATTTTGGCTTCGATGGCTGGTTATTTTGGACTTGGGATACCGAAGAGCAGCCTGAATTCTACAATGAGACTAGTAATGAAAGTTTGATCAATCAGATGTTAGCTCCAGCTTTTCGACTCGACCCTTGTTCTGAAAACTAATCTCAGAAGGTTTAATGTACGCGGCGCGGCACCACCTGTTGGGTGATACCGCTTGAGAAGCGGGGACCTCCATTCGGGAGTCGGGCAAAATTCGATTGACTGTCCGGGCATGAGGCCATTGTCGCTTATGGTATTTACGCTCGAAAATATTAAGGTTAGAACTTGGGTTGGGTGGCGGTTTCCGCCTTTTTTTCTTTTATAATCTCAATACCGCCCGTCAATGATTGCCGAATTCGCCACCACGCCGCGAACCCCACGGAGAGCCCCTAACCAATGAGCTCGGCGCGCGCTATAACTGGTCGATTCCAGCAATACTTCTCCGGTCGCCGCGGGCGAGAGTTCAAAGAATATCTCACCGGTTATGGTCTGATCGCCCCGGCCATCCTGCTCATTTTCCTGTTTGGCATCTTCCCCGTCGCCTTCGCTCTTTATGTCAGCCTGCATAAATGGCTGATTTTGCGCGACGAATTCATCGGCCTCGGAAACTACGTGGCCGCCCTGGACGCCCTGGCTTACATCGGCGCTTTCGCCCTCGGCCTCGCCGCCTTATATGGCGGCTATGTCCTAGTGCGCCGCGTTGCCCTGCGCGCCCAGGCAGAGGGCCAACGACCCTGGCTGCTGGTCATCCCCGGCGCTTTGTTCGCCACCTCCATCCTGGCCTTTATCCGCTGGGTCTTCTACCAGTTGCCCGAATTCCTGGATATTGCCCGCAAGATGCGCGGGCTGGAGCGCACCCGTGATCTCTTCATGCGCCTACTGGGCGAGGCCTTCTTTGCCGAGACCGTCTACCCTGCTTTCCTGGTGTTTGTTGTGGTTCTGGTGGCGGCCATCTTCGCTAGCTTACTTTCCAGGGCCTATTTAAAAGTAAATAATAACAGCGCCCACCAGCAAGTGTTCACTTGGGCTTGGCTTTCCACTGCCGTCGGCCTGGGGCTGCTCTATTTCACCTTCCAGTCGGTCAATGCCGCCTACGCCGCCGCCATAGAAACCGGGGCCGACCCCGGCTTTTGGCCGTCCTTCGTCATGATCGCCTCGGGGGTCATCCTGCTGTATTTTGGCTGGCGGCTGTGGAGGACCGCCGATCGCGAGGACAGTAACCGTTACTTCTTCCTGCGCCTGCTGGGGGCCAGCGCCCTCATGATGGCGGCCGTTTTACTGATCGTCGAGATTCCTTCTATCGTCGCATCGGGCGACGCGGATATGTGGAATGGCCTCAGGGTCACCATTTTCTTCGCTTTGGGCACCGTGCCCGTGCAATTGACTGTCGCCTTGTTTTTGTCGGTCTTGCTATTCCAAAAGATGCGCGGTTCTGAATTTTTTCGCATTATCTTTTTCCTGCCCTATGTCACCCCGGCCATCGCCAGCGCCACCGTCTTCCGCCTGATGTTCTCCGAGCGCACGGTCGCCCCCGCTAATTTGTTTCTCAATATCTTTGGTCTTGACGCCCAGGCCTGGCTGCGCGAGCCGAAAGGCGTCTTCACCTTGCTGGCTCAAGCATTAGGGGTGTCCAATTTCCCCCAATTGATCATTCCTGGCTGGCTGCCAGATGACTTGGAAGTCCTGCTCGCTGGCTGGCTCACCGGGCCCAGCCTGGCCCTGGTTGTCATTATCCTGCTCTCCATCTGGACCTTCGTCGGCTACAACACAGTCATCTACCTGGCTGGCCTGGCCAGCATTGACGGTGAGCTTACCGAAGCCGCTTCCATCGACGGAGCCAACCGCTGGCAGGTTTTCCGCCATATCACCTTCCCCTTGCTTTCGCCTACCACCTATTTCCTTTCGCTCATCGCCATCATGGGCACCTTCAAAGCTTTCAACACCATCTGGGTCATGCGCCTGGGCCAGTCGCTTGGCACGGTGGATACCTTTAGCATTGTGATCTTTGACGAGTTCTTCACCAAGGGGCGCTATGGCTATGCCTCAGCGCTGGCCTTCATTTTGTTCGCCATTATTCTTGGGCTCACTTTTGTCAACAACCGCGTTCAAGGCAGGAGGGTCTTTTATGGCTGAAAGCGTGATCGGCGAAAAAGCGCTGGCGCTTCCTAAAGAGCATGTCCGCCGGCCCGTGTTTGCCAATAGCACCCTGTGGACCGTATTCTCCTATGCCGCCTTGGGTTTGGGTGCCGTGATTTCTTTAGGCCCTTTTGTTTGGATGATAATGAAGTCCTTCATGAGCCTGGGAGAATCCATCGGGGCCGCTCTCATTCCTACTCAATGGCATTTGGAAAATTACGCACGGGCCTGGCAGGACGCGCAGTTTTCGCACTACATGATTAATTCGGTGTTGATCACGGTCATCACCTTGGTGGGTGAATTAACTTTTAGTATCATGGCCGCCTATGCTTTTGCCCGCATCAAATTCCCGGGGCGGGAAGCCCTCTTCGTCCTCCTACTGAGTTCTATGATGATCCCGGGCATGGTCACCATGATCCCCAACCTGCTAACCGTTACCTGGTTGGGCAGGGTGGGGCCCATCGCTTGGATAGATAATTGGCCCGCTCTCACCATTCCCTTCATGGGCAGCGTGTTCTCCCTGTTCTTGTTGCGCCAATTCTTTGTGCGCATCCCGGAGGAATTGTTCGATGCCGCCAAAATGGATGGCGCCGGCCACCTGCGCATCCTCTGGCAGATCGTCCTGCCCCTATCCAAAGCGCCGGTGATGGTCATCACCGTACTTTCTTTCATCGGCACCTGGAACGCGCTGGCTTGGCCGCTTTTGGTCACCAATACGGCGGAATGGCTTCCCATTTCTGTGGGTCTCTATAATTTCGTGCAGGATGCCGGCAGCGAACTAAACATGGTCATGGCTGGTTCGGTCATCACTATCGTGCCGATCCTCATTCTCTATTTCCTCACCCAAAAGCAATTCACCGAAAGTATCGCTCGCAGCGGTCTTAAAGGTTGAACTGTGATTCTGCTAAATTCGAATGACCTGTGAAATTGGCTCGTTAGGAGGTGATGTCTAGTCGAAGGCGCATGAACCAATTCAATGGAACTTTTTACTGTACTAACCAACCCAACTTATGCGTGAGGAGAATAAGACATGAAGCATAATAAATTGAATACCATCCTGGCCTTGGTCACGGTCACGATGTTGATCCTTACGGCCTGCGGTCCGGCTGCCACCACGGAGCCGCCCGCGCCGACTTCGGCCCCAGCCACCGAGGCGCCCATCGCGGAACCGGTGACGGCCCTCGAAGGCGACCCCAATGGCCAATCCATCACCTTCTGGCACGCCTTTAGCAGCGGCGCCAACCTGGAAGGCATGACGGCCATTATCGACAAGTTCAATGCCGAAAATGAATTTGGCATAACCGTCGAAAATGT
>CAZNFL010000021.1:0-47289 GCA_964572455.1 uncultured Anaerolineaceae bacterium
GGCCTGGCGGATCCACCAGGTAGCGTACGTGCTGAACGTGAACCCGCGGCGGTAGTCGAATTTCTTAGCCGCGCGCATCAGGCCGATATTGCCTTCCTGGATCAAGTCGATCAACGGCAGGCCTCGGTTCATATTCTTCTTAGCGATGCTAATCACCAAGCGCGAGTTGGCGACGATCAGGTGCTGGCGGGCGTCCCAGCCTTCCTGCACGTGATTGAGCAATACTTGCTTTTTGGCGGAGCTCAGGTTCTTTTCCGCAAGCTTGGCGCGCGCCTTGTTGCCGCGCTCCATGGCCTTGGCTATAGAAACCTCTTCCGCCGCTTTCAGCAGTGGAACGCTGGCAGCTTCGTTGAAATACAGGCGCACCAAGTCCCCGGTCTCGGCCTCGGCCAACGGGTCGTCGCTGGTGTAGTAAACGATGCCTTCCGGCTCGGCTTCTGTCTCGGCAGTGTCTTCCACATCTGGCAATTCTGAATCCGGAGGCGTTTCTTCGTCTTCAACCAGGGGAATCCCCGTGCTGAGCAGTGCTTCGATGATCTCTTCGAGTTTCTCGGATTGGCGCTGCTCACCAGGGACCAGTTGCAGCACATCGTCAATGCTCACAAAGCCTTGTTTGCGGCCCAGCTTGATCAGGCGCTCCAAGGCTTGTTCTTCGGTCACATCTTCGTGTTCAAAAGCTTCGATTGTTTTTACGTCCATTTGTAAAAATTGCCTCCATACCAGAGTAGCCTCGTTTGCTTAAGCCTTTATGATAAAAACAAAGCCCCGTAGCCTGCGTTATCACGGCAGACCTTATAGCCTTGCCATCGGCAAGTTTTTTAGCAGCTCAATTATCGCGTAAGGGTGCAGAAAGCGAGCGAACTACTAGAGGTCATTCTAGCAGTTTGCGCATTAGCGCTTGATTTGCTACAGATTAGACGCAGGTTAATGAAGAATCTTACCTAGGGTGGGTCAGGTGATAACTTCTACCCCTCGCCAGAAGGCGATATACCCTTTGATGATCTTGGCGGCTTCGGAAGGTTTGGGATAATACCAAGCGGCATCGTAATTAATCTGTCTGTCTACCTTGATATTAAAGTAACTGGCGACACCTTTCCAGGGGCAGACCGTGTGGGATTCGCTCTGGGCGAAGTATTCGCGATTTACCGTTTCTGGCGGGAAGTAATGGTTGCCTTCTACCATAACAGTTTGATCACTATCCGCTAAGACTTTGCCTTTCCAAATTGCCCTAGGCATGCTCTAAACACCTTCCTTGCTTAGACAACCCTTTCGGGAGATAGGAGTTGCTGTGCCCCGTAGGCTGCGGCACCGATTAGCCCTGCCTCTGAGTTGAGTATCACTTGCACGGGAAAACGTTCCAGGTAGTATTCGTATCCTGTCTTGGCTAAAAACGTACCCATAAAATTATTCTGCTCAAAGGCGGGCAGCAGGCGTGGGGGGATGCCGCCCCCCAGGTAAATGCCGCCCGTTGCCCCAAAAAGCAAGCCAAGATTGCCTGCTTCGGCAGCCAGGACATCCACAAAGATATTCAGGGACCATTGGCAAATTTCATTGCCTGGCTTGGCGGCCAATCCGTTTTCGACAATAACCGGGGTCTTATCGTCGGCGCGGGCCAGTTGTTTTGCCAGCCAAGCCGGTTCTTCGGCGCGGCCTGTTTCCTTCAGGAAACGATAAATGTTGGGCAGCCCCAGTCCGGAGCAAATGAATTCCACCGCCACCTGGGGATGGGTGAGCCGCAGAAAGCTGAGCAATTCGTCTTGCAGGGCATTAGCAGGCGCAAAATCGGAGTGCCCGCCTTCGGTGGCATGCGCGTGGTAGCGGCCGGCAGCCCAGGTGAGGTAGCCGATCCCCAGGCCGGTTCCCGGGGCGATGACGGCCACGTTGCCATGCGTTTGAGGCAGCCCAACCTTTAGGGTGTACAGGTCTGGTCCAGACAATAGAGGGACGCTGTTGGCGATCGCCTGCAGGTCGTTGAGCAGCCACACGCCTTGCCAGCCGAACGTTTTCAGCAGTTCAGCGGAATCGACGACCCAGGGCAAATTGGTGAGGCGCACCCGCCCTTCGATAACGGGGCCGGCGGCGCCAAAGCAGGCCGCCCGCACCGGCAGATCTTGAGCCGATAAAAATTCGTGAAGGATATCTACCAGGCCGCCATATTCGTTCCCGGCGAAGTTGCCAGCTCGTATGGGGGTGCGCAGATCATCCTTTATTTCGTAAAGTGCCACCCGCGTGTTGGTGGCGCCGATGTCACCGGCCAAAAGCAGGCCACCCTTGGATATGTCGATCTTTGAAGATGCCATGGATAGAGGGCAGTCGTGCAAAAACTCACAACCAGCACGCCGCATTATAATGCGGCATGCTGGTTTTAATTGTGGAGCAACTGAGTAAAGCCTGGCGGATAATCCGCGAAACGAACCATAAATACGATCAAGATAACTGTGCCATGTTTGCGGCCGCGCTGGCCTTCCACAGCTTCTTTTCTATTTTCCCCCTGCTCTTGTTTTTGATCTTTATTGGCAGCCAAGTACTGGAAACGGCCGGTGTGCGCGAGCTGCTAAGTTCGAGATTGATCCAGTTCCTGCCGACCGGGGGGGACACGATCTCGGAGATTATTTCCGACACGCTGGATCTGCGCGGTTCCATTGGTTTGGTCGGTGTGTTGGGCTTGGTCTGGAGTGCTTCTGCGGTGTTCACGGTGTTGGAGACAGCGTTAAACCGCATTTGGAAGTCGCGGCCGCGCGGCTTTTGGCACACGCGGCTGGTGGCCACTACTTCCATCCTCATCCTCAGCTTGGTTTTCTTAGCCAGCGTTACCTTCGGACAATTCCTGCCGCGGCTGCTGGCGTTGATCCAGCTGCCAGGCATTCAGTGGCTGGGCAGTTTGGCCGCGTTCTTAGTGCTGGTGTTAGTGCTCGTTGTTTTTTACAGCGTCTTCCCCAGTAGGAAAATCCCGCGCAAAGCGGCCTTGATAGGGGGATTGGCAGCGGCCTTGGCTATCCTGGGAGCGCGCTTTGTCTTCGACCTGTTCATTAATTCCACCTTTGCCAATTATGGTTCGGTGTATGGCTCCTTGGCTTGGATCGTATCCTTGGCTCTATGGACCTACGTCGTCGCTACCCTGTTCCTGCTGGGCGCTGAGCTTGGTTCGGTAGTAGAAGGCGTGGAGGCTGCCGCAGGGAAGGCGCGGGCATGAATCCCGTCACCCGCGCTCTGCTCAGGCAGCTTCGTGATGGGCAGCTAAACAAGTTTGCTGAAGACTGGGACAATCTGGAATCCCTAGTTGTGGAAATTTATAAACAAAAATCCCTTTCCTTTGAGCAGCAAGAGGAGTTTTTCCAGTTACAGAAAGGGCTTCAAGAACGTTATGCCGCACTCCGTGAGGAGCTTGGCCTGTTCTGGCCAAAAACTAAGGTCAGAGGCGAGCCGGTGATCGCAGACCCGTTCGCCGCGTTGATCGCAAAGCGAGCTGCCCAAGAATTCGTGGGAAACTGGGATGCGATGAGGACCTTGCCAGCGGCCAGGGAGGCGCTAAACCTTATGCTGATGGCCAGAATCGAGAAAAAACGTAATTAGTAATTACTAATCACTGACAACAAAAAAGGCGTTTTGAAACGCCTTTTTTGTTGTATTGGGGTGGATGACGGGACTTGAACCCGCAACCACCGCATCCACAGTGCGGTGCTCTGCCAATTGAGCTACACCCACCATATGCGCGAATATTTTATCATGCGAGTTTTAAGGTTAGGAGTTGACTTGATACGGCTGTGAAGATCAACGCAGCAGGGTCTTGAGTTCAGCCACCAGCTCACCGCGCGGCAGGCTGCGCTGTTCGCCTGTTTGCAGATCCTTCACACTCACTTGGCCCTTGGCTACTTCGTCGGGTCCTAACACCAGCACGAAGCGCGCTCCCAAGCGGTCGGCTTGTTTGAATTGCTTCTGCAATTTCTCCGCTGCTAGGTGGCTGCTGACCTGCAGCCCAGCGGAGCGCAATTCAGCCGCCAGGCTGATGGAGGGCAGCAGGTGCTCCGCGTCGAAAGCGGTGACGTATATAAGCGCCGCGCCCTTCAAATCTGGCATATGCCCGAAGGCTTGCAGCAAGAGGCTGATAACCACGTTGCCCACCGCGAAGCCCACCCCCGGCACCGGGTTGCCGCCCACCGCGTTCACCAGGTCGTTGTAACGGCCGCCGCCGAAGATGGCGCGGAACTCACCGGCCGTGTCCCAAGCCTCGAAGACTGTGCCGGTGTAATAGTCCAGCCCACGGATGATGTGGGGAGCGAATCGTACGTAATCGCTCGCTCCATGAGCTTCCACGGCCTTAAAGAAGCGCACAAGGGTCTCCGATTTCTTCCACAAGTCCTGGTCTTCAACTAGCGCAGCCACCCCCATCAGTTGGGTCGTATCCAGGCCAAGGTCCTTGCCACGTTGGTTCCAGGCGTCTGCGCTCAAGTTACCCCGCCGGTCGATCAGGTTGAAGACCTCCACGAATAGGGCTGGTTTGATGCCAAGCGCTTCCAGCTCAGCTTGCATCAGTTGGCGGTTGTTGACCAACACCTGTGTCTCGCTGGACTGCAATCCAACGCTCTTCAAGAAGGTGGCTGCGATGGCGGCTAGTTCGGCGTCCGCTTCCGGCGAATCTTCGCCGACCAGGTCTATGTTCCACTGGAAGAATTCCCGCGTGCGCCCTTTTTGGGGCTTTTCGTAGCGCCAAAAGGGACCGAAGGACCACCAGCGCAGCGGAAAGGTCAGCTGGCGCTGGCGGGCGGCCACCATGCGCGCCAGCGTCGGCGTCAGCTCCGGGCGTAAGGCGATCTTTTCGCCGCCGCGATCCTCAAAGACGTAAGATTGCTTCTCCACCAGCTCGGCGCCGGAGCGGGCCGCATACAGCTCAAAGCGTTCGAGGAAGGGGCCGTCGTATTCCTGATAGCCGAAGCTTTCGGAAACCTCACGCATCTTGGCATACAACCAGGTGCGTAGCGCCATCTCTGGCGGGTAATAGTCCTGGGTGCCGCGCACGGGTTGGATCAACTTAGACATGCGCGCTGATTTTAGCATACGCACATTTCCATCATGCGAGCGAGCCGCCGCCCTGAGCGAAGCGAACGGGGGAAGCAATCTCCCTCATTTTCTGCCAAAACCTCGCCGAACCTGCCATTAATTTTTCGTCATTGCGAGGAGGGCGTTTAGCGCTGTTTTCAACAGCGCTGCCCGACGTGGCAATCTACCCATATTTTTCTGCCAACACCTTCCCGATCGTGCTGTTTATTTTCGTCATTGCCAGCGCAGCGAAACAATCTCCCTCAATTTTCTGCCGACCCCTCACCGAACTTGCTGTCAACTTGCTTGATTTATTACCCAATTCCGCCTGACCGAGCGCATTTGCATGTAGCCTATTGCCGCAAAGGAAGCGGCATGCTTCCTTCCCATGTTTCGTTTTGAGGGAGTGGCGATGCGAACAATCATTAGCACGGGCTTTATCCCATCAAGGGTAGGGGCGGAGTTTCCCCGCCCTCAGTACTGGGTGAGGGCCAGGCCTCAGAATTCAGCGCCGCTGTCAAAACTACAACACCTACAACACAGACAACACCTACAATTTCGACGTGATCGATAACATCGCCACACCTACCACGGTTCTTCTTGTCAAGTTGGGTCGACCCCCTTGTGCCTCTCTCGCCGCAATCTACTTTGAAGGCGGTCAGGGGTTGTATGCCAAGCACTTCCCCCCCTTGTCATTTCGAGCGGGGCCTTAAGTCTTTACCCAATTGAGAGCGAGAAATCCTTATAACCTTATATTCCTAATAAACAATGTTCTGTCCATCGAGGCGGGGAAAGTTAAAGAGAGCCACATCTGAGAGAAGTCAATTCGGGCTTAAGGCCAAGATCCTTGTCTGGTAACCAAAAAGGCTCCCTGCGGTAAAATGGCGATATTGCTGGAGGAATCATGAAGATCATTAGCTGGAATGTGAACGGGTTGCGCTCCCACTTGAAAGAGGAAAAGGGCACCTGGAAGTGGATCCGGACGCAGAAACCGGACGTGATCTGCCTGCAGGAATTGAAGGCCAGGCCGGATCAATTGACCGAAAAGCAACTCGAAAGCTTCAAGGGCTATACCGTGGTTTGGAACCCGGCCGAAAAGCCCGGCTACAGTGGGGTGGCTACCATGGTGGCCAAAAAGACCAAAGAAGACATCATCGGGTTTGGCATTCCCAAGTTTGACAAAGAAGGCCGCATCATCCAGACTCGCTTCGAAGACTTTGTTCTGCTGAATGTCTATTTCCCCAGCGGGACCACGGGCATGGTCAGGGTGAAGTTCAAGCTGGAATTCTACGAAGCCCTGCTCAAGCACATCAACAAGCTGCACAAAGCCGGCGAGAAGCTGGTGATCACCGGGGATTTCAATACCGCTCATCAGGAGATGGACTTAGCCCGCCCCAGGGAAAATCAGCGCACCTCCGGTTTTATGCCGGAGGAAAGGGAAATCCTCGGCCGATATTTTGACGCCGGCCTGGTGGACACCTTTCGTAAGCTGAATCCCGATAAAGTGCAATATACCTGGTGGACCCAACGCGCTCCCGCCGCGCGCAAGAACAACATCGGCTGGCGTATAGACTATTTCCTAGTGTCGGAAGGTCTCTTCCCACGGGTCAAATCCGTGAACATTTATGACAAGGTGACAGGCTCGGATCATTGTCCGACCATCTTTGAATTGAAATAGCCGTTTCGGACCTACAAGAGCTTGGCTAGTTCTGCGGCGCTGTTCACTGGCAGCTCGCACACAAAATTCTTGCAAACGTAGGCTGTGGCTTTGCCGCCTTTGAGGGGGCGATCGGCCAGCAAGGCCGGGCTGCCGGCCGCCGGGGGGAACGAGGAGACTGCAAGCAGATCAAAAGGCCGCCACTGTCTCCAGATCACGTCTATAAGACCAATAGTGTCCTGAGATTCGGGATTCCCAATGACGGCAATTTCCTTTCCCTCAATCAATGCAAAGTTCACTGCGCATAGCCACTGCGCAAATGCGGTCGGGTAGCGGCTGGCAGTTGCCTGAACGGAGCCCAGCATGCCCTCAGCCATCAAACGCCAATCGCTGTTGCCATTGTATGTGGCCAGTTGCAATAGCGCCGTCGCAGCCAAAGCGGAGCCACTCGGGGTGGCGTTATCTTGCTGATCTTTAGGGCGGGTGATCAGCGTTTCGTGGTCGTCTCGGGTGTCGAAGAACCCGCCAACCCGGTCGCGGAAATGAGCCAGCATTTCAGATGCTAGCCTCTCGGCCTCAGCGTACCAGCGCACATCGGGGTCGGATTGGTAGAGGGCCAGGAGGCACAAGATCAGGGCGGCGTAATCTTCAAGGTAGCCATTGTGCTCAGCGCGGCCGGCCCGCCAGGAACGCAGCAGGCGGTCTCCTAGGTGCAGCTCGCCCAGCAAGAACTCGGCGTTCTGGCGGGCGATGGCTGTGTAATCTGGGCGCTGCAGGTAGCGCCCAGCCTCGGCGAAGGCGATTAGCATCAGTGCATTCCAAGAGGTCAACACCTTATCATCTGTTCCGGGCCGCACCCGGCGGTCGCGAGCGGCCAGTAGGGCAGAAAGGGCTGTTGAGAGTTTAAGGGTTAAGGTCGAAAGCTCAAGGTTGAGTTGAGTAGCCAGTTCCTCGTCAGATTTAGCCCGTTGCAGGATGTTGCTGCCTTCGAAATTCCCTTCAGCGGTAATGCCAAACGCGGCAATTACTAAAGCCCTTATCTCCGCATCTCCGATCTCTTTGTTTATCTCATCCAATGACCAAACATAGAACTTGCCTTCCTCGCCTTCGGAATCCGCGTCCAGGCTGCTAAGAAAGCCGCCCTGTTCGTTGTGAAGTTCGCGTAAGACGAAATCCAGCGTGCGCTCACACACCTGGCGAAACAGTGGGTCTTTTGTGACCAGGTAGCCATGCAGATAGATTCGGGCCAATTGGGCGTTGTCGTACAGCATCTTCTCGAAGTGGGGCACCAGCCAAACGTCATCGGTACTGTAGCGAGCGAAGCCGCCGCCCACTACGTCGTACATGCCGCCGCGCGCCATGGCGCGCAGAGCGTGGGTTGCCAAGTCTTGCGCTAGTTTGTCGCCTTCCGTGGCGCGGCCGAGCAGGAACTCGATCGTCATCGGCTGCGGGAACTTGGGCGCTTGGCCCCAGCCGCCGCCTTTCCAGTCATAGGCTTGGGCGAGCGCCATAACGGCCTGGTTCAAGATTTCAGGTTGAAGGGACACGGATGGCGTGCCGGGTTGCTCAGCATGGCTGAGATGCCCTTGCAGTTGCTTCCCAGCCTCGAACACCTTTTCGCGTTGCTCGCGCCACAGGCCGGCAACGTGTTCGAGGACTTCCCTGAATGAGGGGAGACGATGGCGCGGTTCCGGCGGGAAATATGTGCCTCCCAGAAAGGGCTGGCCTTCCGGGGTCAGGAAAACGCTCATCGGCCAGCCGCCGGAACCGGTCAGGGCCACCACGGCATTCATATAGATACCGTCCAGGTCGGGGCGTTCTTCGCGGTCCACTTTGATATTCACAAAGTGCGCGTTCATGTAGGCCGCGGTTTCCGAATCCTCAAAAGACTCGTGCGCCATGACGTGGCACCAATGGCAGGCGGCATAACCTATGCTGAGGAAAATTGGCCTGTCTTCAGCCTTAGCCTTAGCTAAGGCTTCCTGGCCCCATGGAAACCACTCCACCGGATTGTCTTGGTGCTGCAAAAGGTATGGGGAATTAGATTGCGCGAGGCGATTTGGCACGTTACGAGGATAGCACTGTGTATATAGACTTACTCTTGCGCGTCTATCTTCTTTGCATCCCCTTCTTCAAGGGACCAGGTCAACGCATGAAAATTGGTCTCGATATGTTTTGGTTTCGCCGAGCGCGGGATTACGATCATTCCCTTTTGCATCAGCCAGTTGAGCAGCACTTCTTCGCGGGTTGCGGAATACTTCTTCGCCAGCTCGGCCAGCAGCCGCTCCTGAGCAGCAGACCCGTGCTCCAGCGGGCTATAGGCAGTGACGGTAACCTTATGGCGGAAACAGAAGTCAACCACGTCGTCCGGCCGGCGGTTGAGGTTGTATTCGATCTGGTCGTTCACTACAGGCACTTCTGTATCCAGGGACCTTTGCATCAATTCGATCCCAAAGTTGGACACGCCGATGGTGCGCACTTTCCCGGCCCGGCGGGATTCGTCCATAGCGCCCAACGTCTCCGTCAGCGGCGTATTTGACGGCCAGTGGATGAGCAACAGATCAATGACATCGGTGCCTAGTTCGTTTAGGAAGCGATTCACCGCCGGCCCGACACGTTTGGCCGAGACGCTATGGCTCCACAATTTGGTAGTGATGAAGATCTTCTCGCGCGGCACGCCGCTGAGCGGAATGGCTTCGGCGATGCCACCGTGCGTGCCATAAATATCGGCGGTATCTATGTGCCCATATCCTACGCGCAGTGCGTGAGCGACGGCTTTCGCGGCGCCAGATCCAAGGTTCCAGGTGCCGAAGCCCATCTGAGGGATTTGAATATCTTTGGTCAACAGAATCGCCGGGTTATTGTTCAATTAGCCTCATGTCTGGAAAAAGTTCATCCCGACACCCATTTTAGCCAGGCCTTCACTTGCCCAATGTTCCAGAATTGCGGATTCGCTTTCCAATAGCTTGAATAGTGCAGGAATGGCGCGAGTGTCACCGATTAGCGCTAAGGCGCGGGCCGCCTCGGTTTTCTCTTGAACCGAATCTTGCTCAATGGCTTCCAGCAGCCCGGGCACAGCCTGGCTGCCGCCCGCTAGCAGGGCATTGCCGGCCAGGCGGGCCAGCAGGCTATCCTGGCTGCCCAGCAAGCCTAGCAGCGGCTGGATGGCAGCCGCCTGGGGTTGCTTGGATAGCGCCAGGGCCGCGCAATGGCGAACGGAGACTTCAGGGTCGAAGAGGCCGTTGATCAGCAATTTGCCAGCTTGCTCCTGGGAGAACCCAGCCAGGGAACGCACGGCCCACCAGCGCACATCAGGGTCGCTGGCGGCCAATAAATTGCATAGTTCAATGAGGGCCAGTTCGCCATATTCAGGGAGAGCGATCGCGGCTAATTCGGCGCGGCCGGGGTCCCCGCTCTGCAATTCTGCCAGCAAAGCGCCGAGTTCGGGCATCCTTAATCGGCCGCGGACTTTGGCGGTGGGACTTCAAGCTTTTCTTTTGGAGTTTGGATGAACTTATCCCCAACTTCGATCAGCATCACCGGAATGTCATCGACCACCGGATATTTGCGGCCGCACTCTTTGCAGATGAACCAGGCCTCTTTATAGAATTCCAATTCCCCCGTGCTTTCCTGGACGCAATTTGGACAGCGCAGGATTTCAATGAGTTCTTTGCTTACCATGAGGTCTCCTTTTCGTCACTTAAAGCTTCGATGCGCGCCCCCAGATTGCGGAGGTTCGTTTCCAGGTTTTCGTAGCCGCGGGTGATATGCCCGATGCCGTGAATGCGAGACTCGCCTTCGGCCATAATGGCGGCGATCAAATAGGTGAACCCCGCCCGCAGGTCCGGCACGGTGATCTCGGCAGCTTTCAGCTTCGTGGGACCCTTCACCACCGCGCTGTGCTGATACTGGCGGGCGTCAAAACGGCAGCGGAAGCCGAGGCAGGTGTTGTAAAGAGCGATCTCGGCGCCCATTTGCTGCAAGGCGCTCACATATCCAAAACGGTCCTCGAAGACGGTCTCATGAACAACAGACATGCCCTCGGCCTGGGTGAGCAACAGCAGGAAAGGCGATTGCCAATCGGTCATGAAGCCCGGGTGCACGCTGGTCTCTAGGTGGATAGCGCGCAAAGGCCCGTTGTGGAAGAAGCGGATGCCATCTTCCTGGACCTCGAAGAGCCCGCCCACCCGGCGCAAAGTGTTTAGGAAGGTGAGCAGATCCTGCTGCCGCGCATTTTTTACGAAAACGTCGCCACCGGTGGCCACCGCGGCTACGCCTAAGGAAGCCGCCGCGATGCGGTCCGGCAGCAGGCGGTGGCTGGCGCCGGACAATTTCGAAACGCCTTCGACCAAAAAGGTGCGGTCAACTTTGTAATCAATGATGGCGCCCATCTTTTGCAAATAGGTCACCAGATCCATGACCTCGGGTTCAATGGCCGCATTGCGAATGGTTGTGCGCCCTCGGGCCAAGGTAGCAGTTATTAGCAAATTTTCTGTGGTGGTCACGCTGGGGTAGGGCAGTTCGATTTCAGCGCCGCGCAGCTCATCGGCTTCGATGATGTAGAGGCCGTCTTCGAAGCGTACTTGCGCACCCATCTTCTGGACGCCATCCAAATGGAAGTTCACCGGGCGCGGCCCGATCTGGTCGCCGCCGGCGGCGGCAGGGATGGTGGCTCGTCCCTGGCGGTGCAGGAGCGGCCCCATCATCATGATAGCCAGCCGATTGCGGCTGCCCAACTCCGTGCTGATCGCGTCCCTGGTGATCTTGGGAGTGTGGACTTCCAAACGGTGCGCGCTTTCCGACTTGAAGCGCGTGCCCACTGATTCGCAAATTTCCTGGGTGATGTGCCGGTCGCCAATATCCGGCACGTTGGCGAAATGGCTGGGCTGGTCGCTCAACATGGAAGCCACCAGCAGCTTAGTGATGGAATTCTTCGCGCCGCTAACCGCGATCTCCCCTTTCAAGGGGATGCCGCCTTCGATGGTCCAGGTGCTCATCTCAGTTGTTTTGGCCCTTGAGCGGCTTGGGAGGCATGTTCGGCGTGCCTGGCCCGTATTGAAAAACATCGGCCCAGGCTTGGTAGTGAGTGTTGATAAAGTCTTCGTATAAGAGCTGCCCATCGCGATACACCCAGCGGGTGATGCTTACATCAGCTCCCTCTGCAGACCAGTCCACCTGCTTCACCACGCCTTTGGATAATTCCGGGTTCTCTTCATAAACAGGATCGGGGGCATCCTCAACGTTTCGGATGCCGGTGGTGTCCCATTCCACGCTGCGGCCATCGCTGGTCGAATAGAACTTCCAAGTCAACGTGCGGGCCGCTTCGTTCGTGTAGGTTTCCATCAAAAGCCAATAAGGCGTATCGTTCTGGAATTTGAAGTCAACGATCGGCGCGTACACCGTGGCATCCAGACCGACCAGGTTCGTGTTGGTATTGCCTGCCGCGTTCATTTCGTAATATCCCACGCGGTAGGCGTGGGGGTAGCGTTCGATGATTGGGAAGCCGGCAAAGAAAACCGTGCGAAATAAGGTAGTACTCACTTGGCAAACTCCGCCGCCCACGCCTTTGATCGTGCGATCACCAAAGATGATCAGCGCCTCGGCAAATCCCGATTCCAGGCTGATATCCCCAATGTTTTCCACCATAGAGAATACCGCGCCCGGCGGCACCAACAACCCATGGAAGCGCTCCGAGGCGGTGGTGATGTTATGGATGCGCTCGGCGCTGGAGCCATAGAAATAGGTAGTTTCTTCATGCACTAATTCGATAATTCCTAGTGATTCGGCGGTCACATCATTGGCGTGTTCGGGGTTGGTGAAATCGTATTGTAATTCGACCTCATGGGCCCCCTCGGCGATGGCCTGGTTGATATGCTCAATACTGGCTTCTAAATTGAGAGTCCGGCCGATCACCGCGGGTTTGTAGATCTCCAATTGCTTGGTTTCATCGTTGAAAATAAAACGGGCATTGCGCGGATCAACGGTTACCTGAGGAGCTAAGCCGGCTATGATTGCGCCTAGCTTCTGCCCGTCCAAGCCGATTTGATAGTGCGCCCCTGCGTCGCTTTCAACGCGTTCTACACTTAACATACTCGCCAAGGTGTCTGGCTCAATGATCCAAGGATCTGGATTGTCCTCATAATTACCGCCGGGCACGATGGAGAGCGGCTGGGACAGCATGTTTTGTGCAATGGCCGCCTGGTTGCTCACATCCAGGATGCGCGGCGGATTCTCGATCACGGCCAGCGGCACCTGGACATCTTGCAGCAGAAGTAACTGCGAGGCCAGCCAGATTGCAGTCTTTTCAGTATCCAGGGTGAGGCCGATCTGGCCGGGGCGCATTTGAACTTCTAACCCCTGCACGGAGAGTTCAGCCTCAATGGTAGGTTGGTTTAATTTTGCAGCAATGCCCTCTAATGCTATCTGCGCTTCTTGCCCATCGAAGATAAGTCGCGGCATAAGGTCCGCGCCGCGCTGTAATGATTGCACTTTTTGCGTAATATTTTCCCAAGGCCACAAAGAGCGGCCGAAGGCGTAGGCCGCATCGGCGGTGACCTTAGCATCCAAGTGCAACCCGAGTTCGGATGGAGTAAAGGTCCAGGAACGATCCCCATAACTGAGCACAACTTGGCCCGTGAGCGGGTAGGTAAGCTGCTGGCTAAGCGTCTCGATAGCTGCTGTGTGACTGAGGCCGCTGAGGTCCATGCCAGCCACCCGCACGCCTGGCAAAATACGGCCTAGGTAAAAGAGGCTGAAACCCAGAGAGAACACCGCCGCAGCCAAGACAGTGGCCCCAAGGGCGGCTGCCAACGCTGCGCCGGCCTTGGCCAGAAAGGAAGGGGATTTGAACTCGATTGGCTGTTGGGCAAGGGGCTGGCTGACCATCCTGAGAATTATAGCGAAAAGTGTGCTGAAAAGATAAAGGAGTATAGAGCCGGTGAATGGCGGTCCGAGCAGCATGGAAAAAAGGAAAAAAGCGGAATCAGTTACGCCAAGAAATTGGCGAGAAAAAAACTAATCAGCCCAGGGGTGTGTGCAGCTTAATGGGAAGCCGTCCTCCGACCAACTATCCCAGCGGGTTATAAGATCAAAGGGGTTGATCGAAAGGCGGAAGTGGTTGGGTATCAATGCTAACAGCTGATCCAACGTTCCGGCGTCCGAGGCCGTTGCCTGCCCACTTTTGCAAAGGTTATTCAGGATCTGCACTTGCTCAAACAACGCAGCCTGGGGTTCAAGCCAGGTATCCGTCATCGCCAAGGGTTCGGCTCCGCTGATAGTTTGCAGCAGCCCTAATGCAACTTGATCTAGCCAAAAGACTTCATCCCACCACACGCGTTGGGCGCGCAAAGGAGGCAGCGCATTTGAGTCGGGCATCTCGCTGGTCGGCAGATAGAACGCAGAGTGCGGCTTGGCATATTCGCTACCCGCTTTGTCCAACGGGACTGGGTAGATCGGCATCCAATTCCATTCGTTGCTGCCTTCCTGGCGAGCGGCCAGCCAGATACCCTCAAGAATTGGATTCGAAGAGTTCAAATCATCTACCAGCACGAATAAAGTATTGTGCTGGTTGGGATCAGCAGCGGGTGCCGCCAGGGCCTGGCCCAGGGTGCCGAGGAAAAGACCAGTTACTAGGCCGAGGCCTAGGAAACTAAGGAAGAGTAACCGCGGCGATATGGTCATATCAAAACCACCAGCCGGCCAAAGCAAGCCCCACGACCAAACCTAGCAGCCAACCACTAATCGCCAGCACCCAGCCGTTTGGCAGGAATTGGGTCAGAGGTTGGGCTTCGAGCGCAGTCTTGGCCTGCGCCATGCCGTGGCGAAGCGGCCGAACGCCGTTGAGAACGCGCACGGCCAGCTGCCAGAAGCTCAGCTCGATCCAGGCACTTACTCGTGTAACCATGCTTATCTCGATGTCGTTATCTTGAGGATGCGCCCGTTGTCGTCTGCGACAACGCGCACAGCTCGGCTGATGGCAAAGCCACCGGGGTGATCAACGCGGCCTTTGAAGGTGAGTAAATAGGTCGAAGGATGTCCAGCGCCTTTGGCAGCTGCCTGGGGTTTTATGTTGGGAGCAGCTCCGACCACTTCCGGAAATTGCTGAGCGATCTGCTTTGAAATATGAGAAATAGTTTTGTCGTCCATAATGCTCCTAACCGCCCGCGTGAACATTCACGCGCGCCCGTTTTCGCAGGAAGGCAGGCACATCCAGATCGTTTAGGATATTGGCAGGCATCGCCTCATAACTTTCTTCAATTTGGGCTGGCGCGCTTGGTTCCGGTTCGGTAGCGATCACTTCAGCTGCAGCCGAGTTGTTTTGGATGATCTCGGCGCCAGGAAGGATCTCGGCCAGGGATTTTGCCCCCAGCCCGGTGACCACCAGGATGACCTGGGCGCGCTCGTGCATGCGGTCATCTTGCGAGAGGCCCATCACCACGTCCACATCGCTGCCCGTCAGATTGCGAATGTGGCCAACGGCTTCGCCGACCTCATAGAGGCTAAGGTCGTCGCCACCGCTGAAGTTGGCGATCACACCTTGCGCATCCGCCAAGGAAACGCTCTCTAGCAGAGGGTGCTTGAGGGCTTGCTCGATGGCATCCACAACTTTGGTTTCGCCAGTGCCATGGCCAATGGCCATCAGCGCCCCGCCGCCACGTTTCATCATATTGCGCACGTGCGAAAAATCCACGTTGATCAGCCCGGGCTGGGTGATCAGTTCGGCAATACCTTGCACAGCCTGGCGAAGCACGTCGTCTGCCAGACGGAAGGCAGTTTCCAATGGCAGGTCTTGAGGAGCGACAAATAGCAAACGATCATTAGGGATCGCAATAAGCGTGTCGGTGTGGGCTTGCAGGCGGGCTAAACCCTTTTGGGCGTTCTTTTGGCGGCGACCCATCTCGAAGCTAAATGGTGTGGTGACCACGGCGATGGTGACGGCTCCGAGGGAGCGGGCCACTTCGCCGGCCATGGCGATGGCGCCGGTGCCGGTGCCGCCGCCCATGCCGGCGGTGAGAAATACCATATCGGCGCCGCGCAGTGCGTCTTCGATGTCGGCGCGGCTTTCCTTGGCGGCGCGATACCCAACTTCATCGTCGCCGCCAGCGCCCAGACCGCGAGTGAGCTGCGGCCCGAGTTGGATCTTGACCGGCGCCAAACTGGTCTGCAGCACCTGATAATCTGTGTTGGCCGCGACGAAGTCCACACCGGGGATGCCGAGTTCGATCATGCGGTCGACGGCGTTACTGCCGCCTCCGCCCAGGCCGAGGACTTTGATCACCGGGCTGCGTAACGTCTGTTGCTTTGTTGATTCGCTAGGTTTGGTGTCTTCCATTTCGATTCCTTAAGCGGCTTTCAAGGGTAGGTGGTCCAAGGTGCAGCCGGCTTGGATCAGGCTGCGAATCAGATCGTCGGCGAAAGATTCCATACCGCCGGCAAGAGTGACGCGGGCGGCTTGGGCAGCTTCCGCGTGCGAAGTTCCTACGTCTGCGTTGTTCTCTTGCAGGAAATTGTAGATAGCTTCCAGTGGTAGCTCGGTTTCAGAAGGCAATAATAAATAGTGGTCGATTTCTTGGCTTAACTGATTTTCCGACCTTCGCGGTAAGCCCTTAGAAGCAACGGCCTTCGAGTCGGAGCTCCCGTTGCGCCAATCCATCCACTCACGGCCCACTTTGGTGGGTTTACCGCTCAGTTCAAACCAAGCCGAGTTGGACAGAGGCCCCTCGGCGGGCGCCGAAAGCAGCCAGAAATTGCAAGCCAGCACATTGGCAGGCACTGAATTGTTTGCGTCTGGATCGGCTCGGCGAAGGAAGGTCTCCGCCATCTTCACGGCGCGGGTACCCACGGCGGCATCCAGCTTTTTGCCGCTCTCACGCTGCACACCGGCGGCCAGGATCAAAACCGGTAGTTCAACACCCAACACGGCCCGCGAAATGGCGTTGTACCAGTCGAAGATGCGAAAACCGCGCTGGTCTTGGCTGCCATCCGGTGTGAAATAGGGCAGGGTGGCTGGCCAGCTTTCGGGTCCGCCTGCGCCCCAGGTCATAGGCCTATCTCCGGTCCAGGCGTAAACGCCGAGCGCTAAAGATTCCAAAAGCATGCCTTCCCCGCTTGCCGCCAGGCTTTCCAGCGCAGAGCGCAGGAAAGCGGTGTCCCAGTAATCCCCGCCGGGTTCTAGCGCGGGGAACGCCGGGGTAAGCCCAGCTTCCAAGGCCGCGTGCGCAAGCGGCACGAATTGGGCTAGAAAGCGTTGGACCAAGTCGCGCTGGGTCCAGGCCATGCCCGGCCAATTGGCGCGTAAGTTGGGACGATCGAAGAGCACCACATAGCGCACGCCCCAGCTGGCATACGCGCGGAACATAGGAGCCAGATCTTCCACTTTTCGATCGCTGGTCAATGGAATATTCAAGTGCACGATAGGTTGGACCTCAGTGGCAACGAGAGCCTCAATAAATTCCTGTGGAATGGCTCGGTCAAGTGGAGCCGGCAAAACGATCCAGTTGATCCCGAGGTTTTGCAAGACAGGCAGCCAGCATTCAAGATCGGCCTGGCTGTAGTGATCTTGATCTGCGAAATAATGAATGCCCAGGCGTTTGGTAGGCTCGACTTCTAAGGGTACTATGCTAGCGGATGGGGTGTCTGCATCAGAAAGAGGTTCTTCTTTTTGAATATCGACGATGAGTTCCGTATCTGAGCTAGGAGCTGTTTTGGGTTGCTCAGTCGACAGTAATACATCCTCGTCCACATCGGAAAGAGGCTGGGATGGAACGGTTCCAGGTTCGACCATATCTTCGTCGTAATAGGCTGGAATGTGTAAGACTTGCATGAGTAGGCTCCTTTAGTTGAGCCTTAGGATGCAAGAGCTGTGCCAGCCTTGCATGGGCCTCAGTCTGCAGAAGCTCTCGCGTAGCCGTCCCCTGTGGTAAAACGAGATCCATGATCTTGGTTACCGGCGGACCAGGCTTTATCGGCCAGCGCCTCATCCGCCGGCTGGTGGATGAGGGCCATGCTATCCGCACCCTGATCCGGCCTTCGGCGCACACGCCTAAACTGCCGCAGGGAGTCGCTGTCGAGGCTGCTATTAGCAGCCTCGCCGACGTGCGCGGTCTGCGGGCGGCCCTGATCGGCGTGGATACCGTGTTCCATCTGGCCGGCGTCGATTGGGCTGAGCCGCGCGATAATTTTCGCGCCAGTGAGACGGAAGGCACCCGCAATTTACTGGAAGCAGCCCAGGATGCCGGGGTCAGGCGGTTGGTCTACCTCAGCCATTTGGATGCAGACCGCGCCGCGGCTTTCCCGGCCCTGAAAGCTAAAGGCATCGCCGAAGAGTTCATCCGCCAAAGCTCGCTGGCCTACACCATTCTGCGCTCTAGCTTGGTCTTCGGGCCGGGTGATCATTTTTCGACCGGGCTGGCTAAACTGATGGCTTTTATTCCCCGAGTTTTTCCCCTTCCGGCCAACGGCGAAACGCTGCTGCAACCCTTTTGGGTCGAAGACCTGGTATCTTGCCTGGCATGGTGTCTTGAGGATGCAGATACCATCGGCCAGACGATCCAGGTGGGTGGTCCGGAGCATCTCAGCTTGCGCCAGATCGCCGAGCAGATCTTGCAGAAAACCGGGTTGCAGAGGCAGTTGATCTCCGTCCGCCCTTCTTATTTGCGCATCTTGATCAATCTCTCCCGTATTTTTGCGCCGCGGTTGCTGGCTTCGAACTACTGGCTGGACTATCTGGCGGCTGACCGCATTTGCTCTCTGGACTCCGTGCCGCGCGTGTTTCACCTGCTGCCCGCCCGTTTTTCGCAGAAGACAGAGTACCTTGTAGGTGTGGATTGGCAAAAGTCCCTCGGCCAGGAACAAGCCGCGGCACGCAGCTAGTTATCCGCAAATTCATCGTGTAGCTAAGTGGCGGGCGCTTAAGCCCTCTTATATACTCACGCCTAGTCCTGCATAGAGAAATGAAAACGTATGACGTCTCTTTAAATATTTCGCCCGAGATGCCGGTGTGGCCGGGTGATGGGGGTATTGTCATCGAGCGCGTCGCTAAAATTGAAACCGGATCCGAGGCCAACGTCTCTCGCATGGAGATCGGCGTGCACACTGGCACGCATGTCGACGCTCCATTTCATTTTCTCAAAGACGGCAGCACCGTAGAAAGCTTGCCGCTCAAGGTCTTGGTGGGCCGCGCCTACGTCATTCACCTTGGTGACGACGTGGAAATGATCACCCCCGAAGTGCTGGAGGCAGCAGGCATCCCGCCGCGTACCCGCCGGGTGCTGATCCGCACCCGCAATTCCAAACAATGGGGGAAGGAATATCGCCCCTTTCTAAAGACCTTCGTGGCCGTCGATCCTAAGGCCGCTGAATATCTGGTGAAGCGCGGGGTAAAGCTGGTGGGCGTGGATTACCTGTCGGTGGCTCCATTTGGAAATGCAACCCCGACGCATGTCACCTTGTTAAAGGCCGGTGTGGTGATAGTAGAAGGACTTAATCTCTCGCAAGTATCCCAGGGGCGCTACAACTTTTATTGCCTGCCCTTGAAGCTGAACGGCAGCGACGGCGCCCCGGCGCGGGCCATCCTGGTCGGTGTGTAGTTGGCGATAGTCCGCTCTGCTTGATTTAGAATCCCCCCCAATTCGTTTAACTTTTATCCACCCGTTTTACTTTCTTGAATAGCCTGCGATCAAAGCCGGCCAAAGACCCGGGTCCGAGCTGGCCGGCGGCGGCTACAGCAGCACCCACGTCGGCGCGCAGTTGAGCTACATCTATGCCACGGCAATGGTCCGGCCAGGGGCGCAGCCACTTCTTGCAGCGCTCGAACATCTTGGCCATACCGATGAAGTTGTTGCGCTCGATCTGTAAATAGACGATGCCCACCTGCAGGATGCCCTGGTAGAGGTAGCGTGCAGGGCCGCGTTCATCGCGCCAGGCGGCTTCCAGGGCTTCGTGCGCATCCCAATAATGGCCGTCATCGAAGAGCTCTATGCCCCTTAACGCCATGGGGTGCAAATCCCCGTTACAGGCAGCCGGCAGTTGCTCGGGGGTGACGAAGATCTCGTCAGGGTTGCGGACGACCATGCGCCCAGTATATCCGCGGCCTACTCGATGAATATCTCCACATGGTGGGCGTCATCCTCGTCCATCACGTCGATGACTTTGCCGGTCATACCGCTACGGATGGCTTGCATCAGGTCCGCCTCGTCCACGCCGGGCACGTATTTGGATGCGATGCCGATGCCGGCGCTAACCAAAGCGAGCGGCAAATTGACACTCACTTTGTTCTTGCCGCTGGCCATATCAGTGACACGCACGCGCAGGTAGCGGCCCTCATCGGAGCGGGGCGACCCAGGCCGGCCGGCGCCGCGGTTCAACGCTTCTAATAGCTTGGCGCCATCTGCCGCGCTGATTTTGTCCTCCTGAATCATTTGCAGGATCTTTATTCGTTCTTCACTGCTGGCCATAAGTCCTCCAACTCTTCTTTTAACTAATGGTGATATCGACGGAATCTTCACCATCGTCGCTGTTTGTCCGAATTTCAATTGGTTCGCCTGTCTTACCGGCGTTTTCCAAGGCCTGCAGCAGACGGTCCACGTCTTCCCGATCCAAAGACGGCACGCGGTCACCGACGAAATGCAAGGCTGAGCCGGCGACGCCAATGGACACAGGCAAGTCGAAATCGAATCTCACCCGCCCTCCGGCGCGCTGAGACTTGAAATTCACATTGGCCCAAGGACCGCGGCGCACCAACCAGCCGAGGGCTAAGAGCAGAACGCCAAGCGAAAGGGGAAGCCAGGCGCAGAAAAAGCCCAGACCCAGGCTGCCATCGCGAAGATCAAGGTTCATCCATAGCCCGCCGAGTACCGCAAATACCGCGCCAGCGGCAACGAGGACCAGCCACCATCCCCAGGTGCGTTGGGCAAAATTGCGTTGCGCGGCAGTTGGCTTGCCGGGAATGACTTCTACCTTGGGCGCCGGCTTCTGCCGCTTTGCATTTATATCTGCGCGGGCGGAAAGGCGGTGGGCGGCTTCATCTGCGGTTATCTCGCCGCGCTCTACTTGGCCCAACACACCCATCGGTGTTTGGGGCACAGCCGGGGAGCCATCTTCCGGCACCGAGAGCAGGCGAGCGGCTTCCTCCGGGGTGATCTCACCTTTTTCCAGGCGGTTTAATATCTCAAGGCGTGCGGATCGGCTTGGCATCTTAGTCTTCCTTTTCCTCTTGGTCCTCTGCTGGCTGGGGCGAGAGGGGAGGAAGCGGGGCCAACGGTGGCACAGGCGGGACTGGGAGGACAGGTGGTAAGGGACCTTGGCGCCCTTCGAGCGTGTTTAGAAGCATTTCAGCTTCGTCCACGTTGATCTTTTTCTCCTGAACCATTTGCAAAATAAGAGCACGTTCTTTTGAGGACACCGGCTGTGTAGCTTTGACGCCGTGGGCTACGGTCACCACGCGGCCGCGGCCAACATGCACCTCCCGGCCGTGCAGCTTACGCTCCAACCGCCGCTGGGCGGCTTCCACGCGGCGTTGAGCGCGGGCGGCGGCTTGGGTGCCGCTTTGCTTGAAGCGATCGCCGAGCGCTTGCAGTTTTTCATTGAGCACTTCCAATTGGTCTGCCATTTGGGCGGTTACCTGCCCGGTGATCTCATCGGCCAGCCCGGTCAGGTCGTCGACAAAATCCATGTCCGGCAATAATTCTTCGTCCAGGTCGCGACAGCGGAAGTCAATGTGCCCTCCGGCGGTAAGCTCCACGATCACGCCGCCATCCCCCAGGGTGAATTCGTGTTTGCCGGTTTGCAGCACCTGGTTGCTCTCGTCGGTGTAAATGTGGATCTGCTGTGCACCGCTGGTAAGGATGACATCTGCGTCGGTAGATGATTCCAAGTGGCAAAAGAGATTGCCGCCGGCTTTGACTCGGCATTCAGAATCGGAAGCAAGGCGCAGATCGGCGTTTCCGCCGCTCTTGGCCTCGATGTTGCCGTCCACGTTGCGCAGGCTGAGGTTGGCGGATACTTTGTTGGCGGTGACGTCGCCTTCGATGTCGCGCAGGGAAACATTCCCGGATACATCGTTGACGGTGAGTTCACCTTGCACGTTGCGGGCGGTGAGGTTGCCGGAGATGCGGCCCAAAGAGGCCGCACCCACGTTCTTGAGAGTGAGCGAACCACCCACACGTTCCACATGCACTTCGCCTTCCACGCCGATCACATATGCGTCTCCGCCAACAGACTCGATGCGGGTCGTGCTTTCTTCGGGAACGCGCAATATGCAATCGCTGTCACACGAAAGCACCAGAGTGTTGTCTTCGAAACTGTGGTCCAAGTGCTCTTCGCGCTGGACTTCGATGCGAATGGCGTCTTCGCCCCAGGCTTTGACTTGCAAGCTGCCGCCCACCTTATCGATTTGGAGGACCGGGGCATCCCCCGAGAGGATTTGAATGCGGGCCATGTTAGTTTCCTTCCTTTTCTTGAATAAGGCGCAAAGCCTCTTCGTAATTGATCGCGCCGCGGTTCAGATCGTCGAGGATGCGTTTGCGCTCCTCGTCGCTGAGCCCGGCGAACTCATCCTCGCCGGGTTCAAAGCCCATGGCGCGGATGATTTCCATTAACCGATTGCGGATGGTGGGGTAGGAGAGGCCGAGATCGGCCTCCATGCGGGTGATCTTGCCTTCGTTGCGAACGAAAAGCTCAACGAAGGCCAGTTGCTCCTGGTTGAGCTGGCTGAAGGCGCCGCTTTGGAAACGGCCTTCCAGCCGGGTATCGCATTCGCGGCAGGCCAGATGGGTGACCAGCAGCTCGCCGCCGCAAACGGGGCAGGCGTGCGGGACCGGATGCAATTCAGCGTCCCTGCCAGGCGGTGGTTTGTGGGCGGACTTGGCCGCTTTGACCGTCCGGCTTGATCCACATTCCCAGGGCGATCAGAGCCTCGCTAGCCCACTGCCGGACTGCATCGGCCATGGCGATTTGGGGTAGGCTAATGTAAGGTTGGGGGACATAGGTGTACTCGATCGGGATGTTCCGTAGCCGAGTATCGTCGCCGTGAAAGATGCTTTGGTTCATGTCAACCTCCTAAAACCGATAAGTAGCCTTAATAATCCTGATGTTTCAGCCGTATCTATGCAAGATTATATGACTAATATTGAATTTGTCAAGTACAATTTTGAATAAATTCAAGGTTGGTTTCAAAAAAAACGAAAAAGTAACCTTTTTTTACGGCAAGGAAGGCCTGAGGCTGTGGATAAGTGGGGATAAGTTGTATTTGCGCGTTCCGGAGAGCGGGGTTTTAGGTGAAAAAAATACAACTTTTAGGATTGAATTGCTGGCTTCAAGGAAGTTGAGTGCTTTGCTGCCCAAAAAAGGATTCCCCTTCTAGATGGGTCATTAAAACATGGAAGCTCGTTATTCGAACGGGATCAGGGCAAATGTCAAGCTTTCAGCTAGGATACGCTAGCTTGGAGGGTAGCCTGGACTTGTTGGAGCTCTAGCCTATTGCCGGGCTCATCGTGAGGCCGGCGCAGGACGGCCAGAGAGATAGGGCCCAAGCGCGGTGAGATGGCGGCCGAGGTGACTTCGCCAATGGGCTTGCCATCGGCGTGGACTTTGGCGCCGGGCTCGATGGCCTGATCGGCGCGCAGGAGCGCTAGGCTGCGCACGATCTTGTCGTAGGTCACCTGGCGGGCGAGCACTTCTTGCCCGGTGTAGCAGCCCTTCTCGGCGGACACGAGGCGGGCGAGGCCAACCTCAAAGGGGGTGTACTCGCCATTGAATTCTGGATCGCCAGCCAGGCCGGCTTCGACGCGCAGGATCCTGCGGGTTGCCAGATCAAGCGATGGAAGGTCAGCAAGCAGAGTAACCAGCTGTTCGGCCGCGGCGACAGGGGCTAACAAGCGGAATTTGAGTTCGACGCCAAAGCCTTCTTCTGCGACGGCGCGCAACCGGTGGCCTTGCCAAGCCGCATGTTCCGTTTCGTCCAGTCCTAAAGTTCGTTGAAATTTCAGACGCCGAAGAACATCCACCACGCCCGGGCCATGCAGTTCGATCTGCATCCAGGTAGAGCTTTGATCAGAGATGGTGACCTGATCGTTGAAGAACCTGTGCTTTTGAAAATAGGCGGCCAGCCCCGGCCCGTGACCCGCCTGGGTGAGCAGGCCGAACTCCTTACCTTCGTCAAGCACCGTAAAGACTTCCAGGATGCGCCCGATTGCCGAGGGCAAGAGGGTGGGCAGGGCGCGGGTTGCGCTTAGCAGGTCAAGGTCATTGGTTGTCTGGCGTTGAAGGTATTCCTTGCGGGTATCGCCCGAGATGCGCAGGTAGCCTGGGGAGGGAACCTGATAGAGAGCAACCTGATCCAAGGCCGCTTGGTAGGCAATGTTTAGGTGTTGTTGGGCTGGGGAAACCATTAAATCATTCTAGCATGTCGGGGAAAGCACCTGCCTACGTATATAATCAGCCGAAGTAAACTTTTGGTATAGAACAGCGTCTATTAGAATAGCGATCGAATGCTAAGGACTGAATGAACGCAAAGAACGGATCTTCCAAACCGAAAACCCAACCTGAACACGTTAAGAACCTGATCCTGGGTTCTGGACCTGCCGGGCTGGGTGCTGCCTTATACACTGCGCGAGCCCAACTGGAGCCCGTGGTATTGGCCGGCCCCGAATATGGCGGCCAGGTCTCCATCACCCATATCGTGGAAAACTACCCCGGATTCCCAGAGGCTGTGGGGGGCGCTGAACTTACCGAATTGTTCAAGAAGCAAGCCGAACGATTTGGCGCCCGAGTGGTCTTCGATATCGCCAGCGAAGTGGATCTGAGCAAGCGCCCTTTCCGTGTGAAGGCTTACGAGAAGGAATACCTGGCCGACACCCTGATCATTGGCACCGGAGCGACTCCTCGCCAACTGGCTATTCCCGGCGAGACCGAGTTTACCGGGCGCGGCGTATCGTATTGCGGAACCTGTGACGGGTTCTTTTTCAAGGGTAAAGAAGTCGTAGTTGTGGGCGGTGGCGACAGTGCCCTGGAAGAGGGCGTGTTCCTCACCCGTTTCGCCACCAAGGTGACTGTAGTGCACCGCCGCGACGAATTCCGCGCCAGCGCCATCTTGCAGGACCGCGCCAAGGAAAATCCCAAGATGAAATTCGTGTGGGACACGGTGGTCAACAACATTCATGGCAATGGGGCGGTGCATCAAGTTGACTTGGAGAACCTCAAGACCGGTAAAAAAGAGGCATTCAAGACCGACGGTGTTTTCATTTTTATCGGGCACACGCCGAACACTGAACTATTCAAAGGCCAGTTGGAGATGGACCCAGCCGGCTACCTGGTGGCAAACAGATACATGGAGACCAACGTTCCCGGTGTCTTTGCCGCTGGCGAAGTGGCCGACCCGCACTTCCGACAAGTGGTCACCTCGGCGGGCATGGGGGCGGCCGCGGGCATCCAAGCCACAAGATTTTTGGAAGACCATCCTTAATTTCAAGGAATAGTTTAGAAAATAAAGGGGTGATGTTATAATCGATTGGTTCGATTATCTATGGCCTTCGTTTTCCTGCACACAGCGGAGCATTAATGGCAAAGATCTCCATCATCGGCGCGGGGATGACGGGCGCCACCGCCGCTCACTGGCTGGCAGAGCGGGAGTTGGCCGACCTCGTCCTGGTCGACGTGGTCGATGGCCTGCCGCAGGGCAAAGCCCTCGATCTATTGGAAGCCATGCCGATCATCAACAAAGACAGCCACGTGGTGGGCAGCAATGATTATGTGGCCACGGAAGGATCGGACCTGGTAGTGATCACCGCCGGCCTGCCGCGCAAGCCGGGCATGAGCCGCGAAGACCTGGTGAATACCAACACCGACATTGTCAGAAAAGCCACCGAAACCACCTTGAAACATTCTCCCAACGCCATCTATATTATTCTCACCAATCCGCTCGACTCCATGTGCTACGTAGCCATGAAGGCCGGCGGATTGCCGCGCCAGCGAGTGATCGGCCAGGCCGGCATTTTGGACTCCGCCCGCATGCGCGCCTTTGTGGCCATGGAACTAGGGGTGAGCGTTGAAAACGTAGCCTGCTACGTGCTGGGCGGCCACGGCGATAGCATGGTGCCGCTGACCCGCCATTCCAACGTGGCTGGCGTACCGCTCGACAAGCTGCTGCCGGCCGATAAGCTGGCGGCCATCGTGGACCGCACCCGCAAGGGGGGTGGGGAGATCGTAGCGCTGCTCAAGCAGGGCAGCGCTTTTTATGCGCCGGCGGCCGCCATCGCCCAGATGGCCGAAGCCATCTTGAAAGATAAGAACCTGATCGTCCCCTGTGCGATCTATATGCAGGGAGAGTATGGCCTCAAAGATATCTTTTTTGGTGTGCCCGCCCAACTTGGGGCTGGAGGCCTGGTAAAGGTGATCGAGTACGAATTGAACGCCGAAGAGAAAGCTACCCTGGAACAATCGGCTGCCGAAGTCCGGGAAAGCACCGCAGCGCTGAAGCTATAGTCACTTTTAGAGGACGGAGACCTTATGGCCAAGGAAAGCCTAACCGTAACTGACAACCGCACCGGGAAGCAATACGAACTGCCTATCTGGGAAGGCACCATCAAGGCGGCGGACCTGCGGCAGATAAAAACCAAGCCCGAAGACTTCGGCATCATGAGCTATGACCCAGCCTTCATGAACACGGCCAGCACCAGGAGCAAGATTACTTACCTGGACGGAGAGGCTGGCATCCTGCGCTATCGGGGATACCCGATCGAGCAGCTGGCCGAGAAGTGCACTTACCTGGAAACGGCCTATCTCATTCTGTATGGTGAGTTACCCAATAAGACACAGTACGAACAGTGGATGTTCGATATCACCCATCACACCATCATCCACGAGAATATCAAGAACTTCATGCAAAACTTCCGCTACGATGCCCATCCCATGGGCATGTTCATCGCCACCGTTGCGGCGCTATCCACGTTTTACCCCGAGGCCAACCAGATCGGCGACGAAGCGGTGCGCACCATCCAGATACAGCGCTTAATCGCTAAGGTACCGACCATCGCCGCCTTTTCCTATAGGCACAGCCGCGGGCTGCCGTTCATTTATCCGGATAATGACCTGAGCTATCCAGGAAATTTCCTCAATATGATGTTCCGCATGACCGAGATGCACTACGAACCTAATCCGGTCTTGGAGCACGCCTTAGATGTGCTCTTCATCCTGCACGCGGACCACGAGCAGAATTGCAGCACCAACGCCATGCGCTCTATCGGCTCCAGCAAGGTGGATCCGTATTCGGCGATGGCTGGCGCGGCGGCAGCCCTGTACGGGCCGCTGCATGGCGGGGCCAATGAGGCCGTGCTGCGCATGCTTACGCGGATCGCCGACGTCAAAAATATCCCCGCGTTCATCGAGAAGGTGAAGAAGGGCGATGGGAAACTGATGGGCTTTGGACATCGCGTCTACAAGAACTACGACCCACGCGCGGCGATCATAAAGAAGGTGGCCGAGGAAGTTTTCCAGGTCACCGGACGCAACCGCTTGCTGGATATCGCCCTGGAGTTGGAGCGGATCGCCCTTGAAGACGATTATTTCATCTCACGCAAGCTTTATCCTAACGTGGATTTTTATTCCGGCATCATTTACCAGGCGATGCAGCTGCCTACCAGCTTCTTCCCGGTGATGTTCGCCATCCCGCGCACGGTGGGCTGGCTGTCACAATGGCAAGAGATGCTGGGGGACGAAGAGCAGAAGATCGCTCGCCCGCGCCAGGTGTATTTGGGCGAGGACAAGCGCGACTTCGTGCCGATGGCGAAAAGAAAATAGGCCAAAGCCTTAGTTAGTAATCAAAAAAAAAGACCTCCATTCTCGGAGGTCTTTTTTTTCTGTTTTCGTCGTTAAGGAGTTGGCGTGGCGGCCGTCGTGCTTGTGCCTGACCAGGAGAAGACGCGCTCTTCGCTGGCCGGCCCGCCTTGAATGTAAACGGGCAGCCCTTCCGCATCCACGCCGATCTGGGCCACGGAAACTACGAACCAGGCGAAGATGTGCGGGCGGCCGTCGGTGGGGCGGAAGGATGTGGGGATGATCAGGCTGGTGTCCTTGACCTCATCAACGATGCGCCGGTTAACGCCGCCGGTGATATCGACCACGGTCACCTGGTAATACTCATTGGCGCGCAGGGTGCCCACCGATGACCATTGCAGCGTGATGGTGTCGTTGGAGGAGTCGAAGGGCGCGCCGTCTGCGGGAAGCAGCGGCTCCGGGGCCGGGTAGGGCGGCGCAATGGTGGGGGTCACGGTGGCGCCGGCCACGAAGGTTCGCTCACATAGCGGGATGGATAAGTGCTGGCCTAGAAAAGCCACATCGCTGGGCAGGCCATTCCATTCGAGGATGGCTTCCATGGGAATCCCAAAGGTTACTGCGATCAGGCTCATGCTCTCCCCCTCCTGAACAACGTAGTCCTGGGTGGGGCAGGCAGCGATGGTGGCCTCCAGATCGCTGAGCGTGGCTGAGGCCGCCGGAGTGGGGGTGAAGGTGGGCTGCGGGATGCGCAAGACCTGGTTGACGCTGAGAGCGCAGTCGGCGTTGAGCGAATTGGCCAGGATGATGTCTTGCGGCTGGATATTGAAGGCGAAGGCAATGCCGCCGCAAACATCTCCAAACTGTACGGTGTAGGAAAGGGGAGTGAGGGTGGCCTGCGGGGTGGGCGTGACCGTGGGGGTCTCCGGGGTTGGCGAAAGCGTGGAAGTCGGAGACACGGAAGGGCTAACGATAGGAGCGCCCTGGCCAGCGCCGCCTGAGGCTGCCAGGGCTACGTAGGTGAGCCCGCCGCCCACGATGAGGAACAGGGCTAGTAGCCCGATGGCGATGGGGATACTCAAGCGGACTTCAGGCGGTTTGCCGCCGCCCGCCAAGGGCGAATTGATGGAAACTGCTCCACCGCCGCCGGTGAACTGATGGCCGCAAACCAAACAGCGCGGCGAACGCTCGCTTACACGAGTGCCACAGGATGGACAGACCTTAGTCGGAGTTGATCGCGGCTTTTCGGAAGTCATGAAACCGAGGGATTATACCAAGCGGGTTCAGCGGCGCATAGCAATACTTCTCCCAAGGGTATACTGAAATCAATGCAGCCACATAGCCTTTATTTGCACATTCCGTTCTGCACTCATCGTTGCGGATATTGCGATTTCAACACCTACGCTGGCTTGGAATCTATGATGCCAGCCTACGTAGAAGCGCTAATTGACGAGGCTAAACTGCTAGCGCAAGCTGCCGGACAACGGTTGCCGGTGCACACCATCTTCTTTGGTGGGGGCACGCCTTCGTTATTACCTGCCCAAGATGTTGAAAAGATCCTAAAAACGTTAAGTCTTGCGTATAGCCTGAGCGATGATATTGAGATCAGCCTGGAAGCTAACCCCGGAACCTTGAACTTAGAAAAGTTGCAAGGCCTCAAAGCGGTGGGGATCAACCGGCTAAGCTTTGGAGTGCAGTCCGCCAGCCCAGAGGAATTGCGCCTTTTGGAGCGCCAGCACGATTTTGAGGATGTGATCCAAGCTGTGGCCTGGGCGCGGCAGGCCGGCTTTGACAACCTGAACCTGGATTGGATCTTTGGGCTGCCCGGCCAATCTCTGGCTTCCTGGCAGCGCAATATGGATTTGGCGATCAGCTTGAACCCGGAGCATTTGTCCCTATACGCCCTTAGCATCGAGCACGGGACGCCGTTCAAGGGCCTTGCCAGCCGAGGTCTGCTGGCGGATATGGACCCGGACCTGGCAGCGGATATGTATGAGTTTGCCGCCAAGGAGCTTAAAGACTCAGGCTATATCCAATACGAGATCTCCAATTGGGCCAAGCCCGGCCGGAACGGAGAGCCGCTGGCCTGCCTTCATAATTTGCAATATTGGCGCAACTTGCCATATGCTGGCTTGGGCGCCGGCGCCCATGGGTTTTTGGGCGGCCAGCGCACAGCCAACGTGCTAGCTCCGGCGGCGTACATCCAAAGAATGAGAATCGGCAAGGTCGGGCCATTCCCGCGCACCCCGGCCACGGCCAGTGCGCAGCCCGTGGATGCCAGCCGCGAAATGGCCGAGACCATGATGATGGGCCTGCGCCTGGTGCAAAGCGGCGTTTCGCGCCAGGAGTTCCAGCGACGATTTGGTAAAGAGTTGGATGATGTCTACGGGCTACAATTGGAGCGCCTGAACGAGTTTGGCCTGATGGAAAGCGTCAAGGGAAACCAGAATGCTGTGCGGCTTACAGAACGGGGCAGGCTGTTGGGAAACCAAGTGTTCATGGAATTCGTATAAAAAGCGTGACTAGTAATTAGGTAAACTAGGGAATCCCGATCAAGAGAGGTGATCATGGCAAATAGAGTCCCAACTTCCCACAACCCTTCTCGTGAGGACAAGATGTTCTCGCAGGGGAGGATCGACCCTTACGAACGTAAGAAAAAACTGCCGGACCCAACCCGCTGCCCCAGTTGTGGCGCCTTATTTGTTAAAGGGCGTTGGACCTGGAAAATCGCCAACCAGCCGGCAAACGAGGAACTCTGCCCGGCCTGTCTACGCATCAAAGATAGGGTTCCTGCTGGAGTGCTACATTTGAGCGGAGCTTTTTTTGAAGAACATCGCGACGAGATCGAGAATTTAATAAATAATCAAGAGAAAATGGAAAAGGAACGCCATCCCTTAGAGCGCCTTATGGGTATGAAATACGAGGATGGCAGCTTACGCATCGAGACCACCGGCATCCACCTGGCGCGGCGGATCGGCGACGCGCTGAATAATGCGTACCAGGGCAAATTGGACCTGGAATATTTGGAAGGACAGCGAAAGGTGCGGGTGAATTGGGAGAGGTGAGAGGTGATTCGAGAACAGAAGTAATTAGTGTTTAGCCATTGGAGAATAGAGATTGGAGTTGGAGAATAGAGGTAAAAAAAAACCGGCTGACCGTTCTCTTTCCCTTGGCTTAGCTGCTACGCTTAAACTTTGCGGCGACCTAACTCCTCGGCGAGTTCTGCCAAGGCGGCGCCCGGTTCCGATTTTGGCTTGGCAGCTTCCAGAGCCTTTAGAGCATCATTGGTAAGCCGCTCGGCTTCGTAGCGCGTGTACTCGCGCGCGCCTTCGTTCTCTAGCATCTGGGCAAGTTCGGCCACTTCGCCCTCAGGGATGCCGCCGTTGACCCAGCGTTTAGCGAACTCCCCTTTATTCTGCAAGGCATACAGCACCGGTAACGATTTCTTACCACTCAATAAATCGGTGTAGGCAGACTTGCCCATCTCGGCCGGGTCGCCCCAAATGCCCAGCAGGTCATCATGCACCTGGTAGGCCAGGCCCAGCTTCTCGCCGAAGGTAGTAAAAGCTTTCGCTTGCCGGCCGTCAATCCCGGCGACCAGGTTCCCCATTTGGGTGCAGGTGCGAATGAGCACACCAGTTTTGGCCCACACCATGGGCCAGTATTCGTCCAGCTTAATGTTTTCCATGTCTTCGTAAGCCAGGTCCAGGTACTGACCCTGGGTGAGGCGCAGGCTGGTTTGCGAAAGCATCTTGGCGGCTTCGGTATATTTTGTTACGTCGGTGGTTTGAGCTAAGCCCGTCAGACTCAGGTGCGCCAGAGAGAACATAGCGTCCCCGGCGTTGATGGCCTGAGCGGCGCCATACATGGCCCATAAGGTGCGCTGGCCGCGGCGCATCTCACTGTTGTCCTGGATGTCGTCGTGGATCAGCGAGAAATTGTGCAGCAGTTCGACTGAGGCGGCCGCCGGCAAAGCCAGCGACCAATCGCCGCCGGCGGCGGCGCAGGTGAGCAGCAGCAGGGTAGAACGCACGCGCTTGCCGACGGCTTTCGGGCCGGAGCCCTTGCCCTCCCAACCCAGGTGATAGGTGATCATGCGAAACAAGGCTTCCTGCCCGGAAGCGTTGGCGGCTTGCACGGCTTTAATCAGCGTGTGCTCCGTGGCGGGGAGCAGCATGCTCCTATATTTTTCTAAAGACATAGGAACGATTATATAGAGCTGCGCAGCACTAAAGGCACGCGCTGCAGAGTGGGGATGTCGCCAGCGCCGGCAGCAAACATGGTAACGCGTAACTCGCGAGTTATCTCGGCAATGGCTTGGACCACAGCCTCGGTGGATACGTTGGCAGCTTTCAGGAAGGGGCCGGCCAAGCCGCCCAATTCAGCGCCAAGAGCAATGCACTTGGCAAGGTCCACACCGGAACGCAGACCGCCGGAGGCGAAGATGCGCATGGACGGCAAGGCTTCGCGCACCTGGATGATCGATTCGCTGGTGGTGATGCCCCAATCGCCGAAGGCGGCCGCCAGGCGCGCCTGGCTCTCCGATTCAGCGCGATGCATTTCCACCTGGGTCCACGAGGTGCCACCGGCGCCGGCCACGTCGATGGCCTTCACACCGGCGTGGGCCAGCTGCCTGGCGACTTCCGCGGAGATGCCCCAGCCAACTTCTTTAACCACCACGGGCACTGGCAGCTGCTTGCACATGATCTCGATCTTTTTGAGCAGGCCGCTGAAATTAGTGTTCCCATCCGGCTGCACCGCTTCTTGCAGCGCGTTGAGATGTAGCACCAAGGCATCGGCCTCGACCATATCCACAGCTTGCTGCAAATGGGCCAGGCCATAGCCATAATTGAGCTGCACCGCGCCCAAATTGGCGAACAGCAAAATATCCGGGGCGACGTTGCGCACCCGGTAGCTGGCTTCCAGGCGCTTATCCTCCAGGGCTGCTCGCTGCGAGCCCAACCCCATGGCGATCCCGGAGGCCTGGGCGGCCTCCGCCAGGCGCTGGTTGATCTGGGCGGCTTCTTTGGTGCCGCCGGTCATAGCGGAGATGAGCAGCGGGACCTTTAGCCGCTTGCCGAAGGTTTCGACGCTTAGGTCAACCTCTTCAAGATTCAGCTCGGGGAGGGCGGAGTGCAGAAAAAAATAGCGTTCCAAGCCGGTAGCGAGCTTGGAACGCACATCTTCTTCGAGATTAATGCGGATATGCTCCGACTTTCTTGCGCTGGTCTGCGTAACTTTCGCCATGAAGGGGTGTTCCTGTGCGTGAAGCTAGTTTACCAGCCGAAAATTTGACTGTCAAACAGTGCTTGACAGCATTGGCTCGGTAGGTACAATTGCTCTGTTTTTCCCAATCTTTAGGAGGCAGAAGTGGCAGATACGTTTGAACAAGTGAAGGGAACTATCGTCGAGTTGCTCGGCGTGGATGCAGGCAAAGTGACCCGCGAAGCTCGATTTCGTGAAGACCTGGAAGCGGACTCATTGGATATTGTTGAATTAATTATGGCCCTGGAAGACAAAATGAGCATCGAGATCTCGGACGAAGATGCCCAGAAGATCACCACTGTAGGACAGGCTGTGGATTACATCGACGGCCAGAAGAAGTAAACTAGCTCCTAAAGAAAAAAGCGCAGCTTGGCTGCGCTTTTTTCTTTAAGCTTTTGCTCCCCGAATCTTATGTATTCTTCGGGCAGGGGGATGTGAAACTTGTTGCAAAGCGCAACAACTTCGTCATAGTCTTTCTGATGAAGCTCGTAGCCTGAATGGAACGTCACCATCCATTCAGGAGAAATGCACCTTAAGAGATGGTTGTCGATCGTTCCCTCCCCCGCTAGAGACTCGGCCGGATACATAACACCTCGTTCAACTGGGCCATATATCCCGTTCCCTTGTTGATCAAAAACGATCACGTGTAAATCAACTTGATGTCCGTGATCATCGCCCATTACAAAATTCCAGGAACTAGTGTCGTCCCTTTCTACATCCTTATACTTCTTGTTTTCCAGGAAAGATCGCAAATCTCCAACGTGCTTTTGTTCCACGACGATATCGATATCTTCGTGCGGCCGGGATTGCTGGCCTAGCAGCGCGTCAACTCCCCAGCCTCCATCGACCCAGATCTTTATGCCGAGGCTTTCAAGATTGGTATAAAGATCGATTACATCAGCCGCGGTGGAAATATTTCCTGTGGATGGTCGTTCGTTCACTTCTTCAACAGTTCCGGGATCTGCTCGGGATGATCGGCGATCTGCACCCCGGCTAACTTGAGCGCATTGATCTTGTCCTCGGCGCTGCCTTCACCACCTTCCACGATGGCGCCGGCGTGGCCCATGCGTTTGCCGGGCGGAGCACTGCGGCCGGCGATAAAGCTCACCACCGGCTTGGTCATGTTCTGATTGATGAACTCAGCGGCCTTTTCTTCGTCCGTGCCACCGATCTCCCCGATCATCACGACCTTATCGGTGAGCGGATCTTCCTCGAACATTTTCAGTATTTCTATAAAGTTCAGCCCTTTCACTGGGTCGCCGCCGATGCCTACGCAGGTACTGGCGCCCAAGCCGACCAGCTTGAGCGCGTAGAGCACTTCGTAAGTGAGCGTCCCGGAGCGAGAGACGACGCCGATATTGCCGGGGATGGCATCGTCCCCCGGAATAAAGCCGATCTTGGTTTCGCCGGGCGTGAGCAGGCCTGGGCAGTTGGGGCCGATGAGCTGGACGCGTTTGAAATCGAGATAGGCGCGCACGCGCATCATGTCCTGGATGGGGATGCCCTCGGTGAGGCAGATGATGAGGCGCAGGCCGGCATCCGCCGCCTCCAGCATGGCATCCGGCGCAGCGGACTCCGGCACGATGATCATGCTGCAGTCCGCGCCGGTGGCCTCCACGGCCACGCGCACCGAGTCGAAGACCGGCACTTTGCCATCCAGCACCCATTCGCCGCCCTTGCCGGGGCGCACACCGCCGACCACTTGCGTTCCGTAAGTCAGCATGCGCTCGGAGTGGAAGAGGCCTTCGCGTCCAGTGATGCCTTGCACCACCACGCGCGTATTCTTGTTCGCCAAAATTCCCATGTTATTTGTTTCCTTTTGCGGCTTGCACAGCCTCTTGGGCAGCCCCCGCCAGGGTCTCGGCGGTGATCATGTTGGCTTCGGCCAGCAGGGCGCGCCCTTCGGCGGCATTAGTGCCAACCAGGCGAATGACCATAGGCACAGTGGGCTTGACCTCCTTCATGGCTTCCAGGATGCCGCGGGCCACTTCGTCCCCGCGGGTGATGCCGCCAAAGATGTTGAAGAGCACCGCTTTAACATTCTTGTCGGAAACGATGATGCGCATAGCGGCAGCCACTTTTTCGGCGCCAGCGCCGCCGCCGATGTCGAGGAAGTTAGCCGGCTGGCCGCCGAACAACTTGATGATGTCCATGGTGGCCATGGCCAGCCCGGCGCCGTTGACCATACAGCCGATCTCGCCATCCAGCTTGATGTAGGTGAGGCCATTTTTACGCGCTTCCAGCTCGGCAGGTTCTTCGGCGGTCAGGTCGCGCAATTCGGCGAGGTCTGGGTGGCGATTAAGGGCGTTGTCGTCGATCACCATCTTGCCGTCAAGGGCCAGCAGCTGCCCGTCGCCGGTGATGACCAGCGGGTTGATCTCGGCCAGGGTGGCGTCGTTGGCGTGGAAGGCCTCCCAAAGGCCCTTGGTGATCTTGTGGAAAGCAGCCCAATGCTTGCGGTCGAGCTCAATGCCGATGGAGAGGTCGCGGATGTTGTAATCCTGGGCGCCCAGCAATGGGTTGATGTGCACGCGGATGATCTTCTCCGGTGCGGTGCGGGCCACTTCTTCGATATCGACGCCGCCGGCGGCGGAAGCGATGATCACCGGCTGGCGGGCGGCGCGATCGTTGGTGATGCCGAGATAGATCTCGCTGGCAATATCGACGGCCGGGTCCACCAGCACCTTGTTCACCGGCAATCCCTTAATCTCCATACCGAGGATGGCCTTGGCGGCGGCTTCGGCTTCCTTGGCGCCTTTGGCCAGCTTGACGCCGCCGGCTTTGCCGCGGCCGCCGACCAAGACTTGGGCTTTAATAACAACGCGGCCACCCAGTTTTTTTGCGATCTTGCCTGCTTCTTTCGGGGTAGCCGCTACTTTTCCCTGCGGAACAGGGACGCCGTACTCGGCGAAAATTTGTTTGGATATGTATTCGTGTAATTTCATTTGGTGGGGAAAGCTCCTGGAGTTAGGAGGTGGGAAAGCAACAGGCGGCATTATACCAGAGGGGTTTGAAACCCTTTTCGCCATATAATTAAGCATGGCCTACGATGAAGATCTGGCTGGCAGGTTGCGCACAGCTTTGAAAGCAACTAAGGGGATCACTGAAAAGAAAATATTTGGTGGGATCTCGTTCTTGTTAAATGGCAATATGGTCGTGGGAGTGTTGGGGTCCGAGCTGGTATCTCGTTTCGATCCGCATAGGACAGATGAACTACTCAAACGGCCGAACGTGCGGCCCTTCGATCCGTTCAATAAGAGACCTGGCAAACCGATGCAAGGCTGGCTGTTGGTTGGCCAAAAGGGATTGAAGAAAAGCGAAGATTTGAAAACCTGGATTCAACTTGGGCTTGAATACGCCCGCTCGCTGCCGAAAAAGTGAAATGACTGCAAAGGAGGCTTAGATGCCCTTCGAACACCACTCCCAACCACTCATACCGGTACACGGCTTTCTCTTGCGAGTGCTGACCTATGTTGGCTACGCGCTCGTCATCGTGCTGCTTTTCCTTGGAGTGGGCACCCTCGGCTATCACTTCTTCGTAGGGCTGGACTGGCTGGATGCAGTCCTGAATGCCTCCATGATCCTCTCCGGTATGGGGCCGGTTGACGCGATCACCACAGAGGGTGGCAAGGTGTTCGCCTCTGTCTATGCATTGTTGTCAGGCGTCGTGTTTGCGATTACCACCGGAATTATTATTTCGCCGTTACTCCATAGAGTATTGCATCGTGTGCATCTCAAGCCAAAATAGAGAGCGCGCGGCTCAGGGCAAAACAAAGTGCAGCACGCGGTGATTCTGGGCGTCGCTGAGCCACAAGCCGCCCTGGCCGTCAGCAGCCAACCCCTGGGCCAGGCCGATCTCGACCAGGGTTTGGTCGTAGCCCCCGAAGAAATGCACCAGGTTGCCGTCCGGTTGGAAGACCAGCACGCGGGCGCTCTCCGGGTCGCTAGCGTAGACGAGGCCGTCGTCTCCCACCGCTAAGTAGGGTTTATTGTTCAGCGATTGGCCGAACCAGGCGTCGACTTCCCAACTGCTCACCGGGCTTAGCACGCCGCCGGCGTAATTGAACACCTGTATGCGCTGGTTCCAGGTGTCGGCCACATACAGCAGGCTGGCGGCGCGGTCCATGGCCAGGCCGACCGGCTCCTCAAATTGGCCGAGTTCGAAACCTGCGCCGCCGATCTGGCTGATGAAGTTCCCGCTCGAGTCATAGACCACGATGCGCTTGTTCCCCGTATCGGTCACGAGCACGTTGCCATCTGCTGCCACCACCAAGTCGCGCGGCCCATACAACGACGTGGGCTGATTGTCGTTAGCGAAGATGCCCCACATGGTGACGAATGTGCCGTTTGCGGTGAATTTCTGGATGCGATGGTTCCAAGTGTCGGCCACGTAAACAAAGCGGCCGTCTGACGATACAGCCACCCCCCACGGCTCTGAGAACGAGCCTCCGGGGTTTTCTGCATTGGCCGGGTCACTTTGCGTGCCCCAAGCCCGGATAAAGCTGCCATCCGCGGCCAGGTGCTGGATGCGATGGTTGAACGAATCGGCCACAAACAGGCTGCCATCCGGGGCAACCGCCAGGCCGCGCGGGGAATTGAATTGTGCCTCGGCGCTGCCTGCGCCGCCCACAACCAGATCAGCGGCCAGCTCAATGGCCTTGCCCGCGTAAGGGTCGGGCTCCACAGCCACCGGCTGCACGCCGAAATCCCAGATCTGGGCGGCGACATCCTTGCGGATGTACATGCGCATAGTTCGCGATGGATTCCAACGCGCCAGGCTGGGGTCCTGGCCTTTCAGGGTCAAGTATTCGGTGAAATCGCGGTTGAACCAGACGCCAAAGAGCGCTTCGCGCTCTTCGGCTGTATCCACATATTCGACGCCGCGCCGGATCACGCGCCCCACATAATCAAAGACGGACATCTGGGTCTGGGAGAGCCCCGTTTCGCTGGAAAATCCTGAAGCGATGTTGGAGTAATCGAAATCCATGTAATCCTGATTGGGCCACCAGATGCGAACGAACTCGAACATGTAGTAGTCATCCCGCACCACGGGTTCGATCTTGGAATAATTGGCGTCACCGACAATGATCACCGGCGCTTCACGGAGGCTGGCGGATGGATTTTGGTCGTAATAGATCTTGTTTGGATAATCGCGCAAATACCACCACAATGGATAGTTGGTTTCATTATCGTAAGCAACGCGGATATCCAAGCCATCGGTCAACCGCAGCGAAAGCTCCTCCAGTTGCTCCAGCATCTCCTTGGGGCCGCGGGCCATGTGCGCATACACCAGGTATTCGGTTGCCAGATCGTAGTTGATGTAAGCCGCGCGAAAAGCGGTCCTGGCGGTGAGCATGGCTAGGCCGGCAAAGGCCAACAAAACCAAAACCCGACGCGATTGGTGGGCTGCCCAATTCTCGCGAGCCTTCAATACGAAAAAGGCGATCAAGGATCCAGCCAATAGGATGACAGTGAAAATGAAGCGCAACGTGGCTTGCAACCGACCTTGCTCCATCCCCTGGAAAGGCGGCTGGATGCCCAGAAAAATACTAATCAAGTCGAGTGCGGCGAGAATGGCAACCGCCATGGAAGCAATCATGAAAAGTGAGCGCGGCTTGACCATCTGTGCCCAATCCACATGTTTGATGATCCAACCCAAAGCCCAGCCGGCCAGCAATAGCATGGGCAAGGTGATGTGCACAGTGAGCCAGGGCATCTTTTCCCCGGCCCAGGTGTAAAAGAACAAGGCGCTGCCGGACCAAAACACAAGCAAGGTTAAACCAAAGCGCCGGCTTTCCGGCAGGCGCACTTGGTTATTTTCTGCTGCCGGCTTGCGTTTCTCTTTGCGCGCACGGAGGATTAAACTTGCGCCCAGCCCGGCTGCCATTATGGTGCCCAAGGCCGCCAGATACTCGTAAACCGGGATCTGCACCCCCCAGTAGTAATACTGTGGCTGATTGCCGCGTTGAACTGCCTGCTGTTCGACCCAGTAACCCAGCGAACCTACCAGCCCGGTAAATATGCCCAGTGAATTTGTGAACATCGTGGTGAAGAGCGGGATGAAAATCGCAAAGAAAATGCCCATGTTGATCAACCATTGTTTGGGGTTCCACAGCGCCCCAACAATGGCCGATGCAATGAACATGAGAACAACGACCAGGATCAGAAGCAGGATGTTGGGGAAATCTGGGGAAGATCCCAGTGCGCCCCAGTTGGTAGTGGTGAATACGTTTCTGAAATACGAATACGTCAAAGAGGGCGCCAGCAATTTGAGCGGGAAAGCTCCCATGTGCGGCAGCACCAGGGCAAATATGAGGGCCAGCAAGCCAAAACTGCGTTCCTGGCGGACGCGCTGCCAGCCGTAGCCGCGGGCCAGGATGACCAGGCTGGCAACCAGCGCCAGCAGGCCCAACCCACCGAGGATGATGGCGATAGTGCCGATGCCGCCGCTGGCGGCTGCCGCCACAGTCTCGTCCGCAATGACCGGCTCATTGACTTCCGAGGAGCTTATCGTCTCAGGCTCTAAGACGCCGCTAACTTGTTGAGCCGTTAAGGCGAGCCCCAAAAAGACAATTCCCAAGATGACGGCAATGAAAAAAAGCCTGCGAGAGTTATTGTCGCCTTTACTGCCGCGCCAATTGAATACGCGGAATAGAAACAATCCACCCAGGAAGAGCAGGGCTTGGGCGGAGTAAATAAAGGCGGTTTCTTTGCTGGCGAAATGCAGAGCCAAGGCGGCGGTGACGACGTACAGATATTTGTTCTCGCCGCGGTCTAAATAGCGCAGGATGCCCCACAACATCACCAGCCCGAATAATGCCACCCAGGACTCGTTGCGCGCGTAGCGGCCGTAATACAGCATGAATGGGGAGATGAGGAAAAAGGCCGCGGCTAACAGCGCCCCGATACGCCCCAGATAGCGGCGGAAGCCCCACCAGACGAAGAGCACAGTAAGGACGCTGAAGAGAGCCTGGGGTGCGCGAGCGGTGAAGTCGTTATCGCCAAAAAGGAAGTAACTGAGCGCCAGAAGATGAAACTGGAACGGCCCGTGACTCAGTGGGTCGTGCATGTAGCCATCCCCTTGGTAGAGCTGCCAGGAAAAGACCACGTGAGTGGTCTCGTCGTGGCTCATTACCCGGTCTCCCAGCCCGTAAAAGCGGGTAACTACTGCTGCTAAGAGTAGCAGCGCCACCAGACCTGTCTCCCAGGTTAGTTTGAAATTTGGGAAAAAGGGCTGGTCTAACCAGGTCGATTTTGAGGCCGCGCGTTCTTTGGGCATGAGGCAGTGATCCCTCGAGGATGATGTATTTTACGTTAGTGGGTGGGCTTTCGCCAAGGGGAGGAGGTATTAGCTCGCGATCGGTTTACTACCGGGCGCTTCCTGTGACGCAAGAGCAAAGCGAGCGCGTCTGCCCAAACGCAGATGGAGCGCATAGAACGCCAGGGTTGCCACCGCGCACAAGCCGCTGCCAATAAACCATAAAACATTCGGATTGAGGAAGTTATCCAGGATGTAACCGGCTGCGGCGGGGCCTACGGCGGCTGGCACCACCCAGACCAAGCTGAATACGGCCATATAGCGGCCGCGCATGGCCTCCGGCGCAAAGTTGGCCGCCAGGGTCGAGCTGGTGGGCACCACCACCATTTCTCCGATGGTGACGATGACCATGGCAATTACGAAAAGGATATAGGCACTGACGAATCCAAACATGCCAAAACCAAATATATAGAAAATGGAACCCACGGCCATCATCAGGAAGGGCGGGCGGGACTTGATCACGCGAGTCGTCCAGAATTGGAATAGGATCACGATGACAGCGCTGGCGGTGAGCAGGAATCCATAGCCCTGCGGCGAGATCCCATGCACATCCCGCAAGAAGACCGAGAGGGAGTTGTACATTTGGATGTAGACTAGGCTCATGAGCACGGTCGCCACAATGAAACCGAGGAAGGGCATATCCCGCAATACCTTGGCATAACCGCCGAAAGTTTGCAGCATGGTCTCTGGCTTCTCGTCCTCCTTGGGTGCGGGCTTAGTTTCGGGAATGAACAGGAAGAAAAGGAGGGCGACCAGGCAGCTCACCAGCGCGTCAATGACAAAGAGCCACAGAAAGTCGATATTGGCCACGAAGCCGCCGATGCTCGGCCCAATGATCCAGGCCATGTTGCCCACCACGCGCATGATGCCGAACCCTTCCTGGCGCTGTTTCTCCGGCAAGATATCAGCGATCATCGCTTGGCGGGCGGGCCCGGCCACATCCGCAAAGATGCCGATGACCGCCGCAATGGGGAATAGCAAATAGAATTCGTTTATCAAGCCCAGTGAAAGCGTGGTGATCGCGCTGGCCACAAGGCCGAACAAGATCAGCTTCTTGCGCCCGATGCGATCGGTGAGCGCGCCGCCAATGATGCCGCCCACAAAGCTGGATATAGAGAACGTGCCCAGCACCAAGCCTGCCTCGGTCATGCCCACGTTGAACTTTTGGGTGATGTATAACGCGAAGAAAGGGAATAGTAATGTTGCGCCGACAGAATCGATAAACGAAACGCCGGTTACGCCCCAAAAACGGGCAGGAAATTCGTTGTAGACCTTTTTTATGTTGGAGAACATGGAGGGATAGGCTGATTATTGCACAAACGTTCTGTTTTGGAAAGATTCAAAAACTAGTCGTTGGCTTTATTAGCAGACTTAGATGGCTTTGCTCCTTTAAGCGCCGCCACCTCAGCCGCACTCAACTGGCGTGCCTGGCCCGGTTTCATGGCGCCCAGCAGCAAGCTGGCGATGCGTACCCGGATCAGTTGCACCACCGGCAGCCCCAGCACGCGGGTGATCTCGCGGATCTCGCGCTTCTTGCCTTCGTGCATGATCACCTTCAGCCAGGCGCCCTTGCCCTTGCTCCCAACGATCTGCACGCCGGCTGGGGCGCTGCGGGTTCCGTCCGCCAGCACCACACCGCGCCGCCAGGCGGCCAGTTGCTCCTGGTCCGGCTTCCGCGCCACTAGCACGCGATATTCCTTCTCTTGCTCATAACGCGGATGGCTGATGCGCTGGGTCAGCTCGCCGTCATCGGTGAGCAGCATCAGGCCTTCGCTCTCCAGGTCCAGACGCCCCACCAAATGCAGGTGCTTCCCGCCGGGAACCAGGTCCGTGACCTTGGGCCGCGGGTCGGGCCCGGCAGTAGTTGAGAGCACACCGCGCGGCTTGTAAACGGCGTAATAAACAAACTCCTCTGACAGTTTGACGCGATGGCCATCGACAAGGATTTTGTCGCTTTGAGCGTCGGCTTTGCTGCCCAGTTCGGCGCGCTGCCCGTTCACTATCACCCGGCCGGCGGTGATGAGTTCTTCGGACGAGCGCCGCGAACCGTAACCGGCGCGGGCGAGGATTTTCTGCAAGCGTTCAGCGGGCATGTGAAATAACCTTAAACCTTAAACATTAAACTGTTTTAAGGTTTAATGTTTAAGGTTGGCATCCAGATGGAGCAGGTTTTCTTGCTTGGCGAGGTGGTCCAGGTTCAGCGGCGGCAAAGATTCCAAATTGCTCAGCCCAAAATGCTGCAAGAATTCTGCAGTAGTTTCGTAGACGATGGGGCGGCCGGCGGTTTCGGTGCGGCCAGTCTCCTCGATCAGCCCATGGGTGAGCAGCGAGCGCATGGCGCTATCGCTGTTCACGCCGCGCACCGCGTCGATCTGCGGCCGGGTGATGGGCTGCTGGTAGGCCACGATGGCCAGGCATTCCAGGGCCGCGTGGCTGAGGCGGCTGGTGGCTTCCAGGTCCAGGAAGCGCTCCACCAGGGCGGCGGTCTGCGGAGCGCTGGTGAGGCGCAGCTCACCTTTGTGGCGTTGCAGGCGGATGCCGCGCTCGGCGTAACCGGCCTCCAGTTCCTCCAGCGCTTTCTCCACCTGGCGCGGCGTCACTTCCAGGGCTTCAGCCAGCTGTTTGACGATGACGGTTGCCGGGGCAACGAACAGCAGCGCTTCCAGCTTAGCTTCCAGGCTCAGTTGCTCAGCCCCGTTCGTTTCTGCGGTTTTAGTTGGCATAAACTATAATTTTTTTCCTTGATGCGATTATACATGTTACCGGTTTTGGCCATCTTTTTTCTGGCGGCCTGCAGCCCCGGCAGCCCGGCGCTTGCATTATCTGTTGACATCCAGGTTGATGGGCAGACTAGCGAATTATCCCTGCCTGCCGGCAGCAGCGTGCGTGAAGCACTCGCAGCCGCTGTCATCCAGCTCGGCGACCTGGACCGCGTCGAACCACCGCTGTACACCGAACTATCCGACGGCGATCAAGTGCGCGTGATCCGCGTGACCGAAGATTTCGAAACAGAGCAAGCGCCCCTGCCATTCATTTCGCGCACGCTGCCCAACGAAGCCTTGCCGGTTGGGGAGCAACGCCTGATCCAGAACGGCGCCAACGGGCTGCTAGAAACTACCTATCGCCTGCTTTACGAAGATGGCGAACTGGTCTCGCGAACCGAAGTCAATTCGGTCGTACTGACCGACCCCGTCGAAGAGATCATCATGATCGGAGCTCAATCGCCCTTCAGTTCGGTGACTATCCCCGGGCGCCTGGCCTTCATTTCCGCGGGCAACGCCTGGCTGCTGGAAGGCAGCAGCGGTTTCCGCCGCGCAGTGGCCATCACCGGCGATCTCGATGGCCACATCTTCGAGGTCTCCCCGGATGGCGCCTGGCTGCTGTTCACGCGCGATAGTAGCGAGGAAGGCGAGATCAACGAATTATGGGTCGCCAGCCTGGACGAGGGCGAACAGACCTTGATCGACCTCGGAGTCGGCAACATTGTCCACTTCGCTGGCTGGGTTCCCGGAGCGGCATACGAGATCGCTTTTTCGACCGTGGAACCGGCCGACAACCCGCCGGGCTGGCAGGCCAATAACGATCTGCAAACTATCTCTTTTTCGGGCTCTGGGAGGTCTGGCAGCACGCACGTGGTGCTCAGCCCCCGCCAGGATGGCTTCTACGCCTGGTGGGGCACAAGCTATGCATGGTCGCCGCAGGGGGCGCAGTTAGCCTTCGCCCGGCCGGATGGGGTGGGGACTGTGAATCTGGACGCAGATTCGCTCGATGTGTGGTTCACGCTGCCGGCTTACCAAACCGGCAGCGATTGGGCCTTGATCCCTGGACTTTCGTGGCGCGACGATCAGAGTTTTTATTATGTTCGTTTTGCGGTGAACCCGGTGACCTTCTCGCTGCAATTAGCCGGCGAAGCGGGCGGCGAGCTGGTGGCCGATAACGTGGGCATGTTTGCCATGCCGCAAGCCGCGCCGGATGGCAGCCAGGTTGTGTACCTACGCGCCTTTATCCCCGCGCAAAGTGATCTCAGCGCTTATGAACTTATGGTGGCTGCGCCGGATGGCGGCAGCACGCCGCTGTTCCCGCCAGAAGGCGCACCCGGCCTGCAACCCCAACGCGTAGCCTGGTCGCCCAGCAGTGAGGGAGGCGCGCTGATCGCTTTCGTGTACGAAGGCGATCTGTGGGTGGTGAATGTGGTCAGCGGCGAAGCGCAACAGCTCACCGGCGACGGGCTGGTAGGCGCTGTTTCGTGGAGGTAAGTTATGAGTGATGGGAACGCGAAGCCGCAGCTTGCACTGTGGGCGAGCGGAGACGTTTACGAGCCGTATGTTGGCCGCTGGAGCCGCCTGGTCGCTTCCCAGTTCTTGGATTGGCTGGCTGTACCTGCTAGACGGCTCTGGCTTGATGTTGGCAGCGGCACGGGTGCCCTCAGTCAAACAATTCTGAAGCAGGCTGATCCGAAAGAGGTAAAAGGTTTGGATCGCTCAGAAGAATTTGTTGCCTACGCCCGGGAAAAAATCTCCGACCCCCGCGTTACATTTGGGGTGGCTGATGCGCAAGATCTTCCGGAAGAAACCGCCTCTTATGATGCAGCTGTTACCGGGCTCGTGCTAAATTTTGTTCCGCAGCCTGAACGGGCACTGAGTGAAATGACGCGAGTCGTTCGCCCCGGAGGAGTTGTGGCTGTCTATGTTTGGGACTACGCTGGCAAAATGCAATTCATGCGTCATTTCTGGAATGCAGCGGTTGCCCTGGATCCCGCAGCGTTCGATTTGGATGAAGGCCGTCGCTCCACAATTTGTAATCCTGAATCCCTAAAACTCTTGTTTCAAGGCGCTGGCCTGCGAGACGTTGATGTTCGCTCCGTAGATATCCATACAGACTTTAAAGATTTCGATGATTATTGGAACCCATTTCTAAGGGGAGGGGCGCCAGCGCCCTCCTATGCCATATCCTTGAGCGAGGAACGGCGGGCGGCACTGCGTGTGCGCATTCGGGCGGGCTTGCCGTTTGCGCTGGACGGCTCAATTCCGCTGGTTGCTCGCACATGGGCTGTGCGCGGATTTAAGTAGATCCCTTTGCCCTGGGCCAAACGCGAATAGCGCTTGGTAGTGCTCAAATACGGGGTCATTGTTAGTCAAGTGAAGTTAGTTTGGCTCCCCATCATAGACCAAATCAGGAATTGCTTTGAGTAATATTGGTGGCTAAATCTAACTCTCGACCTCAACTTGGAAACCGCCGTAAGCCATTCGCTTCATGTCAAAAGGCATTGACATGTCTTCATGGCCCTTCATTTGCTCGCTCATCTCCGCCATCACTTTTGCATTAACTTCATCACGATGTTCTTTGGATTTAAATATGATAAACGAGAACCAGACTGTGTCGCTCGTACCTGCTCCAGTCATTTCTGTAAATGATCGACCTTTTTCATCCCCCATTTCTTGAGGAGTAAGATCGTTACCACGACATTCATAATATCCTAGAGCACCATGTTTCATCCACGAATCCCGACCACCCTCGGCCATTTTCTTATACTCTTCAGCTTTACCTTTTGGGACAACAAGTACAAACCCGTCAACGTATTTTTGCATATTATTTCCTCTTAGAACCATTATACCTAATCTCAAAGAAATAGGACAAAAGAATTTAGTATAGGAAAAGACTCTGCCTGGTAGAAAATACCTGAACTCATTTTATGAATCTAACTCCTTAAACCACAATTAGGAATACCCATGAAACATGGCCACTGATCCAAAATAACATCTACCCATGCGTATGCGAGAACTGCAAGGGTTATAATTCTAATAAATAAAATAATCTGGCTTGACTTTCGTTTTTGAACAATAGGTAAAAGTATAAAAATAAATAAGGTTTGGTGAATCCAGATAAGAATAAAAAGGGAGAACCCGATTTTGTTCACGTAATTAAGGATGGTCAAATCGTAAAGAATACGAGAAGTACTTAGTAGCCCAAGAGGAGTTTTTGCATGAGAGTATTAGTCACCGGCGCCGCTGGCTTCCTTGGTTCCCACCTGTGCGACCGCTTGCTGGCCGAAGGCCACGCGGTGGTGGGCATGGACAATTTCATCACCGGCAAGCCCGAAAATATCGCTCATCTCTCGGGCAATGAACGTTTCGGCTTTATCCGCCATGACGTTTCCAGCTATATTCATGTGCCTGGCAAGCTGGATGCCGTCATGCATTTTGCTTCTCCGGCTAGCCCCAATCCGGCTTCGCCCGTTGGCTATCCCAACTTGCCCATCCAAACCATGAAGGCCGGCGCACTCGGCACGCACAATACATTGGGCGTAGCGTTCGCCAATAAGGCGCGCTTCATGCTAGCCTCCACCAGCGAGATCTATGGCGACCCGCTGGAGCATCCGCAGAAGGAGACCTATTGGGGCCACGTGGACCCAATTAGCGAGCGCTCTGTCTACGACGAAGCTAAGCGTTTCGCCGAAGCGCTCACCATGGCCTACCACCGCTTCCATGGGGTGAACACCTGCATCGTGCGCATCTTTAACACCTATGGCCCGCGCATGCACGTGGACGATGGCCGCGCCGTGGCCAATTTCATCCAGCAGGCGCTGCGCGGCGAGAAGCTCACCGTGTATGGGGACGGCCAGCAGACCCGTAGCTTCTGCTACGTCGACGACCTGATCGAGGGCATTTACCGGCTGCTGGTATCGGACATACACGAACCGGTGAACATTGGCAATCCGGTGGAAATCACCATCGAACAGTTTGCTAAGCAGATCGACGCGTTGGTGGGGAAGAAGGCTGGGATTATGATTGAAAAGGAGCGCATGCTCAAAGGCGACCCGCTGCGCCGCCAGCCGGATATCACCCGCGCTGGCGAATGGCTGGGCTGGGCGCCGAAGGTGGCGCTAAAAGAAGGACTCTTAAAGACGATCCCTTACTTCAAAGCGCAGTTGGGGATCAAATGAGGTTTGCCACGCAGCTAACTACCCTATCCCCGTCCCTTCCCCTTGGAAAGGGGAAGGGTGCCTGCGTAGCAGGCGGGATGGGATAGTCCATGAGCCTGATTAACAGCCGTCGAGAGCAAAAAAGGTTTATCAAATTCGCCATCGTCGGCGCTATCGGCCTGGGGGTCGATTTCCTGGTGTTCAACCTCTTCTTCGTTTTCGTAGGCCTGGAACCGGTGGCCGCCAGTGTGGTTTCCTTCCTGGCGGCAGTCACCTCCAACTTCATCCTCAACCGCACCTGGACCTTCCACGACTCGCGCACCA
>CAZNFL010000022.1:0-23217 GCA_964572455.1 uncultured Anaerolineaceae bacterium
GCAATGATGCGCAAGGTGGTGGTCTTGCCGCAGCCGCTGGGGCCTAGCATAGTGAAGAATTCGCCTTGGCGGATCTTCAGGTCGATGCTGCTCACTGCAGCCAGGCTTTTTTCGCCGCGCCCGACCCCGGTGAATACCTTGCTTACGTTCTTAAGTTCAACCGCGAATGGTTTCATTGCTTTGTCTTAATTTCACCGTGGTCAGAGCTGTTCATCCTTCGGCCCTGAGTTTTCTCTCAGCGCCCACGCGCCGCAGCCACTCGGAGAGCAGCAAGATGGCTACCGAGAACACAATCACCACCGCAGCCGAGGTGATCGCCAGCGGCAGCCGGTTGGGGAAGCGCAGCTGCGAGTAAATGTATACCGGTAGCGTGTTCTGCGTACCCGCTAGGAAGAAGGCCAGCGAGAACTCGTCGAATGATAATGTAAAAGACGACAAAAACGCGGCCGCCAGCGCCGGCGCTGAAATTGGCAGGGTGACGCGCATCAGCGTGCCCCAATAAGTCGCTCCCAGGTCCATGGCGGCTTCCTCCAGGTTGTTGGCGAAGCCCGAAAGCCGCGCCGCCACGATCAGCATTACGTAGGGAATGTTGATGATGGCGTGCCCAATGGTGATCGTCCAAATGCTCAGCTCGACCCCCAGGCTTTGGAAGAGGATCAGCAGCGCCACACCCAGCACCACGTAGGGGATCACCAGCGGCAGAGTGGCAATATTCAAGAAGAACGTTCGGCCAGGAAAGTTATAGCGGGCGATGGCAATGGCGGCCATGGTGCCCAGGCTGGTGGCGATCACCGCGGAGATCAGGCCGATGATCAGGCTGTTCCCCGCCGCGCTGATCAGCTCTTTGGCGCCCAATAACTGCTGATACCACTGCAGCGTAAAGCCCTTTAATGGGAAGACAAGTAGCACCGAATCATTAAATGAAAAAACGATCAGCAGCAATATGGGCAGCTGCAGAAATACCAATAAAGCAACGTAATAGGCCAAGCCCAGCCAGCGTCCGGTTTGGCGTTTCATCGCTAGGTGGCCACTGGCACTTCGGTGATGGGAATGAAGCGATTGAAGATGTAGCTAAAGGCCGCCACCAGCACCAGCAGCACCATGCTCATCAGCGCACCCAGCGGCCAGTTCAAGGCGCGGGCGAACTGGTCCTGGATCAGGTTGCCATACATGATTCCGCTCACCCCGCCCACCAAGGTCGGCGTCACCCACTCGCCCAGCGTTGGAATAAAAACGAAGAAGAAGGCTGAAGCCATCCCCGGCAATGTCAGCGGAAGGGTGACCCGCCAGAAGGTCTGCGCCGGCGACGCCCCCAGGTCCTGGGAGGCCTCGTGCAGGCGCGGGTCGATGCGCTCCATGGCGGCGAATAGCGGCAAGGCTGCGAACGGGATCCACACATAGACCAGGGTGATGACCACCGCTGCCTGGCTGTAAAGCAAAAGCGGCACGCCTTCCGTGATCAGTCCCAGCGAGATCAGGCCTTGATTAAGCAGCCCATTGGAGCCGAGGATCACTTTCCAGGCCAGTACCCGCAATAAGAAGCTGGTCCAGGCTGGCAGGATGAGCAGGGTAAGCAATAACACGCGCTTCGCCCCGGTGTAGAACACCAGGAAATAAGCCACCGGATAGGCCAACAGGATGGAGAGCGCTGCGGTCAATAGCGCCAGCCACGCGGAATTCAGCAGCAGGCGGAAGAACGACGGCGTTTGGATGAAAGTTTGGTAATTGTCCAGGGTCAGCGGGAATAGATTTCCAAAGGTGCTTTCCTTGAAGGTATACAGCGCCATGATCAGCAGCGGCGCCATGAAAAACAATAGAAGCCACAGCGAAGGTGGCGTCATCAAGGCGAAAAGCCGGCGTTTATTTTCCATGGGAAGGAAAACCTGAGCCGGGCGGCATTCACCGCCCGGCGCGTGATCAGTTCAGAGGTTCCTTATCCTTTGCAAAGCCTATGGCGCGGCTTTGACTTCGTTCCAGATGCTGGTCATCATCTCGCGCTGTTCTTCGGTGAGCGATTGTTGGAAATTCGTCCGATCCAGAACGGAGAGATCATCGAAGCCGAATTTCTCTACCAGTTCCGGGTCCAGCAACGCCACGGAGTTCATGTTTGCCGCGCCGTAGTAGTAGTCATTGGCCATATTAGCGTTGGATTGCGCATCGATCAGCGCATCGATGTAGTCATAAGCCAGGTCTAGGTTCTCAGTTTCGGCCGAGATGCCGTAGCCACAGGCGTAGCTGATGCGACCCTCAGTGGGGTCGATGTACTCGACCTCATAGCCCTCGTCATTCAGGGTAGCCCAGGCGTCGTTCCAGGTGTTGGCGCCGATGGCCACATCCCCGCTGGCCAGCAGCTGGTTGATCTCGGTGTAATCTGCCCAGTAGGTCAGCAGATTAGGTTTCAGTTCGATCAGCTTCTGCTTGATCTGCTCGGCCTGCTCCTCGGTGGCTGTGTAGGGGTCGATGCCCAGGGCATAGGCTGCCGTCATGAAGGTCGACTCGCCTGAATCGAAGATGGCGATCTGGCCCTGGTATTGCGGATCCCACAGGTCTGCCCACGCATCCGGCACCTCGCTCACCAGGTCGGTGCGCACGGTGATGGATTCGAACGCCCAGTCCCAGGGAATGAAAAATTGTTGCCCGTTGAATACGCCCTTTTCCACCAGCTCTGGGAAGAGTTCGTCAAAATTCTCCAGGCGGGAGGTGTCGATGGGTTGCACCAGGCCGGCTTCCACGTACAGCCCCCACCAGCTTCCGCAAGGGTGCACGACGTCGAAATAGAAGCCCGTTTGGGCTTTGGCCAGCGCTTCGGCGTCTTCACCGAAGAAGGCGTAGTCCGGCGTGATGTCCGGGTGCTCCGCCGCAAAAGGCTCCCAGTAGGTCTCGGTCTCATAGCCGGACCACTCCAACAGGATCAGGCGGTCGTTCTTCTGCTCAACCGGCCCGGTCTGGCCGCTTCCGCAGGCTGTCAACAGCAGGCCTGCCGCTGCCAGGATTAATATCATTTGGCTTATCGTCTTCATTTTTCTCCTTGTTAGTCAAACAAAAAACTGTAAAGCCGACCAGTCTTCAGTCGCCCTTTACAGTTCGAGTGCTTGCCCGTCCGGCTTGGCAGCTGTGGAACGTCCATTTTTATAGCGGGCCGCACTTAGACATCAGCCTCTTTATTGTATTACCTAATCAGCAGAAATCAATACGCCAATCTTAAAAATTGGCCCGCATCGTCAAGTCTCAAAGAGGTAAGGAACAGGCGACGCCGCGCTGCTCAGCTCGCCGCCTTAAAATAAAAAAGCGGGCTGTTGGCCCGCTTTTTGGGGAATCCTACAAGCTATGGCTGCTACCTAGGGGAGCACATTGAAGTCTGCATGCATCCCCAAGCCGTAATGGTCTTCTATATTGCATAAGAGGATGTAATGGCCTGCTTCGAGAGTTACTTTGAGCTCCACGATTGCCCCTGGTTCCATGTCCTCGATTTCATCTTTAACGTCCATTTGCGATTCATCTACGATGCCGTCTGGACCGACGGTCAATTCACCCGCGCCTAATTCCGATCTGACCACCACAAATTCGTGGACCAAAACCTCTGCATTGTTAGACACGACGAAAACGATTTCACCGGCCTTGGCTGAAGCTGGCGAAGCAGACATTTCATACTGACCCAGACTTACCTGGACGGTTTTTGGACCGCAGGCGGTCAACAACACCAAAAAAATTACGGGTAAAGCAAAGAAAGTACCAATCTTGCGAAACTGACTATTCATCTTAAACCTCCGTCAAGGATAGATTAAATGCACTCGGCATTGTACTACCAATCAACTTTTACATGTCCCAGCTTTGCGCTTATGCCTTACGAAGCTTGCGCGAACGCTCGCGCATGGCGTCCAACTTCCCGCTGTGCAGCGGGTAATGCTGCAGCCCCCAGATCGCCACCAACGAAGCCAGGATCGGCACCAGGGTGATCATGGCCCGAATGCCGAACACAGCGCTGTCCGGCTGCTCTACCCCAACCCCCGGGCGGCTCACATAGCCGCTGGTCAGCAGCACTGCAGAGGTGGTGAGGCCTTGCAGCATGACCCCGAAACGGATCATAAACCCGTTGATGCCAAAGTACATGCCCTCGCGGCGCGCACCCACGATCGTCTCGTCCTCATCGATCACGTCCGCCAGAAGCAAGTCCGGATAGACCAGCAAGCCGGCAAAGCTGAGCCCGACCACTGAGGTTCCGAGCAGCGCCGTTGTGAAGTCCGAGGAGACATAGATCGTGAGGATCGAGAGCGCGAACGTGGCTTGCGAGATCTGCCACCCGCGTCTGGCGCTAAATCGCTTGGCCACCCAGGTCCAGAAGGGTATGCCGGGCAAGGTCAACAGGAATATCGAGGCCAGCAAAATGCTTTCCTGGAACCCGGGGTCGATGGTGGCGCCAAACATCAACGCCGGCTCTCGCAGCACCAGCACGTACTTCGTCCAGAACGGAATGGCAGCCGCCAGGATGCTGACGATGAACTCCTTGCTCAGGCTGGGCACCAAAAACCAGCGGAAGGATAAGTTGCGGAACGTGGCGCGTAATGCGGGCAGCAGCGAAGGTTGCTTCTCATGCTGCACATGCGGCTGTTCTTTGCTGCCCAACAGTGAGAGGCCCAGCGAGAGCGAAGTCAGGCCGCCGAAGAACAGCGCCATCGTCCCAATTCCGGACCAATCAGGGCCGACCAGGATGCGAAAGGTGCCGCCCACCAGCAACCCGACCACCGTAAAAGCCTGGCGCAGACCTGAAACGCTGGCGCGTTCTTTTTCGTCGGTGATCATTTCTGGGAATAGAGTGGTCCAGTTCATCACCGCGAAGGTCCACAACGTATCGAAGATCAGCACCACCGCGATGAAATACAGGAATAATGAGAGGCCGCTGGCCGCTACCAACGACTCGGGCGGCATCCATAGAAAGTAAAAAGCAATGCCCAGGGGAATAAAACTGCCTGCGATCCATGGGATTCGCCGCCCCCAACGCGTCTTGGTATTGTCGCTCAGGAAGCCGGCCAGGGGATCATTGACCGCATTCCAGGCGCCATAAATGAGCCAGCCGATGCCGAACCATTCTGCGCCTAAGCCTAATTTATCTACATAATAGAACTGGATATAAGTGTTGAAGGCCACCAGGGAAAGCGCTGTTCCTAACGAGCCTCCGGAATAGAGTATCTTTTGCCAAAGGGCTAGTTTCACGTATCCTTCCCCGACCTGGTAAGGTGTTGATTACTTAACCCTTTGAGCCTAGTTTAGATGCGGAAAAGTCAGGGACGTCCATTGCGTCTCGGTATTCTATGGTCTCCACACTTTTCACCAGCCCGCCGCCATGCCCTTGGCAACCAGGCTGCCCACCCTCCCCGCTCCGCCGGCTTTCGATCTGCGTAGTGCTGCACCCGCAGCTAAAGTGCAGCTCGCGGCGCCGCACGATTTCAACAGTCCGGTTATGACCGGTGGTTACTTCATTTTGAAGACTTATGTCCATTGTTCCCCCTAAGCACCGCGGCATCTTTGTGCGCGCTCACCGCCCGCCGCCCGATCTCGGTCAGCGGCTCATAATTCTGCGGGAACAGCGCCGCCAGGATATCCCCGGCAAAATCCCCGCGCCAATCAAAACGCGCTGCCTGGGATAGGCGCAGCATGGCAAACGGATCCGGCAAATAGCGGCCATCTCCCCAATTCTTGATGCTCTGGTAGGAGATGCGCCTATCGGCGACCCGCAGCGCCTCGCTCAGCGAGCCGGCGAAAGCCCGCAGGGTAGCCTCCCTTTCGGAAGTGCCTGCCAGGATGCGATATTCCCTGACGATCTGCGCAACAGCTCTGCGGTTAGGTAACGTGGTTTTGATCATTGACCCCCTTAGGGGAGCTATAGAACGTGTGTTCTATATTCTATACGGAAAGGGGGTTTTTTCAAGCACCTCGACGCTTTGTCAAGGGCTTCGCCAAAACGATTTGTCAAGGTCTGAGATAGTAATAACTTTTTTTCGCCACCCCGGAATTGTCATTCCGAGCCGCAAACCAGAACCGCTACCAGAATGAAGAGCCAACAAAGCGAGGAATCCCCATTACCTTATATTCCGAAAAATCAATGTTCTGCAAGGCAGGGAGTGGTCATATAGGCAGCACCTGGTCAGGGAAGCTGCGAAGCTATAATCTCGCGGGTCGCTGATGAATAAAAAAGAAAACTCACCTCAGGCTCGTTGGCGCAGTTGGGTGCTTCCATTAGCCCTATTGCTCTTCTTCTTGGCCTTGCGCCTGCCGGGGCTGGGCCGTTTCGTCACCACAGACGAAGCGCTGTGGCTGCGGCGTTCGGCCAACTTCTATCTGGCCATCAGTCACGGCGACTTGTCTGAAACCTTCCAAAGCCCGCACCCGGGTGTGCTCACCCAATGGGCGGGCGCGGCCGGCTTCCATCTAGTCTTTCCCCAATATGCCCAGGTTGGCTCACCAGACATTCACGACAGTCAACTCTTGCGCCTCATGGAGAACCGCGGCGTCTCTCCACTGGAGGTGCTGGCTGCCGGGCGCGCCGCCCTGGTGCTGATCCACGCCGCCGCTTTCCTGGCCGCCTGGCCTTTCGCTTTCCGTCTGCTCGGCGTGCGCGTCGCCGCGTTAGGGCTGGCCCTCATCGCCCTGGATCCATTCGTCACTGCCCATCATCGCCTGCTGCATCTGGACGGCTTGCTGGCCTCCCTTATGCTCCTCTCCATCCTCGCCTATCTGGATTTTTTGCGCGCAGGCGGGCTCGGCGCCATCGCCGTCTCCGCCTTGGTCGCTGGGCTAGCCTGGCTCACCAAAACGCCGGCCTGGTTTCTCTTCCCCTCCATCTTGGCACTCACCCTTTATTTCCTTTGGCGCCAGCGCGGGAAAAAACAATCCCGGCCGCTTTCTTTATGGCTTGCCCCACTGGCTTGGCTGGCCCTGGCAGGTTTGATCTTTTTTCTGCTCTTCCCCGCTATGTGGCTCGCACCCCTTGAAATTCCGCAAACGATGGCAGGCTACGCTCTGGGCTCGGCCAAAGGCGAATACAGCGGGCCGGTATTCTTCAATGGCGTTGTCTTCCCCGAAGGAGAGCTGGGCGCGGCAGGCTGGTTGTTTTATCCGCTGAGTTTTCTTTGGCGCAGCACTCCGCTTGTGCTCGCCGGGTTAGCTCTAGCGGCTTTTTCCATCTTCAATCTTTTGCGGCGTGAACGTAAGAGCGAAGAACCCAGCTCTCCAGCACCCTCTCCCCCCGCACCCTCTACTCCTCTGCTCCCCCACTCCTTTGCTCCTCAGCTCCCCAGCACCCTGGCTCCCTTGCTCCTGCTTGCTTTTTATCTAGGCTTCATGCTCTTCATGACTCTGGCGGGAAAGAAGTTCGACCGTTACCTGCTGCCCGCCCTGCCCCCCATGATGCTCGTCGCCGCCTGGGGTTGGGTGCGGCTCAGCGAACACATCGCCTGGCTGCGTCAGGCCCAATGGCGGCCGGTGGCGCTTTTGCTGGCGGTCGCCGGGTTGCAGTTGGCCAGCGCCCTGCCCACTTTTCCCTATTACCTGAGCTATTACAACCCGCTGCTCGGTGGCGCCGCTGCCGCACCCAAGGCGATGATGGTGGGCTGGGGAGAAGGGCTGGACCAGGCTGCCGATTACCTTAGCCAAAGGGCGGACCTGCCACCTGGCCAAGTGGCCGCCTGGTACAGCGTTAGCTTCAATCTAATGTTTAGTACCCAGGCAGCTGACATCCCCGTTGCCTTGCAGCTTTCCCCCTCAGAATTGGAAGCTTTGCTCGCCAAAGAATATTTAGTTATCTATATCCACCAATGGCAGCGTGGCACCCCACAGAATTTATTAGACGCATTGGAGCCGCTGGAACCCGTACACCGCGTGTGGATCAATGGCCTCGAATATGTGCGCATTTATCACCTGAATGAGAATTAGCTCTGACGTCGAGTTCGCTGGCTGTGGTTTTTTTGAACTTATCGGGGGAAAAATAAAACGAGGGTATTAACTTAAGCGCGCGAGTTCCACAGTGGCTCTTCGATCCCGCGTTGCTTGTTTTCGTAGCGCGCCATCACGAACAGCAGATCGGAGAGGCGGTTGAGGTAAGCCAGTGTTTCGGCCCGCACCGTTTCTTGCCGGGCCAGCGTCACCAGGCGGCGCTCGGCGCGGCGGCACACCGCCCGGGCCACTTGCAGCGCCGCCGCCCCAGGCGAGCCGCCGGGCAGAATGAAATTCTGCAGCGGCCCGACCTCGGCGTTCAGCTCGTCGATCAATTCTTCCTGCGCCTTGATATGGCTGTCCTCGATCTGGGGGATGGTGGCCTGCTTGCCCTTATCGGCCGGGTACGAAAGCTCAGCCCCCAAGTGGAAAAGTTCATTCTGGATGGTCGGCAGGGTCTGCGCCAATCGGGGGCTCAACCCTTGGGCCAGCGCCATACCCAACAGTGAGTTCACCTCGTCCACCGCTCCGTAGGTGCGTACCCGCGGGCTATCTTTGGGCACCCGTTGCCGGCTGCTCAAGGCGGTGCTGCCATCGTCGCCAGTTCGCGTATAGATCTTCGTCAAGCGTGGCATGATGCGATTATACATGGCTGCTTTAAACCATAGCAACGTAAATTTGCCCTACAGCTTTTTGCGTTATCATCCACCCATGCGGCATAAAACACGCCCGGGCAACGCGGACGAAGACGCCCACCGCTGCTTACGCATTGAAGAACTCAGCCGCTTACAACTGGCTCGGCGTCTCCACGATGGGCCCACCCAAGCCGTGGCCGCTCTCGCTCTGCGCGCCCATCTGGCTAAACGCCATTTGGCCTCAGACCATTCAGCTGCAAGCGAGGATGTGCGCGAACTGGAAGAATTGGCCCGCAGCACCACTCGGGATCTGCGCTACTTGCAATTCACTCTCATTCCTGGCTCACTGCAGGCCTCTGGCCTTGATGCTGCTTTGCATGACCTGGTTCACCAACTGGATGACCTCTACGATCATAAGGTGCAAATAACCCTGGATCCGCAAGCAGACAAATTGCTGAACAAGAGCCAGCAACACCAGATCTTTCATATCGCAGCTGAAGCCCTGGACAATACCCGCAAACACGCCCGGGCCGGCAGCCTACACCTAAGGCTGAACAGACCCGAATCTAATGTGTTGCTCTTCGAAGTGGAAGACGATGGTGTGGGCTTTGATCCCCTTATCATCGAAAAAACCGGCGAGCCGGAGGGCAAATTTGGCCTGGCGATCCTGCACGAACGCGCCAAGCTGCTCCATGCTGAGCTGCGCATTCAAAGTACGGCGGGCTCCGGCACCCTGCTGCGCGTCGCTATCCCCTTAGCGTGAGTAAATGAGAATTGCCGGCGGCTTGTGGATACTCGCCTTTCTGTTTTGGCTGCCCTTTGAAGATACCCGACTTGGAATGACCGCTGTGCTGGCTGCCACCGGTGCCGTATGGCTGGCATTTCGGCTGCGGCCTTGGCTTTCCATCACTTGGCCGCAGGCAGCCTTCTGGGGCGGATTGTTGGGCGCTGCGCCTTCCCTATTGGCGATTACCCTCATGGCCTTCAAAAGCGGCTTGCACGGCCACGGCTTCCCCGATTTCACCGCTGGTCAGATCTGGTTGGCGCTGGCCGCCTTGCCGTGGGGTGTTGCCACCGGCCTAATATTGACCCTTGGCGCGAAACACCTTGCTCTTAGGGCCTGGTCCTAAGTCGCATCCGTCGCCTTTGCATCGTTACCTTATCAACACAAAGAAGAATGGTGCACGAAGCAAAGGACAGAAGCATATTAGAATAACTCTGGGCATGGCCAACAACCTCCGACGCTTACTGTGGCTGCCGGATCTGGGGGACGGTGATTTGGACCGGCGCTCCCGTCTGTTGCACATTATTCTTTTCGCTCTCATCGCCTTCACTCTGCTGCTCCTAGTCTTATTTTTTGGTCTCGCTCCTGTCGACCGCTTCCTCGGTATCCTCGTGCTTATGGCGCTGGTCGTGGAGCTCAGCTGCTTTGCTCTGCTCAGGGCTGGGAACCTCAAGCTGGCAAGCCGGCTGCTGATTTATCTCCTATGGCTGATTCTGATGGCCTCCACCCTCACTTACGGAGGGGTACGTGGCACCCCCATTCTGGGGCAGATCCTGCTGATCGTCCTGAGCGGTCTGCTGATCAGCGAACCGCTGGCGCTAACTCTGGGCGTCCTGTCCATCATTGGCAACTATGCCGCCATGCTCCTGGAAACGGGTCCTGGGCTGCTCCTGAGCGAGGCTCAGTTGCCCCTGACCATCTACTGGGTGATTCAATCCGGTTACCTGCTTTTGTCCCTGGGGCTAATGGTCTTAATTGGCCGCAGCATGAGCACCAATCTAAATGAGGTTCGGTACAGCGAACAGAAGCTGCTGAATCGCGTGGGAGAGTTGCGCCAGGCGCACACCCAACTCGAGATGAGCGAACAAACCTTGCGGCGCCGCGAGGCCATCCTTGAGACGTTGCGCGTGGCGGCCGAAAGACTGTTCCGGGACAAATCCTTTAGCATGGCCGTTCAACGCGTGTTGGAGGACCTGGGGGCAGCCACCGGTGTGGACCGCGTTTACATCTTCGAGAATCACCGCGATGCCGCCCGCCGCCTGCTTACCAGCCACCGCTACGAATGGGTGGCCGAAGGCGTCTCGCCCCAACAGGCTAACCCGGATCTGCAGAATCTCCCTTTTACGGAAGCGGGGTTAAGCCGCTGGCTTTCCAACCTTCAAAAGAATCAAGTAGTAAAAGGGCACGTTAAAGATTTCCCAGCCAGCGAACGGGATTTGTGGACGGCGCAGCATATCCAGTCCGTTCTCATCGTGCCCATTTTTATGGGCAACGATCTTTGGGGCTTCATCGGTTTCGATGAGACCAAATGGGAGCGTCAATGGTCCCCTGCCGAAGAAGACGCCTTGCGCGGCGCCGGCGGCATCCTTGGTGGGGCCATTGAGCGCCGCCGCGTCGAGCAGGCGCTCAACCAAAGCGAAGCGCGCTACCTTGGCATCCTGCAAGATCAGTTTGAATTCATCTGCCGCTACAAACCCGATGGGCGTTTGCTCTTTGGCAATCAGGCTTACCTGCGTTTCTGCGGGATCAAAAGAAAAAACCTGGATGGCCTGAACATCTGGGATCAGGTCCAGCCGGAGCGCTTGGAGGGGTTGCACGCCAAGATCAGCTCACTAACTCCGGCGGAGCCCGTGGCCATTACCGAATTCCTGAGTCGGCGCGGCGACGGCGCCCTGCGTTGGATTGAGTGGACCGAACGCGGCATCTTTGATGAAATGGGGGCCTTGGTGGAGGTCCAAGCCGTTGGGCGGGATATTGACGACGAGGTGCACCTGAAGAAACAACTGGAAGAATCCTTGCTCAAGTCGGAATCACTGGCCATGACCGACGACCTGACCGGCCTGTTGAACCGCCGCGCTATTATGGAGCATGCTGAAGCGGAATGGAACCGGGCCCAGCGCGAGAAGCGGGCGCTGACCTTGATCATCTTGGATCTGGACTACCTGAAACGGATCAATGACACTTACGGGCATCTGGCCGGAGATCGCGCCCTGGATCACATGGCCGGCTTGCTGCGCAGCAGCATGCGCCGTTATGACTGGGCTGGCCGCTGGGCCGGAGATGAATTCCTGCTGGTATTACCCGGCACCGGCCACATTGAAGCCGTGGAAGTGGCCGAACGCCTCAGAGCCCGCGTGAAGAAATCCAAGGTCATCGTGAAGGACAATCAGGAGATCGACTTGCAGATCAGTTTGGGGGTAGCGGGCTTGGAAGTTGTAACACCTGAAGATAGCTTGCAGTCCTTATTGGGCCGGGCGGACCAGGCCCTCTATCGGGCAAAACAGGAAGGCCGCGATCGAGTGGGAGTTGTCGCTTAGCCGGCTGAAGTAACCGCGGGGAGTAATTAACTGATTAGAAAAGGTTTTTTCTTTCCTTCACCCTAATTTCCTATATCCCGCACTCGGTTTTAGGTTATAGTGACTAAACGTCTATTATGCGACCCTTGGCCGCTGCAAGGTAACGACCATTGCGCCCAGTTCAAATCCTCAAAGAGTTCATTCGCCTTAACCGCGCCGGGGATGTCTCCCCGGAACTTCGCGCTAAGCTGTTCGGTTCTGTACTGCTGGCCTTCGCCACGCTGGTCCTTCTCGGCATTTTGTTATCCGGCGGCCTTATGGATTCAGACCTACCTGGGCGCCTCGTCCAGGTCGCAACTGTCCTGCTGCTAGTTTCCATCTGGTGGCTATGGAAGCGGGGCAAGGTCGGGCTGGCCGCTTATATCCTGGTCATAAGCTTTTGGCTGATTGCCAGCCTGGTTGTGGTAAGCGAAGGCGGCCAGGCCAGCCACTGGCTGGTCCCGCAATTCCTTCTTTTAGTGCTCACTCGTTTCATAATTAATGGCCGCGCCGCGATCTTATTGGGCGTGCTGACCGTCGGCATGGATTACTCCATCTATCTATTCGACTTTAATCAATATCTTCCGCTCGAATGGCGCCAACTGTCCAGAAGCACCGATTGGGGCGCTATTGCCCTCAGCTTCCTTTTCCTGCTCTTCATCCTCTACATTGCCGATACCGTCCTGCAAGAGACCCTGAGCCAGGCCAGGTTCACGGAAGGGCGCTATCGCTCGCTATTTGATAAAACCAATGACGCAATTTTCCTCATTGGGCCGGAACATAAGTACATTGAGGTCAACCAAAATGCAGCGGATCTCCTGGGCTATTCGCGTGAGGACCTTATCGGCAAGTCGGTTTTCGACTCGGTCCCCCAGGATGACCGCAAGACCATAGGCCGCTATTTTGCCCAGCTTGAAAAGGAAGGGTCTCTCCCTTTGTACGAAGGTAACCTGTTGCGGGCAGACGGCAGCCGCCGTATGACCGAGGTCAGCGTCACCACTGTGACCGATGAGCGCGGCAAAACGCTCTACTTCCAGAGCGTGATGCGTGATATTACCGAACGCAAACGCCTGGAAGAGCAGTTACGCCTGTCGTTGGGAGAAATGGAAGCCCTGGCCATGCAGGACCCGCTAACCGGGCTGCTCAACCGCCGCGCCATCACCGACCACGCCGAAGCAGAATGGCACCGCGCCCAGCGGGAGCGCCGCCCGGTTTGCGTGGCGCTTATTGACTTGGATAATCTGAAGACGATCAACGACACCTTGGGCCACCAGGTCGGCGATAATGTGATCGAGCAGCTAGCCACCACGGTGGGCAAAACATTAAGGCGCTACGATTGGGCGGGCCGTTGGGGCGGTGATGAATTCATGCTGGTGCTGCCCGGAACCAACCTGGTGGAAGCCCAGGAAATCACCGAACGCCTGCGCAACTACTACAATTCGTCGGAATTGATCACGGAATTAAAAGGGGACTTGAACCCTTTCTTAAGTTTGGGCATTGCTTGTTTTTCTGGCCGGCCGGGGGACGAGATCACTCCCAGCCAGCTTTTCGGCCTGGCGGATAAGGCGCTTTACCGCGCCAAACAAGGCGGCAAAGATAGGATTGAAGTGTACCGGGATACGGCGGATGGTCTTTGAGTCTTCTTATTTCATCACCGTGAACTTTCGAACGTCAACCCTTTTGCAAGTAGCGCCTGTATTTTCCAGATTTTAGTTTTCGGATCATTCTGCTTCGATTGGGAAAAACGCCATGAGCTGGGATTCGTTATCTATTCTCCCAAGACCCTCCCTCCTTAGCGCCGAAACACTGCTTTTCTCGCAAATTAACCCTAATTTACTACTACTTACCGGGTTTCACGAGGATATAATATTCGCCCGTTATATGACTAAACCGATTGCCCGGTTAACCCAACAACTCACGTGAAAACGCGCGCCTCTTTCGCTGTTGCCTGTTTTCTGCTTCTCGCCGTCATGTTCGGCTACGCCCAACCTGCCGCCGCAAGCAGTTCTCCCCTGGCTGGCCCGCATCGCCTCGCGCCGCCAGCCGTGGCGGCTTGCGACGTAGAGGCTGCCTCTGGCTTACCCCGTTTCGCCCGCCTGATGCACGACCCGCAATGGATGCCTTGGCCTTCGCGCATGGGTGATCCAGAGTGGCCTAGAGGGTTTGGCGATGATTGGTACCCGGAAACTGTTCCCTTGTCCGCCACCCCCAGGGGAACAAAGGCGAGCGTCCGCTATACCGTCGATTGGCTGGAATATCTAAGAGCTCTTCAGCCCAACGATGTCGCCGCAGTCTGGATCGCCCGTATCGCTGCCGGGCTGTTCAATAACCAGGGCAACGAATTTATCCCCATCCTGGATCTGGACCAGATCACCCAAGAGCCGGTGGCTGCTGGCATTTCATCCGGTGGCAACCTGGTGAAGGTGCTTGAGATCAGGAATGGGTCCGTCCGCATCGAGACGCTTTTCATTAAAACTAGCCCACCCGACCCAAATAAGATCAATTACCACACGACCCCCTGGCTAATCACTAAATTCACGTCGGTATCTGTTACCGGGGACTTGGGCAACGCAGGCGGAATCAACGTCTATTTCCCCAACCTCTCCACTCTTGAAGGTGGCGATTGGGTGTCGCTTGACCGTGTCGAGTTGTTCCCTTTGTTGCCGCTATGCGCCACCGCCATAGCTGACGTTCCCGTGCTCAACACACCCAAAGGCTTAGCCAAACGGGTCAGCATGCTCAGCGCGGGGCAGACGGTGATTGTGCGCGCATACCTGGCCCAAGGGAGCAATGTTTGGGGTCAGACGGACCAGGGATGGATCTTGCTCGAATACCTTAATGCCTATGGACGGCCCGTCTACCCGACCAGTTGGGATATGGAGACCAGGCCTCCGATCCTGTTCCCGTAAGAAAGTATGTAAAACCAAAGAGAGCGCCAAAAATGGCGCTCTCTTTGATGCCATCGTCGCCTTTGTATTTTTAGTAGTTGCACATAAAGGTCTTGATCTTGGCCCCGGCCGCATAAAGGTTACCTTCCCTAAGCTGCCCACCGCAGGCAAAATGCGTCCAATGGTAAAACCCTTTCAGGATGCTGACCAATTTGGTGCCTCCCACGGGGATATCAAAGACATATTGAAAGGGACCGTCGAACCAAACCCGTAGAGTTGAGCCGGTGTTATTGATCAGTTCTACCTTGGTAAGCGCCAGGATCTTGCCGATATCCTGAGTATTGGGAGCTTTGCTGCCTGGGCCGCCTTTGTCGCCGCAATCCGGCATGATCCAGGTGAGCGGTCCGTTTAGGTCGACCTCGCCCCACACCATTACCCCGCAGGCCGTCAGGCGGTAGTCGAAAATCCCCCTCAGAGGGGTCATTATTTTCGTGGTCTCAGCCAGCACTTGCATATAGTAGGCTCGACCGCTGCCATCCCTGGAATAAAGGCGAACTGTGATGTCACGATCAGAGCGGTTTTCGACCGTGAAGCGCACCAAGTCGTTTTGAGCCAAAGCTACGCTTGGTAGTGCAGCAGCCAGTAAAGTCACCGCCATAAATACCAACAAAGCTTTTTTCCATTGCATGATCGGTTTCATCCGTTCTCCTTAAAATTGGTGACCCATATCCGCATGGTAGTGCATGGAATCTTGAATGTCAAGACGACTTTAATGACGGAAGGGTACCCGAACCAGAGACGATGCATATTCACTAAATAAACTTATTTAGCCAGGACTAATTTACGGCTATTTTGCTAGCCATATTCCATTGCCCTTAGCCGTAGCTAATGCTACAATTCTGTCATAAGGGTAACCTAGCAATCATTACCATCTCTAGCAAGAAAGGAGCAAGACTATGGCTTATGAATTCACCAATTCCAAGGGGCAGAAGTACTACCTCCATGCGCAGACCCGAGAAAGCAAAACCGGGAAACCGCGCACCTTACACTTCTTCTCAAAAGAGCAGAAGGCAGGCGTTATCGACGCTGTACCCTTGGGCTACACTGTAGCCGAAATGGCCACAGGCCTGCCCGTTTTGAAAAAGGTCGGCTAGACGCTTTCAGGCCAAGCGCAAGCGGCGCGGATCCCCGCGCCGCTTTTGCTTTTAAGTGGCCGCCTACGGCTGGCCTACCGGCTTTCGACGCAGTACAAAGTTCAGCGTTCCGATACCCTTGCGTTCCCAAAAAAGCTGGAAGCGTGACTTGACCGGGGTTTGCAGCCCCTCCAGATAGCGTCCTGCATGGGCCTTTTCGAACCGGCCGTCGCTTTCGGCCATTTCCAGCATGGCAAAGAAGAAGCCTGGCTTATCGCTGGCCACGCTCAGCTCCCCACCGGGCAGCAAAGTGCTGGCCATGGCGTCTAAAAACCTTGGGGTGAAGATGCTGCGCTTGAGGTCGCTGCGTTTATGCACCGGGTCGGGGAAATGCAGGTAAACCCTCTCCCAGCTATTGGATTCCAGTAGAGGGATAAGCATCTTGAAATTCGCTCGCAGGATCAGCAGGTTATCCAGGGCCGCCTCAGCCGCAAGAGCCGTGGCATAAGCAGCTGCCCTATAAGAAATTTCGATGCCAAGAAAATTAGCGTCGGGGTTCTGTTTTGCCAGGGAAATCAGGGGTTCACCGCTGCCGGTCCCGATCTCTACTTCCAGCGAACGCCGATTGCCAAACAAAGCCAGGGAAGTAAGCCGGGGGAAGTCAGCTGGATTGCGTAGCAGGTGCTTGGCATCCCAATCCAGCAAATATTTTTCGGCTGCAGCTGGATCGACCGGCTTGAACTTTATTCTAGCCAGATGGCGGCCGCGCGGCATGGCTCAGCCGGCCTGCCAATTGCGCTCGAAGCGCCGTAGCAGAGCCAGCAAACCGGCCGAAACGGCCAGCAGCAGGATGGATAACGCCACCGCCACCCCGCGGCTGCTTTCTAAGCCCACATAAATTGCTAACGGCATGGTTTGGGTGCGGCCCACCAGGTTGCCGGCAAAGAGCAGCGTAGCGCCAAATTCCCCCAGGGCGCGCGCCCAGCACAGCAGCGCCCCGCCAAGCAGGGCATTGAAACTGACCGGCACCATCACGTAACGGAAAAGCTGCCACTGGTTGGCCCCCTCGGTGACTGCGGCTTCTTCCAATTGCTTGTCCACCGCTGCGAAGCCAATCCGCGCCGCCCGCACAAAAAGCGGGCCGGCCACAAAAAGCTGCGCCAGGACCACGGCCAGGGTGGTGAAGGGAAGATTGATGCCTAATAGGCTCAGCGACTCTCCCAACAAGCCGCGGCGGCCAAAGGCCAACAACAAAGCCAGCCCGGCCACAGAAGGTGGCAGCACGATGGGCAGATCCACTAGTAACTCTAACCAGGATCTGCCGCGGAAGCGCCAACGCGCCAAGGCAAAAGCCAGCGGTGTGCCGCTGAACATCGCCACCAGGGTGGCCGCCGCACTGGTAATGAAACTGAGCCGCAGCGCTTCCCCCGCCTGCGGGTCGCTAAACAAAGAACCCAGCCCGGGATCGGCGCCTTCCAGTAAGAGGGCCAGCACGGGCAGGCCCAACAATACAGCCAGGAATAAACCTGGCAGGGCCAGCAGCCAGGTGGATAGATTAGTCTTTACCAAGGGTAGGCAGGGAAAGAAAAATGGAATCTGGACGATTCGAAGGATGAAGCCACCTGAGGAGCTGCATTAAATGCGCCTGGGCGGATTATACCGCCCAGGTTAGCTCACTCGATTTTTACTATTACACCAATAATACAAGAGGCGCTTACGCGCCTCTTGTTTCTCTACTGCATTAACTATTTTATCTGAGGGGACTGATGATAAAGGAAGCGCTTCCTTCACTAATGATAAAGCTTCCCGTCTTGAAGACCCCGTAGGCCGTGAAGAAATAGGTATAGAGTCCCGGGAACAGGTTAAAGCGATTAAGCCCGGGGGCGACCTCAAGCGAATAGCTTGTTGGGCCCTGGAGCGTCATGCGAATTGGGAAAGCGTAGTGGCTTCCTATCCGGAGATTGGTCGGGCTATGACTATCCAGGGTAGTCAAAGAGAGTTTGTAATCAACAACTTCGCAACCCCACAGGGTGATGCGGGAAGTACCATTTTTGGCCACGTCCACTTCGCCACCATATGTTCCACCACAGGCGGTGTAGGAGTAGGAATAGTTACCGGTCTGAATGGGTACGAACATGTTGCTTCCTAGTTCAACGGCCAGGTCATAGCTTGCCGGCCCCACCATACTGACCGTAACCGGACCAGGCAGATGGCTATCCACGACAAGCTTGGTATAGAAGACCGCGGCGGGACACGGGTCGATGACCAGCCATTGCAAATTGTCCTTGACTTCAATTTCGCCACTGAACTTTAGGCCGCAGGCCCCGTAGCTGTATTTGTAGGTACCTTCTTCTACAGCTTTAATGATCTTGCCGGGAAATGTGTCAAAACTGTAGTTTTTAGGGCCCGTCAAAATTACCTTGACATCTTCTTCAGTGTTGTTGTGGACCGTCAGGTTCCACGTATCGGCAGCCAGCACAGGCTGCACAACCGTTAAGGTTAGGGCGAGTACCAATAGAGAAATTAGCCAGGTCTTTTTCATATTCGTTTTGCTCCAATCACTAGTTTCAAGCTTAGGTATGCTATGCCGTTCTACCAGACGCAGGTGGGCTGGCACAACCCTGAAATGATAGCCTCTGAAAATGTGAATGTCAACCAAGCTTATGTGAGCAGCCAGACCACAACCGTATAATGAAGGGTGGTGAGCAAGCGCGATCCTACCCAGCGGTTTTCTGACAGAGCGGAGGCCTATGCCAAATATAGGCCGGGTTACCCCGACGAGCTTTATACCCTGTTGGAGCGAAGCACAGGGCTAAAAACCGGTTCTCCCATCGCAGACCTGGGTTCCGGGACCGGATGCTAACCAGGCTCTTCCTGGACCACGGCCACAGGGTATATGCGGTGGAACCCAATGCCGAGATGCGCCGCGCCGCCGAAACCCAGTTCGCGGGCGAGCCTAACTTCGTTAGCGTCGCCGGCCGCGCCGAAGCCACCACCCTCCCCGCGCAGTGCGTTGATCTCGTGGCCGCCGGCCAGGCCTTCCATTGGTTCGATCCAGCGGCTGCCAAGCTGGAGATCCGGCGCATTCTGCGGCCCGGCGGGCAAGTGGCGCTCATCTGGAACCAACGCGATCTGCAAGGCAGCCAATTCATGAGATCCTGCGAAACCCTTCTGGGGCAATTTGGCACCGACTATTCGCAGGTAGACCAGCAGAGTACAGTTACAGATGAAAGCATTGCAGCTTTCTTTGCTCCCCTGCAAGCAAACAAAGCCTCCCTGCCCAATCAACAAGTCTTCGACGCATTGGGCCTGCGCGGCTGGCTGCTTTCCAGCTCGTACACGCCGTCCCCTGGAGACGATAATTTCGCTCCCATGCTGGCTGCCCTGGACGAGCTGTTTGATAACTACCAGCGGGGCGGAGTTGTGCCTTTCGATTACAAAACGGTCACCTATTACGGTCCCCTAGCCTCTTGAATCGTCTGACAATTGTCAATTCTGTTAGCCATTTTCTTACATGAAATTGACCGATGGTTCGTTAGCGCTATTGACCGAAGGCATGTATATAATGAGTGGGCATAAGGGTGTCAATATGGAACAACGCAGGATAGACACGGGCCTTTTCTCATTCCGCAACCCTACGCTGTGGGTCTTGCTTCCCCTGGCTCTTTATATTTTCCTAAACTTGGTCCCAAGTTTAGATCCTGTCATCGAAGTCCCAATACACCATTTCAACATTGTGTCCGCCACTTCGCTGATTGCCTTGCTGCTCGCCATCGTGGTGGGCATAGTGGGCTTGCGCCAACGCAACCAGCAAATAATTTACGTATCCCTGGCTTTCATCTCGCTGGCTGCTTTCTTCAGTGTGCATGGTCTCTCCACGCCTGGATTCCTGATCCCCTTCAATCCCGATCACCTTGCAATCATTGGGGTGGCCGCCCAGCTGAGCGTGCTCACCATGAGTTTTTGGTTGCTGATCTCCTCGCTGCCGGTCGATGCCCCTTTTAGCGCCGGGTTTGCGCGCTACACCCGCTACTTACTCCCGCTCTACACCCCTGCCATCATCCTCGTGGGAGTGGTGGCCTTGTCCAACCCGGCCTTGGCAAATCTCGTGCCTATCACAAGCGAACCGCTTAAATTCGTTGTGGCCGCGTTAACTATTGTGATGGCCGGCATCGCCGGTTATCGCTATTGGCAATCCTATCGCTATTCCCGGTTCCCTTTCCAATTAGGTGCCGCCTACATCAGCGGCTGGATCGCCGTCACCCAGATCATCGTGACCACCGCTGTCTTGTGGAATCTGAGCTGGTGGATTTATCACGTCCTGCTGCTCTTATCCGTTATCGTGGCAGTGGTAACGCTAGTCATCCAATACCGGCGCGGCGATTCTATCGTCCGCTCCATCCTTGGCTTGTTTTCCAACGATCCCAACGAACGCCTGGCAGCCGGAATTTCGCCCAGCGTACGCGATCTTATCCAGGCCACCGAAGCCCGCGACCCTTACACTGCTGGCCACTCCTTTCGCGTAGCCCAGGGCGCCTTTGACTTGGGTAGTGCCCTCAAGCTGCCCCCCGAGGACCTGCGTGTGCTGGTGCAGGGCGGGATAGTCCATGACGTGGGCAAAATGCAAGTCCCCGACGAGATCCTTAATAAGCCCGGGCCATTGAATAAGGAAGAGCGCAAGGCCATCGAAAACCATGTCCTTGCCGGTTACGAGCTCTGCGCCAAACTGGGTTTTATGCCGGAGGAACTCGGTATTATCCGCTCGCATCACGAGCGCATTGACGGGAAGGGATATCCAGATGGCTTGTCGAACGACAAGATTCCTGTTTTGGCGCGGGTACTTAGCGTCATCGATGTGTGGGACGCGCTCACTTCGGCGCGGGCTTACCGGCCCGCCTGGCCGGAGACAGAGGCGCTAAATTATCTCAAGGAAAACCGCGGCAGCCAATTTGATTCGAAACTTGTAGATGCCTGGCTCACTTTGGTCGCCAAGCACAGCAGGCTTTCGGCTGCCACCCAGAAGAACACCCAGCCCTCCTAGGTTTTCATTCACCAGGCTTTACCGACGATAAAAAAAAGAGGCGCAGGATCTGCGCCTCTTTCGCTAGCATGTGCAATTATTGCCTATAAACGCGGACAGCTGCCATGGTTTACACTGGCCTCATGCCGACCGCCTTGCCCCCGCGCCATCGTTTCTGGCGCTGGTTCTACGACCGCGCTGCCTTCGCCTACGACGCCATCCTGCACTTGGCAGACCGGCTGCGCCTGGGCAGCGAGGGCCGCATCCGTCGCCAAGTCCTGGCTGGCATTTCCCTGAGCGCCGGGTCAACGGTGCTGGATCTGGGCTGCGGGACGGCAGCCAGCCGGCCTTATCTTCCGGCAAATATTCATTACATAGGAATGGATGCTTCGCGGGGCATGCTGCGCCGCGCCGCAGCGATTTGCGCCGAACGGCAACTGGGAGCCACTTTCGTGCAGGCCGACGCCCAGGCGCTGCCCTTCGCAACAAAGGTAACGAACTTAATCCTCGCAATGGGAGTGCTGCAACATGTGGACAATCCGCCCCTGGCCATCGGAGAAATTTTGCGCGCCGCAAAGCCCGGCGGGCGCTTGCTGCTCATTGACGAACGCCGCGCCCAATCCCGCATCTTGCCAACGTTAAAGCGTGACGATGCCAGTTTCCAAATCATGAGCGAGTACTTTGTACTCGACCTGCAAATCTAACAAAACTGTTAGTCCGGGGGGATACCTACGCGTGCTACTATCCTTTGGAGTCAGCGACTGTAGGGGTTAATGCCAAAAATTCTCGTAATCGAAGATATGCCGGAAAGCGCAGAAATGACTGCGCAGATTTTGCGCGGGTATGGCCACCAGGTGTGGATCGCCGAAAACGCCGACGCAGGCCTTGGCTTGGCCGCCGAACACTCTCCCGATCTGATCATTTGCGACTATTGGCTGGCGGACCAGGATGCCCGCGCTTTCCTCGGCCGGCTGCGCCAAGTGCAAGCGCTGAAGAATATCAAAGTATTGGTATGCTCAGCCGCTTCCAAAGAGGTAGTTGATCAAACGCAAGGCGAATAGCGGTTCGACGGATTTATCCCAAAGCCTTATCGTTTGAGCAACTTTATGCAGGCTATCGACGAACAATTGGGCTTTAGCCCCATAGAAGCCTAGTTCTCAAACCCACAAATTTCGTATACAATGAATTGCGCGTGTTCGGGTGCCCCCCTCACCTGGGCATGCGCACGCACTTATCGCAGAAACAAAAAGAAGCCTTGCGGCTTCTTTTTGTTTCTTGCGTTTCGGCTTGCACCTAGCGGCGGCGAGAGATTAAGGCAATGACCGCCACGAAAAGCGCTGAGCCGATGATCGACCATAACACCGGAAAGGTATTTCCGTCCACGTTGACCACGAACGGCTCCGGCAGGCTAAACTGGCGCGCCAGCCAGGCGCCGATCAGCGCGCCGATGAAACCGACCGCGATCGATGTGAGGCAGCCGCCGGTGGAATAACCGGCGATTGCCTGCCCGATCGAGCCGGCAATGCCCGCTATTAAGAGCAGAAGGATTAATTCGATAAGGGTCATAGATATTCCTTTCTACGCTGCGAAATGTTTAAAGACATTACGCCCGCTCTCGGCCGAGAATCAGCCACCACAACTCGACGAATACCCAGGCCAACAGCAGGTACACCATCATAACACGACGGAAGACACCTCCATGAAAGTTTGCTGGAAGAAGTGCTGGACAAGTTGCTGGGCCTGCCCTAAAATTAGTCCTTCTATATCCCTATAGCTGCCCGCAAAACAGAGTTTCCCTTGCCCCTCAACCTCTTAACTAAGTTTGAATTGAAACTCGGCTACATAATGCCGATTTTCTTTATACTCGGCGTCCTGATAAATCTGTGGATAGCCAGCTCCCCGGGGCTAACTTTGCAGGCCTTCGCCCAGGTCCCTCTACGCGCTGCCAGTTTTGCCGATTACAGCCGGGACCCGGCAGACCTCATCTTTCCACCCATCGACCCGGATATTATCGAAGATGCAAATAATGATGGCTTTGATCGTGGCGAACCTCCCGTTGATGCGATCGAAACGCCTACAGCAACCTCGATATCTCCCACGGCCACGCCACTTCCAACGCTGCCCCTTCCTACTCTTCCACTGCCCACGCAATCAGTTCCTACCCTACCACTCCCAACTCTGCCCCTTCCTACTCTTCCGCTGCCCACGCAACCAATTCCTACCCTACCACTCCCAACTCTGCCCCTTCCTACTCTTCCGCTGCCCACGCAACC
>CAZNFL010000022.1:23317-43396 GCA_964572455.1 uncultured Anaerolineaceae bacterium
CTACCCTACCACTCCCAACTCTGCCCCTTCCTACTCTTCCGCTGCCCACGCAACCTCTGCCCAATTGCATCCCCTTATTGAATTGTTAGCTCCGCATCCTCTTTTTATCTTCCCATCATCTTCATGAATGCTTGCACCACGGCCGGGTCAAAATGCTGCCCGCTTTCCGCTTTGATATGCTTGATCGTATCGTTGAACGCCCAGGCTGCGCGGTAGGGCCGGTCTGAGGTGAGCGCATCCCATACATCCACCACTGCAAAAATCCGCGCCGTAATTGGGATCCCGGTGCCCTTTTGCCCGCGCGGGTAGCCCGTGCCATCCCATTTCTCATGATGGGCATACGGGACATCCAGGGCTGGTTTCAAAAACTCAACCTGTTCTATGAAACTCTTGGCAAGTTCGGGGTGTTGCTGCATTTGGTTGCGCTCATCTGGGGTCAGGGCCCCTTTTTTTTGCAAGATGCTATCGGGGATGGCTATTTTGCCAATATCATGCAACAGGGCCCCCCGATAGAGATGAACGAGCTCGTCGCCCTTCAACCCCATCGTCTTTGCCAGAGCCACAGACTGATCAGCCACCCGGCGGCTGTGCCCCTGAGTCTCATGGTCGCGCAGGTCAGTGGCCATGGCCCAGCCCTCGATGGTCTTCTGGTATGCGTCCAGTAAATTTTGCTCGGAGCTATGCAGAGTAGCGACCATATCGTTGAAGGATTTCGTCAGTCCGCTGATCTCGTTGGCTCCGCTCTGCGGCACCCGCACGCGCAGGTTGCCCAGGGTCACCTGAAAGGCTGCCTCCCTCAGTGCTTGGATGGGCCGTGCGATCCGGCCCGCTACAACAAACCCCACCAGCATCACCAGCAACAAAGCGGCGACCAAAAGCCACAGGGTGTTTTGGCGAGTGAACTGGCCGGCCTGCACCAGAAAGGCCGTGGGCAAGGCAACCCCCACCAGTCCCAGGTCTTCTCCGGCGCGGATCTCCCAGGGGCTTAGGATCTCGTTGTAATTGATCCCGGTGTCTGCTAATGTTCGCGTCAGGCTGCCTTCATTCTGGCGAGCCAAAGCCTCCTCGGCTGCAGCCGGCGTGAAAGCCTGGGATTCGCCCAACGTGGTCGCCAAAGGACTCCCATCCAACCCATAAAAGGTCAATTGGGCTAATGTTTCCGAGCGGGCGCGGTTGGCCAAATTCTCTATCGAAATTCCCACCAGCGCCACACCGGTCAAAGAGCCTTGCGCGTCTGTGATCGAGCCGCTAATAAAAAAATAGTCCCCCAGCTGTGTGGGCAGGATGGCGGCAAATTTGTCCCCCGCTTCGTCCTCTTGCCCGGAGAGTACGGCTTGAACCAATGACTGATTACGGTAGGGGTTGCTTTCTACAAGGACATCATAATTTTGCGTTTCAGGGTTTAGATAGAGCGAGAGCAAGCGCGCCCCATCGGAATCCAGGATGGCCAGAGCTTCTACCCCGGTATTGAAGGCGCCGGGCAACACCAGGCCCTGCAAGCTTGCTACGTCGCGTTGTCGCAGCGCCTCATCCACGCCCTGAATATTGCTGGCCAGGCGCAAAGCTTCCAGCAAATCATCTTCAACCCGCACCAGGCTCTCTTTGGCTAAGATAGCCGTTTCAATAAGCTGATTGGCGAACCGCTCCTCCAGGGAGTCGAAAACCAGCCGGGTGACAATGTAAGTGCCGCCGGCGGCGATTAGCAGGGCCAGTAAGATATACGGGACCGTGATCTGAGTAAACAGCGGGACGTAGGCTTGGCGTAATCTTGAGATCATCTTAACTAAGATTCTAATGGAATTATTTTAATTTCACATAGACATAAGTAGCTAACATATTTGTGAGGGTATATCACCTTCTTGACAGGTCGCGGCCTGGCATCGCAATCGCTGCACGTTTAGGGCTGGGCAAGCGATACACCAGCTTACGTTTTTGATAGGAGTAGCGTACTATCGCTTATTTGAGGAAAAAGAGCTTACAATACGTCCCGGCGGTACCGATGCACAAAGCAAACCTGCAAAAACATGCTCTTAACGCCTCTTTCTTTTTAGGCATCCCTCTGCTATGGCTGGGGATTGTCTCATTTGACGTTGCCCCTGGAGCACCGCAAGATATGGAATTCTTGCCGGTGGTAATTCGGCCTTTCAGTTCAGTCGATTTTGGTGTAGACAACTTCAGGGAGCGCATTGCCCCAATGGATGAGGATATCATCGACGATGCTCAAGGTGATCGTGGTGAAACAAGCCCGCTGACCGGGAATACCCTCTCAATACAGGAGAATCAAGGCAGCAACGGCCTTGACGACAACCCCGGCAACGTTCCTGATGACAACCCCGGCAACGTTCCTGACGACAACCCCGGCAACGTTCCTGACGACTTCCCCGGCAACGTTCCTGACGACAATCCCGGCAACGTTCCTGACGACATCCCCGGCAACGTTCCTGATGACTTCCCCGGCAACGTTCCTGATGACATCCCCGGCAACGTTCCTGACGACTTCCCCGGCAACGTTCCTGATGACAACCCCGGCAATGTTCCTGATGACAACCCCGGCAAAGGTAAAGGAAAATAATCAAGGCATTTTTCAGGGGCAATATTCAGGAAGCACAAAACAGGTGACGCGGCTGTCACCTGTTTTTATTTTCTCGCAAAGTCTCAAATCCAGATTTTTATATTCCCTGAACCCCTAGTATTAAAGGACGCGAGCTCCTAGGCCTTCTTAGGCTGCTTTTCATTAACCACATCCCCCAAGACCTGCAAGAAAGCATCCACTACCTCGGGATCGAACTGCCGGCCCCTCTCTTTACGAATTTCATCGAGCGCGTCCGTGAATTGCATTGCTTCGCGGTACGGGCGGTTTGAGGTTAGGGCATCCCACACATCAGCCACAGCAAAAATGCGCGCCAGGATGGGTATCTCCTTTCCTTTCAATCCCCGCGGATACCCTTTACCATCCCAGCGTTCGTGGTGCCCGTATGGCACATCCATGGCAGGTTTCAAGAACTCGATCTGTTCCATGAATAGTTTGGCATAAACTGGATGCTGTTTCACTTGGTCCCGTTGTTTTTCGGTTAATTTGCCTTTCTTGAGCAGGATCGTATCGGGAATGGCGATCTTGCCAACGTCATGAAGCAAAGCACCTCGATACAAATTCTTTATGTCTTCCTCTTTGAGTTGCAGCTTCCTGCCCAGCCGCACTGCCAAATCGGCTACGCGCCGGCTGTGCCCCTCAGTCTCATGGTCTCTCAGATCCAGGGCCAGAGCCCAACCCTCAATGGTTTTATCATAGGTATCAAGCAGATCCTGCTTGGACTGGCTAAGGCTTTCCACCATGGAATTGAAGGATTCGGCCAGCACGCCCACTTCGTCTCGCCTCTGTCCAGTTACCCTTACATCCAAATCGCCATGCGAAATTTTTACAGCAGCGTCTTTCAGAACTCGGATAGGCCGGGTGATGCGGCCAGCCACCACCGTGCCCACTCCCACTACCAGGAGGAATACAAAGCCCATCAGTAACAAGGTACTGTTGCGAGTAATCTCGCCGGGTTGCGCCAGACCCTTGGTGGCCAAAGCCACACCTATCAAGCCAGCGCCTTCGCCCCCTCTAACCTCAAACGGAGAAAGTAGTTCGCTATACGTTTCGCCTGCTGATACCAGCGAACGTCGGTAGCTGCCTTCATTCTGCCGGGTAAATATCAGAAGGGCTTGTTCTGGATCTATTGCTGTGCTGTCCAGCAATGTCGAAATAAGTGGAACACCTTCCAATGTATAAAAAGTAAGGTGTCCAAGCGTCTCCTCTCGCAATAAGCTAACCAGGTTCTTCATCCTCATGCCCACCATAGCCACCCCCACACCTTGGCCGTCTATATTTACTACCGGCCCAGCCACGAACAAAAGCTCGCCCAGCGGGGTGCTCACAAAGCCACTGGTCTTATCACCAAGCTCGTCCACCTCACCGCGCACGACTTTTTCTACAAAACTGAGGTTGCGATAGGGTTCGCCTGGGGTCAACTGCCCATAAGCCTGGGTTTCTACGTCCAGGCTCAATGAAAGCAGGGGATTGCCAATTTCATCTAAAAAAACAATGGCTTCTAGTTCGGCATTGTAGGCAATGGGCAGAGCCAGATCGGCCAGGATGGATCTTTGCCGGTTCTCAATCGCTAAATCTATGCCTTGAACGTGGCTCAACAGACGCTGAGATTCTAACAATTTTTGTTGCACACGTACCAGGCCTTCTTCCGACAGCCGGGCTGTGTCGATGAGCTGGTTGGTAAACCGCTCTTCTACCGAATCGACCACGATTTGGGTGAGAATATAAATTCCTCCAACTGCAGTGAGGATAGCTAAAATTACATATGGGACTGTGATCTGGGTCAGGATGGGGATGTAGGTCTGACGTAGTCGTTTCAGCATATGGACAAGGGGATCATTTTCTTTAAGCTAATTTCTTATAAGCAAGATTCTAACAGGAAGGCCCGGGGATTGTAGCCAAAGAACCCTGGCTTCCTTGACAGCTCGCGGCCTGGCATTACAATTCGCTCCACGTTTAGGCCGGTCCTTCATCCGGCTAACAGCGAGAGGAGAAGATTCAACATGGCAGAACGCGAACAAGGTACGGTGAAATGGTTCAATAGCGCAAAAGGATACGGCTTCCTGGAACGCGATGCGGGCGGCGACATCTTTGTGCACTATTCAGCAATCAGCATGATGGTTTCCGTACCCTCAAAGAAGGACAACGCGTGGAGTTCACCGTAGGTCAAAGCGAAAAAGGTCCCCAGGCCCAGGAAGTCAGCCTGGTGGCGTGATCCCCATAAGACACATGCAAAGAGGCCGTCTTAAAATTGCGGCCTCTTTTATTTAAGTTAGGGGGCAGGTTCAGAATACACGGCAAAATCGTCGAAAAAAATGCTGGTCGTGTCCTCATAGGTTCCGGCGATAAGTCCCACCTGTCCGTTGGTAAGCTCGCTATCCGTGGTTTCATATAACAGCTCCCCATTGACGTATAAGGCTAACCGCGTTCCTGCGCAGATCGCAATAATCTCATTAGTTCCCTCACCTTGATTGATGTGGCCGCTTGGAAGCAGCTTGTCCTGGCCCACCCCCTTCATTTCGCCCTGGTTTACGCGTTTTGCTATCCCATAAAAACCGTCGCTGCTGATAATGAAAGCGTAAAAACTTCCGCTTTGGTTGGTGCCCTGCACCCGGCACAATACTCCGTAAAAATTGTTATCCGTGCCGTTTTGCTTCCTGGCCGTGACCTGGATGCGCACATCGCTAAACAATCTCCCCGGCATGGCCCACACCCCAGTGGCGGCGCCGCTGACCGATTGCGTTACTTGTAGCACGTAACCATCACCTGCATATAAGCCTGGCGAAGCTGGGTCGCCATTGGTGTACCAGCCGCTGCTTAGATCAGAGAAATCGTCGAAGAACAGCAAGCCGTCCTCGGCAGCCGCCTGCTCGATCGCCTCTTGCAGAGCGGCGATCTGGTCCTCAACTTCGGCGCGGTCCGGTGCATTGGGCGCAAAGGTTACATAGATCTGCAAGTCAAGGGCGGCCGCGGCGCTGTTACCCAACTCCAGGTGCACCCCAGCCCGATTGCGGTAGGCCAGGCCGAAAGTGGGCGCCAGTTCGATGGCGCGCCCAAAGTCTGCCAGCGCCTGCGGGTAATTCTGCAAACCGGCATGCACCAGGGCGCGGTTATGAAAGGCAGCCGCCAGGTTCACGTCCAGGATCACGGCCTGGTCGTAATCGCTTAACGCCTGGGCCGTGTCGCCCATCTGTTCATAGGCATTGCCGCGCAGCAAATAGGCCTGCGCGTTGCTGCCGTTCTGCTCAAGGGCAAGATCCAGCAGGGCGATCGCCACTTCCCACTCGCCGCGGTTGGAAGCATCCAGCCCCAGTTGGATCAACTGGTCGGCAGGCAGAGTGGCAGTGGCGCTGGGTGTTGGTAAGGTCAATAGGGTCGCCGTGGCCGCATCCGGTTGTAAGGCCGGGGGCGCCACTGGGTCCGTGGTTGGGGCTCCGCAAGCTGACTGAGCGATGAAAGCCAGCGACAAAAGAAGCAGGATGCGCAAATGCATGGTGGGTCAAATGTACAGCAAAAGGGTTCAGTCCGCCACGCAAATCTGCCGGGCGCACAATTGAGACTATAATGACTCAAAGACCGGATAGGAGAAAGATGACGAACAAAGAAGAGAAACAGGAAAAGTCGGAATGGTCCTGGCACACCAGCCGCAGTCAATCTTGGGTGCCGGGGGTAGTGCTCATTCTAATAGGGGTAGTCTTCCTCTTAAGAAATTACTTCCCCGAATATGGCCTGACCAATTGGTGGGCATTGTTCATCTTGTTTCCCGCCATGGGCAGCTTTACGCGAGCCGTTGAGATCTACCGTGAAGACGGATTTAACCGCAGCGCGCGCTCCTCTGTGTTTTGGGGGTTGTTCTTTACCCTGCTGTCTGCCTCTTTCCTGTTCAGCCTGAATTTCAGCCTGATCTGGCCCGCTTTCCTGATCATCGGTGGCCTGGCCATGTTGCTGGGCGCTTTTTAGCTACTCGCGAGCATCAACAAAAGAGGCGCCGTAACCGGCGCCTCTTTTGTTTTCTAGGCTACTTCTCCCGTTTCTTTTAACCTCTAACGATGATCTCGATCCAGATCGGCTGATCGAAATCTGGTCCCACGCCGAAGACGTCGCCGCCCTTGGAGCGCAACATCCACTCGCCGCGGTAGGTGCCGGGCTCGGCTGGCGCCTTCATGTTTATGGAGAAATTGGCATATCCGTCCACTGGCACGCTGATGTTGATGACCAGCGGGCTTTGCCCGCCCATGCGGTCGCCGGCGACGAAAATAAGCTCATATTCCCCGGCGGTCCAATCGCAGGTGCCGACATTTTGCAGTCGCCAGGTCTTCTGCATGGACTGCCCGGGATCGACGCGGGTGCCATCCGGGTAGGTCTCATCGTAAACATAGCGGGCCCCATAACAAGGGGTGCTGGTGGGGTCGGGTGTCTCCGTCTTGGTGGGCTTCGCCTCCTTAGTGCTCTCCGCGGTGGGGCTGGCGGCGGCTTCCGTTTGGAGAGCAGCTAGTTCAGTGAGCTGAGCTTCCTCTAAAGTAGCCGTTGCGGTGACGATTGGTTCGCTGGTGGCCTCCAGGGTAGCGGTTGGGGCCGCCACCGTAGCGGAGCCGAGCAGCGCTTCAAGCGTGGCTTGGATCTCGGCATCGGCGGTTTGGATGGCCTGTTCGGTCGCCAGGGCGGCCAATTCTTCATCCGAAGAGGCCGCGCTGCGTACACAGGCAGCGCCAAAAATGGCAAGGCCGACCATGGCCGCGACCAGAACTTTACGACTGGAAATTGACTTTATATTTATAGGCATAATCAGGGACTATACAAGAAGCATGCCTGGTACGCAACAAAAAGCGGGCGGCCCATTTCCAGGCCGCCCGCATGCTTATTCAGCTACAGGATCTGAGGTCTACGGTCCAAAGCAAGGATCAGGCAGGGAAGCGCCGTCCCGCGCCCCGCACCAGTATTCGGTACCATCCCAGTTACCCACGAATTGGTTCGTGTTGACCGTCTTGCGCTGCCAGGTGAAAGAACCGCTTCCGATTGTGGTCCACGTGCCGGATAGTGTGCGCCGATTGGCGCTTAACGTCCCGGTAACAGTACCTGTATATGTCGGGCAGGTATAACTGCCACTGACCGTATTACCGCTCTCGGTCAGTGCCATGCTGCAAATGGCGCCGTTTACCGAGGTGGTCCAGTCCCCATCCCAGATATAGGAAGGAGTGGGCGTGGCTGTGTTGGTTGGCGTAGGCGGTTGCGTGGCCACGGGCAAATTGTAGGCGGCAAAATTCGCCGGAGTGGCATATTGCAACCACAGCCAACAATCGCCTGAACCATTCGGGTTGCGGATCACCACGTAATTGGCCGAGTTGAAGATCTTGAGCACTTCCAGCTGCACGCCCGTAGTGATCAAGGTCACGAAGCCATAATTGCTGCTGGGGCCGGTGCGGCAGTTCGTGTTCTCAGCAACGGATACGTAAGGTATTGATGAGGTGGGCGTGAGGGTGATGGTAGGGGTTTCTGTGGCCACGCTGGGTGGCTGCGGGGTATCCGAAGCCACTACACCACCGCCCCCCCCGCCGGCCGCGGCCGTTTGCAGCTCAGCGATCTGTAAGGTCTGAGCCACGCCGGTCTGCACCGCCGATTCTGTGGTTGCGCCACACGCTTGCAACAGCAAAGCGCTGCTAACCAACAAGAAAAATAATATCTGGCGTACTTTCATATCTCCTCCGCGTCCTAAGGCACAACCGGCTGCCGGTTTCCAGTTAGTATAAATCAAAGGTCAGGCGAAGTACAGCATTCCTCGCCTAACCTTTGAGAAGACCTTGCGACCTAGCTTACGGGGTCGGTGACGGAGTGTAGGTCGGAGAGGGTGTGTAGGTGGGTGATGGCGTCCTGGTCGGCGTGGAGGTGGGCGGTTGCGTTGCTATCGGCAGGTTGTATCCACTGAAGTCCGTGACGGTGGCGTATTTCAGCCATAGCCAGCAGGACCCTGAACCGCCTGACCGCTGCACAACCACATAATCCGCTCCTGGGAAGGTGGCCAATACCACGACCTGCTCCCCGATCAGGATAGTGGTGAGCAGCGCATAATCTACTCGCGGGCCGCTGCGGCAGTGCGTATCAACGCTCACCGAAACATATGGGGTGGACGAAGTAGCGGTTAAGGTAATGGTCGGTGTGTCGGTTGGGACGCCAGGTGGCTGTGGAGTGTCTGAAGCGACACTACCACCACCCCCTCCCTCGCCACCGCTTGCTGCGGCGGTCTGCAGATCTCTTAAGGCAAGAGCGGTGGCAACTGCGTCTTCAGTACTTGGACCGCATGCCTGCAAGAGCAGTGCGCTGCTGACAATCAAGAAAAATAACACCTGGCGAACTTTCATATCTCCTCCGACGATTGCCTAAATTTGCGTCCGGAGTTTGGCATCAAAGGCCGGACTTGCCACAAGTATACATCAAGAAAAAACGGGCAGCCGAATGGCTGCCCGTTTGTGACGCTTGGTTCGATTGCTTACGGCCACAGACAGGGGCTGGGCATAGAGGCGCCGCCGCGGGCCCCGCACACCGCAACCGTACTGCCTCCATAAGACGCGCTACCGATGAACTGATTCAGGTTGCCCGATTTGATCTGCCATTGGATGTTTCCCGAACCTCCCCCACCGCTCACTGTATAAGTTCCGGTGGCGACTTGATGATTGGCACTGAGCGAAGCCGAGATGGTCACAGTGTCTGCACCTGACGAAAAGCTGCTGCTGATCGAATTGCCAGATTGATTTATAGCAATTGTATAGGGGCTGCCATCATACCATGTGCTCCAGGTACCATCCCAATCAAAGGCAACCGGCGTGTTTGTAGTTGTGGCGGTTGGGAAAGGAGTAGGCGGCTGGGTGGCCGTGGGAAGGTTGTAAGCGCTGAAATCGGTGGTGCTCGCATAGCGCAGCCACAACCAGCAGTTTCCGTTGCCATCCGGCCGCTTCACTATTACATAGTCGGAATTGGGGAATACCGCCACCACTTCCAGCTGCTGCCCAATGGTGATGGTTGTAACGTAGCCGTAGAATTGGCTGGGGCCTGTGCGGCAGTTGGTGTCGGCGCTTACCGAAACATAAGGAATGGATGGGGTAAATGTGGGTGTGATCGTGGCCGTGTCCGCAGGCACACCAGGCTGCGGGGTGTCTGTTGCAACTGCAACCTCACCACCGCTATCACCGCCACCTCCGGCCGCGGCGGTCGCGGCTTCCTGCAAATCTCTTAGGGCAATGGCGGTGGCAACGGCGTCCTCAGCACTTGGACCGCATGCCTGCAAGAGCAGCGCGCTGACAACGAGTAAAAATATAAACGATTGGCGGACCTTCATATCTCCTCCGAAAAGCGCTGGCGCAGGATAAAAACTGTTTCGGACTCTTCTCCGGGCGTGACGGTGAAATATATCATCAAAAAGAGTGAGCGATTTTTACGAGGAGTCTCCCGCCTCTGAATGAAACTTGGAGGGAGCGAACTAAACTTTTGTTCTCGGCCAAAGCGCCAGGCCCCCGATCAGCAAGCCGATCCCGATCACTGCCCAGATCGGTTCGTTGTTCATGGAACTTCGATATTGGGTAAACAAACCGGTGCCTTGCAGGAAAAAGACAAACCCGGCAGCCCCCAGCATGCTCGCTACACCTTTTCGCACCAACACGGGACTAGATCTTGCCTTGCGGGGGCGGCGGAGAGGCCAGCGTCTCGCGATCGAGGACGTCTCCCTTGCGCAGGCCGGTTATCTTTGTGTAGGCAGCCAGCTCGCGCTGGCGGCGAGCATAGCATTCATTGCATTCCCAGTTGCGATGCTGGTTACCGGGGCGCTCAAACTCGGCCTCGGGCTTGAATTGTTTGCAGGTGTAGCACTGGCGCAGGCTGATCCGCGAATAGCCTGGATTTTGTTTTGCCGCTTCCAAGGGGATGGGCTGGGCTTGCTTTGTCATGCCCAGCACGGGATACCAGCCATCCGGGTTGCGCCCCGTGGTGCGGCTGACCACGGTATCGGTTAGCTTCCAATCGCCATCGATGGCGGAGAGGGTACGCACCTCGTATTTGTTGTCTTTGAAGCGATACACGTAAGCCGTGCTGTCGCTGAGCCGGAAGACGCGGATGGCGCCTTCGCCAACCAGTTTTTCAAGGGCTTGTTCGTAGGTCATGACGAGTTTGTCTCCAGGTGATCAGCTAAACCATGATTATAGCTCTCAACTGTCCACCGGTTTGTAATAGTTGGTCATGCGCCCACGGCACAAAAGGTCGCCGCTTTCTTCCAGCAGCACGTCCACTTCGTGCACGATGTGGGTGCGGCCGCGGCGCACCACGCGCGCCACCGCCTTCAGCGTGCCGGCGGTGGCGGAGCGCAAATGGCTGCCGTTGATCTCCACCCCCACCGGGCGCGCCACGTCAAGGTCTGTGCCAAAGGAGGCGTGGCTGCTGGCAGCCGTTTCGATGAGGAAGAGGCTGATGCCTCCGTGGAGAATCCCATAAGGTTGAAGCACCTTGTCGGAGATCGGCAGGTGGATGGTGAGGCTATCTTCATCCACATCGACGATGGAGCCGCCCAGCAGCCCGAAGGCAGTTCGGGAATGAGCTTCGCGGGCCAACGCCAGCCAGGCGTCTTTGTCCAGGATTGGCATCGTAGTCATTATAAAGGTGCACGGCGAATGAACTGGACTCCCTTAGAATGAGAATGGCTTGAAAAAGATATTGCTCCTCCAGAGCCCCAGGAAAAAGTAGCAAGGTTCAACTTCAAGTGGGTTAAAAGCGGGCTGAACCCGCCCCTGCAAACGTGATCCGTCATTGCAAGGAGGGGCTTGCTTCGCAAGCCCAGAGCCTGCCCTAAGCAAATGGGTGGCAATCTCCACCATTGGCAGGGAGAGACTTCCTTCGCTCGCAATGAGAAAAAGCGCAAATGTCTCGCATTCGCGCTTCTCTATTTTTTGGGACAAATGCCCCTATTTTTAGCTAATTCCTTAGTTACTATTTAGTCACACCTAATTTTAGAGGCAGGATGTTTACTGAATTCTTTCAATCGCTTGGTTCCCCGGTGGCCCAAGGGTTTGCCGGCGGGATGATCATCGCGTTATTCAATATGGCCGGCGCGCTGCTGGTGTTGGTCTGGCGCCGGCCTTCGCCCAGGTTGTTGAACCTGGGCCTGGGGCTTGCCGCCGGTGTCATGCTCACCGCCAGCTTCACCAGCCTGATCCTGCCTGGCATCGCCTTCGGCGGAATAGCGCCGGTGCTGATCGGCTGGGCTTTAGGCGCCGCGGCGCTGGCGGCTGCCGACCTGTGGATCCCCCATTTGCATATGTTCAAAGGCCGCGAAGGCGGCGGAAACACGGCGCTGAAGGCGGTCTGGCTGTTCATCATCGCCATCACGCTGCACAACATGCCCGAGGGACTGGCGGTGGGCGTCAGCTTCGGGTCCGGGGACCTGGGGATCGCCCTGCCCCTGATGCTGGCCATCGGGTTGCAGAATATTCCCGAAGGGTTCGCCGTGGCTATTTCGGCGCGCAACGCCGGCCTGGGCTCCACCAGTTATGCGGCCTTCGCCGGCATTCGCTCGGGCCTGGTGGAGATCCCCCTGGCGCTATTAGGCGCCTGGGCAGTGGCTATGGTGCAACCACTGCTGCCGTATGCAATGGGCTTTGCCGCCGGCGCTATGTTGTATGTGATTAGCAGCGAGATCATCCCGGAGACACACCGCAATGGCCAATCGCGGGTGGCCACCGCCGGCCTGATGCTGGGTGCCATGCTGATGCTGATTTTGGATGTTTCCATTGGTTGAGTTAACTTTCAGCGGCTAGCCTTCAGCGTTCAGTTGTATCTTCAAAGTCCCGATCATTTTTGCCATCGCCATAGCCCTATGGCTGAGTCGGTTCTTTTCCAGCAAGCCTAGCTCGGCCATGGTGCGCCCTTGGCCTTCGACAATGAAGATGCGGTCATAGCCGAAGCCGCCCTCCCCCCGCTCAATGGGGCTGATCTGGCCTCGGCATTCACCTTCCGCGAAAAATGTCTGGAGTTTCTTAGGCGGGCGTAGCACGCCGGAAACTCCATTGGCTGCGCCTTCTTTTGGCGCCGCGTAGGCCAGGCAGATGGTGCTGCGAAAGCGGGCAGTCCAGGGTTGCGGCTTGCCAACCAGCGCCCGCAGCAAATGGGCGCGGCGGTCAGCGTCCGTGGCGCCGGGCTGTGGAGCAAAACGGGCGGAATGCAGCCCAGGCGCCCCGCCCAAGGCGTCCACCTCCAGGCCGCTATCGTCGGCCAGGGCTGGAAGCCCGCTGGCGGCGGCATAGGCGCCGGCCTTGAGGGCCGCGTTCTCAGCGTAAGTACCTCCGCTTTCGTCGACTTGTAGATCCAGGTCTAGGTCAGCTGGGGAGACCACATTTACGGCTAAATCTGCCAGCAACGCGCTCAATTCTTCGATTTTGCCCCGGTTTGTAGTGGCGAGTAATAATTTTGCCAAGCTTTTAAACTCGATTCCAAGCGGAATAGTACCACGCCACCAAGGCGGGGGGTCATGGGTCGCAAAGCGCCCATATTCACGGTTGCTTATTGACCGATTCTGCAATTTTTGTTATAATTTCAGCGAATTTCACAGAATCCTTTGCAAGATGACCAGCAAAGGGTTCTTTGATAAGAGGCTCATTATTTACGTCGAAATCATCCCCCTTGAAACCATGATCAAGCATGTAAACCCTCTGCGCATTAACGTCGGCTTCCTTGTCAAAGCCGAGGTGGGCTACAGCCGCACGATCGAATTCGACGCGGCCGAGATGGTGCTGGCGCCTGATCTGACGATCAGCGCCATGCGCGGCGCAGCCCGTTTTGGCCGCACGCCCCAGGGCCTGGTGGCCGAGGTCAACCTCAGCGGCCGCACGCATGCGGAGTGCGCCCGCTGCCTGGATGAGTTCGAACTGCCGGTGGCCACCGAATTCACCGAACTGTATGCCTTTGACGAGCGGTCGGTCACCGAATCGCAGCTGCTGCTGCCCGCCAATCACCAGATCGACCTGGCGCCCATCGGGCGCGAATATCTGCTGTTAGACATGCCCATCACCCCCCTGTGCCGCGCGGACTGCCGGGGGTTGTGCCCGGAGTGCGGCACCAACCGCAATCGAGAACGCTGCGAGCACGAGCAGTCCTCCTTGAATCCACAATTTTCGATCCTAAAAGACCTCATCGATCCCCAAGAGTAACCATCACGACGCGTTCGATAGACTCGGGCGCGGCTTGAGGAGGAGAGTATGGCCTATCAACCCAAACAGTTAGACGAGCAACAAGAATCGGTGATCTTGTTCGACGAAAACCGATTCGCGGTCTCGGCCGACGCCTTTGCACTGGTGGACGATGACAAGGAATTGCAACGTCTATCTTTGCATTACCTGACTAGGGCCGAGACCGAAGAAGCCGATGTAGATGTGGTGGATGTGGCCGACGCCGATGCGCTCCCCGCGCAGCCGGATGCTTATGAGCTGCCGGCAGACGAGATCATCGACACGGTGGGCCTCTATTTGAAGGAAATGTCCACCGTCCCGCTGCTCAATATGCAGCAAGAGGTCGATCTGGCCAAGCGCATCGAAGCCGGCAAGAAGGCCGGGCGCCAACTGAACAAGCTGAATGGCAGCACTCCGCCGGCTAAACACGCCGAATATGAAGGGGTGATCGAAGATGGCCGCCTGGCCCGCGAGCACCTGATCAAGGCCAACACCCGTCTGGTGGTCAGCATTGCCAAGAAGTACATGGGCCGCGGCGTGCCTTTCCTGGACCTGATCCAGGAAGGCAACCTGGGGCTAATGAAGGGCGTGGCCAAGTTCGATTACCGGCTTGGCTTCCGCTTTTCCACTTATGCCACCTGGTGGATCCGCCAAACCATCACGCGCTCCATCGCCGATCAGGGGCGCACCATCCGCGTGCCTGTGCATATGATCGATCGCATCCGCCTGCTATACAAGACGGCGCATACCTTGGAGCAATCGCTGGGCCACCCACCCAACGTGGAAGACCTGGCCGAGGCGATGAACGAAGACATCGACAAAGTGGATTGGATGCTGCGGGTCTCCTGGCTGCCGCTATCGCTGGAAAGCCCAGTGGGCGACGAGGAAGATTCCGAGCTGGGCATGTTCGTGGAAGACGAAAGCAGCCCGAGCCCCAGCCAGGCCGCCTATCTCAACATGATGGAGCAAAAGGTCAACGAAGTGCTTTCAACGCTCAGCCCGCGCGAAGCGCGCATCCTGCGGCTGCGCTTTGGGTTGGAGAACGGGCGGGCCTACACCCTCGAGGAAGTCGGCGAAAAGTTCGGCCTGACCCGCGAGCGCATTCGACAGATCGAAGGCAAGGCGCTGCGCCGCCTGCGCCACCCCAAGCGGGCGCGCCAACTCAAAGAATACTTGTAAATTATATGGGTGGGCTTACCAATCAGCGAATTAAGCCAGGAATACTTGTAAGTTATGGGTGGGTTTACCCATCACAGAATTAAACCCCGCTGAACCCACCTACTTCTCCTCCGAAGGCAGAAAGGCCACGAACCCGAAACGCGGTCTTTCTGTTTTTGCCACTCCTTGTCATTCCGAGGAGGCGTAATACAGACTATTTAATATCCCGCGTAACAACGCCGACGAGGAATCCCTTTGGCAAAAAAAAGGTTCTCCAGTGACTAAAGGGATTCCTCGCGGAGTTTACCCTCGAGCGAAGCGAAGGGCTCGGCATGACAGATAAGCGTGTATTTAGTTGTCTTCATGATTTATGTTTTTTCGAGAATACGTGGCTAAAGCCAATCTCGCTTACGCAGAATAATAATCGAAAGAACCATCAAGGCCAGGCTAGTTCCCAAAATTATCCAAAAAGCATTGGGGTCATCGGCAACGGGCAGGAGCAAGTTCATCCCATACAATGTTCCCATGATGGTGGGCCAGCTTAAGACAATGGTGGCAGATGCGAGCACTTTGATCACATTGTTCTGATTGTTCGAGATCATCGAAGCAAAGGCGTCCATCATCTGGCTGAGAATGTTTCCTGAGATATTGGTCATCTCCATAGCCTGCAGATTCTCAGTGAGCACATCGTCCAACAGATCCTGGTCTTCAGGATATTTCTGGAACAATCTAATCCGCTGCAAGCGCGCGATCATAAGGGAATTCGTCTTAAGCGCGGTAGAAAAGAACACCAGGCTTTTTTGATACTTCAAGAGTTGAAATAATTCCTTATTGCGGATCGACTCCGAAAGCCGGTCTTCTAAATTGTCCACAATATGGTTGATGTCATTCAAATGTTGCAGGTAGATCTTGGCTGCATTATAAAGAATATGCAAAATAAACGTATTGTGCTTCTTTGTGTTGAGGGGATGTTCTTTGTTCTTCCTGGATTCGCGCATCAGCTCTGTGCTCTGACCGCAAATGGTCAAGATCCACTTGGACGAGGAAACTACTCCCAGGGGAAGGGTCGTATATGGAATGTCTACTTGATCCCCATGAAAAAACGGCACGCGAATAATTATGAACATAACCCCGTCTTCTTTTTCAACACGCGCTAATTCATTGATATCCAACGCAGAATTGATCGCATCGCGCGGCACCCCAAACTTCAGCAACTGCTCGATCTCTTCCTCGTCAGGCTTCACCGCGTGAATCCATACCCCGGCAGTCACCCGTTTCTGTTCCACCAGCTTGCCTGCCACCGTCTTGTAGATCGTGATCATCTAAAGCTCCTCTCACGAACCAGCCGCTTGCTTACGAACTCGACATAGTCGAACCTACGAACTCGACATAGTCGAGCCGTAGCACAAGCTTAAACAAAAAACCCGGCGCTTTCGGCGGCCGGGAGCAGGCAGGTCGGGTCAGGCCTGGTTAGGCACAGCCCCGCCTTCCGTGCGGGCGGATACGCCGAACAACGCGCAACGGCTTGCTCGGTAATGGATCTAAATCTAAAGTACTGTCAACTTCCATATTGCGCTGCCAGTCTACACCCCGCAAGGCGGCATGTCAACGGTGGGAAGAGGAAAGAAGGGATCGGAATATCAGGCCTGCGGCGCACGCCGCCCGCGCCGCCAGGAGATCAGCGCCGAAATCACCACCCCCGCCGCCAGCACTACCGCATCGTCGGCTGGGCCGATCAGCAGGTCCGGCAGGATGGCGTATACGCCGCCCAGCACCGCCGGGATCCAGGCGTAGTCTTTGATGCTGATGAACATATAGGCCGCGGCTGCTGCGAAAATTGCAAAGGTGACCAGAGCCACCGTAAACCCGCTGCCGGCGTCGCCGCCCAGCACCCAGCCGCCGATGCCGAAGAGCACCGCCAACACCAACGCGGCGGCCAGGAACACGAAGCCCAGGCACGCGCGGGTGCCGTCTCTCATTGGGCGAACGGAGAAGCCCCTGCCGCCTCGGCGGCGTAATAGGGGTCTTCGCCTTGTTCGTGGGCGGTCACGTCGATGATCTCTTTGACTTCAGGCACCGCCTGCAGGATGGCTTTTTCGATGCCGGCGCGCAAGGTCACCGCGGCCATGCCGCAGCCCTGGCAGCCGCCGCCCATTTCCACGAAGACGCTCTGCTGTTTGACGTCTTTGAGCAGCACCCAGCCGCCGTGCCCCGCCACGCCCGGGTTGATATATTCGTCGATGACTAGCTGCACCTTTTGGGCCAGCGGATCGGTCCAGTCCCGCTTAGCTTCCAGGCCGGGCGGGAAAGGATTGCGCGGCGGATATTCAATATTGAAGCCTGCCGAAAAGCGCTGCTCGTCGAAATCCACTTTGGCGCCTTGCACCTTGGCCGCAACCTCGGGGTCGAAGAGCAACTCAAAGTCTCCAGTAGATTGAACCAGGTCAGCCTCGCCAGCATCCGAACGCTCTTGAAACTTGAATTCGGTCTGGTAGCCGCCGCCCGGCAGCTTGCCGCGGATGGCGACGCGCACCGCCAGGCCGGGTTTGCCGCGGGTCACAATAAGGTCAGAGATCTTGGCCACAGCTGCCTGGCTGAGGACCAAAATTTCGGAGGTTTTCACCGCTTCAGACATAGTTTTTAGATTGTTCCTTACGGCGCAATCTTACCCATTATAACGTCCCCTCAGGGAGATACGTTTATCCGTCGAAGGGTAATTTTTTATCCAAGAACCAGCCAGATGAATAAGAAGAATTAAGGGATAATTCAAGCCAAGAGGACCAAGTTTGCCGCATGAACAGCCTAAGAAAGAAGAAACCCCTGCGCGTTAAGCTCATCTTTAACCCAACCGCTGGCAAGACAGGCAAGTCTCCGCGCCAACTAATGGATATTTTGGCCCACATGCAAAAGCACAACATGCACCCCGAAGTGCACATCTGGGACGATGAAGCCGGGATGAAGACGCTGATCAAGCGCGCGCTTAAGGATGGTACGCAACTCATCGTCGCCTCAGGCGGGGACGGAACCATCGACAGCGTGGCCGCTGAGTTGGCCGGCACCCACCTTACGCTGGGCATCCTGCCCACCGGCACAGCCAATAACCTGGCGATCAACTTGCGCATCCCGCGCAACCTGGACGAAGCAGTGGCCGTGCTGCGCGAAGGGCGGCGCGTGAAGATCGATCTTGGTCACGCGCGCGGCGGCGGGACGAAACGTTATTTTCTCGAGATGGCCACCTTCGGCCTGATCTCAGATATCTTCCCGCCAGCTGATGATTTTCGGCGCGGCGAGATCCTCAAAGCAGGCGAGGTGATCTCCACATTTGCGGCCTCCACCCCTTCGCTGGTAACCCTGGAGATGGACCATAAAAAACCAGTCAGCTTAAGCGCCTTTTCCGTGGTGGTAGCCAATATGCCTTATATCGGGCGAAATTTCCGCATCAACCGCACCGTGTCTTTCAGGGATGGCAAGCTGAACGTATTCGTCTTCACAGAACTAAGCAAGATAGGTTTATTGAATTATGCGATACGATATCTGAGCGGCGAGATCAACGACGAGACTGTGAAGCACTTTCGCGTGCGCCGCGTAAAGATCAGCACCCTGCCCCAAATGGGCACCAATGCGGATGGCCGGCCGCTTCCCGCCAGCCAGATTAGGATCAAGGTGCAGCCCGAAGCATTGCGGGTCATGGCCAACACCGTCAAAGGAACTGGGCCGCGCAGACGCGAAGTTGCCGAACTGACCAAAATGGACAATGGATAGAACCCCCAACCAACCTCTCACGCCCTCCGAGCTCGTACGGCGCGTTTCCGTCTACCGCCGGCCGCTTGTCGCTATTGGCTTGGTGCTGGCCATTGTTTCGTTTCTCATCTGGCTGCCCGCCGGGCAACGCCGCGAGATCTTGGTTGCCCTCGTGGCGCGGCGCAGCTTCATCCTGGCCATCTTTTTATTCACCCTATTGAGCCTCTCGCTGCTGTGGGCGCGCGGCCAAAAAATTGATAACCGGGTCTTCCTTTTCGTCAACCTGTGGGGCTTCCGGCCCAAATGGCTGGACCGGGCCATGTGGGTGATCACCCAGATCGGCGGCGGCTGGACGGCGCTGTTGCTGGCCGCGGGCCTGCTGCTGATACGGCAAGCTAACCTGGCGCTGGAGATCGTGCTGGGCACGCTTTCGATGGCCTTGTTAGTCGAGGGCCTGAAGGAGCTTACCAACCGGGCGCGGCCGTATTTGATCCACGCCGAGGCACGCGTGATCGGCTGGCGAGCGCCGGGGCGCTCCTTCCCCAGCGGGCACACTTCGCAAGCTTTTTTCCTGATGACCCTGCTCAATTTTCAATGGCAGGCAGAACTGCCGCTGACCATCGCCCTGTTTGGCACGGCCGTGGCGGTGGGCATCACGCGCATGTACGTAGGCGCCCACTTTCCGCGCGACGTGGTGGCTGGCTGTATCCTGGGCATGGGCTGGGGGATCTTCTTTATACTGATCGATCCGTTTTGGCACACCTGGTTCGTGTTTTAACATCAAAACGTCCGACGTCAATCCCAGCATGCTGTGTCATTCTGAGCAAGTAAGGCGGCCAAAGGCTGCCGTGACGCCGCGAAGAATCCATCCTTAAGCCTCGTTTTTACATCAAGCTTGATTGTTAAGAATTCTCCATATGGACTCTTTTCGCGGAGTTTATCCTGAACGAAGTGAAGGGCTCAGCGTGACATGAATTATTTGCTGAGGACCTCTTGAATTCTGGACTACAATCCAAAGGAACCATCATGCCTGATCACATTCTTGTCGCCGTAGCCTGGCCCTATTCCAATTCCGATATCCACGTCGGCAACCTGACCGGCTCCTACCTGCCCGCCGACATCTTTGCCCGCTATCACCGCTTGCGCGGGGACAACGTGCTGATGGTCTCCGGCTCGGACGCCCACGGCACACCCATCACGGTGAAGGCTGACGCCGAAGGCCTGAGCCCAGAGGAGGTCTACCAACGCTACCAGCCGCGCTTCCTCGACCTCTTCCAGCGCCTCGGCCTGACCTACGATCTGTTCACCAGCACGCACACAGAGAATCATTTCAAGGTGGCGCAATCCGTGTTCCTGGCACTTAAAGAGAATGGCTATCTCTATGCCGAA
>CAZNFL010000023.1:0-43014 GCA_964572455.1 uncultured Anaerolineaceae bacterium
CGATCATGGTCACTACGTCCGTGGTGGAATTGCGTCTAACCGCAGACAGTACCCCAGCAGGCACCCCGATAAGCACGGCCAACAGGATAGCTGCGGTGCCTAGTTCCAGGGTGACCGGAAGCCGTTCAATAATCAGCTGTGAAACCGGGATGCTAAATCGAATCGATTCGCCAAAGTCCCCACGAAGCAAGATATTTTCAACGTAAATACCGAGTTGGACCAGAATGGGCTGATCCAGGCCCATTCGTGCGGCAAATGCATCACAGGCGGCGTCGGTGGCATGTTCGCCCAGCGCCGAACGACAAGGGTCTCCGGGAATCAGGCGCGCAATCGCAAAGGTGACGATCAGGATCCCGAAAATCACGGGGATCGCCAGGAGGAAGCGACGGATGACGTATTGCAGCATGTCTAAAGGTAAAAAATAAGACGCCGCGGGATGGGCAAGGCCGATTTATGCGCCTGACTCATCCCGCGGATCGTCTTACTAAAATCGTTTTCTCAGATCGTTATCTGAGTGTTACTACTCCGCGGGGGCGTTGATGAAGCCGTCCCACAGATAAGCAGGATAGTCGAAGCTGCCGGTATTTCCAACGTGGTAGGGATTGGCAGCATCCAAGCCCACTGCGAAGGAAGCCACCACGTCGTCCGCATCAAAGTCCGAACCATCATGGAATTTGACGCCATCACGCAGGTGGCAGGTCCAAACGGTGGAGTCCGCATTGCTTTCGCAAGAGGTCGCCAGTTCGGGAACCGTATCTCCGGAGTCATCAGCATACTCCAGCAAGGTTTCAACAACTTGCTGGCAGGCGGTCAACGACTCGCCATCGGTCTCGTCAGCACAGAACAAGCTGATGGGTTCGGCGTTCTGGATATAAACCAGATCCTCATCACCTGGATCAAGCTTGTAGAACTGCGGAGCGCCGTAGGGTGGGTAGTAGGCTCCACCCAGGCTGGCAGTGGCAGCATGCACAACAGCCCCATGAACTATCGGCACCATGGGCACCAGCTCTTTGATGGCGTTGTTGGCTTCAGCATACAGCGGAGCTGCAGCGGCTGTGTCGGCAATGGAAGAAGCTTCGAGCAGAGGCTCAAAGATCTCAGGGTGCGCCGCGCCAAACTGCGGATTGTCTTCACCAAAGTGGAAGTCCAGGAAGTTGGTTACGTGCGGGTAATCTGCGCCCCAGCCCAGCAAGTGAATACCATCCAACTGTCCAGAAGTGGAGGCATCAATGAACTCGCCAGATTCCATCACCACGACTTCGGCGGTAATCCCCAGGTTCTCAGCCAGTTGGGTCTGAAGCTCCACTGCTATACGGGTTGGTTCCAAAACGTACGGTCGGGAAGCCTCGCGATAGTAAATGGTTGTCTCAAACCCATTGGGGTGCCCGAGTGCTTCGGCCAAAAGGGCGCGAGCTGCCTCGGGATCGAAATCGTACCAAGCGTCGCCTTCGCAGCCGTTAGTAATGGAACAAGGCGTGAAGTGAGAGGCAACTTCCGAGCCGGCGGGGTAGAAGTTATCTACGATGCGCTGACGGTCGATGCCCATGGCGATGGCCTGGCGAACAAGCACATTGTCAAAAGGCGGAAAGGTATTGGTGAACCCGAAGTACAAAATGTTCGGATTATCCTGGGCGATCAGCTGAAGATTGGAATCGCCTTCAACCGTTGCGATGTCGGATGGGCTGATGCTGGTTACATAATCAGCTGTACCAGCTTGCAGCTCCTGTAGACGAGCTGCGCCTTCCGACAGCCAACGAAGAGTGGTGGTTTGGGCAGGGGCTTTTGCGCCCCAGTAACTATCGAAAGCGGTGTAAACGATCTGCTCACCGCGCGCCCACTCGGTTAGCACGTACGGGCCAGTGCCGACGGGTTGGAAGAGAAGATCCCCCCCGCCGCCGGTGAAGGCGAGGTACTCCTCCGGCTGGATGCCGAAGGGTGTAAAGGCGACCTTGGCCAGGAAAGCAGGATCCGGGCGGCAGAGCGTGAATTCCACGGTCAGCTCATCCACTGCTTTGATGGACAGGATCTTCCCGCCATAATCGCAGCTGCCAGCGTCCAGCGAGATGCCTTCGAACTCCGCCAATGCGGCGAATTCGCCGCGATCCGCAACTGGGATGGCGGGCGCGCAGGCCGCAAGGATGAGGCCGAGGGCGACCACAACACCAAAAAGTAAATTCAGTTTAGCTTTATACATAGAAGCTCCTATTTTCTTCTCCTTAGAAAATTGACGAAAAAAACCTCAAAATTGGGAGTAAAGGTCCACCTCCTTTGGTGAATTCTTTCTAAATTGGTTCACTATTATAAGGAGTTAGCCTATTTCGGTCAACAACCTAAACTCTGCGGGCATCTATCTGGACAAGGGGGCTAATGGTGCAAGATCTGCGAGAGAAACAGCTTGGTGCGCTCGTGTTCTGGCTGGTTGAATAGCTGGTCCGGGCTGCCTTCTTCCACGATCAACCCGTAATCCATGAAAATGACCCGGTCAGCTGCGGCACGGGCAAAGCCCATCTCATGGGTCACTACGACCATGGTCATGCCCTCTTTAGCCAGCGCAAGCATGACGTCCAAGACCTCTTTGATCATCTCGGGATCCAGAGCGCTGGTGGGCTCGTCGAAGAGCATGATCTTTGGATCCATCGCCAGCGCCCGGGCGATGGCTACCCGCTGTTGCTGGCCTCCGGAGAGCTGCCCTGGGTATACGTCAGCCTTTTCGACTATGCCCACCCGCTTTAGTTGCTCCAGGCCGGTCGCCCGAGCTTCGTCCCGGCTGCGGTTGCGTACCACACGCTGTGCCAAAATAATGTTATCTAGCGCGGTTAGGTGCGGGAATAAATTGAATAGCTGGAAAACCATGCCGATCTCAGCCCGGATGACATTAATATTTTTGTTCTTTTCATTAAGCCGCTTTCCATCGACCCAGACTTCTCCGGCAGTCTCTACTTCAAGGTGGTTGATGCAGCGCAGCAGAGTGGACTTTCCTGAACCGCTGGGACCGACGATCACGACCACTTTTCCAGGGTCAACAGTAAGGCTGACGCCGCGCAGCGCTTCCACGGCCCCAAAGTATTTATAAAGGTTCTTGATCTCGATGATCGGATTATTTTTGGCTGACATGCAAACGCCTCTCAAGCCATTGCACCACGCTGGACAGCACCAGGGTCATGCTGAGATATAGGAGCGCCAATATCGTGAAAGACTCGCGGAAACGAAAGGTGGAACCGGCGTGGAGGCGAGCCACTTGCGTGATATCACGAACCGCTAACACCGAAACCAGAGAAGAGTCTTTCAGCATGGAAACAAAATCGTTTCCCAAGGCCGGGAGCACGTTGCGCACTGCCTGGGGCAAAATAATGTGGCGCATGGCCTGGCCGTAACTCATACCCAGGGAACGAGCTGCTTCCATCTGGCCGCGCCCGATAGATTGAATGCCCGCCCGGAATATCTCAGCCAGGAAGGCTCCGTAGGTGACGGCTAACGCAGCCACGGCGCGGGATTGGAGAGAGAGACCCCTGGCGTCTAAGCCGAGAGCAGTAGCCGCGTCCACGCTGGCGACAAAAGCCACGTAAAAAATCAGCACCAGGATGGGAATGCCGCGCACGACCTCCACATAAAACCTGGCGAAGTTTCTAAAGATCAAGTTACGCGAAACCCGGCCAAGGCCCATCACCAGACCGATGACCAAGGCAATCACATAGGCGTAGACAGTAGTTTCGACAGTGATGCGGATGCCCTGAACGATGAAATCAAAGGCCTGACGATAATCTGCTGTCGTCAGAACAAAATAGGCTCCCCAGGCCAGGATGAGGACAATTGCGACAAACCACCAGGGGAAACCGGAGAGACGCCCAGTCAGTGGATCGCGCTGTCGCTCCAACGAAGGCGCACCACGTTGAGCACTTTCAGCAAGGGGGTCTAGGGACAGGGCGATCTCCTTTGATTAAGAAACGCGGTGCAGAATCTGCACCGCGTTCTTTGATATCACGCTAGGAAAACGGGTTGCTATCCGCCGCAGGTGATGCCGGTGTCTGTGTAGTCGCAGTTGAAATCAGGTCCGAAGTAGATGGCATTGAATTCATTCAAAGTACCATCGGCCATCATGGCTTCCAAGGCTTGATTTACAGGGTCGACCAGATCACTGCCCGGAGGAAAGATGAAACCCAACTCATCGCTTGACATCGAGGGACCAACCAGCTTGAGGTCTTCGGCGTTAGCACCTATGTAACCTTGGCCGGCCGTTTCGTCGATGATCACAGCATCAATGTCGCCGGGGGGTAGTAAAGCCTGAACCGCAAAGGGGAACTGCTCAAAGGCCTGGATGCGCTCGGCGGGCAGGTAACCAAGGGCCGTCTCGTAGTTAGTCGTTCCGGTCTGGGTACCTAGCCTAAGGCTTTCGTCAGCCACGATGTCTTCGATGCTCTCAATGCGAGTTTCGTCAATGCGAACCAGCAAGCGCTGTTCGATAGCCACATAGCCAATGGAAAAGTCGACGATCTCAGCCCGATCGGCGGTGATGGTAATGCCGTCGGCAGCCGCGTCGTATTGGCCGTCGGCCACGGCCTGGATCATGGTTTCCCAGGCAGCTTCAACGTAGACGGGTTTGCAATGCAAGCGGGTGCAGATCTCATCCCAGACAACGTAATCCCAACCGCCAGGCTCACCCGTAACTTCATCAATGTAATTGAAGGGCAGGTAAGCATTTTCGATGGCAATTGTGACCTCTCGACAGTCGAGATCTACTATGGCGTCGGCCGCGGTGCCCAAACACCCTTCTGGATTGGGAGGGGCTCCACAAGCGGAAAGCAAAAGGCTGCTGAGGACAAAAACCGATAAGATGACGTAAAAGCGTTTCATACCTTGTTCCTCCTGAGGAAGATTAGTTAGAGCTAACTTTACTCTAAACAGGTAGGTAAATCAATACCTGTTTATAGGAATTGAGAGGGTTTATGACTTATCCTTTTTGTCTTCTGGTTCGTCTTCACCTGAAAGGCTCTTGCGAAAGGAGCGGATGCCAGCCCCCAAATCCTCGCCCAGCTTGCTGATCCGCCCCACCCCAAACACGAGGATCACAATGATCAAAATAACGATTAATTCCCATCCAGCAAAACGCATGTTTTACTCCTGGTTCCTGACTAGAAGAGAGTACATTTGAATATTCACCGTAATTGTACCAAAGCGGCCCAGCCAATACTCCGCTACTGGTAAATGGTGTAGAATTTAGCCAGTGGGTAAAACAGACCGAGAGGCCGCCAGCCTTGTTAGCGTGCGGAATCAGCTCCACCAGACGTTGCGGAATTGGCATCGCTCAAAAAGCGAAATTCTTCCCTTTTTTCAAATCTGCACCTATTTCAGAGGTTTGAATTACCCAGATCCGTTTTCAGCCTAGCGAGGTTTCTCGCGGTTCTCCAAGGTACGAGAGAGAATATCCTCCATGACTGAGGAAGTCTCATTCCGAGGAGCAGCTTTCCCCTTTTTAGCGGTCTCATGTTCCTTGTCTTCCGACATAGCTCTTCGCAGGGCAACTTCCATGGCAGTTGGGGCTGGCTTCGCCGGTTCGGCTTCGGCGTCCGGTTCAGGTTCAGGTTTCAGGATAGCCTTTGCCGAAGGCTGCGACACCAAGGCTTTCATACTTAATTTGATTTGTTTTTTGCGGCGGTCAACTTCAAGAACCTTCACTTCTACTTCCTGCCCGAGGCTGACGACGTCTTCCGGCCGGCGTATGTAATCATGCGACATTTCGCTCACATGGAGCAGCCCTGGCCGCTCCGCGCCCAGATCTACAAAGGCGCCGAATTTCTCGAGCTTGGTCACTTTACCCTTGATCGCCATGTCTTTTTTAATATCACGCCATTCCAAACCCAAGGGTTTGATCATGGTCAGTTCGATGCGGCCTTGCTCAGCATCCACGCGGCGCACCCAGGCTTCCACCTGGTCGCCAACCTTGACCACATCCTCAACCCTACGGACGGGCTCTTTACGCAATTGCGATATTGGAATTACGCCCATTTTCCCCGCGCCAATATCAATCACTGCTCCTGCCATTGTCGTTTTTACGACTTTGCCGCTAACCGAATCTTTTTTCGCTAATCCAGGCGTTTGGGGTATTTGCTCAGTCAAGGGTACTCCGGCGTATTGTTACTGATTTCACAACGAAAAACTGATTTTATCTCAGCGGTTATTTCTTGTAAAGGGCAATCATCTAAAGATACGGAACAACTTGTCCAAGCTCAATACAAGTACCAAACCAAGGAAAACCACCACACTGGTCGCAGCAAACATACCCCTCACCCCTATCAGATCAATCAATATGCCGCTGAGTAAATTACCTGTGGCAAACCCAAATCCAATCAGAACAGTGTTAAATAGCCCCTGGGCGGTGGCTTTCAATCCCATTGGCGCATTTTGCGCAACAAAATCGATACCGGCCACCCACAAGGCGGCGAAGGTGAACCCGTGCAGGATCTGTATTGCAAATACTTGCAGGGCGTTCGTACTAACAACATAAAGCAGATTGCGCAAGCTAACCACTGCCAGACTGGCAACCAGCAACCCTCGACCCCCAAAGTGTAGTAGCAGGTTATTCGAGAAAAACATAACTGGGAGTTCGCATAAAGTGGAAATGAGGAGAACAATGCCTACGATCGTGGTCGCAGGGATCACTAAGCCGAAAACCGTTTGGCCCACCTCTCCTAAATCCTGTACCAGGAGGGATAAGTAACTATTATGAGCCGCCATGCCGAGCGCAGCCAGGAATGATATCAATAGAAACAACATCCAGCGCGAATTCCGAACCAGTTCCCGTAACCCAGAGAAGACTGATGCAGATCGCGTGGTGCGGTCAAATTCCAGCTTGTTGACCAGGAGCAAACTGACCGCCATTAGAATGCTATAACTCCAGAACATCCAAACCAACCCATATTTATCGAATAACTGGCCAAATAAAGGGGCGCCAACTCCCCACCCCACTGTGCCCCATAATCGAAGGCGGCCATACAAGTCCCGCCGAGCCCCCAACATGTGCAACGTGGCGCTGTCTTGCAAAGAGATAACCTGGGACGATAACAGCGCTATCAGAACAACTGCGATTAGGACCTGGGTGAAGGAACCCAGCAGGGGGATTACGGCGTACCCAGCGAGCAAAACAAGAATGCCCCCTACCAATACCAAATGGTGGCGCTTAGTTGCGTCAGCTACACCCGTCCAAAATGGGGTAGCAAAAAGGCTGAGGATTTGCCCAAGACCTAACAGTGCCCCAATCTGCGCTCCTGTAAACCCAATAGAGGAGTAGTAGAGAGCTATATAAGGCAAAATGGCCGAATATGCAAAAAAGGTTACAAAATAAATCCCGGATAATCTAAATCTCTGAGGTCCAGGTAAAGTCTGTGTTTCCCTCGGAAGACTCGAAGTATTCAATGATCTAAAATTCGGTTAAACGATCTCGGGAGGAAATTCTGTAATATCAACTTTCTTGTCTCGCCCCATTTAACCACAGCATCTTAGCAAGAAACGTTTAAATGAATTCAGCTAATAATCACGCGGGTTCCGAAGCCGCGGGCTTCCCACTCCCCCACTTCAGCCACCGGAGTCGTCCACCGATACAGCCATTGCGCCTCGTGGGGGCGCATGTTGACGCAGCCGCGGCTCATCGGCGCGCCAAAGTTATTGTGCCAGTAGGCTCCGTGAATTGCATAGCCACCCTCTGCAAAAAAAGCGGTCCAAGGCACACCGGGCAAATAGCGGTCACCCAGGGTATCCGTTAGGCGGTTGTCTCCCATGTATTTGGCCGGCAATTTAGAGTTGATATTGAAACTGCCTTTAGGAGTTTCGGTGGGCAGCCCGCCGGCCCCCGTGTTGCGCACCCCCGAGGAGATCGGGGTGCGCAATACGATCTGGTCGCCTTGGAAGGCAGTCAGGGTCTGCAAAGCCAGTGAAATTTCTATACGCTTCTCACTGGCAGGGATTTCCGTGGAAATTGGGGAATAGTCACCGTCGGGAATGAGCTGCAAATGGGACGCCTTTGCATAGTATTGGACCCCTTCCCATGATTCGGTGATCTGGTACCAGGCTTCGCCATCCGGCCCCTCGACAACGGCTGTGACCCAATGGTTTGAACTGTAGTAGAGCAGAAAAAGAGGTTCTGGCAGCCAGCCTTCTTGGCTGGAATAGTTGTATGGCTGCGCGAATGGAATAGTGAGTCGGAATAATTGTCCTTGTTCCGGCACCGTATCAAGCGGCTGATTGTATTCAATCTTGACTGGCTGGATGAGGCCGGCATGCACATACCCCTCTGAAATACGATACCACAGAGGATTATAGGCTGGCCCGGTTAAGGGATTTAGGGGGAATTGGACATTTAACAGCTCATCACGGAAGCGGTATCCGATCGTGGTTGCATTGAGTTTAGGAAGGTCGAACACGCTGATAGATTCATAGGCCACTCGGCCGATAAGACCCGCCGCCTCCTTAGAAAGACGAGGTAAGTGACCTGCCGTTAGCGCAACAGCAGACAAAGAGGCAAACTTTAGGAATTCTCGCCTTGAAAAACCCACCTTACAATTCTATCCTCAAGAGAACTAAGTGGCTGCGTCGTTACAGATTTGACAAGCACTGCTTGCCAACCTACACTTAGCCAATGCTTGCCAGGGTGTATTCTTGTGCCGTCGTTGGTCTGGATGGGGTGGTGGTTGAGGTTGAAGTTGACCTGCGGCGGAGCTTACCCAAGATCATCATCGTGGGGCTGCCGGACGCGGCTGTGCAAGAGAGCCGCGAACGGGTCCAATCAGCGATCACTAATTCGGAATTGTCCTTCCCGCGCAAACACATCACCGTCAACTTGGCGCCCGCCACGGTCCGCAAGGCCGGCCCGGTTTACGACTTACCTATCGCTCTGGGGATCCTGATCGCCAGCGCCCAGATCCCAGCCCAAAGCTTGGACGGCGCCCTCGTTCTAGGGGAACTTTCGCTAGACGGCAGCGTGCGCCACGTGCGCGGGGTGCTGCCCATGGCAGCCCTGGCGCGCGAACAAGCCATTAGCCGCTTGTTTGTCCCAGCGGTCGATGCCGACGAAGCAGCCTTAATACCCGATCTGGAGATCCTACCCATCGCTTCGTTGCGTGGGCTTTATGAACATCTAATCGGCCAAACCATTATCCAACCGCATCAGGCCAAGCCAAAAGAAATATCCGTCCCCGACGAGATCTATCCGGACCTACGCGAGGTTAAAGGCCAGGAGCAAGTGAAACGCGCTCTGGAGGTGGCCGCCGCGGGCGGCCACAACATGCTCATGGTTGGCCCTCCGGGGGCGGGTAAGACCTTGCTGGCTCGATCCTTGCCCGGCATCCTACCCCAACTAAGCGTTGATGAAGCTTTGGATGTCACCCGCATCTATTCGGTGTCAGACAAGCTGCCTGATAACCGCCCTTTCATTCACACCCGGCCGTTCCGCGCCCCACACCACACCATCTCCAACGCAGGTTTAGTTGGCGGAGGGAACTGGCCGCAGCCAGGCGAAATCTCTCTCGCTCATATGGGTGTCCTGTTCCTCGATGAGATCGTGGAGTTCGGGCCGCGCGTCCTTGAGGTATTGCGCCAGCCAATCGAGGACAAAATGGTCACGATCAGCCGCGCCCAGGGTTCGTTAACCTTTCCTGCTAACTTCCAACTGATTGGCGCGATGAACCCATGCCCGTGCGGCTATTATGGCGACGCGGTGAAAGCCTGCACCTGCTCCTCCAGTACGATCACTCGCTATCAGAAACGCCTTTCCGGCCCCCTCCTCGACCGAATCGATATCCACGTGGAGGTGCCGCGGGTCAACTACGAAAAATTGAGCGACGATCGCCTGGGGGAACCTTCTGAAACTGTGCGCGGCCGGGTAGAGGCCGCTCGCCAAATGCAGCGAGAGCGCTTTGGTAAGGGCTATGTGCATCACAATGCCGATATGGGCGTAGCCGAAGTGCGCAAGTTTTGCAGCCTTAATGAGGAAGGGTCGGCGTTGATCAAATCAGCGATGAGCCAAATGCAACTAACCGCTCGCGGCTATCACCGCGTAATTAAGCTGGCCCGCACCATTGCCGACCTGGCCGGGGCCGCCCAGATCGCGCCCAACCATCTGGCCGAAGCCCTGCAATATAGGGCGCGCACGGCCATCTTTCAATAAATCGTCAGGAGACAATAATGGCATCTTCGAAAAAACATGTGGTGTTTCCAGACCTGGGAGCCAAGCCAATCGGGCCTTATTCGCCAGCCATTCGAATTGGTGATTTTCTGTTTATCTCTGGTCAAATTGGCCTGGATCCTCAAACGGGCAAGCTCAGATCAGGAGGAGTGGAAGCCGAAGCGCGACAAGCACTTATCAACACTAAGGCGCTGATTGAAGCTGGTGGTTCCTCTCTTGATCGGGTTGTAAAAACCACTCTTTTTCTAACTAACATCGCTGATTTTGCCGCAGTAAACCAGATCTATGCAGAATTTTTCTCCAGCGAGCCCCCTGCCCGCTCTACAATCCAGGTAGTTGCTTTGCCGGGTGGAGCACTTTTTGAGATCGAAGCCATAGCCTCCTTGTAACTTTACTAGCGGGCAAGGTCTCATTCAGCCTGGCAACCTTGACCGCTAAAGATTAACCTCAATATAGAATAGAATCCCCACATGCCTAAAGTCAGTATTGTCGTGCCCTGCCTCAATGAGGAGCGCACGATTTCCCAACTTCTGGACGCCATCTACGATCAAGATTTTCCTCGCTCCGACGTGGAAGTCATTATCGCGGATGGATTATCCACAGACGGCACACGGGAGGAGATCAGTAAATTTCAAAAAGCGCATTCGGACCTTAGCGTAAAAGTGATCGACAACCCAAAACGCCTTATTCCCTCTGGCCTTAACCTAGCCATTTCTGCCGCCAAAGGCGCGTACATCGTGCGTCTGGACGCCCATTGTGTGCCGCGGCCAGATTATTTACGGCGCGGCCTCGCGGCGTTGGAATCCGGGCGAGGCTGGTCCGTGGGCGGAGTATGGGAGATAAAACCGGGCGGCGCCGGATGGATGGCGGATTCGATCTCTATCGCCGCCAGCCATCCCTTGGGAGTGGGAGATGCGTTTTACCGTTTCACAAACCAGCCCAGGGAGGTTGACACGGTTCCGTTCGGGGCCTTCAGCAAAGAATTGATAACCCGCATTGGCGGTTTCGACGAGACCCTGCATGCCAACGAGGATTACGAATTCAACACCCGCATCCGGCAAGCAGGAGGCAAGATTTGGCTGAATCCGGAAATCAGGTCGATCTATTTCGCGCGCCCCACCCTTGCCGAGCTGGCGCGCCAATACGCCAGATACGGCTTTTGGAAGTGCATTATGCTGCGGCGCTATCCCAACTCCTTACGGCCCAGGCAGGCTGTGCCTCCGTTGTTTGTGCTTAGCCTGCTGGTTCTTCCCTTGGCAGGCCTGATCTGGCCCTGGCTGCAATGGGTGCTGCTGGCGGAGGTGGTATCATACATTTTGCTCCTATTGGGAGCAGCTTTCTTTAAAACCCTCGAATTTAAGCAGATAAAATTACTGGTAGGTATTCCCTTGGCCATGGCCACCATGCACCTATCCTGGGGGGCGGCGTTCTTATGGTCGCTTTTTAGCACACAACAACGGAAGGCTTAGTTCATATAATTAAGATGGAAGAAGCAAAGCGTAGGACCATGACCAAAGCCTGGCGGCTTGGCACCAGCGAACGGCGGGTGCTACTCATTTTAGGGGATTTCCTTATGGCTTGTGCCGCCCTGGCCTTCGCCCTCTACTATTGGGCCGCGGCGATCGAGGTGGGCACCATTCGGGCGGCAGTAGATTTCCTGCAATTGCGGCCCCCTACCTGGTTTTATTTCCTGCCTCTCTTTTGGCTGGTCCTGCTGGTGGAGACCTACAACCCGCATCGGGCTTCTAACTGGCGCCAGACCCTGACCGGCCTGGTGGCGGCCGCTCTGTTTGGCATGGGGGTGTATGTCTTGTTCTATTTCACTGCAGACCCTGGCTCCCTACCCCGCCTGGGAGTAGCCAGCTTTGCGCTCAGCGCCTGGATCCTGACCACCCTTTGGCGCTTTTTATATATCCGCATCTTTACCTCCCCCCAATTCACCCGGCGGGCCATTCTGGTGGGGGCCGGAACCAGCGGCCAGGCGCTGCTGGAAGTGATTAACGGCATCCAGCCGGCGCCTTACAATGTGGTGGGCGTTCTGGATGACAACCCAGAAAAGAAAAACAAAAAGGTAGCCAAGCACACCGTCATCGGCGGCGGGCAACTGCTGCTGCCCCTAATAGAAGAACATGGCGTCACTGATATCCTGGTGGCAATCAGTGGCCGCATGCAGGACCACACCTTCAGTTCCATGCTCGAAGCCCAGGAACGGGGCATTGAGATTGTGCGCATGCCGGTTGCCTACGAGGAACTCCTTTATCGAGTGCCAGTGAACTACCTCGAAGCGGACTGGCTTGTGCGCTCTTTCGTGGACGACATGCGCGTCAACCGTTTCTACCAAATGGGCAAGCGCATTACTGATCTTATCGGCGGGTTGGTTGGTGTGGCGATATTGATCCTGCTCACTCCGCTAATTGCCTTGGTCACTCTCATCGATTCCGGTTTGCCTATCACTTTCTGGCAGACGCGAGCCGGTAAAGGGGGCAAGCCATACCGCATCATCAAGTTCCGCACCATGCAAACAGACGCTGAGGAAGAAGGCAAGCCCCAACTCGCCCAAGAAGATGACAAGCGCAGCACCCGCGTGGGCCGCTTTTTACGCAAGACGCGCCTGGATGAATGGCCACAATTCCTCAATGTGCTGCGCGGCGATATGTCCCTGGTCGGCCCGCGCCCAGAGCGCCCTGAACTGATGGAACATTTTGAGAAACGTATCCCGTTCTACCGGGCGCGGCTCTTGGAGAAACCGGGCATCACCGGCTGGGCGCAGATAAACCATGGGTATTACGCAACGCTGAAAGAAATGTCTATGAAGCTGGAATATGATCTTTATTACATCAAGCACCGCGGCCCTATCCTTGATTTTGTCATCCTATTGCGCACCATCGGCACCATCTTCGGTTTTCGGGGTCGCTAGTTGGCACGCGTCCTGGTTACCGGAGGGGCGGGCTTCATTGGCTCGCATCTCACCGAAACGCTGGTTAAGCGCGGAGACCAGGTGCGCGTCCTGGATAATTTCTCCAGCGGCAGCCAAAAAAACCTGGCCGGCTTGGAAGGTAAGATCGAGCTAGTTCTGGGGGACCTGCGGGACCGCGGGGATGTTCAAGCGGCCGTTTCAAAAATTGACCTCATTTTTCACCAGGCCGCCTTCGTTTCGGTGCCGCAGTCGATTGAAAATCCGCGCGAGTGCTACGAAATCAACATAAACGGGACCATCGAACTGCTCGAAGCCGCCCGCCAGGCCGGCGTGCGGCGGGTCGTGCTGGCCTCGAGCGCCGCCGTATATGGTCCCGCTGAAGAATTGCCGCAACGCGAAACCGCGCCAACTGCCTGCCTTTCTCCTTACGCCGCATCCAAACATTTTAATGAAACCCTCGCCAAGTTGTACTCCATTACCCACCAGTTACCTTCCGTGGCCCTGCGCTATTTCAATGTATATGGCCCACGCCAATCGCCTTCCTCGGCTTATGCTGCGGTCATCCCTCAGTTCATCCAGCGCTTAAAAGCTGGCCAAGCTCCTTTGGTTTACGGGGACGGCCGGCAGACCCGGGATTTTATTTATATAGGCGACGTGGTGCGCGCCAATCTGTTGGCCGCAGAAACGGAGGGCGTGGCAGGGCAGGTCTTCAATACTTGCTCCGGCGCTGAAACCAGTCTGTTGGATCTGCTTGCGGTGCTGACTTCGATTTTCCCAAATGCTCAGCGAGCGGAATTCACTGATCCCAGGCCGGGGGACGTGGCGCGTTCCTTGGGTGATCCCAACTTAGCCGAGAAAGCCCTCGGCTTTCGCACCGAGGTGTCTCTGGCTGAAGGCTTAGCGCATTGCGTTTCGGAATGGCGCGAATGAAAGCTCGTTCCTGGTTTGGAGGAAACAAACTTTTCCTGGCCGACTTGGCGCTGATCGTTTTTAGCGTTGTTGCCAGCTTCATCCTGCGCTTAAACCTGGAACAATTCTTCCTCGATTATTTACCCGCCTTCTTTTGGATGTTGCTCCTCGCCCTGCTAGTCAAACCTTGGATATATCGCCGGTTTGGACTGTATCATCGCGTCTGGTCCTACGCCAGCATCGAAGAAATGAAGCTAATTATCCGCGCCGTAAGCGTGGCATCTATCATTATCGCCGTGATTATTTACCCTCTGTATTTCTTCGGCGTCTTTGCACCTTTCGCGCTTTCCCTGCCAGTGTTCGACTGGCTGCTTTCGCTGGCTGCCGTTGGCGGCCTGCGTTTCGGCCTGCGTCTGGTGGCCGAGAACCGCAAGGCTCTGGAGCAGGCTTCAGGCCTTGGACTGCGTAAAGTGCTGGTGGCCGGCGCCGGAGACGCAGGGGCGCTGGTGGTTCGCGAGATGCAAAAGAACCCTCGCCTGGGTCTCATCCCTATCGGCTACCTCGACGACGACGCCGAGAAACGCGGCCAGCGCATTCACGGGGTTCCCGTGCTGGGGACCTTGGACGAATTGGTGGAGCTGGCCGCCGCCCACCATGCCGACGAGATCGTTATGGCTATCCCCAGCGCTCCTGGCAGCGTGCTGCGTCGGGTAACAGAATCGAGCCGACAGGCTGGGATTCCCTTCCGGACTATGCCCGGCATCTACGAACTGATCGGCGGCAAGGTCAGCTTCAACCGCCTGCGAGAGGTCGACATCACCGACCTCTTGCGCCGCAAACCGTCCCAGATAGATCGCCAGAGCGTGGGCAACAGCCTGCAGGGCAAATGCATCCTGGTGACCGGGGCGGGCGGGTCAATTGCCAGCGAATTGTGTAGGCAGGTGGCCCGCTGGGAGCCGCGGCAACTCGTTTTGCTTGGGCACGGGGAAAACAGCATCTTTGAGGTCCTAATCGAACTAAGCGGATCTTTCCCGGAACTGAAAGTGCATCCGGTGATCGCGGATATACGCGACCAACAACGAATCGTGGCGATTGTTGAGGAATATAAGCCGGACGTAATCTTTCACACCGCAGCCCACAAGCATGTTCCTCTGATGGAAGCCAACATTCCTGAGGCGGTAACCAATAACATTCTTGGGACAAGGAATGTGGTCTCGGCGGCCGCCGGCGCGGGAGTGCAGCGCCTCATTATGATCTCCACCGACAAAGCCGTGCAACCATCCAGCATCATGGGCGCTACCAAACGCATCGCCGAATGGTTAGTCCTGGATACTGCCGACCGCTCGAGCAAAGCCTATTCGGTAGTTCGCTTTGGAAATGTGCTTGGCAGCCGGGGCTCTGTGGTTCCGTTGTTCAAACAGCAAATCGCTATGGGAGGCCCAGTCACCATCACCCACCCCGAAATGGAACGCTATTTTATGACCATCCCGGAAGCAGTCCACTTGGTGCTGCAAACCTCCGCTTTTGAAGAGCGCGGCCAGGTTTATATGCTGGAAATGGGCGAGCCCGTGCGCATCCTCGACTTGGCTCACGACCTTATCCGTCTCTCCGGCCTGGAACCGGGGGAGGATATTTCCATCGAGTTCAGCGGATTACGGCCAGGTGAAAAACTCAGCGAACAGCTCAATGAAGCGGGGGCAGTTTACGAATCCACTGCACATGCCGACATTCACCGCGTGGTCGAGCCCCAAAGGCTTTCGGGCAAAGAATTGGATGACGCGGTGGCTAAACTGGGGGCACTGGCGGAATCCTCTGACGGCAAAGGAATTATCGAACTGCTAAAGCAGCTACTGCCCGGCGCGGAGCTTGGCCTGGCTCCTCCGCCAGACTTCAAGGCGATCACCTGAGCGCTGGCAAGGAATGAACTCTATTCCGGAATCTTGGAATCAAATAATTTCAGACCTGCCCAACCCCCACCTCTTGCAGACCAGGGAATGGGGAATGGCAAAGCAACCATTTGGTTGGTTGCCACACTACAAGATCTGGGAAGGCGCCGACGGGCAGCCTGAGGCTGCCGCCCAGATCCTGCAGCGCAGCATCCGTATTCCCCGGACCTCAAGAAGCCTCTGCATGCTCTACGTCCCCAAAGGCCCCTTGCTGCGCGATTGGAACGATAAGGCATTGCGTACGCGTGTGTTTGGCGATCTAGAGAATTTTGCCCGGGAGCAGGGAGCCTTTTTCTTGAAGATTGATCCTGATATCAATATAGGCATTGGCGTGCCGGGGGAAAGCGATGCCGCCGCTGACCCGCTTGGCGCCGCTGTCGTGGACGAGCTGAAAGCCGGCGGTTGGCGCTTTTCGAATGAACAAGTGCAGATGCGCAACACGATGTTAATCGACCTGCGCAAAACTGAAGAGCAGTTGTTAGCCGGTATGAAACAAAAGACGCGCTACAACTTGCGGCTGGCCGAACGCAAAGGGGTCCAGGTACGGCGCGGAGGTCCTGCGGATTTTTCCTCCCTATATGCCATGTATGCGGAGACCTCGGTGAGGGATGGTTTTGTCATCCGCAGCGAGGAATATTACCGGGCGGTTTGGGATTCCTTCTTCGAGGCAGGCATTCTGGTCCCACTTGTCGCCGAAGTAGAGAATCAGGCGGTCGCAGGATTGATGTTGTTTATCTTTGGCCGACAGTCCTGGTATTTGTACGGAATGTCTCGCAATATGGCCCGCGATTGGATGCCCAACTACCTGCTGCAATGGGAGGCGATAAAAGCCAGCCAGGCGGCCGGCTGCGAGATCTATGACCTGTGGGGCGCCCCCGATGAGTTCAACGACAGCGACCCCATGTGGGGTGTTTATCGTTTCAAACAAGGCTTAGGTGCCTACCCGGTTCGCCATATCGGGGCCTGGGACCTGCCTCTGCAACCGGCGGCTTATTCGCTCTACACTCGGCTACTGCCGCGCTTGATCTCGATTATGCGCTGGCGCGGCCGCGGCCTCACCCGCCGCCGGTTGCTCTCTGGCGAGCCGGGATGAAAAGCCTGCCGCGCGTGGCCCGACGTTTTGCGGACTCGCCTAGCCAATTCTGGCTAAGCAAATAGTTCTTACATCTTAGGGAATAATCGTTTGTAATGGGCGGCGATGCGCTCGATAGCCCGGTCAATCCGCCTGCGGTTCTCCGAGATCTGGTGCCAGCGGCTGGCACCAGATGGGTGTGGCAACGGCACCACCCAGCGCCCGTCGATCAACTTTTCCGTGCCGATCAACTCCTCTAAGGCCAGACTTGGCGAAAAGAATCTAAGGATCGCCAAACGTCCAATTGGAATAACCAGTTTCGGATTCACCAACTCCATCTCTAACTCCAAAAATGGCCGGCAAAGGTCCTGCTCTTCTCTGGTCGGCACGCGATCGCCGCCCCCGGCTTTGCTTTTCCCCGGAAAGCATTTGGTGACGGCGGTCATATATTGTGTGCGCCGAAACCAAGCTTCGTCTATGCCGGCCTGCTCCAGCCATTGAAATAGGCGCTTACCGCTGCCGGCGTTGAAGGGCCGTTTTGCCTCCACCTCAGTCACGCCAGGCGCTTGTCCGATGGTCATGATCCGCGCGCTCATTTTCCCCATGGTCACCGCCGGCGGCCGCACAAAATAACCCGCTTGCAGGCAAGCCCTGCAAGCCCGCATTTCTATTTGCAAATTGTTGAATTTATTCTGCCTGGACTCTTTCATCCCCCAAACCAGCTGGTCGCCCGCACCCACAGAGGAGGTCCGAGCACCAGAATGCCGATTATCACGGCCCCCAGCACCGCGAGAACAACAGCCGCGGCGCTCACATCTTTGGCGATCTTCGCCAGGCGGTGACGATCTGGACTGGCTAGATCAACGGCCGCCTCCAAGGCCGTATTCAAGAATTCCGTGACCCAAACAAGACCCATGGCCAGGACAATCAGGCTCCACGCAACTAGCTCTAGCCCAACCCACAGCCCGGCCAGAATAACTATGAAACTAATAAACGCATGCACCCTGGCATTGGGTTGGCTGCGCAATACATACCCAAAGCCGGCAAAGGCAGGCTTAAACGACGCCAGGCGGCCACGCAAAAACGGGATCATGAGCTAGGACTCGCGATCGGATTCAGTAACCGGGCTATGGATGGAAACACCAAGCCTATTTAGAATTTCGTCCTGGGCGGCCCACATGCGCCCCTTTTCTTGAGCGTCGCCGTGGTCATGCCCCAATAGATGCAAGATGCCGTGCGCAGTGAGCAATTGTAATTCTTCGTGCAAGCTGTGTCCGCTAGCCTTTGCCTGCGCCCGGGCACGCGGCAAAGAAATGACCACATCCCCCAAATACCCGTGGCCTTTTCCATCACTAAATTCGCCCGACGGAAAGGAGAGCACGTCGGTGGTATGTTCTTCACCCCGGAATTTCGTGTTGAGCTTTTTTAACTTTTGATCTCCGGTAATCACCACGCTCAAGTCAGCCTGGAGAGAGACGCCTTGATTTTGCAATGCAGTTTCAGCCGCTTTTATTACCATCCCGTCAATATTGATCGGCCGATAACGTTTATCTATCGTCAAGTGGATCATTGCTTCGGCTTGAGGGCGGTCAGGTTCGGTTGAGCATCCAGTGAGCCCATGGTTTCTTCATTCAATTCTGGGTAGATCAATCGAGGATGGTAAACGCCGCGTAGCCCGGAAATAAAGACCTCGAGCGTGGCTTTTAGATCCTGCATCGTGAATGTCGTATCGTCCAATTGCCCTTGGGCCAAGCGGTTGTCCATCACGCTTTTAACCAATACACGCAATTCCTCGCGGGTCTTCGGCCGCTCTGCACGGGTGCGCGCTTCGCATCCGTCGGCTAGCATCACCAACGCCGTCTCGCGTGACTGCGGTTTGGGGCCTGGGTAACGGAAATCAGCGATATTGACCTTTTTCTCATCGCCGCCGGCGGCCTCCAGGGCCTTGGCATACTGATAGCGGGTAATTAAGGTGCCGTGATGTTCAGAAATAAAATCTTTGATTCGCTTTGGCAAATGGTGCTTGGCCGCCAACTTCAAACCATCTGGCACGTGTTGCAGGATCACCTTGGCGCTTTCCTTTGGGCTGAGCGCATCGTGCGGATTCTTGGAACCCGGCACCTGGTTCTCAATGAAGTAATGTGGCTGGCGGGCTTTACCGGCATCGTGGTAGAGTGAGCCCACCCGGGTAAGCAGCGTATCGGCGCCAATCGCCTCTGCTGCCTGCTCTGCCAGGTTAGCGATCAACAAGCTATGCTGGTATGTTCCAGGCGCATTGCGCAAGATGAATTGCAGCAAGGGATGATCTGGGCGCGCTAACTCCAATAGTTGAATTGTGGTGGTCAGGCCCAGCCATTGAGCTAGGAATAATTGGAGCACGATGGTCAGGCTGGCGGCAATAAACCCATTCAGCGCCGCCGCTCCGAATAGAGTCAATAGTCCGAGCATATCCGTGGAAGCCGGCGGCAGCCGGTAGGCAACTAATATGGCCACATTGGCCACGGTGACGGCCGCCCCCGCCCAGAAATAGGACATCACGCGCTTCGCGCGCTTCAGGAAGAGGATGCCAAACAGGCTGCCGACAAAATAATAGAGGGTCAGGTCAAGCGCATTTGGCAGGCCATACGCCACCATCACGCTCAGCACGAAGGAGAACAGAATGGCAGCATGCGAACTGTATAAGCTGGCAACCAGCAGCCCAAAACCGGCCACCGGGAAGACATAGGGCATCACAGTGCGATCGACGATGACTAATCTGGCCGCCAGGAGGAAGACAATGTAAAGCAGGGTAACCATAACCAGCCCGCGGCCATCCTCCGCCAACTCAGGCCGATAACGCAAGTACAACGCGGCCAATACCAGCACTGCAACCGCCAGGGCTGCCGCGCCGAGGTAATCTTGCCAGCGGGCTTCCGGCTGTACCAGGCCGAATTGCTGCATGGCCTCCATGTCCACATCAGAAATGACCTGGCCGCGTTGCACGATCACTTCGTTGCTCAAAAACGTGCGCGCCACCGGTTGTACCGCGGCCTCGGCTTCCGCGCGCGCCTGCTCAGTCAGGGTTTCCGAATAAAAACTGTTGGGTACTACAAACGCCGCCGCCAGTTCAGCCACAATAGTTGCTTGATTTTCAGGGATGGAGAGGGAAACCAGGGCAGGCACGCTGCGCCTCGCTTCTTCCAGGCGGTTTTGGCGGATGCTGCTGCGCATGACCTGTTCCAAGACCACGATAGCTTCTTGTTGCACGTTCTGCCAGGCCCCCTCTTCCAGAAGCAGGATGGCCTGGGCAGTTTCCTGGCTCAGGTTGACATTCTGCAGGGCGGAAAGGTCGTCGATCTTTTGGTCCAGAGAAGCGAAACTGTCTTGTCTTACGCTATTGATGAAGGCTAACGCAGCCCGCAATTTCTCCAGCTGGTCGCGGGCCACATTGGCATCCGGCGGGCCATAGATGGCGGCTACCGCGTTGGCGCTTTCCTCGCGGCGTTGATTGGTAAGTACTTCACTCTGATAGCTTAGCGTATATGACGCCAGCACATCCTGGCTGGAAACATCGCCGACCTGCAAGCTCAGAGTGGACGGGCGCGTGGAATATGGCATGACCAAGGCCGCCAGGGATATCAATAAACACAGCAGCCAAAGCAGCCCAAAAAAGAACTGGCGACGGCGGGGCAAGCGCGGGGTGCGCTTGGACTTAGTTTGTTCTGCCATAGGAGATAAAACGAATCAGCCTTGCAGCTTGCTTCGCACAAGCCCGCTTACCTGGCCCCCATCGGCGCGGCCTTGCACCTTGGGCAAGACGGCTTTCATTACTTTACCCATATCAGCTGGCGTAGTAGCGCCCACCTCCGCGATGGCCGCCTGCACAATTTCTTCGAGTTCCTGGGTGCTCATGGCCTTGGGCAGGAACCCCTCAAGCACCTTGATTTCAGCTTTGGCATTTTCAGCCAAGTCGTCGCGGTTGGCTTTTTCAGCCTCGGCCAAGGCTTCGTCGCGGGATTTAACTTCCTTTTGCAACAAGGCCAGGATGGCTGGCTCGTCCAATTCGGCCTTCTTTAGTACTTCCGCCTCTTTTATGGCGGACAAAGCCATGCGTATGGTGTTTTTGCTTACAGTGTTATTGGAGCGCATGGCTTCCTTCAGCGCCTGTTCTAGGTCGGCTTTGAGGGCCATAAAAATTATTATACCCTTGGCTACCCCATGGGGTGCTGCATGCGACTCCCACCTAACAAATGCATGTGCATGTGCATCACAACCTGGTTGCCGTCCGGTCCCGTGTTCATGATCAGACGATATCCGCTATCCGCAATGCCTTCTTGTTTGGCTAGCTCAGGAACTACGGTAAGCATGCGCGCCGCCATGGCGGCATGCTCTGGGTTGAGGTCATTGGTGTTGGTTAGATGCTTATTGGGGATGATGAGGATATGTACCGGCGCCAGGGGGTGAATATCGCGAAAGGCGGTCACCCACTCGTCTTGATAGACCTTTTGGGCGGGAGCTTCTCCCCGTGCAATCTTGCAAAAGATGCAGTCTAGCTCAGCCATTGTGCGCTCCGCTTTGGACCAGAATTATTCTAGCATGAGAAAACTGGGGTTAATTAGAGTATTGGATGATCAAGTCACTGGCTTGCTCTGCCTCAGGCGAGCCGGGAGCCAGCGCGATCACCTGGTTCAAGTGCGCCAGCGCTTGTTCTGTTTCCCCTCGCGCCAGTAGAAAAATGCCCAGGAAAAAATGGGCTTCGGGGTAAGTAGGTTCCAATTCAACCGCTCTTTCGAGAAAGACACGGCTGGTTTCCTCCCTGCCTAGTAAGGCATAAGCCCTGCCCAGCAAGACCATAGCCTCGGCATCTGTGGCATCCGCGGTCACCAGCTTGGAGGCAGCTGGCACGCCCAGCTCCTCTACAAATAGCTCGCTCTCTATGCTGTATTCCGCCAGAGCTTTCCAAACAAGCGGGTCGTCTGGGGTCAATTCTGCCGCCCGTTCGAAGAGTTCCCGGGCTTCCACCGGCTCACCGGCCAACATAGCGCTCTTCCCCCATTGGATATAGATCGCCGGATTTTCAGGATCCAGCGTGGCCGCCACATAAAAATGAAGATTGGCTTGCTCAAAATCATTGTGGCGCTGCCAATACAAGGCATTAAATAGCTGAACTGACATCGAATCGGGGTTTAGTTCCAAAGCCCGTTTCAAGGCCGGGTAGCCGTCTTCTCCATTTTGATATTGGGCTTCCCCTAAATAAGCCCAGGCCTCCGCATAGTCTGGCCTCAACTGGACCGCCTGCAACAAAGCTTCCCTGGCCAGCCGCCATTCCTCGATGGCAGCCAGGGCTTGCCCGCTAGCTGTATATAGATAGGCAGGGTCATCAGTTAAACGGGCGGATTGGATAGCCTGAACTAAAGTTCGCGCGGACTCGGCAGCCGAAAAGTCGGAGAACATTAGCCCCTCCAGCAATGGAAGGGCAGACAATGGGTCGCTGGCAGCCAGCGCCAAGCCCTGCTCATAGCCGTTCTGCCGCGGATCGAGAGTTGGCTGCGAAGTCGCAGTGGGCAAGCCGCTTGGGATGGGCGCCAGGCTGCGCCAGATCGCATTTGGCAGCAACAGGAGGACAAGCCCGATCAGGATTCCAATCCAGGCTCGCCGGATCAGCAAACGAAACACAGCCAAATTATACGGTCAGCGCTCGTAGAAAGTAGCTTAAGACCCTCGCGGTATAATCCCTGCGCCGTTCACCACAAACTCCTCACGAGGTTGCATGGATTTTCAATTAAGCGAAGAACATCGCATGTTGCAAAACATGGTGCGGGACTTCACCCAAAAAGAGGTAGTGCCCGTCATCAAAGAATGGGACCGAAAGCAGGAGATGGCCCCATTTATTTTGCCGCGCATGTCTGAACTGGGCATTTTGGGAATTAATATTCCGGTGCGCTATGGCGGGCAAGGCTTTGACTATCTTGCGCTTGGTCTGGTGTGCGAAGAGCTTGAGGCGGCAGACAGCACGTTGCGGGTGGTCATGTCCGTGCACATGGGCTTGAACAGCATGGCCTTGCTGCAGTGGGGCACCGAGCAGCAGAAGCAAAAGTTCCTACTGCCGCAGGCCAAGGGAGAAAAGGTGGCTTGCTTCGGCCTCACCGAACCGGGCGCCGGCTCCGACGTGGCCGGGATCAAAGGGACGGCTAAACGCGTGGGCGACGAATATGTGTTGAACGGCGAAAAGATGTGGATCTCCCTGGCGACCAAGGCCCACCATGCCTTGGTCGTTTTGCGCACCAAAGCCGACGCTGAGGATCCGCATGAAGGCCTCTCGGCATTCATCCTGGAACTCGACCGCAAGGGTGTGAAGACCGGCGACATTCATGGCAAGTTGGGCATGCGCGCCGGTTCCACCGGCTGGATCTCTATGACTGATGTTCACATCCCAGCGGAAAATCGCCTGGGCGAAGAGGGCGAAGGTTTCAAGATCGCCATGTCCTGCCTGGACAATGGCCGCTATACGGTGGCGGCCGGGGCCACCGGCCTTATCCGCGCTTGCTTAGATGCTAGTGTTAAGTACGCTCACGAACGCAAAGCCTTCAACCGCGAAATTGGCCAATTCCAGTTGATTCAACAAAAGATCGCCTATATGGTGCAGTCCTACGAAGCCGCCCGCCTCCTTTACATGCGCGCCGGATGGATGAAGAACCAGGGTGAGCGCAATACGCGTGAGACCTCGCTGGCGAAATGGTATGCCACGGATGCTTCTTTCGACGCTGCAAATGAAGCCATCCAGGTGCACGGCGCTTATGGCTTCAGTGATGAATATGACGTCGAGCGCTATCTGCGCAATTCCAAAGGCGGCGTCATTTATGAAGGCACCAGCGAGATCCACCAATTGATGCAAGCCGGCTACGCATTGGGTTACCGGGAAGATGCAAACCTGCGCCGCGAATTACCTGCGTACGATGCCGAATTCTGGCAAACAGCCAGCTAGGCCGCTGATCCGGAGGAATTTTTTGAAAATTGCAGTTTTTGTGAAGCAGGTACCCGATTCGGCTGCCAAAATGACAGCCGAGAACGGGGTGGTCAGTTGGGGAGAAGCGCCGCTCGTGATAAACCCGTGGGACGAATATGCGGTCGAGGCCGCTTTGGTGTTGGCCGAGAAACACGGCGGCGAGGTCGCCGCGCTCAGCCTGGGAGGCGAGAGCGCCAAGGAAGCCCTGAAACACGCGCTTGCCATGGGTTGCGGACAGGCCATCCTGATCTCTGATCCGGCGCTGCCCGCCCCCGACGCCGCCGGCACGGCGCGCGTCTTGGCCGCGGCGGCCACTAAACTCGGCGTGGATCTGGCGATATTCGGTAAACAAGCCATTGACTCTGATACCGGGCTCACCCCGCCGATGACGGCGCGCCTGCTTGGCTGGCCCTCGCTAACCCTGGTGGCCGCCATCACGCAGCTCGACGCGGCCGCCAAAAGCATCCGAGTGGAACGCGGCATTGAAGAAGGTCGCCAATTTGTGGAAGCCAAATTGCCGGCGGTATTGAGCATCGTAAAGGATTTTAGCGAGCCGCGTTACCCCTCCTTCGTGGGCATCCGCAAGGCATCCAAGGCCGAGATCCCTACCTGGTCTATGACTGACCTGGGCATTCCAGCCCCTGAATCCAAGGTGTCCTGGCCGGCGATTATCAGCCCGCCGCCGCGGGACGTGGCCGGCGATTTGATCACCGGAGCCAGCCCTGATGAGATCGTTGGCAAGCTGGTCGACAAGCTGATCGCTGAAGGGGTTTTGTGATGGCTAGTAACATCCTGGTCTACGTCGACCATTTCAAGGGCAAGCCGTTGCCTGCCTCCTGGGAAGTAGTAAGCGCCGCCCGAAAACTGGCCGCCGAACTGGGCGGCACAGTAACCGCCCTGATCTTCGGCGCGGATGCCGAGAAACTGGCGCAGACCGCTATTCATTACGGGGCGGACGAAGCACTGGTTTGCGAAGATGTCAGCCTGGCTGATTACCGCCCTGAGCCGATTGCGTCGCTGATCTCCAAATTGGCGAAGGAACAGCAGCCCGATGCGATCTTCTTCACCACCAGCACCCGCGGGCGGGAGTTGGCGGCCATGGCCGCAATTGACCTGGACAGCGGCGTGCTGCCCGACGTCATCAGCATTAAGAATGAGGGCGGCAAACTGGTGGCCACCCGGCCCATCTATGCAGGCAAGCTGCTGGCCGAAGTGGAGTGCAAGACCAAGCCACAAGTGCTCACTCTGCGCGTGCGCGCCTTTGGCAAACCGATGGAAGACAGCAGCCGTTCGGGCAAGGTGACCAAAGTAGTTGCAGCATTAAGCGAAGGTCATCTAGCGACGAAAATTGTGGACTATGCCACTGTTGAAGGGCGTGTCTCGCTGGGGGACGCGGCCATCATCGTTTCGGGCGGCCGCGGCACTTCGAACAATCCCAAGCTTACGCCGCCTGCCGAGATCACCGACGAAAAGCAGAAAGAGATCTGGCGCGCCCAGCAAGGCTTCAAAATGGTCGGCGAACTGGCCCAAGTGTTAGGCGGGGCATTGGGCGCCAGCCGCGCAGCCGTGGACGCCGGCTATGTACCTTATGCCCACCAGGTGGGGCAAACCGGTAAAGTGGTTTCGCCCGACCTATATATTGCGGTAGGTATCTCGGGGGCTATCCAGCATTTGGCCGGCATGCGCACCAGCAAGGTCATTGTGGCCATCAATAAGGATCCGGATGCGCCCATCTTCAAGGTGGCGCGCTTTGGGGTGGTGGGAGATCTCTTCGAGATCGTCCCGGCGTTAACTAAAGCATTAAAAGAACGGCTGCACAAATAAGAGCCACGAAAAACAAGGGGCGACGCATGTTGCGATGGAATCAAAACGTCAAATTACATACAAATTTGAGGTTTTAGTCCTGTAATCAATTCTCGCTGCCGTTGATTGCCAAGATTGAATGCATTTAATGCGCAACATGCTGTGCACACTCGGCCGCCCATACTGCAAGAAGGTGGGTGATGCGAGTCCAGTTGGGTGCCGCTGTAGCGCACGGCCACAAACCTTTGGTCCCTCTTCCTTGGTAGAATCATTCGTCTTCCCATTCCCCTATCAGCTGCCTAACGGTTTGCATTACCGACGGCTGGAGGGACGAGACTCGCCCACGAAACGGATAAAATCCAAAGCCATGAAAAAGCCAATTTGGCGGTGTTGGGCCGATTTGAATTTAATTCCCAGCTGCGCGAATTACCAACCTGCTTTGCTTCCACTGCCCATTTTGCGTGAACTGTTTGAGTAATGCATCGACGACTATTCTTTCTCCTTCTGTTGCCAATGGCCCGAGCAACACTTTAATATTATCTATTGCGGCTTGGGAAAGGTTTATATCAAAATAATCAAAACTAGGGCCGATACCACCACGAATTGATGTCAAAATGTGATTTGGTAGCTCCTTTATCCAAGTTTCGTTTCCAGGACCCGTCGGAGGCATTCGAGGAGTCGGGTAAGCCATAATTATGTAGCGCACTTTCCTTTGGAACGCCCAATCAAGAGATTTGTAGCCTGCAAGCTTTTGTGGCCCTTCAATCTGATACATTGGCTGTCCTTGTGCGTTAGCACTTAGCTTAACAGCATTTTCACGCATTATTTGGAGCTCGTTATCATTTAGATATTCAACTCTAATAATGAAATTCTTCTTGTTGAACCAGGTGGGATTCACCATAAAATCTTCGCCGAATATCATCTCGATGGGAAGAGGTGACAGTACCTGTCCCTCAAAGATTCCTCCCCACTTTGGATGCGGCTGGAGTGGCCGATAATCAAATGGATCTATGGGTAATGAAATTCGCACACCGGTCATCCCCTTAGAATACATTGTCCATAAAGGGATATTCTCTTCCTCAGAGTCAGTCCAGCAGCTAACAAATAAATACCGGGCAAGATTGTACTCGCCATATTTCTGCGACTCTGCTACATCATCAACGCGATCTAGGCGATTAAGGCGAAGTGTTCGATTCTTCAGGATTAATGCCAATGTGGCAATTGTTGTATAGTGATGAAGATACTGAATTTGATTCATATCTAGGGTCCCAGTAGCGCGCCTTCAGGTGTAGCGCATATTATATATCCCCGTTTTTCTGTTATATACGGGATCATTACTGGCGCGCCTGCGTATCCGAATATCTAGTTCCTCGCAGCACTGAAACTAAATGCGATTATTTTTGTCGCGCATATTCAATAGCGCTAATATATTATTGTGCGTTTTGAATCCCGCGCAGCATGCATCGCCCTTCAAAAATAAGAATAGTTGAAAAGATATTGCTCCTCCAGCGGGGGGCTTAGGGGGCAGTCGCAAGTAACAAGTTCAAACAACTTGACAATTGCCTCGCCCGAGTTGGCAGTTTCCTTTGAACTAGCCCGGATAGCTAAATTCACCGACCTTCTCCCCATTCAGCCACACGCTATATGTGCCATCTGCGGAGCCGTCCATGGGAATACCCACGCTTTCATCAAAGGGTTGCAGCACCTGGGCGCACATGGCAGCCGGGTCGCTTTCGCTCCAGGCAGAGACGTAGATTCTATTTTCATTGTCCGGCTGGGCTACTTCGGAGCGGAATTCATGGCATGGCGTGGGCAAGTTACCGACAATGTGTAAAGCGATCTGTACCGGATAGCTTTCCATGATCAGCAAGTCGGCAGAATCGATATAGACTGCGCCCCCCTTTGGCTGCTCGGTGGGCACGTCAGGGGTAGAGGAGGGTGGCGCAGCACAAGCAATCAGAGACGCAGCCGCTACCAAGGGCAAAAAAACCATTAATATTTTCATGGGTCCTTCCTTTCACTTAACGAACGATTTTATCGGTAATTAAGTTCCCGTTAACCCTTGACCACAACCACTGGACGCAGGCGAGCCACTTTGTGGGCGATACCAGCGCGGTCAACAGTTTCCACTACGGCGTCAACATCTTTATAAGCCTGCGGCGCTTCCTCCGCAAGGCCCGACAGGGAGCCGGCCTGCACGTGGATGCCTTTGGCAGCTAACTCTTTGATAAGGTCTTGGCCGCGCACGGTCCTTTTGGCTTGGGAACGGCTCATGGTTCGCCCTGCCCCATGGCAAGTGGAGCCAAAGGAGCGCTGCATGCTGCCTTCGGTGCCGACCAGCACCCAAGAGGCGGTGCCCATGCTGCCGGGCACCAACACCGGCTGCCCGATCTTTTGATATTCAGGTGGCAGCCCGGGAGCGCCGGGGCCGAAAGCGCGCGTGGCTCCCTTGCGGTGCACGCACACCTTTAGTTCTTTGCCATCCACCCGATGCGTTTCCACTTTGCCCATATTGTGGGCAATATCATAGATCTGGTGCAGTTGCCAGTGCTTCACGCGGCCCGCCAGGCTTTCTTCGAATGCCTGGCGGGCGTGATAAGCGAGCAATTGCCGGTTGGCGAAGGCGAAATTGGCAGCGGCGTGCATAGCGCCCATATAAGCCTTGCCTTCATCGGAATCCATTGGAGCGCAGACCAATTCGCGGTCCGGCAGCACGATGCCATAGCGCTGGGCCGCCGACTGAAAGCTGCTGACGTAATCTGTGCATATCTGGTGGCCAAAACCGCGCGAGCCGCAATGGATCATCAAGGTGAGGCGGCCTTCTTGCAGGCCCATCACCCGGGCGGCGTTTTCATCGAATACCTCATCCACCACATCCACCTCGATGAAGTGGTTGCCCGCGCCCAGGGTTCCGAGTTGGTCCAGGCCGCGGGTGCGGGCGCGTTCGCTGGCATAGCCTGGCTCCGCTCCCGGCATGCGCCCAAATTCTTCCGTGCGGTTCAGGTCGGCTTCGCTAGCAAAGCCTTTCTTCAGCGCCCACTGGGCGCCGTCGCGCATCACCTGTTCCAATTCACTATGGCTCAAGTGGTGATGGCCGCTTTTGCCTACTCCACTGGGGCAATGGCGGTCAAGGGCGGCAGCCAGCTCATCCAAAAGACCGGCTGCCTCGTCCAGTTCAATACGGGAACCTAGCAGGCGCACCCCGCAATTAATGTCGTACCCGATAGCTCCCGGCGAGATCACTCCTTTGGGATATTCCGTGGCTGCCACCCCGCCGATAGGAAAGCCATAGCCCTGGTGCATATCCGGCATCACCAGGACGCGGCCCACCAGCCCCGGCAAGGTGGCCGCGTTCACGGCCTGCTCCAGCGACTTGTCCCCAGCGATGGCCTCGAGCAGAGCACGGGTGGCGAAAATATGGACAGGCACGCGCATATCAGCGCGGTAAGACTTGGGAATTTCCCATTCCACGTCGCTTATTTGCTTTACATCGGTTAAGGCAACCATTATGTTTTCTTCAGACATCAAACACGATCAAAGCTTCAAGGCCCGCTGACTTTTGTTGGATGTGCAGATCATGATAGGTTACAGCCTTGATCTCTTTTTTACGTTCCAACACCGGGGCGCCGTGGAGCTTCGCTTTCACCACATTCTCGGCCACAGCCAGTTCATATTCATCAAAGGCTAGTCCGTCTTGATCCAGGATGTGCAGCAACTCGCCTAGAAAATTAACGAGAAGCCCCTCGGCATCGGCGGACTCGACCGTGATCTCTCGGCGTTGGCGCTTGCTGTCGGAAAGTCGAATCCCGGAGAGGTCAAGCATGCCCCGAGCCGCCTGTTCCAGCAGGCCGGCCAGATCCGGCGCCCAAACGCGCAGAGACCAATCCGCGGTGTGCTCAATTTCCTCAAATCCAGCCAGGCTGGTAGAAGGCATGTTCTAAGCATAATAACGCACCCGAAGGCAGCGTGACTTGGCATCTTGATGGGCTGCCTTGATGGGCAGAACATCGATTGCTCGGAATACATGGTTATATGGATTCCTCGCTTTGTCGATTCCCCATCTGGTAAAAACTTCGGTAAACCGCTCGGAATGACAAAGGGGGGTGAATTAACCCTAAATAAAGAACTGCGTGTGGGGGACGCGGGAGTTGCCTAAAACGATAAAATACTATCAATGGACCATCCCCTCAGCAAATTTGAAGCCCGCCTACAACGCCTGATCGAAGAGGGCACCGCCAGGCTGTTTCCCTCCCAGGATCTCAAAGGGCAATTGGCAGCGGGCCTGGTGGAAGCCATGCACATCGACGTGCAATTCAGGGACGGTGAAACCCTGGTAGCCCCGGGCATTTACACCATCCAAGTGAACAGTGAGCACGCCGCGGCGCTTAAAGCCAATCAGGCGCTGATTGAAGAATTGAAGATGGCCTTGGTAAAGGCTGCTTCCGAATCGAGCATCACCCTACCCGGCGAGCCGGTAGTGCATATCTCGCCGCAGGAAGATCTGGCCCACGGTGAATTCCGGGTGCGCAGCGACGGAGTAGGCGTAAGCCTCTCACAAACCCAGGGCCTGCGCGCCCTCCCACCTGTTGATCAAAGCCAGATGCCCTCCGGCGCTTTTTTGATCGTGGGCGGAGCCGAGATCTTCCCGCTCACGCTGCCGATCGTCAATATCGGCCGCAAAAAGGACAATCATTTGGTCATCGAATCTCCTGCGGTCTCCCGGCGCCACGCCCAATTACGCGCCATCTCCGGAACATATCATTTCTTTGACTTGGGCTCCAACGGCGGGTCAAAGATCAATAACGCCGAGGTGAAGAACGCTATCTTGTTAGCCGGCGACGTAATCAACCTGGCCGGCGTGCCGTTAATTTATGGGCATGATGCCGCCCCTCCCGCTTCTGTAACCCAGGAATATCGACCCGGGGAAAACGGCGCCAGCCAAGCTTCTCGATCTTGATGGAGAATCCCAGCGCGATCATCTTAGTGGCCCTGCGCCTGTTAATGGCAGTGGGGTTGTACGCCTTTTTGGGTTGGGCCTTTCTGGGCCTGTGGCGCGATCTGAGACTTCAGGCTGAAAGTGCAGCCAAGCAGCGCGTCCCGGTTTTGCAGGCCGCCCTGCTGGGCGAGAACGGCGCCGGACAGGCGCTGAGCTTCACCACGCCCGAAGTGACCATCGGCCGCCACCCCAGTTGCGAATGGATGCTGGCCGATGAAACCGTCTCTGCGCGCCATGCCCGCCTGAGCTTTCGCCGCGACCAATGGTGGTTGGAAGACCTGGGCTCCCGCAATGGGACCTTCTTGAATGGCGAAGCGCTGAGCGCGCCGGTGGTGCTGACTGACCTGGACGAGGTCCGTTGCGGGCAAGTAAGTTTTACAATTGGCTTTGACGAGGATCCTAAGGAAGGCGTATGAGCGAAAAACCCCAATTGGCAATTGTCGGCGGATCCGGTCTGTATGCGATCCCCGGGCTGGAAGACGTGCGAGAAGAAAAGATCAGCACGCCCTTTGGCGAACCCAGCTCGCCCATCGTTATCGGCACTCTGGCGGGCCGGCGCATGGCCTTCCTGGCGCGGCACGGGATCGGGCACACCATCCCGCCTTCGCAGGTGAATTACCGCGCCAACATTTACGCTTTAAAATCTTTGGGAGTGCGCTTTGTAGCTGCGGTCAGTGCCTGCGGTTCATTACGCGAGGATTACGCGCCCGGGAACGTGGTTATCCCCACCCAGTTATTTGATTTCACCCACCTGCGCCATCGCAGCTTTTTTGACGAGCCTGGGCTGGTAGCCCACGTCGGCGTGGCCGAGCCGTTTTGCAACGCCTTTGGAAAGCAGTTATACAAGGCCTGCAAGAAAGCCAAAGCCAAAGTGCACTTGGGAGGCAGCTATATCACCATTGAAGGACCGCGTTTCTCCACACGTTCAGAATCGAACAATTTCCGTTCCTGGGGCCATTCCATTATCGGCATGACCACTTCACCGGAAGCCTTTTTGGCCCGCGAGGCCGAGTTGTGCTACGCGGTGATGGCCCACGTGACCGATTTCGACGTGTGGCACGAAGAGCCAGTGAACGTAGAGATGGTCATCAACACCATGCATATGAACCTGCGCATGGCCCAGCAGGCTGTGCATAACCTGGCCGCCAACTTGGACCTAGAACAGCATTGCGATTGTGAAACGGCCCTGGCTGCCGCGCTGGTGACGGACGCAAAGCACGTATCCAAGGACCAGCGCAAGAAACTGGGTCTCCTGGTTGATAAATATCTAAACAAGTGAAGATCTCACAATCTCTCCGGCGGCTGATATCCAGCAGCCCCTCCGCCAGCTTGCTCAGGCTGGCGGCTTTGTTCCTGGGCGCTTACGCTCTGGGACTCACCATTTCGCCTGCGGTGCGCGACCGAGCCTTTGAAGGGCTGGCTGAGTTGCGCTGGGTGCACTGGCTGGGGTTTGCGGTTTGGGTCGCCGTCTTCTTTTTGATGGACCGCCAGGTACGTAAATTTCTTCCAAACCGGGACGTGTTGTTGGTGCCGCTGACCGCGTTGCTGAGCGGCTGGGGCCTGCTCACCATTCTGCGTTTAACCATCGTATTCGGCTTACGCCAAACATTATGGCTGGCGATTTGCGGCACTATGTTCGTGGTCGCCTTGAGGTTTAGGGACCAGATCCTGCCGACGCTACGCCGCTATAAATATGTTTGGCTGTTCAGCGGTTTTGCCATCACCGCGCTGACCTTTTTCTTTGGGACCAACCCATCGGCACCCGAACCTCGATTGTGGCTGGGCTGCTGCGGCGTTTATTTTCAGCCTTCGGAGATCCTCAAACTGCTGCTGGTCATTTACCTGGCCGCATATTTGGCCGACCGGCAGCCGCTGATCACCGGCTGGCTGGCGCTGCTGGCCCCCACGGCGCTGATGGCGGGGATTGCGCTGCTGCTTTTGCTGGTGCAGCGCGATCTGGGCACCGCCTGGGTGTTTATTTTTATCTACATGATCCTGATCTACAATGCCGCCGGCCGGCGGCGGTTCCTGGTGGCCTCCTTGTTCATCCTGATCGTGGCCCTGGTGGCGGGATATGAATTGGTGGGCCTGGTGCATCAACGCGTGGAGATCTGGCTGAACCCATGGAGCGACCCAAGTGGAAGCGGTTATCAGGTCGTACAGGGTCTCATGGCGATGGCTTCGGGAGGCTTGCTTGGCCGCGGGCCGGGGCTGGGCAGCCCGGGAGTGGTTCCGGTTTCCCATAGTGATTTTATATACACATCCATTGTGGAGGAAACCGGGCTGGTCGGCGCGATCGCCTTGTTGGTGTTGATCGCCTTCCTTTGTTTGCGCGCCCTGCGCATTTCACTCCGCGCCCGAGATGCTTACCAGCGCTACCTGGCCGTGGGCTTGAGCGCTTACCTGGCCGGGCAAAGCCTGCTGATCATCGGCGGTAATATTCGCATGCTGCCGCTCACCGGAGTCACGCTGCCCTTCGTTTCCTACGGCGGCTCCTCGCTGCTGGCTTCATTTTCGGCGTTGCTGCTGCTCTGCCTGGTTAGCCACGAGGGCGTCAACCGCGCCGCGCCGGTGACCCGCACCCGGCCCACGTTGACGATCGCGGGGATCGTGCTGGGCGCTTTCGGGCTGGCGGCGCTGGTCACCGGATGGTGGAGCATTGCGCGCGGCCCTGACCTGCTGACAAGAGCGGACAACGTGCGCCGCGCCCAATCCGACCGCTATGTGATGCGCGGCGCTTTGCTGGATAGAAATGGAGTCATTCTTAACCAAACCATCGGGCAAGTTGGAGATTATCAACGCGAATACGCGATGCCTGAATTGGGCAACGTGCTTGGGTATTCGCATCCAAACCTGGCCCAGTCCGGATTGGAAGCTGGGTTGGATGGGGTTTTGCGCGGCGAGGAAAACCAACCGGCGCTCACCTTATGGCTGGACCATTTGCAATACGGCCAACCGCCGCCCGGCCTGGATGTGCGCCTAACCTTGGATGCGGAACTTATGCTGTTAGCCAATCAGCTGCTGGCCAACCAGGCGGGCGCCGCTGTGGTGATGGACGCGGATAGCGGCGAGATCCTGGCGATGGCTTCGCAACCCGGATTTGACCTGAGCGCCATTGATGAGGAATGGGAAATGCTGGCAACCGCCGCCGATTCGCCTTTGGTCAATCGCGCCGCCCAACTGCTTTACCCGCCGGGCACGGCGCTGGGGCCGTTTCTGCTGGCGGCTGCGCAGGCCGCCGGCTTGTCTGTAAAACTCCCGGCTGAAACCAGTTTCACTTTGGATGATCAGCGTTTCGATTGCCTGCGGCAGCCTGGAGACGCGGAGGACTGGGATCGGCTGGTGGCTTCGGCCTGCCCAGGCGCGCTGGCCCAATTGGGTGTGGCGCTGGGCGGCGAGCGCTTATTGGCTTTGTTCGCTGACCTCGGTTTCTATTCAGTCCCCGACTTGCCGCTGGAGTTGCACGCCCAAAGCATGCCGGCCACCCTTGAGCGGCCGGAGGCTTCCGCCATCGGGCAGGTTGGGCTGGCGGTCAGCCCTGTGCAAATGGCCGCGGCGGCCTGTGCGCTCAGCAATGCCGGGTTGCGGCCGGAAGCCAGGATCGTGCTGGATGTCGAGCAAGCCGGGGGAGGCTGGCTGGCCTTAGCGGGAGCCGAGGCGCATGAGGTTCTGATCGGCGCTTTCTCGACCAGCGTATTGCAGGGACTGGCGTACGATCCGCTGGCTATTTGGGAAGTGACCGGCCGCGCCCTGGGCGATCAGGGGGAAATCTACACCTGGTACCTGGCCGGCCGCTTGCCCGAGGGGAGCGCGGAGGCGCGCTGCGTGGTGGTGCTGCTGGAGAGCGACAACCGCGTCCTGGCCCAGTCGATCGGCCGAGAATTGCTGGCCGGCGACTAGAGTTCGATCTTCACGAAGCGGCGCTTACCCACCTGCAGCACGCCGGGGCCAGGAAAGGGCTGGTTGGGGTCATTGAGGACTGTCCCGTCCAGCTTTACGCCATTCTGTTCGATGAGCCGGCGGCCTTCGCTTTTGCTTTTGGCCAACCCGGCGCTCAAGAGCACATCCAAGACGGTTTGCTTGGCGGTAGCTTTATGGGTGGGCAAGTCCTCGGGGGCACCACCCTGCTGAAAGACGCGAGCGAACTGCTCCCGTGCGGCTTTGGTCGCCTCAGCCCCGTAGAAGATCTCGGTAATTTCAAAGGCGACCTCGGCCTTGGCATCCCGCGGATGCAGGCTGCCGGAGGCGACCGCCTTTTCTTTGGCGGCGATCTCTGCCGCCGTCCAGCGGGTGACGAGGCGCATGTAAGCGCCCATGGCTTTATCGGGCACGCTCATTACTTTTCCATACATGTCGGCGGCATCCGTGTTCAGCGGGATGTGGTTACCCAGCGACTTGCTCATCTTCAGTTCGCCATCCGTGCCAGGCAGGATGCCCATGATGACGCCGATATTGGGTTTGGCGCCCAAGGCGGCCATTAGTTTACGCGCGGCGGTGAGGATATTGAAGAGCTGGTCCGTGCCGCCCACCTGCACATCGGCCTTGAGCATGTAGGCATCGTAAGCCTGCATGAGCGAGTAAAAAGTTTCATGCAAATAAATAGCGTCGCCTTTGTCCCAACGCTCGCGGAAATTCTCGCGGGTGAGGAACTGCTGCACGGTGAAGTTGGAGGCGAAGCTGATCAAGTCTGCAAAGGTAATCTTGGAGAGCCACTCGGCGTTGTAGCGCACTTCGGTCTTGGCGCGGTCGAGGATACGGAAGGCCTGCTCGGCATAGGTGCGGGCGTTGTCTTCCACCTGCTGCGACGTGAGCTGCGGGCGCAGCTTATCCTGGTCCGAAGGATCACCGATAAGCGAAGTGTAGGTGCCGATGAGGAAGGTGACATCGTGACCCAGGTCCTGGAACTGGCGCAGCTTGCGCATCGGGATAGTGTGGCCGAGGTGCAGGTCGTTGGTGCGCGGGTCGAAGCCACAATAGACGCGCAGCTTGCGGCCGGTTTTTTCGGCGTCGAGCAAGCGCAGGCGCAGTTCGGCCTGCATGGCGTCTTTCAGGGTCTGGTCGCCATATTCGGTGCCCTGCATCAGGGTGGCCACTTGTTCATCAATGTTCATCGACGAGCCTCCGTGATCTAACCTTGCGAAGGGCTATAACTACCCCTTCGCAAAGTTTTAAACAAAGACGCCCTCGCTGGCGAGGGCGCGTTAAAAAGCCTCGGGACCAGCGATCAGTGTGCAGCAGGGTAATAATAAGCGCAAAAAGCGTGCATCGCCGCGGATTATAGCACGCATGTGCATATGCTATAATTTGGCGCATTGCGCGACGCGCCAACCACGGCCTATGCAAAGCAATCTTAAAGAACCCGTCCTTGTCCTAAACGCCAATTTCGAACCCCTGAACGTTTGCACTATTCGGCGGGCCATGGGGTTGATCTTCGCTGACAAAGCATCCATGCTGGTCAATGGCCGCGGGGAGATCCATACGACGCTGGCCTTGTTCCCGGCCCCTTCCGTGATCAGGCTGGACCGCATGATCAAACGCCCCCGACCGCACATCAAGCTGAACAAGCAAGAGATCTTCCGCCGAGACGATTACGCCTGCCAATATTGCGGCAATAAGGCCAACGACCTGACCCTGGACCATGTGATTCCACGCCGCCTGGGTGGCTCGCATAGCTGGGAAAACCTGGTGACGGCTTGCCGGGGCTGCAACCATCGCAAGGGCGGCCGCATGGTGGCAAGCGCCGGCATGGCTTTGTATAGGAAGCCGAACGCCCCCACCGCCACGGCGCAATATATTTTCAGCCGTTACTTGCCAAGCAACGCGGAGTGGTCGAATTACATTGAGGGCTGGTAGAGTCTTTTTGTTTTCCAGGCATACGGAGAGCGCTGACCCCGAGGAAGACGGGTCTTATTTTAATGGTTGCCGAACATGGTTATTTGGAAGACAAGGTTCTGAGGATTCTTCGGCTCGCCGAGCTCGCCTTAGAATGACACATTTATTCACGCGCATCACTCTCCCAGCAGCTCGCGGACAATGACGAGCCGCTGAATTTCGCTGGTGCCTTCGCCGATGGTCATCAGGCGCGCGTCGCGGTAGATGCGTTCCACGGGATATTCACTCGAATATCCGTAGCCTCCATGAATTTGAATAGCATCACGGCACACCTTTTCGGCCATCTCGGTGGCGAAAAGTTTGGCCATGGCAGCGGCTTTGCTGAAGGGGCGGCCCTGCTGCTTGGTGAAGGCGGCCTGGTAGACGAGGAGGCGGGCGGCGTTGATATTGGTCTCAGCATCGGCCAGCATCCATTGGATGGCCTGATAGCTAGCGATCGGCTGTCCGAAGGTCTGTCGCTCTTTTGCATACTTCAGCGCCTCATCCAAAGCGGCCTGGGCCAGGCCGATAGAGAGCGCCCCAATGCCGATGCGGCCGCCGTCCAGGGTAGCCAAGGTGTAAGCCAAGCCCCTGCCGCGTTCGCCGACCAGGTTGGCGGCGGGGACGCGCGCTGCCTGGTAGCTGACGGCGTGGGTGGGTGAGCCATGCAAGCCCATCTTCTTTTCGGCGGGGCCGATGGAAAGGCCGTTCGCGTCTGTGGGGACCAGTATGAGGCTGAGACTTTCCGAGCCGGTGCCCGGCCCAGTGCGCACCAGGGTGACGATGAAATCGGCGATGGAGGCATTGGTGCACCACATCTTGCTGCCGGAGATGTGCCACTCGCCGCCATGCAGCTCGGCTTTGGTTTGCACGCCGCCTTTGAGGTCGGAACCTGCGCTCGGTTCGGTGAGGGCTAACGCAGCTAACTTGCCTGCGCCAGTTGCTGCGTTTGGCAGCCAGCGGCGCTTGAGTTCTTCGGAACCGAAATTGGCGATGGGAGCGCAGCCCAGGCCATTGTGAGCGGCGATGGCCAGGGCGGTGCTGCCGCAGCCCCAGCCCAGCTGTTCGATGGCCAGGGCTGCGGAGACGGCATCCACGCCAGCGCCACCATAGGTTTCGGGTACGTTGAGGCCCAGCAGGCCCAATGGCCCCATCTTTTTGACGGCCTCCCAGTTGAAGGCACCCGTCTCGTCCACTTCTTTGGCTTTAGGCTTGACTTCTTTAGCAACAAAGTCGTGGACCGCATCGCGCCAGAGTTTCTGTTCCTCGGTGAGGTCAAAGTTCATGGATGGTCCTTATATTTAGTTAGCGAATCCCAAGTTGCCCGGAAATATGAGAAGGGCTTGAAAAAGATGTATTTGCGCGCAATGGGGGCTGGGAAAATGGAAGAAAATACAACTTCCAGAGCTTGACAAAGGTAGTAATAGGGTTGCTCATTTAGCGATTCGTTCTTTTGTAACGAGTATAAACGATGCCCACCATTGGATATTAACTAAGATTGCAGAATCCCGGTTTCGATAGTCCTTCGCTACGCTCAGGATGACACAAAAGGGCGAGGGCATGGCCGTTCGTCCCTACAACGAATTAGAATTAGATTACTCATGGCAGACGTAAAGATCGAACCAAGCTGGAAAGAAAAACTGGAAGCGGAACTTGCAAAGCCATATTTCCAGCAGTTGACCGCGTTCGTGCGGGAAGAATACCAGAAATACACGATTTATCCACCAGGTGGCCGAATTTTCAACGCCTTTGACAGCTGCCCGTTCGAGCAGGTGAAGGTGGTGATCCTGGGACAGGACCCTTATCATGGGCCGAACCAGGCCAACGGGCTGGCGTTCTCGGTGAGCGACGGGGTACCCACCCCGCCGTCGCTGCAAAATATCTACAAGGAGTTAAAAACCGACCTCGGTGTGCAGCCGGCGGACACAGGCAACCTGGAGCGCTGGGCGCACCAGGGGGTGCTGCTGCTGAACGCCACGCTGACCGTGCGCAGGGGCGCGGCGGGCTCTCACCAGGGCAAAGGCTGGGAAGTCTTCACGGATGCGGTGCTGCGCATCCTTTCGGAGCAGCGCGAGAGCTTAGTGTTCATCTTGTGGGGGGCGTATGCCAAGCGCAAAGGCGCATTGATCGACCGCAGCAAACACTACGTGATCGAGTCGGCGCACCCGTCGCCGCTCTCGGCCAACGGGTTCTTTGGCAGCAAGCCTTTCTCGAAGGCAAATGAATACTTGAAATCGAAGGAGGTAGAGCCGATTAAGTGGTAGGAATTATAGGGGCACAGCGTGAGGTAAGTAATCAAGGATTCTTACGAATTTGTCGCAATTTCGATTTTAGTATCTTACCCATTGGGCAGGTCCTCGCAAGACGCGAACAAAAGACCGCCCCGATATTCAATTCTGACGGAATGATACAGTTTGAAGGCACGCTTCTTGAAAACACCGCAAACTCGTAAGTCCGCCTCAAAAGTCCCCGGAGGAGAGGAATCAACAAATTGGTCCCCATGAGGTGGCGTCCAGCCCATTAGCGTGCCTGAGGTGTTTGTTCGAGCAATGTCTAAATATTTGTTTTCACCTGCCGGAATTTGCTTATTCTCTCCCACAGGTTCATGTCTATGACTCCACGATAGACGTTCAGTTCGCGACAATCGGTAATCAGATACCTCTAGTTTCCTTGCGGCTAACAACTCAACATAGCATGCAGTTACATCCTCAATAGAGTCGTTGTAAATATTCAGTCCCACCCATCCGGCAATAACCCTATTCGGCTGACATTCAACAGAGAAGCGCAGCCGTAAATCGCCAAAACCACCAAGCTCATCATACATTACGGCGGGCTGATAAATAAGACCAATAAAAAATAATAGGGCCGAACCCACAAATGCCATTAGAAGAACAAAGGCGGCTATCTGAATTTCGCCAACCAAGTCTTTTACAAATTCGAGGCTTACGATACCGCGAGTGGCGAGAAAGCTTGCGACTAACCATGCTAGCAATAAAAGCAAGCTAGCTATAAGATGCCCCCTGAAATCCAACATTCGTTTGGGAATATCCAAATACCGCTTTATCACCATCCCCCAAAACTTTGTTGTTAGACGCAATACTTTCATTGCTCCCAAATTGTATCTCTCCTTGTTACTTCGGGATACTCGCCAATCTTCGCCATGCTTGCTTGCTGGTTGAGAGAATTATCCCCAATGCATCGGGACACTAAGTTCCAACGCGAATGCTGCGCGCCCTTACACAATCATCTAACACTTACACCGTTATCAACGCGATCGCAAAGACAGCCAAGGCGACACCGGCCACCTGAAGGCGTGTCAAACGCTCTTTAATGAACAAGGAAGCCAAAAGCACAGTCACGGCAGGGTAGAGGGAAACGAGAACGGCGGCGATGTCCAGCCGTCCGGACTGGATCGCCAGCAGGAAAAACAAATTCCCAAATACATCAAAAAAGCCTGCCAACAAAAGCAAACGGGTTGGCGCGCCAGCCGGAACCAGGGGGCGGCGAGAGGCCAGGGCAAAGCCCGCCATCAGCAAGCAGGCCACCAGGCGGCTGGCGACCAGCGGCCAGAAGAGGGCGTCGCTGCTGATCTGGTCCATGACCGTAAAGAAAGCGCCAAAGCCTAACCCCCCCAACACCGCCAGTCCAATGCCGGCGGGCCGCTGCTGGCTCTCATCGCGATAGGAGAGCAGCCAAATGGCGACGAAGGCGAATAGAAAACCGGCTAGCTGAACCGGACGCGGAAGGCCGATTGTGAGGGCGGCAACAAGCACGGGGATAGCTGAAGCTAAAAGCGAGGAGACGGCGGCCACGACCCCCATGCGCCCAACAGTAAAACCGCGCAACATAAAGAGGAATCCCGCCATGCCGAAAAGGCCGGCGAGCACACCCCAGCCCAGGTCTTCGAGGCTTGAAAGCGGTTCGGCTGTCGCTACTGCCAAAATAGTTAGACCAAGCAGGCCAATCGCATAAGAAATCAGGAGGGCGTGGAAGGGGCCGATGCGGCGAGCAACCAGCCCGCTGGCGAAATCTCCACTGCCCCAGACGACAGCAGCGGAGAGGGCGAAGATGGCGGCGATGAGAGAGGCGGGCATTGGAGGATTAGAGTCGCGGGGTTTGTGTTCAATTAATCGATTAGTCGATTAATCAGCTATCTCGCCTTCTTAATCTCAGCAACTGTCTCCGGATTCACCAGCGAGGAGGTATCGCCTAGCGGCTCGCCCAGATAGGCGGCGCGCACCATGCGGCGCATGACTTTGGCGTTGCGCGTCTTGGGCAGATCGCTGACGAAGAAGAGCGCCTTGGGCGCAAACGGCTTGCCGAGAGCGGCCACCAGCGAGGCGCGCAAATCCTTACGCAGGGTTTCGCTGGGTTCAGCGCCCGGCTGCAGGACACAGAAGCAGACGACCTGATTGCCTTTCAGCTCGTCGGGCACGGCGATAGCGGCGGCTTCAACCACTTGCGGATGGGCCACCAGCACAGATTCGATCTCGGCTGGGCCCAAGCGCTTGCCGGCCACCTTGATGGTGTCATCGGAGCGGCCGAGGATGTACCAGAGGCCATCGCTATCTTTGGCGGCCCAGTCGCCATGCACCCAGACATTCGGCCAGCGCGACCAGTAAGTCTCCTCGTAGCGGGCGGGGTCCTTCCAGAAACCGCGGGTCATGCCGATCCAGGGCGTTTTGATGACCAGCTCGCCCACTTCATTCGTGACCGATTCCCCCTTTTCGTTGAACACGTCGACGGCCATGCCCGGGCAAGGCCCGGTAAAGGCAGTGGCTTTAAGCGGCAGGATGGGGTTGCCCATCAGGATGCCGCCGGAGATCTCGGTGCCGCCAGAGCAATTGATGATCGGCCGCTTGGATTCGCCCACCACTTCAAAAAGCCAGGTCCAGGGGTCAGGGTTCCAAGGTTCGCCGGTTGAAGCGAAATAGCGCAGGCTGGACAGATCGTGAGATTTGACCAGCTTCGAGCCAAAGGGGACCAGGGCGCGGATGAGGGTGGGCGAAACTCCTATGGTGGTGAGCCTATGTTTCTCCACCAGGGACCAGAGGCGGTCGGGGCCGGGGTGGTCGTGGGCGCCGTCGTACATAAAGAAGGTGGCGCCAAGCACCAGGGCACCGAAGACCAGCCAGGGGCCCATCATCCAGCCCATGTCGGTCATCCAATAGATGGTGTGGCCGGGGCGCACGTCGGTGCCGAAGGCCATATCCTGGGCGCCCTTGACCGGGAAGCTGCAATGGGTGTGCACTGTCCCCTTGGGGCGACCGGTGGTGCCTGAGGTGTAAATGATCATCAGCGGATCTTCGGCGGAGGTGCGCTCGGTTTCGGCTTCTGCGGACTGGGTGGCAATCAAGTCATGCCACCAATGGTCGCGGCCGAGCAGGATGGGAACCTGCAGCTTGGCGTGAGAGAAGACGATGAGATGGCGGAGCTCGGGGAGTTGGGCAGCGGCCTGGTCGGCGACGGATTTGAGATCCACAGTGCGCCCGCGGCGGGGGAAGCCATCCGCGGTGAAGAGCGCCTTGGCGCCGGCATCGGCGAGGCGGGTGACCACCGCCTCAGCGCCGTAGCCGGAGAAGAGCGGCAGGATGATGCCGCCGATCTTGGCGATAGCTAGCAGGGCCACAACGATCTCCGGCACCATGGGCATGAGGAGGCCGATGGCGTCGCCCTTGCCGAGGCCTAGGGAACGCAGGGCGGAGGCGGCCTGGTTGACCTGCTGGTACAAGTCTCGATACGTGAGCGTGCTGGTGCTTCCATCCTCGCCTTCCCAGATGAGGGCGGGCAAATGTTCGGTGGGCGTGCCGATGTATTTGTCGAGGCAATTGTGCACGATGTTCATTTGGCCGCCCACGCACCAGGTTGGCCAGGCAATGCCTTTGGAAAGATCAACCACCTGGGTGTAGGGTTTGTAAAACTGGATGTCAAGGAACTTCAAGACGGCATCAGTGAACCAAGCCACATCCTGGGTGGAGCACGCCATGAGCTCAGCGAAATCGGCGATGTAATGGGCGCGCATGAATTGGGTGAGGCGGGCGTTCTCGATATAGTCTGAAGTAGGCTTCCAAACAATGGGATTGGAGAAAGTGGGCGATTTGTTCATTTTTGTTAACGGAAAAACAAAGTATAGCCGACAAGCAGGGCCCCCATGAGATAATCACGTTAAGGCCATGGTGGATCGCGCAGGGAAATCTGTGGGCGAAGTAGTTGATGAGCTTGAACGGCTTGGATTGTGGCTGCTCTCGGATAAAAAATGGCCGAGCGTGGTAACCCTGGTTTCAGGCGGGCCTATCAGCGGATCATGGTGGGGTGCGCCGCGAGGTGAAGAAATATACGCA
>CAZNFL010000024.1:0-40935 GCA_964572455.1 uncultured Anaerolineaceae bacterium
GCCACGTAATCTACTGTGGACACCGCCCGGCCGTAAGACATACGGATGGGTCCCAGGATGCCCAGGTAACCGCTGGCGGTTTCGCGCGACCCATAGCGGGCCAGCACCAGCGAGAAATCATTCAATTGCTCCCAGCGCCCTTCCCCGCCGATCAGCACCTGCACCCCGCCGATCTCGCTCTCGTTCATTACTTGCGTCAGCAGGTCCTCCAGCAGCGGGCGCTCTTCCAGCACGCGCAGGGCGCGCTGGGCGGCCGTGCCCTCGCTGAATTCGGGCTCGGCCAGCACGTTGGTCCAGCCATCGTGATACACCTCGCCGAAGCCGGTGCTCAGCCGTTCGAGCTCGGCCTGCACTAATTTGAAGATCTCGGCGGCCAGGGTGCCCATGGCCTCGGGCGGCGCAGCCATTTCGCTGCGCGTCTTACCGCGCAGCAAGCCGTTCAATTGCTCGGCTGTGCTGCTCAATTTCTCCTGGGCAAAGGCTTCTTTCAATACCAGCATCTGCTGGATCACCTGCCCGCTCTCCAGCACCAGGACCATCAGCACTTGCTTGCCGGTGGTGACGATCAGTTCAAGGTGCTGGAAGCGCGCCTGCTGGGACTGGGGCGGCGTGATCAGCGAAGCCGCCCGGGATTGGCTGGCCAGCACCGAGGCGGCCAGGCGCATCCATTGCTGCACTTCGTGGCGCGCCTGGTAGAACTGGTGGCTAATAGTGTGCTTGGTCGACACCGGCAACTCCTGGCGGTGCATCAGTTCGCCCACAAAGAAACGGAAGCCCTCCTCTGTCGGCACCCGCCCGGCAGAGGTGAAGGGCTGGCGCAGGAAGCCGGTATCGGTGAGCTCGGCCATCTCGTTGCGCACGGTCGCAGAGCTAACGTCCAGGCCATAATGGTCCACCAGATGCCTGGACCCCACCGGTTGGGCGGCTTCCACGTAATCCTGCACCACCAGGCCCAGGATCAATTTTTGGCGTTCGGTTAGTTTATGCATCGTAAATTCGCCATTTTTAGCACTCTCAGGGGGAGAGTGCTAAATAGGCGCAATCTTTATTGTAGCAAGGGGGACGGGGCTAGTCAAGAAAACGCTTGACGGGTCGGTGTGTTCTAACAAAAGGTTAATGGCTTCGCCGTTATTTCATCTTTTTGTCATTGTGAGCGAGTTTCGGCGAGCCGAAGAATCCCGATTGCCTGATCCTCCAAATAAGCGCTTACGGCAAGCAAAAGGCGTAGTGACGAAAAGGGATTTACCTTTACGGCTTCAGGCCCACCCAAATCAGAGCCGGCTCACCCCCTCTTGTCATTCCGAGCGGTATTCGAAAAAATGGCAGGTATCCCTTTCACTGCAGAAGCGGGGCGGTGAGTGATGGGGATTTACATCCTTTCAAGGAAAGAACAGCGAAAGCTGTTGAACCGTATCCTTGACAACAGCGACAAAGCGAATGAGCGTCTCGTGAACAGGCTTAATCTCAACGATCCGAGGCTCGTTGAACACTACCTCGCCTCGGAACTGGATGTGTGTTTGCAGTTCTCCTGCTTCGGAGACGGGGAGCAATTCGGCTTGGTTAATACCGAGGACTACATCGCCAGGTTTGAAAATATAAAACCCCCCTTCGGGAACTTTGGCGGCGAACTCAAATTCGCGTTGCGGGGACAAGGTGATGGAGGCTTGCCTAACGGTGGTCTTAGCAAGAAACCTATCAATACTAGCCGCCGCGACGATGGGCAAACGATGTTTGTCTTTGAGAGAGAGCTGGTGAATTTGCCACAATTCCCCTCTTTTGCCTCCCTTGTAACTCTCCAGCCGCTTGATAGCTTTAAGCACAACAATTCCAGCCTTCTTTATTTCTCCCTTTTTGAGTATCGTTTCAAGTCCTTGGGGGGACTCCCCGATTGGAAAGTACAAATCGCGACCGACGCACTCAAAGGAAGGAAAACGAAGCCTCACGAGCTGGCAGAAAAGATGGTCGAGAGAGGAGCGAAGATTGTGGATGACATCTCCAACAATAACCGAAAGTTCAGGCGGTGGGTCGGCAATACTCTTTATCAATATCTTAACAACGCGGGTTTGGTCGTCGACCTCATGAGTGAAACTATACGGTTGCGCGTCAACAAACCGCTTGCTAGCAGCTTCAAAATCGCGGATGTGCTTTTCGGCCCGTTCAATTTTCGCCCTGATACCAGCGAGAGCAGGGTTAGGCGTTATCATAATGTCATGCTCAGCGATAAACCTACGAAACAGAAAACGGATAAGGGTTTTGAAATCCCAGTACCATAGCGCGAGGACTTTTATAATCTGATCTTCCGCACATATACACTTCAGCACACCTAGTTGTTCTTACGGCGTCACCCCAACTGAATTTAGCGCTGCCTTTACATAAATTGAATTCGGGTTTGCTTCGTCAGCCAGCCAGAATTGCTCGATACCAGCGTTCCTGTCGTCCTGCTTGAGCAGCATCCAACCCTTCCAAAGCAGCACGTCTTCGGAGTTCGGCGTGATCTGCAACGCGTAATCCACCAGGGTGCCTAATTCGTCCAGGCGATTTGTATGGTAGTAAGCCCAGAAAGGCCCGAACTGATAACGCAGCATACGCATGGGCAGCCCGATGCGGCGGGCCTCGTCGAACGAATTGGCCGCCGCGCCGTAATCCGCAAAATAAACCTGGTCCATGCCCAGGTTGAACCAGGCATAGGCGTTCTCCGCCTCGGCTTCCACTTCGGCCTGGGCGCTGGCCAACGCGTTTTGGCGATTGGCTTCTTCCTCCCAGTCCGTGCCCAAGATCCCGCGCACCGTTTCCTCCTGCTCCGGCAAATAAGCCAGGATGTAGACCCGGTTGAACTGCTGCCACCACATATCGAATTCAGCGTAGCCCATGCGCTGGTCAGGCCCGTTGTAACTGTCCTGGAAGGTGAACTCCCCGGCAGCATCGTCGTACCCCGTCACCAGCGCGTAGTGTCCGTTCCAATGGTCATCGTTGAAAAAATAATCGATGGCGATGATGTGGCCTTTTTCCACCATCACCGGGATGCCTGCCGCCACCAACTCTTTGATCAGCTCGAGGTTCCCGCCCACTCGAAACATGGAACGCAGCCAGCCGGCCCAGTTGTCTACGTAATACTTAAGCTCGTCCACGTTCACGTTGCGATCGCCGCTGACCGGCTTGATCTCATCCGAGACGGCGTATTGATCGCCCTCCCAGCCGTAGTAGCGCAGGTACATCGCCAGCGTGGCCGGGCCGCAATTGTTGGGACCCTGCTTTTCGTGCGCCGCCGGGCTGAGCTGCACCTCCGTCGGCAGCGGGGTGGCTGTGAACTGCGCCGTCGGCGTGGGCGGCCGCGGCGTGGGGCTGGCGCCCAGGGTGGGCGCCGCAGCGGAACTGACGATCTGGGGCGGCGGCAGGGCGCCCGCCGGGTTCAGCCGGCTGCGAATGAAGGTCTGCGCCACATCCACTTGCCAATCGACCCGCAGCTTAACCCAGGGGATCTGATAAATGAGAAATGCGAGAACAACGAGGCCCACAAGGATCAGAGGCCAGCGCCGGCGAAGGAAAGACATCGCCAGATTTTACCGGAGCGCTTCCTGTGTTGGGCTCAGGCTGGAACTTTCACAGCCTTTCTAACGTTATTTTTGTTGAATAAAAGGAGAAAAATGAAACAAAACAAGTCGGTCTTAATTCTTGCCCTATTTGCATTCCTGCTAGCCGCCTGCCAGCCGGCGGCATTGCCCTACCAGCTCCCCAGTGGCCAGGTGGTGCTCGCCGTTGGCCAAAACGTCGCCAGCGCCGATGGCAGCCTGCGCGTGACCTTTGTCGAGCTCGTCGAAGACAGCCGCTGCCCCGCCGACGCCATCTGCATAACCTCCGGCAGCGTGCGCGTGCTGGTCGAAGTTAGCTTCGGCACCGAGATCTTCCAGTCCACGCTCACCTTGGGCGATATGCTGGAAGGTGACGTTAACTCCATCACTGTGGGCGGAGCTACCGTCACCCTCAGCGACGTGCAGCCGTATCCGTTGGCTTCGCAGCCCGCCGACCCCGCTGATTATGAAATTACTTTGAACATAGAGAACAGCTAACCGCTCGACCTCAATCGTCGCTGATGCGCACCGCCACCACGATCACCCGGTGGGTATTGTCGTTGGCCGGCCAGCAGGTCACCAGGGTGATCCGCTCATCGGTGGATGGAAGAATCCAGCGGAATGCTTCCGACTCCGGGTTCCAATCTGGGCAGCGTTCCTCAAAAATTTCGACAAATACTACCCGATAGCTGAAGATCTCTTCGCTGTATTTCAATTGGATCACTTGGAGGGGCACAGCAGTTTATACAGGTCCTGGAAAACCGCGCCATACACGTCGTGGTATCCATACAGCACCGTGTTGCCCGGTGCCCCAAGCCCGGCGCTGTCCGGCTGCCAGCCGGTGTCAAGGGAATACTTGCTATCTAATGGTCAATCAGGCGCTGGGTCGTAAACCAGCCAAAGTGACCGTGATTAGCCGCCGGACCGCGGCCTTGACGAGCTGGCGAGCTATACTTGCATGCCTTTGCAACAGCCAGCAACCTGCCCAAAAAGAGGGTCTTGATATAATCCCGTTCTTATGAAATATCACATTTGGACCGAAGGCTGCCAGATGAACGTGGCCGACTCGCAGCGGGTGGCCTCGGCGCTGGAGCGCCTGGGCTACACCTTCGTGGCGCGCATCGAGGACGCCGAAGTCATCGTGCTCAACACCTGCGTTGTGCGCCAGAGCGCCGAAGACAAGGCCATGGGCCGCGTCACCTCGCTCAAGCCGCTCAAGGAGCACAATCCCAACCTGACCATCAACCTGATGGGCTGCATGGTCGGCGTGAAAGGCCAGGAACGCCTGCGCACCCTCCTGCCCTTCGTGGATGTGTTCTCCCCGCCCTCGGACCCGGGCCCGCTGGTCGCCCACCTCACCCAGCACGACTCGCGCTTCATTGAATTGCAAGAGACAGAGCAGCGCTTCGCTGTCATGGATGGGGACTGGAATGCTTCGCATTCCGAGAGTTTCTCTAAAGGCGAAACTCTACTACTGCCGGAAGCGGAGCGCGGAATTCACGTTACCGCCCATGTGCCGGTGGTGTATGGCTGTTCGCACGCCTGCACGTTTTGCATCATCCCCTATCGCCGCGGCGCCGAACGCAGCCGCCCGCTGGGCGAGATCGTGGCCGAGGTACGCTCCCTCGCCGCCCAGGGCGTAAAAGAAGTTACCCTGCTCGGCCAGATCGTGGATCGCTATGGCAAAGACGTCGCTGATGGTCCCTCGCTGGCCGACCTCCTCCGCAAAGTGCACGAAGTCGAAGGTCTCGAGCGCATTCGCTTCCTGACCTCGCACCCCAACTGGATGACGGATGAACTGCTGGAAACCGTGGCGGCGCTGCCCAAGGTGATGCCGCACATCGAAGTGCCGGTGCAAGCCGGCGACGATAAGATCCTGGAGAATATGAAGCGCGGCTATACCGCCGAAGAATACCGGCAGTTGGTGGCCCGCATTCGCAGCATCATCCCCAACGCCGCCATTGCCTGCGATGTGATTGTCGGCTTCCCGGGCGAGAGCGAAGCGCAATACCGCGCCACCTACGACCTGCTGGCCGAGCTGAAATTGGACGTGGTGCACCTGGCGCGCTATTCCGAGCGCGAAGGCACCGTGGCCGCCCGCCGCCTGGCGGACGACGTGCCCGAGGACGAAAAGCTGCGCCGGCTGCACGAACTGGACAATATGCAAGAAAGCATCGTGGCCGAGATCAACAGCCGTTACTTAGGCGAAACCGTTAATGTGCTCTTCGAGGAAAACGTGAACGGCCGCTGGAAGGGCCGCACCGAGACCAACAAGTTGGTCTTCGTGCAGACCGAACGCGACCTGCGCGGTCAAGTGCTGCCGGTCCAGGTCACCTGGACCGGGCCTTGGTCCATGCAAGCTCGGCTTTTGCCGGATCCCCTCACTCTACCCCTGCCACTGGAAAGCATCTCAGTCAGCGCGTAAGCGTTCCGTCATTGCGAGCAGGCGCGTAGCGCCAGAGCTGCCCTGAGAGAAGCGAACGGGAAACAGTCTCCACCACAAACATTGACGCGGATAGCCAATCTAAAATCGTTATCCCTCCTCCATTAGCCGCTCTACGCGCATACGCAACACCTCCTCGGGCATCGGTCCGCCGATAACAACAGACTGAATAACCCCTTCCCGATCAATGAAGAAGGAACTGGGCAAACCCCGCAATTGGTAATCGTCCGTCGTCTTACCCTCTTGGTCAAGCAGGATAGGAAAAGTCAGGCCAAGTTCCTCGACAAAAGTAATTACAGTGGCAAGCCTGTCCTGCTTGGTTAAATTCACGGCTAGCACCACAAGCCCTTGATTCTTGAATTCCCCATACACTAGCTCTAAGAGGGGCATCTCATATTTGCATGGCCCGCACCAGCTCGCCCACATATTAATGAGCACCGGCCTCCCCCGCAGGTCTGAGAGAGTAATGGGATCTCCATCAAGTGTTTGCAAAGTAAAATCCGGCGCTAAATCGCCCGGTCGCACACCGGGAAGGGGTTCACTCGGCGTACTTACAGAATTGATCTCCACTGACCATATCCAGGCCGCCCCGCTGGCCAGCAACAATATTATCGGCAACCACCAGCGTCGATGCATCTAATTACCTCTCAACGTTCTATCTCCCCTTAACTTAGACAGACACACCAGTGGGGGAGGCAAGGGTCCATCCACGCCTCCCCCACTGGTAAGCCTGCGTTAATTGTTGTCCAACACAATCAAGTAGCCAACCATCGTCGCGTGGTCGGGGTCGCACTCGCCCTCTGCGAGATCAGGTGGGATGTTGCAAATCCACTGAAATACACCGGCCTGATCAGCTGTGAATTCCAGGGTTGCCTCACCCGTGCGCGCGGTAAGCGGCCCACTGTCCAGGTTGTAGCCAGGTAGGAAGAATGAGTGGATATTTTTTCGCGGGTTCTGCACAGTTAGCACAACATGGTCGCCCTTATGGACAACGAGTGTGCCCGGTTCCCAGCGATGGAACTCGCCCGTCAAAACTTCCACTCCTTCCACTTCTGCGATGACTTGGCCTTCTCCCATGAACAAGGTGAGGTTCTGCGTCTGGGCGCCCTGCGCCGACTGGCAAGCGGCAAGCGCTAAAACAAGCCCTGCAGTTACTAGAACAAGAGCAAGTAATTTTGGTTTCATTCTTCAACTCCTTTTTTATGAAGAAAAGTTGGGTTGCCGATCAGTTCTTAATCCAGCTGAGTAAAAAATCAGGCATTGGTAAAGCTGTCCTCCTGTCTCTGCCATAGAAGCCACCAGGAATCGTATGCCTCAGGCCAGTTTCTATCGTTGACCGTCAAAACCTTATCGCCATCGTGGTCGTGAATGAAGAAAGTGATCACTTTTTCGTTGTCTTCCTCGAAGGCATACATACATCCGCTGGGGAGGGCTTCTCCCTCGAGCAAATGGGTAAGCCGCCAACCAAATGAGCTTTCGCAGGCAGCCTGCCAGCAGGGGCACTTCGTGCGATCCATATAGACTTTCATCGCAACCACCTCCATCGGTCAATCAAATTCAAATGACGGGCTAACACCCTACCCACCTTTTTGAATGCGGAAAACCTGATATGCGACCATGCCATAGGTAGTCCAGACACCTCCTAGGACGATTACCAGGATGAGCGCCAATACCGGCGGCGGCGTGGCCGAAGAGAGCGCCCCGATAGGATAGGTGGCGGGAATGCCGGGAACCGTGAGGGCCGCTGCCGTCTTTGTGAATGCAATTCCATTTCCGCCTTCAAACTCAACTGACACTTCCAGGGCCTGGCCCGCAACAGCCGGGAGAGACACCACCGCGCTTCCATCACCTGCCGTCACCCAGGTACCCAGCTCCAGTTCACCTCCCACCGATGTTTGCTGCTTGAATATGATCGGCTCATCGGCAGCTGGAACGCCCTTGGAATCCGTAAGGTTCGCTTTTGCAAGAACAGTTCCATCATCGCGTGGAATAAGTTCCAGGGTTAAGAAAGATGCGACCCCCGAACCCTTGGGGGCAACCACATTGATCTTGCCTCCGGTCAACATCTCCATTCCAATACAGGGAATGATGCAATAAATGGTGAGGGTTCCCGTCTGGGTTGGGGTAAATGTAATTGAAGCAGTGGGATGGTCGCGGCTTAAGATCACAATGGGCAGATCGAGACCGGTGCCAGTCAGCAGAATCTCATGTGGGTTATTGCTTGCCAGGTCATCGTCAGCATATGTGAAGGTGATGGTGACCATTTGGCCGACTTCCACCTCGATCGAGTAATTGGCCATGTGATTGAAACCGTCCCGGCCAACCGAAATCGAGATATTTTGAGCATAGGCGTGCGCGGGATGCGGACTAAAGGCAATCGTGAGTAGAGCTGCCATGAATGCCAGCGTTATTTTTCGAAGCATGTCATATCTCCGGAGAGGATGTGGTTGCGGGCTGCGCTAGCGAATGGATGGAACCTCGAACCGGTTCCTCGATCTTTTTATCGTGCGCTGTCTCCCACACAGACACTATTGGGAACATACGTGACAAAAGGAAGTAAATAAGCAGGAAGCCGGCCATTGCCCCTGCGGTGATAGCCCACTCGACCCAGGTTGGGTTGTAAATTGCGTCGCCAAGCGAGCTATTCCCCAGGGGGATAAATGGATGCTGTAAGACTGGCACAACAATAATGAAACGTTTGATCCAAGCCTGGACCACGATGAGCCCCGAGGCAATCACAAAGCTGGCGATTGGCCAGGCTTGAAGCACAGGGACCAATGAAATTGCTGCCAATCCGGCTAGAAGGAAGGCGATAAGGCGAAAAGCAAACGTAAGCCGAGCCAAATCAAAACCGGCCATAGATTGGATAAAAGCGGGAGTGAATGAGACGGCCAGCGAAACAAGCGCAAACGCGAACAAAGGTATGGGGCGCAGCAAGCGAATGCGTTTTAGCCAAGTGAATGGTTTGAACATGGGTAATGCAAGCAGAAATACCGGAATCAGCAAACCGAAGATCTGGGCAAACCAGAATAGGCCAGAAAATTGGCCGCTAAATAAATCTGTTAGCATCGCCTTTTCCGCCCCTTCCATCTTATAGGCAGCAGTGACGTATTCTGCAATATTGAAATAAATGTAAACGAGGTCAAGCGTCAAGACCAGCGTGGCCATATTCTTAAAGTGCTTCGGGGTGATGAAATTATCAAGGTGATACATCCTGCGGAAGATGACCATGGCCAGAATGACGGACGCAGCCCCGGAAGCCAGGGCCCCGGCGACGAAGTAAGGCCCGAAGATAGTGGAATTCCAGCCGGACCGCAACGTCATGGCAAAGATCCATGAGACGACGGTGTGAACCATTACCGCAATCGGCAGGATTAAAATAGCCATGGCGTTCATGGAACGTTCAAGTCGAATATGCTGTTCAGGCGTTCCCCGCCACCCGAACGAGAAGATCTTGTATATCCAGCGTCGCCAAGTTGGGGCATCGGTGAATTTATCCCGCAATAAGGCCATGTCCGGGATCAGCGGTAAGAGCAGGAAGATTGTTGACCCGGCCAGGTAAGTGGTAATGGAAATGATGTCCCAAAGGATTGGAGATTGCAGGCGCCCATGCAGGATTAAATTCAAAACGCGCTCCGGGCGACCCAGGTCTATAATCGGCATAAGCGCGCCCATAAGCAAAGCCGCGAAGGTAATGGCCTCCGCCATGCGTGTGATCGGGTGCCGCCAGTCTGCCCCCGTTAACCGCAGGATGGAAGACAGCAAGGCACCGACGTGGCTGATACCGATGAAGAATACAAAGTTGGTGATGTAAACTCCCCAAGAAACGGTGTCTCCCATCCCGGTCACGGATAAACCGTTTCGCAACTGAACAAAATACGCATAGATCCCAAAGGCGATGACGGCTCCCAACCCGCCGATAGTGAGATACACGCCGCGCCCCCATTTAAATACCGGGGCAAGCAACGCCCTTTCGTGAGCGTTGAGCGTGTCTAAACTGGAACGAGTGCTTTTTGCGGGATTTGCAAATGTCGTGGTCATATTTTTTGCGCTCACCCTTTATGGACTGGGTCGCTCGCCGTCGTCTGCTCACCAGTTTTTGCGGATTGAGTCCTTGGCGGTAGATACCAAACCCTGGGTTCGGTGCCGAGTTCCTCAAGCTGCCGTTGGGCAGCTCCCTCAACCAGCAGCGTGCTCAGCCGATGTGTTTCACCCAGGCTGTTCGTCACCGCGTCTTCGTTCTCATCCCCAAAATAGATGGCGCCCATTGGACAGCCGCTTACACAGGCCGGAAGCAGACCCTGGCTGGTTAGACTTGGGCACCAGATACATTTCTCGACAACACCTTTTCGGTGTGGCATATTCATTTCAACCGAGTAGGTGTAGGTTAGTTCCTGCTCTGTGTGCGGCGGCTCAGCCCAGTTGAAGTAGCGCGCGGAATATGGGCAGGCGGCTATACAGAAGCGGCAGCCGATGCAGCGATCCTGGTCCATCAGGACGGTCCCATCTGAACGCTTGTAGGTTGCATCCACGGGGCAAACATTCACACAGGGAGGGTTATCGCAGTGCATGCATGGGCGCGGGAAGAAATAAGAGTCAGCCAATCCCTCATGTTGCATATCGTAGACTTTGATCCACTCCTGCCCCGGAGGCACCATGTGCATCGCGGAGCAGGCCTTGGTGCAAGCCCCGCAGCCATCGCAACGGGCCAGGTCGATAACCATTAACCAACGCTGATTACCTCCGCCAGTGTCGCCGGGGTGAGGGCCGCCGGCAAACACGGAACGGAGGGCCGGCCCGACTACGGCTCCAACCTTTGGAGCCGCTACTACTGCTGCAGCTGCCCCCATACCAGCCAGCTTTAGGAACTCTCGCCTGTTTAGCTTTCGATCTCCCATGTTCGTCTCACTTTCTTGCGCGTTGCCGACTCGTTAGTTTTTGGCAAGGTCTGTTTAGTCCGTCATTCCAAGTAACTCTTCCAATTCAAGGCGTGCGGTGCTGGCTTTTCCGTTTTCGATGGCCTCGATAAGTTCTGCGTATACCGCGGCAGCCTCTTCCGTACCTAAGGCCATCGCTTGCTGGAGATGATTGATAGCCGCCTCGCGGTCCACGTTCTGGGGATCCTCAATGGCCTCAAGCGCAGCCATCAAATGGATCTGTTCTTCTTCCGAGGGCAATATTTCAGGTTGGGCTTCCTCCCCACCAAGGCTGACCACATACTGGACAAGCAGCTCCAGGTCGGAATCAGGAAGCAGACCTTGAGAGAAAGCCGGCATTCCCCCTACTGGATTGCGAACCTGCTTTGCTATTGCTTCAGCAGTCTGACCGATCACTGATGGCGCTATGTCGCTGCCCGTGCCATCTACGCTGTGGCAACTCGCACATAAAGAGACAAACTGGGCTTTGCCCTGCGCCAGAGCATCAGATGCGTTTAGAGAAGCACCTAACGAGCCGCAGGCTGAAAGCACAAGACCGGCCAAAATAAAAATCGTGAAAAACTTAGGAAACATCATGCCTACTCTAGAGATCAGGAATGGCGGTGATGGGATTGCGATTGCATTTCTTCTTCAGCATCGCGCAGCCTGGTTTGCAAGCGGCTTATTTCGCGGACGAGACGGGAGCGCTCTTCGTTGTAATCCGCGAGAATCACCTCCAACTCGGAGAGTTGGTGCTCATTCTCCACCAGTTTGCGCTGCAATTCATCAAGCAGGAATCCGGCACGGCCAGCCATTCATTTCCTCGGTACAAGGCTAGCACTTGAAAGTTCGAATCTGGTGAGAAGGAGGGAGGAGAAAAGTTCTGGTGAGTTACCCCCTTGTTTAACCTGATTACAGACGAGCTAACTAAAATAGTAGCCGAAGCCGCGCTCAGTCATTATTAACTGGGGATGGGCGGGATCAAGTTCGAGCTTCTGCCTAAGGTAATGGATATAGCGTTTGACGTTCTCTAAGTCATCCGCATACTCGCTGCCCCAGACCTGTTTAAGAAGGGCCTCGCCCGAAAGGACATGGCCTGGATGCTCGGCCAAGGCGGCCAACAAACGAAATTCGGTAGGCGTCAGGTGGATCAATTCTCCCGAACGTGTCACCCGCCGTTCTGTCAAATTGATAACCATATCGCCACGCGCGATAGGAGCTGCAGCAGGTTCGTGCCCACCTCGCTGGCTGCGGTTTAGTATGGCGCCCACGCGGGCAATAAGCTCAGCAGCACTAAAGGGTTTTGCCACAAAGTCATCTACGCCGAGGCGGAAGCCGCGCAGGCGGTCACGCTCGTCGGCCTTGGCTGTGAGCATCAAAATAGGCACACTGGAGACCTCGCGCACTCTTTCGCAGACCGTCCAGCCGTCCATTTTTGGCATCATGACGTCCAGCACGATAAGGCCAATTTTGTTGTCGTAAAAAGCCTGGAGGCCAGCGATTCCGTTTGAGGCTGTCACCGCCTGATAATCCGCTTTGGCAAAGTGCTTGTCGAGAAGTTTTAGCAGTGTTTGATCATCATCGATGATAAGGATCGTGGCGATTTTCGATTTGGCCTTCCTTGCCTTCATCAAGTCACTGACCCTAACAAGATCCTAAGATCTTCTCATCACTGTTCGGGTTATGAAGCTAGCGGCAAAGCAATCTTGAACGTGGCACCTTGGCCAGGTTTGCTTTCCACCCATATTCTCCCATGCATGGCTTCGACCAAACGACGACAAATATACAGGCCGAGACCGTAGCCATAGGTTTCTTTTGAGTCACCCACATCAAGGCGGTGGAATTTCTCGAAGATATGGTTTTGTTCTTCAAGGGCTATGCCGGGGCCACGGTCTCGGATTGAGGCAATCCCTTCGCCATTATTGACCTCAATGGACAGGCCCACATTACTTCCGACGGGCGAATATTTTATTGCATTATCAACAAGATTGGTGATTACCTCATGAAGGAAATCGGGGTCAGCCCATACTCGTGGATGAACGCGACCTGGAGGCCGTTTAAAGCTGTGGCCGGTTTGCCGGGCGGCGAATTCGTCAAGAACATGGTCAGCAACTTCTAAGACATCCACCTTGGCGCGCGTCGCATTCAAGCCTCCCGCCTCGATGCGCGAAACATTGAGGACGTCCTCCACCAAGCGCGTCAGCCGGGTAACTTGCTCGCTGATAATTTCCAGGGTAGCGGAGAAATTTGGATCGTTTATGGTTTCTGGGCCTTCAATAAGTTCCAAGGCGCTACGTATGTTAGTAAGTGGGGCGCGCAATTCGTGCGAAACCAGGGAAACAAACTCGGACTTCATTTGGTCGAGTTGTTGAAGGTCCGAGTTGGCTGCAGCCAATGCCTTGTTCTTCTCGCTCAGTTCGCGGGTTCGTTCATCTACGCGTTGCTTCAACTCTCGGTTTAAACGATAGACCTCCGATTCAGCTTCCTCCTTCTCACCCAACCATTGGCGGATCAGACGCAGACCTAGCCAGACGACAATTGGCCCAACTGTGCTATAGAACAAGACTTCAATAGTCCAGTGGATCGAATGCCCGAATTGGTCGTGAATAAAGCGAACGGGGCCCAGCTGAAAGACAGCCGCCGATATGGCAATGGTCAGTGGCATGGCCCACTGCAGGAGTCGCATTCGTTTAGAGAGAGTTGATGGAAACATGAGTCACCTCATTTATCCTCGCACCGGCGAAAAACCCAAGCACATCACGCCAGGTAGACAACAAAAAATAATTTAGTTTTGGGCGCGCACCGGGCCAGTTTAGTGATGTGCTATAAAATACATTATGGTGGAGGGCAGGTGCAAAGGAAACGTATAGATGTTATGGCTAATACATGACAAATGTCCCCCAGCTGAACAAGGCCTCGATCAAGCCGAGCTCGGGCGCGCCGCCAGCCGAAGTGATTTAGGATCAACAGGGGGCTCGGCGGGCTGAGGCTGGCGTCAGCAGGAAGTTGATCAAGCAGGCCACCACCAAAACGATCATCAGGTCGCGCCAGGAAGTGACTTATTATTATCCGTCACAATACTTCCTTATTAGATTTATTTGGAATTTTATTTGAGTGTATAGACTGAGATAAACTATAGCATATGGCTCTCACCGAAACCGAATTCGCCCTGCATTTTGAAGCTCAAGGCAGCCGGCTCCCATTACTGCTCATCCACGGCTTCCCGTTTAGCAGCCGCATGTGGTCCGGCCAGCTGCAAGCGCTTAGCAGCCAGGCCCAGGTACTGGCGCCTGACCTGCCCGGCTTCGGCGACTCGCCGATCTCAGACACCGCCTACAGCGTCGAACGCTATACCGAAGATTGCGCCGCGGTCTTGGACGCGCTGGACCTCTTGGAGCCGGTGGCTGTCGGCGGCTTGTCCATGGGCGGCTACACCGCCCTGGCCTTTGCGCGCCTCATCCCTGAGCGGGTGCGCGGCCTCTTGTTGCTCTCGACTCGCGCCGGGGCGGATTCTGCCGAGGGTAAGGCCAATCGCGATAAATCCATCGCCGGGGTAAAAGAGCACGGCGCCAGCGCGGTCACCGAGGCCATGTTTCCCAAGCTGCTGGCGCCGGCTACCTACTTAGAACGGCCCGGCGTTGCCGCGGAAGCCAAAGACCTGATGCTCACCGCCAGCCCGGAAGGCATTATCGCCGCCCTGGGCGCCATGCGCGACCGCCCGGATTCCACCGCGTTCTTATCCAAGATCGACGTGCCCACCCTCATCGTACACGGCAAACAAGATCAATTAATCCCGCCTAGCGAAGCCGAGGCCATGGCTACTGCGATAAAGGGCAGCCAACTGCACCTGATCGACAATGCCGGCCATCTGCCCAACCTCGAACAGCCTGAAGAATTCAATCGGATAGTTTCCGATTTCCTGGGAAACCTATAAGTTTCTGTAAGCTCTGTGTGTAGGGCGTCAAAGGGTCTGTGGAACAGACCAGGGGATATTTGCCGACTAATATTTATTCGCTTTCCTTGGTCACAATATCAACCCAAAACCATTCCTTACCGTTAACCCCTACGCCGAAGACGATGCCATCGGCGCTGCGCAACATCCAATATCCCTGGTAGTGACCGGCAGGCGAGGGAGCCTGCATGAGGACATAAACATTCGCATAGCGGCCGGGTGGAACATCAAACGTTAAGAAGGGCACCACGGAGTCGGCACCCATAATGTCACCCGCCACCCAAACGGCGTTAAACCCGGGAGTCCAGTTGCAGGTACCAGAGTTCTTTAACCGCCAGCCTTTAGTGAAGTAAGTATTCACATAATACTGGCTGCCATCTGGAATTAATTCCATTTCAAACGAGGCGCGCAGGCAGGGCGCACTGCTTCCTCCGCCGCCCGATGAGCTGGTGGGCGTGGCCGTGGGCGGTGTACCTTCTAATGGCGGTGTAGCGGTCGGGATTTCCGGTGTCAGTGTGGGCGTAGGTGGCGCTTCGGTAGGTGATGCTGTGGGCGGCGCGGCGGCCGCCGTTTCCGTAAACCACTGGAAGACAATTTGCGCCGCTTCAGTCTGCAGCTCCGGAGAAAGCCCGTTGCCCTCGGTCCCTCCCAGGCAAGAGCCCAAAATGAGAGAGCTAAGCAACAGGGTCAGGAACAAAGCGCTCTTGGTTGGTTTCAAAGGTGCTGCCTCGCCATCCGAATTGTTTAAACGAACCACCATTGTATCCTTGGCTTTAGCTAAGTGGTTCTTTCTTGATAGCGAAGCGGCTTTCTCAATCCACGGCTGCGATCGACTTTGTGGGCTATGCTTACGGTCATCTCAAGGCTTTGCCGTCGACAAGGGCGGCTAAGCATGGGCCTCCCCTGGCCAATTAAGGATCAGGTCCTCGGATAATCAGTTATTGGACCGGGTTTACCCCTACTAACTCACCCCTGCCTTGCGGCCAACACTTGGATTCCCTTGACATATTACAGGCCTACGGTTAGACTTTGACTGAGTTTAGTCTCGGTAGCTAATGCTCACGGCACTAAGTGTGTTGTCAAGGTACGCCGATTATGGTGTAAAATTGGTTGGACAGAGGTTTTTTTTAATCGATAAGGAGAAGTAATGCGCAGACTAAAATACTTTTACATTAGGATTGCAATTATCCTGCTTATGGTCCTTTCACTTGCAGGGCCATCATTTAATGCGTCTGCAAGCCCGCTTGCATACCCAAATCCAGACCCGGTTGATCTCTTAACCGTTGAAAATTTCCTCGCTTTAGCAGCCTCCACGGTTACCTCTCCATCAGGTCCCACTGTACTTAACGGAGGAGACTTGGGGACTAACCTCGATTGTACCGATTTCCCCACCCCGTGTGATCCTCCCAACGCTAACGGAACTGTAGTCGGTGGCTCGATCCACAAAGCGGATGGGACTGCAACGACCGCTCAGACGGACGCATCTGCCGTAGTTTCCAACCTCAACGGCCGCACAATGGATGAGGCTATTGTCGCTGGAGGACTTAATGGCCTAACCTTGGAACGGGGTGTTTACAATGTGACGTCTTTTGGTGGCGGTTTCGATGACTTGACCGGGGACCTCACGCTCAATGGTAATGCTAATGCGATATTTATATTCCGATTTAATGACACATTTATTACATCGGGAACGGCCAGGGTGCTTTTTACCGGAGGAGCCCAGGCTTGTAATGTATATTGGACATCCGCCTCCGGAGTTACGTTTGCTGGCAGCACAGAAATGGTAGGAACCGTTTTCGCACAATCAAGTGTCACTTTTCCGGGAGGCGGCGCAGTAGTTGACGGAAGAGTGATCGCCCAAACAGCGGCGATAAACTTTAATAACACGACAATTAATAACTCCCCATGCGCCCAACCGCCGGCCGCAACTGAAACGCCTGGAGGCGGAGGCCCAAGCGAAACTGCGACACCTGGTGGTGTCGGTGGTTTGCCGGACACTGGCGGTGCTCCCTTACGAAACGAAGATTTCCTCTGGAGTGCGGTGATCGTCGGTGGCATCAGCGCCTTAGCATTGGTCTTAGGCGTTCGAGCCTACCGCCGCACACAGCTGCCGAAATAATAATTTTTCAATAACGGCTACGTGCGGTTAGTGAATACGATCACTCGCCGCAGTTCGCTGGCTTGCCTTGCGACCGCTCTGGTCCTGGCGACAGTGATTGCGGGATGCGGAAACAAGGAGGCGGGAGAACCTCTCCCGCCTCTTATTTTCTTTCCATCGGAACAGCCGACAAGTCAACCGACACCCACACTCATTGTCCTCGGGCCGCTCTTTGATTCAGAGCTGAGCCTGTGGGCTGAGCCTGTATACGTACCGCTTGAGCTGCATATTCCTGCACTCGAGGTTTTCACTGTTCCTGTGCTTGGAGTCGGACTCACCTCGGAAAATGAGATGGATGCGCCAAAGGGCCCGATTGACGACAAGGTGTGGGGAACAGCATTTTGGTATCGCGGCGGCGGCAACCCCGGAGAGCCCGGCACAGCCACGATCGCCGGGCATGTCAACGATCCTCTTGGGCGCCCTGAGATCTTCGTTAACCTCGACGATCTCCGTCCCGGTGACCAGATCATCGTGCGTTACACAAGGCTAGGCATTAACATCTCCTTCATTGTTGACCAAGTTAAGCTCTACTCCGTCGAAGAGTCTTCCGATCCGGCGGTGCTTGCACAGATCTTCGGCGCCGGGGCGGTTGCCGGGACGGGACCACAACCGGCACCAGACGGCCTCTCGCACTTAACCCTGGTCACCTGCGCTGGTTACATCGTCAACGGCCAGTTCGATCACCACGTAGTCGTTTACGCGACGCGCGACGGGTGAGGCGAAAATTCCTGCTCGAATTACGCAGCACTGGGGGACAAAACCGGCAGGTATAATCCCGCCATGCAGCAGCCTGTCCGCCTCGAACCCATCGATTATTTAGCCATCGGGCACATCACAGTCGACCAGACGCCCGAAGGCCCGCGCCTCGGCGGCTCGGCGGCCTACGCCGCGCTCACCGCGCAAGCGCTGGGCTGGCGCGCCGGCATCGTCACCGCCTGGGCGGAGGAGCTCCCGCTGGGTCCCCTGGCGGACCTGCCCATCATCAACCTGGGCGCGGATAAAAGCAGCACCTTTGAAAATATCTACACCCCCACCGGCCGCCTGCAGCGCTATTCGGGGGAAGCTGCCTTTCTCGAGTTCCATTTAATTCCCGAAGCGTGGCGCAACCCGCGCGTCTTGCATTTAGCGCCGGTAGCCCGCGAAGTTTCCCCGCGCATTATGAAATTCGTCGAAGACTCTTTCGTTGGTGTCACGCCCCAGGGTTGGCTGCGCGAGTGGGACGCGGCCGGGCAGGTGCGCGTCACCCATTGGGAAGAAGGCAGCCTGGTGCTCAACCGCGCCGACGCCGCAGTGCTCAGCCGCGCCGATGTGAGCGGGGACCAAACCCAGATTGAGCGTCTTGCAGCCGCCTGCCCGCTATTAGTCGTCACCGAAGGCAAAGATGGCGCCACTGTATATGCGCAAGGCGAGCAACACCACATCCCCGCGCCGGCCGTGCAGGCCATCGACCCCACCGGAGCAGGTGATATTTTCGCGGCGGCCTTCTTCGTGCAGCTCTACCAGGGCGCCGAAGCGCGCGATGCAGCGCGCTTTGCCACCCTGCTGGCGGCGCGTTCCGTGGAACGGCGCGGCCTGGAAGGTGTCCCTACCCGGGAAGAGATCTACGACCTAACGCCCGAGGCGTTGTAGCATGGCGCGGATCTACACGCTGGTCAACCAAAAAGGCGGCGTAGGCAAGACCACCACAACAATAAATCTTGGAGCTTATTTAGCCGCATTTGGCCAGCGCGTCCTGCTGGTGGATTTGGACCCGCAAGCCAATGCCACCTCCTGCCTGGGGATTGACAAACACAACATAAAATTCGGGACCTATGAAGCCATCACCAGCGGGCAACTGGCCGCGGACAGCATCCTGCACAACAAGCAGTTCAAGCTCTCTCTGCTGCCATCTTCTCCAGCGCTGGCCGGCGCCGAAGTGGAATTGGTCAACGAATTAGCCCGCGAAACCCGCCTTAAACAAGCCCTGGCGCCGGTAAAGGACCGCTACGATTACATCTTGATCGACTGCCCGCCCTCGCTCGGTCTGCTGACCCTCAACGGCATGGTGGCCGCCCAGGATGGGTTGATCATCCCGGTGCAATGTGAATATTTAGCCCTGGAGGGGCTGGGCATGCTCATGGATACGTTTGAACGCGTGCGCAAGGCGCTCTTTCCCAAGCTGCGCATCCGCGGCGTATTGCTCACCATGTACGATAACCGAACCAATCTTGCACAGGAAGTAGTGGAAGAGGTGCGCAAGCATTTCAAGGACCAGGTCTTCAAGGCCATCATCCCGCGCAGCGTGCGCCTGGCGGAGGCGCCCTCTCATGGCCTCCCCATCCTGGCCTATTTCCCCAACTCCTCCGGCGCTGAGGCGCACCGCGCCCTGGCCGAACAGGTTTTGCAGCAGGATGGCGTGAAAGTGGCGGTAGAGGCATAGTATGGCTGGCAAGATTAGGCTCGGCAAAGGGCTCGACGCGCTGATTCCGCCCAGCGACAGCGCCCTGAAGATAGGCGACACGCAGCAGGTCGCCGTGGATCAGATCCGCCGCAACCCTCACCAGCCGCGCACCACTTTTCCAAAGGACCAGCTCGAAGAGCTGGCCGAATCCATTCGCGCTCACGGCGTCATCCAACCCCTCATCGTGAAACGCGGCCCCGGCGAGGAATATACGTTGATCGCCGGTGAGCGGCGCTTGCACGCCGCCCGCCTGGCCGGGTTGGCCGAAGTGCCCGTGGTGTTGCGCGAAGCCGATGACCAGGGCCTGGTGGAGTTGGCCCTGGTGGAAAACGTGCAGCGCGCCGACCTGAGCCCGCTGGAAGCCGCCGAGGCTTACCAGCAATTGCATAATGAGTTTCGCCTCTCGCATGACCAGATCGCAGCGCGTGTCGGCAAGAGCCGCGTGGCCGTCACCAACACGATTGGTTTGCTCCAGCTTTCGGATCAGGTGAAGAAGGCTTTGGCCGCCGGGACGATCAGCGAAGGCCACGGCCGCGCCTTGAATGGCCTGGAAACCGCCGCGGCGCAGAACGCGGCGCTGCGCGCCGTGACCGCGCGTGAGCTTAATGTGCGCCAAACCGAAGAGTTGGTGCGCAAACTGAAGGGTCATAAGGTCAAGAAGGCGGGCAAGCCCAGCCTACCCGCTGATCTCCAGGCGCTGCAAGCCGAACTGCGCGATGCGCTGGGTACCAAAGTGAATTTGAAGCATAGCCTTAAAGGCGGCTCGCTCACCCTTTACTACTACTCCGACGAAGAGCTTGACAACCTGGTCTCCCGGCTCCTCAAACGCAAGTAATCTGCTATTCTTTCCTGCAGCCGTTGACAAACTAAGCGCAGTGACAAGCCCATCGAAAACCTTCTACCGTGTCACTGTGAGCGCAGCGCAGAGCTATCGATACCACTGTTTTCAAGACTAGTATGTAGAGGCAACACTTCATTCCCTTGTTAAGCACTTTGAAGTTATTACCACCTATAGCCCCCGAATAATAGTAACTTCTTTGTGCTAATCACATGCTGATCCTGCATAACGCCCGCATCCACACCCTATCCCCCCAGCAACCGAAAGCGGGCGCCCTCGCCATCCGCCCAACTCCTGAAAATGGGGGGCGAGTGGTAGCCTTGGGCGACCTTCACGATCTTCAGCAGGAATTCCCGGATGCGCAGGTTGAAGACCTGCAAGGCCGCGTCGTGCTGCCTGGCCTCACCGATGCTCATGTTCACTTCCGCCAATATTCGCTGAGCCTGCACAGCGTGGATTGTGACACGGCCAGCCGCGCCGAATGCCTCGAACGGGTGCGCGCCGCTGCAGCTGCCGCCGAACCCGGCGCCTGGATCCGAGGGCACGGTTGGCGGCAGAATGGCTGGCTTGAAGGCTTTGGCGACGCCGCCATGCTGAACCTCGCGGCGCCGAGCAATCCCGTTTACCTCTCGGCGGCCTCCATGCACGCCGCCTGGGCTAACAATGCCGCGCTCAAAGCCGCCAGCATCTCGGCCCAGACCCCCGACCCGCCCAATGGCCACATCCAGCGGGATGCCAAGGGCCGGGCCACCGGCATCTTATTTGAAGCCGCCATGCAATTGGTCGCTAACGCCATCCCGCAAAGCACACTTGAAGAAGATGTCGATGCCATGCTGGCCGCCCAGAAAAGGCTGTGGAGCTATGGGCTCACCGGCCTGCACGACTTTGACCGGGCGCGTTCTTTTCGCGCTTTGCAGACCCTGCGGGAGCGCGGTGAACTGAAACTACGCGTCCTGAAAAACATCCCGGTCGAATCGCTGGATCAGGCTATCGAGATCGGCTTGCGCAGCGGCTTTGGGGACGATTTGCTGCGCCTCGGCGCGGTAAAAGTATTTGCCGACGGCGCCCTGGGCCCGCGCACCGCCGCCATGTTCGAGCCCTACGTAGGCGAACCAGAGAACCGCGGCATGTTGTTCGTGGATAGTGAACAATTATTGGAATGGGGGCAAAAAGCCGCTCTGGGTGGCCTGGGTATGACCGTGCATGCCATCGGGGACCGCGCAGTCCACGAGGTGCTCAACGCTTTTGAGCAGCTGCGCGCCTTTGAGCGCCAAAACGGTTTACCCGCCCGCCGCCACCGCATCGAGCATGTCCAGGTCCAGCATCCCGACGATCTGGAGCGGCTGGGGAAACTTGGCCTAGTGGCCTCCATGCAGCCTCTCCACGCCACGGCAGATATGCTAGCGGCAGAAAAATATTGGGGAACGCGCGCCCAGTACGCTTATGGCTGGAAGACTCAGCTAGAGGCTGGCGCAGTGTTGGCTTTCGGTTCCGACGCACCAGTCGAATCGCCCAACCCATTCCTGGGCTTGCATGCCGTTGTTACCCGCCGCCGTGCCGATGGCAGCCCGGGGCCGCAGGGTTGGATGCCCGAACAACGGCTGGGCATTTCAGAAGCGCTGGCAGCCTTTACTTACGGCCCGGCCTACGCGGCCGAGATGGAGCAGCGGCTTGGCCGGCTGGCGCCGGGCTACCTGGCAGATCTGATCGTGATGGAGCAGGACCCATTCGAGACCGATCCCCATAAATTGCGCCACATGCTTCCAGTGGCGACTATGCTAGGCGGATCTTGGGTGTGGAGAAAATCTTAAGTGTCATTCTGAGGAAGCCGCCGTTCTGAGCGAAGTCGAAGGATCGGCGAGCCGAAGAATCCTCATAACCTTATCTTCCAAATAACCAAGTGCTGCAAATCTGGGGGAATCGAATGGAAATGTTATTGAGCTAAATCCCTACCGCGAATTGCTGCTAAGAAAACGCTCGTGCTCGGCCAACGAGTCCCGCGCCATTTCCAGCAGGTTCTGTAAATTGCGTTCAGACTGCTCGCTCAGGTGATGCAAAGTGTCCTGCACCTCGCGCAAGCCGTCTTCCAATTGGGCCATTTGGCCAGTCAGTTTTTCCTGCTGGCGAGTGCTTTCGCGTTGCTGCTCTTCATGGGTTAATGTGAAGTTGGACCAGCGTTTCTGCGCATCCGCCTGGAACGTAGACCATTCCTGGCGGAAGCGCTGGTCGCCCAGGCGCTGGATCTCGCTGAGTTCATTGACCCGCCGGTTGATCTTTTCAACCAGGTCATCGAAAGCGCGCTGGGCGCGCTTTAGCGCCACTTCGGTATTGTCAAACTCCTTCAATCGCTCGGCCACCTCGCCGGATTGTTGCTCGACGGCCTCAAAACGCTTGCCCCATTCCCTCCATTGGTGCTGCCAATCGGATTGCGCCAGCGCCGCTTTCGTCAAGAACTCGTCGTGCGCTTTCTTGCGCTCTTCTTCGGCCGCAGACATTTCCTCCACTCGCTTTTCCACTTTGTTCTGCGAAAGCCGGATGCCTTCGGTCTGCTTGGCTGCAGATTCCAGGCGGGTGAGCAGCGCTGCTACCTCAGCGTGCATCTCGGCGAGCCTCTGGGTATCCTCCCGGCTGGATTGCTCCAGGCTTTGGGCCAACTGGGCGCGCTTTTGCTCACCTGTGATGATGTCTTGGATCGACTCGTTCAGGGATTCGATCCGGCCTTCCGTTTGCCTGATCTTTTCCCCGTGATCATTTATGTTTTTCTGCAAGGCCTGCAATTGTCCGACTTCCTTGCGAAAATCCTCCACGATCTTGCTTAAGCCCTTATTTTCTTGCAGAAAGGTTTTTTCCAGCTGATTGGCTTGCTTATCAACCGTTTGAATTTCCTTTTTATTGCCAGCCTGTTGGGTTTTGATTTGTTTTTCAATATCAGCCAGATTTGTATCAAAGGCATCCAGCCGCGCTTTATAGGTTGCCAGCGTCTTAGACGAACTTTCGCGTTTGGTCTGGGATTTTTCCATGGACGCCAAGCGATTTTCGAGCGCGACGATAGAGACCAACGCATTGCGGTGCTCGGCATCCAGCCACTCAACTTTCTTTTCTAGTTGTTCTTTTTCCATAGGGGAACCCTCGGCTTGCCGCGTCTTACCTTGCCGGAGGATCGAGCGATTATAGCATGTAGGATTTCTGAATGTTTTTTATGGTGAGAGCTGACTAAACATGGCCGCCAGGGCGGGTACCGCCGACAGGAACACGCGCGGCAATAAGCCAAACCCCAGGATGGCTATCGTGACAATCGCAGCGAAAGCCCATATGTATGGATTCGATACGTCGCTCAGTTCTTTGCCTACGGGCGACGGCTCCACTTCTTCGACCCAATGTCGTTTTTCACTATGCGCGCCGGCCAAAATGGCGATCAGGTTGCGCACTCCGCCGGCCAGCAACCCCAGGCTCCCGATCAGGCCGCCAGCTGCTGCCCATGGCGAGGCGGCCGCCACGCCATCCAGCAAGGCCAGTCGGCCTGGAAAGCTGCCGAGCAGCGGCAACCCTGCCAGGGAAAAAATAGCCAGCAACCAAACAGTTGCGGCCAGTGGGCGGGAAGCGGCCTTTGAACCCAAGTCCTCTGTTTGCGTATTTGATGCAGGCGGAACAGAGAGCAAACTTATGGAGGTTGCCCAACCCCAAATAGCAAAAGCCTGCGGCAAGAGCAGCGCAAAAAAGACTTGCGCACTTTGGGCGCCACCCAAGCCAAGGGCTTGCAATCCAAAACCAGTGCATACCATGGCAGCATAGCCAAGGACCCGGCCGTGGTGACGTTCTCCGGCAGCCCAAAGGCCGCCCAGGAGCACCGTCAACCCTCCGGCCAGCAAGAGCAGAGGGTAGGCGAACCCGCTGACCCGCAACCAGCCATAACGGTCAAAGAAACCAAGGGCAAACACCAGACCGATGCTAGGCAGGAAGAAAGCGAGGAAACCGAAAACGTAAGGGTGACTTTCCTTGGCTAGAAGAGGCAACCAACTATGGAAAGGAAAGAGGGCCAGCAGCAACGCAAAGCCTAGTGCGAGCAACAAACCACCGCGGGCGACCAGGTTTAAGTCCCCGGGGCTGGCTTCCACCCCGGAAAGGATCCAACCCGTGAACAGAGTGAAGGGCACAGAAAATATTTGGAATTTAAGGAAGCGCAATATGCCAGCCCCATGTTCCCCGGCCGGCGTCAGCATGGGAATTAGCAGCATGGCCGCCATGGCGAGGAGCAGGGCAGCGTATAGGAAAGGCTCTACGGCCAAAGCGGCGACCAGCAGGCCAACGCAGATCAGGCTGAGCGGGATAAAAAGCTGGCCGGGCTTGGCTAAATACGAGCCTAGGAGCCAAAGGGCTTCCATTAAATAGATGAAAGCCAGCAAGGGCGCCTGGGCCTCAGCCAGAGTAAAGCTGCGGCCGAACATGATAAAGGATGGCGCGATCTCTACGGAAAATGGACCTAGCTGTAAAACCACATCGATAGGTAATTGCCAGGCTGCCCAACTGAGGAATAGGCAAAAGCCGGCCGCGGCGAATAAAGGGAAGGTGTTTTGGCGGCGATAGAGCAACAGTGCCACTCCTAAAAGAACAGGGAGAATAATCCACAGCAGAGCGGAGCTCATGAGTGCAGCTCCGTGCTGGGCGCCTGCATTAGATAGGAGCCGATCAGCGCCAAGCTCAATGTGAGCATGGCCAACAACCCGGCAACCAGAATGGATATTTCCACTGCGGCATAGATGATCTCAAATCCGGATAACAAGATAAGCAAACCTAAAATATTTCGGAAAACGCTGCTTCCCAAGCCGACTTGCATAACCCCGATGCCAATAAGGAATAATCCGCCCCAGGCCTGGGTCAGATCGAACTGGCGGCTCCAGTCCACTAGGGCGGGGGCTGCGCCGCTCACCATCACAGTCACCAACCCGGCCACCAGCGCCAAGAAGGCAGGGCTTCTGGGAAAACGCGCCTCGCTTTCGCCAGGTTCTTCGGGGAGATTAAGCAGCGTCAATCCCAGGATGGCCGTGGCCATCCAACCGGCGACCAGTTTTACCGCCGCCAGGTCCACCGGCCAGGAGGGCGTGATCAATAGAAAGGCCAGCAAGTATTGCAGCGCAAGGGCTGCCAGACTCCAGCGCCAATCTCGGTTAAGTAACAAGGCCAGTGAGTTGGCTACCAACAAACCGAGGACGAGATACGCCAAAGGGCCGCTTTCCATATTCAAGACCCGAGCCCATATTGGCCCGCCAGGGAGAGCAGCAGCGCCATGAAAAGCAGAGCCCACAAGACTCCCGCGTTCCCCTCCAACAAACTGCTGAGGAAACCTAGTGACCAAGAAAGTGCTTTCGTCAGTGAATTCACTAGCACTTGTAACCAGCGCATCGAAAAGATCCAATCGAATACAAATTGCGCGCGCGGATGCAGCTGGCGGTTACTGCGAGCAAATAGGAAATAAAGCAGGGCTGCGCCAGCGAGGATTGCAGCCGGGGACCACCAAGAAAGTGAGGGGCCTTCTGTAGCAACCGAAGGAAGGAGACCAGTGCCAAAAAAAATAAAGACTAGCGGCAGGGTTGCATAGCCCAGCCATTGAATCGTGCGCATCCACGGCTCCGGAGGCAACGGCTCTTCCGGCGCCTGCAGCGCCCGGCGCAGCCAGCCGGCCAACAAACCTGCCTGGATTGGAAGGAATGCAAAGATAAGTGGTGAAGCCCAATTAGCGTAAATGCCAGTTCCCCAATAGCCGGCAGTCAAGGGGAGTCCGCATAAAAGAACAAATGCTACCGAGCTGATCAGAAAACGAAAGCGCGGGACCTGTTGCACGATAGGCAACAATCCTTGCCCCAGCAGAAGTAGCAACGAAAAAGCCAGGGCCGCCAGCCCTTGACCGCCCAGGGCCGCGGCGGCCGCTAGCGACGCCTGACCTAAGACCCAGAGATGGGTTTGATCCTCGTCTACCTTTAGCAGCCAAAGCCCGGCTGCATAGGCCGCCGGCAACAAAGCCAGCAACATAAAGGTGGTACGGGCCGGCTCGGCAATAGCGCTGGAGCGCACCAACAAAGCCAGAGTGGCGGCCAGCGGCACCAGCAGAATGAGGGAAGCAATATCCTTGCGCACCGCAGCTGGCGACCTCCAGATAAGTCGTAGAGTCCATAAGCCCAGGCGCAGAGACGCCGAAACGAAGATCAGGATGGCCGCCAATTCCTCGCCGTAAAACGAAAACATCCAAGCCGCCAGCAAAATGAAGGTCCCGAGGAAAAGAATCGGGACCTTTTGCAAAACATCCAGCCGTTCTTCCGCGCGCCGCAATCCTGAGAGTTGCAAAGCGGTGGCGAGTACATCCAGCAGAGTCCATGTGAACAAAAACGTGAGCAAGTCACCAGAGAGTACCGCTAGCAAAGCTGCGCCAGTGATGGCCAGCCCATGCGCCCAGGTAACCCAAGAGGTCATCACGGCTTCGCGAACCTGCCCAAGAAGGGTTGCTACCAGTAAACTGGAAGCCGCGAAAGCCAGCGGCCAAGACAGGCTATCTAGAACGAAGGTGACGGAATATTCCAGCCCGTCACCAGCCCACCAACAGGGGAAGCTTACGGTAAGTGGCAGTTGGAACCGCAGGAAAAGCAAACTGACCCAGGCAAGAGAAGCGCCTGCCAGGGCCAACAGCCAACTGGAGCGAAAACCGCGTTGCAAGTTGCTGGCCCCCAGAGCACCCAGGGTAAGAACTAGCAGGATGACCGGCAGGAAGAGCAGCATCTAAATGAATTGACCTTCGCCACGAGAGAGAAAGCGGCCTTGGCCCGCTTTACCTAGCCAATGGTCGCCGTCAACGATCAGGCGACCGCGCAGAAACACTCTTTCCGGGAAACCTTTCAATTTCCTGCCTTCAAACAAGTTGTAGTCAGTGCGATGCTTGCTGAACGCCCGGCCATAGGTGAGTTCGCGTTCTGAGTCCCAGATGACCAGGTCGGCGTCGGAACCCGGCAGCAATGCCCCTTTACGCGGATATAAGCCGAAGATCTTGGCGGGATTAGTGCTGACTTGCGCGACGAATTGCTGCGGGGTCAATTTGCCAGCACCCACGCCATAGGTCCACAAGATGGGCAGGCGGTCGCCCACCATCGGCAAGCCGTTGGGGATCTTGGTGAAATCGCCGGCGCCTAATTCTTTGCCAGGGATCGCAAGCTGTTTGCCTTCGTAGTCGATTGGCCGAGTCCCATCCAGGAAAAAGGAACAGTGATCGGTTCCGATCACCTGGAAGCCGCCGCTAGTTAGGCCTGACCACAATGCTTCATTGTCTTGTTTAGTGCGCAGCGGAGGGGAGCAGACCCATTTGGCGCTATCGGGACGCGCCAAGTCGGCCTCGGTGAAGAACAAATATTGGGGGCAAGTTTCGCCCATCGCATACACGCCGCGCTGTCGTGCGTAGGAAAGTTGCTCCAATTCTCCGGCGCTATTCATGTGCACGATGTACAGCGGCGCTCCCGCCTGGGCAGCCAGGGCGCAGCCGCGCAGCACCGCCTCCACCCCGCCCCAGGCGGGCCGTGTGCGCGCGTGCCACTCAGTCGAGGTATGGCCCGCAGCCAGCGCTTGGGCCACGAGAATGTCGATCACATCTCCGTTTTCGGCATGCAGCATGGTGAGCATGCCATGCTCTCGGGCGACTTGCAGCACGCGGAAGATCTCACCGTCCTGCAAGCGCAGTCGGCCGTTATAGGCCATGAAGACTTTGAGGGTGGTTATTCCAAGGTTGGGCAAGAGGGGGATCTCAGCTAGGATGTCTTCATCCAGCCGGGTGATATTCATGTGGAAGCCCCAATCCACGGCGGCCTTGGGATCAGCTTTGGCATGCCAGGTTTCGACACCGGTGCGCAACGCGCCTCTGGGCGGTTGGGGAACGAAATCTATCACGGTGGTGGTGCCGCCAAAGGCAGCGGCCTTATGGCCGCTGTAATGATCGTCGGCAGTCACTGTACCAAACATTTCCAGATCGAAATGAGTATGCGGGTCCACCCCGCCGGGCATCACCAGCTTTCCCGAGGCATCCACAACCTCGGCGTGATCCGCTTTCAGGCCGACGCCGATCTCGCGGATGGTCTCACCTTCAATAAGGATATCGGCTTTGGCGCTGCCTTCGTGGGTAACCAGGGTACCGGATTTGATTAGCAGCATGGCAGGCTAGGCGACGTCGTCAAAATATGCGGCGCCAAAACCCCGCATGCTGATGTAAGCTAGTAGCTCGGGATCGAAGGGAAATTCGGGTTGGTGAACGGTGGAATATTGCTGCTTTTCCTTGGCACGCTCGCGCAGCGCGTGGAACAAACCCTGGCGCTCTTCGTCGTGAACGCTCAAATCATCCAGGGTCTTGGCGGCCAAAAGGCGTTCGCCAGTCGTATAAAGGAAGGTGAGACGTTTCCATTTATCCGCAGGGATTGGCTGAGGCAGGGCTTGCAAAGGTCCCAGCGAGATCTTGAAATATTCGTGGCCCGCCCTTGATCCTTCGGCTTCTTCTTTGAAAAGTTGCTGGCGAGTGACCAGCTCGTGCCCGGTAACCGGGCTGATGAGCTCGATACACCACCGGTGCCTTTCGCCAAAACTGGCCGGCTGGTAAAAGGCCAGGAAATCCACTGCCACTACCCGCGGCGCGGTGCGCAACGGGATGCGATACCAACCCAGGACGCGGGCGATCTCCAGATCGTGCGGCGAGGGCAGGAAGGCGACGAGGACGAGGTCGCTGGAAGTAGGGAGGTCTGACATGGCAAGCCTTTGCGCTTGAGGTATTTTACAGCCCCAAAGCCATTCCGAGGAGCTAAGCCAGGTTAGTGGCAAATTTAGTTCAGTAAGCCAACTCGAGCATTGAATTCGTCGATCAGCGCGTCGATCTCCGGCGCCTGCTGCTGGGGGCCAATCCAATAATGCGGGTCTTGCCATTGATTCTGGATCTCTTCATAGGTCTTGCCTTGCTGCTCGACCCAGGTGTAGTACTTGAGATTGTGGATGCGCCGCCGGTCCTGCTCGGAGCATTCGAGCATGTTCTCAGTGTTTTCGCCCAGCAGGTAGCGCGCCTGGTCCGCCGCGGCCTGCACCTGGCTGTAGTCTCCTTGTTCAGCGCGCATTTCTTCCAGGCGGCTACCGTATAGTTCCATCGAATCCGTCAAGACCGTGAGTAATACATCCTCGGGGCCTAGGTCGTAATGCTTGGCCATCTTGATGCAGGAGAGCAAATTGGCGATCCCTGAGAAACCGAGCAGATCCAATTGGCTGACCATTGCTTCAGGCACGTCCTGTTTTGCCAAATACTTACGTCCAACCGGCTCATTGAACAAGCGCGCCAGGTTGACCACCGCGTTGTCATCGATATCGATCACCAAATCCGTGTTCATGACATTGTGGATCCAAGGCACGTGCTTATCGCCGATGCCCTCTATGCGGTGAGCGCCGAAGCCATTCTCAAGCAGGGTCGGGCACTGCAACGCCTCGCCGGCGGCTAACTTGCTATCCGGGAAGACCTGCTTCAAATAGTCTCCGCTGGCAATCGTGCCTGCCGATCCGGTAGTCAATGCCAGGCCGCGATAGTTACCCTTGCCCAACTCTCGCTCCAGCACTTCCTGCATGGCGTGGCCAGTCACTTCATAATGCCACAGGTAATTGCCGAATTCTTCGAACTGATTGAAGATCATCAGGTCCTGACCAGACTGGCGCAGCTCCCAGCATTTATCAAAGATCTCTTTCACGTTCGATTCGCTGCCGGGAGTCTTGATAACCTCTCCCGCCACTTGGGCTAGCCATTCGAAGCGCTCTTTGCTCATGCCCTCAGGCAGAATGGCGATGGATTGGCAGCCCAGCAAGGCCGAATCATAAGCCCCGCCGCGGCAATAGTTGCCGGTGGAAGGCCACACCGCTTTCTGGGTGGTGGGGTCGAATTGCCCGGTGACCAAGCGCGGGACCAGGCAGGCATATGCCGCACCCACTTTGTGGGCGCCGGTGGGGAACCATTTACCGACAAGGGCGATGATGCGCGCCGGAACCCCGGTCAGGCTAGAGGGAAACTCAATGTAATTAACCCCGCCAAAGCCGCCGCCTTTTATTTTCGGCTGATTCTTCCAGGTGATGCGAAATAAATTGCGCGGGGCAACGTCCCACAATCCGACGGTGGCTAATTCCTCTTTTATTTGGGCGGGGACGGCGTCTGGATTCTTCTGCTGCTCAAAGGTGGGGATGATGATATTGCGCTGGCGGGCAAGTTCAACACCGTGGTTCAGGCGATCCTGCATCATTATGAGATCGATCATCTTGAGACTCTTTTTCTCCGTGTAGGAATGTCTTCAGGACCCTGGCGCACGATGTACAGCGGGCGGCCGCGGGCTTCGTCGTAAAGCCGCCCGATGTATTCGCCCAGGATGCCCAGCGAGATCAACTGCGCTCCGCCAAAGAACAACACAGCGATCAAGGTAGTGGCCTGGCCGAAGAAGGCTGCCGATCCCAGCAGGCGCAGGGTGATGACCACTGGGATAGCGATGATGGCCACTCCGGCGGAAATAAAGCCCAGATAAGTGGCCAACTGCAAGGGAAGGAAAGAAAAACCGGTGATAGCCGTCAGCGCCAGGCGCACCATGCGCGGCAGGGTGTAGTGGGTTTCCCCGGCGAAACGCGCCGCCCGGTCGTAAGGCACACCCACCTGGCGGAAGCCGACCCAGGCGGACATGCCGCGCAAGAAGCGGTGATGTTCGCGCATCTGGTTTAGCACGTCAACAACGCGGCGATCCATCAAGCGGAAATCACCTGTGTCCAAGGGGATATCAATTTCGGTGATGCGGTTGATCAGTCTATAGAAAAAGGATGCGGTGAAGCGTTTGAAGAACGATTCGCCTTTGCGCTTACGGCGCACCGCATAGACCACTTCGTAGCCATCCTGCCAATTGGCGACCAATTCGGGAATTACCTCCGGCGGATCTTGGAGGTCAGCGTCGATCAAGATGACCGCCTGGCCCAGGGCGTAATCCATACCGGCCGTCACCGCGATTTGGTGCCCAAAATTGCGGGCGAACAGCACGGGACGGATATGTTTGTCTTTTGCGGCCTGGTCCAAAATCAATTCGGGTGAACGATCCTTGGAGCCGTCGTCGACGATGACCAACTCCCAGGTTTCGCCGAGTTTCTTCATGACTACTGTGACGCGCGCAATGAACTCCGACAGGCTTTCAGCCTCGTTCCATACTGGGGCGACCACAGTGAAAACGGGGGCCTTGCTCAATGGACCACCTCAAGAGCGCGGCGCAACGCTTCCAAAGACGGCTTGATCACCGGAGCCTCAGCCACCGACTTGCGAGCAGCGTTGATATCCTTCAAACCCGAGCCTGTACTCAATACCAAAACAGGGTCTCCTGCTCCGATTAAACCCGATTCCAGGGCTTTACGCAGGCCGGCAAGGGGAGCGGCAGCCGCCGGCTCGGCAAAGATACCGTATCGGCCTAATTCGGCGATTGAAACCAGGATCTGCGCGTCGGCTACCTTAATATATCCGCCGGCGGTTTGCGTGGCGGCGCGTAAGCCGCGCAAGCCATCATTGGGCAAATTCACGGAAATACTATCAGCTAGAGTATTCGCCTTTACAGCTTGAATAATCTCGTTCCCAGCCAAAAAAGCATTGGCAATGGAAGCCGAGCTTTCGGCCTGTACGCCGAAGAGCCGCGGCATCTGTTCCAGCCAGCCCAATTCGTGTAGGTCCTTAAATCCTTTATGCAGACCGGCGATGATATTGCCGTCGCCGACAGGAACAAAAACACATAAGGGTCGATCCAGTTCTTCAGAGGCAATCACCTGTTCCCAAATTTCAAAGGCCGCAGTCTTTTTACCTTCGGCAGTGAACGGGTTGTAGCCGGTGTTGCGGCAGTACCAGCCGAACTCAGCGGCCGCCTGGCTGGAAAGTTTCACCGCATCGTCATACGACCCGTCAACCAGGATGACCTGCGCTCCATAGACCAGTAGCTGGGCCACCTTGGCCGGCGGCGCGCTCTTAGGCGCAAAGATCATCGCGGATAGCTCCGCGGCGGCCGCCATGCCTGCCAGCGCCGCGCCGGCATTGCCAGTGGAGGCCGTGACGACTATGGCGGCCTTTAGTTCCCTGGCGCGGGCCACTACTACTGCGCTGGCGCGGTCTTTGAACGAAGCGGTCGGATTACGGCTTTCGTCTTTAATCCAAAGCTGGCGCAGGTTCAGTTTGCGCGCCAGCTTTTTTGGTGTATAGACTGGCGTCCAACCCACTGCGCGCAAAGGCGTTCCGGGAAAACCGGGGTCGCCAACCGGCAGCAAGGGAAGGTAGCGCCAAATGGAAAAATCGGGTGAAGTCTGAACGTCGCCAAGCCCAGAGGACCTCTTGATGGCTGCATAGTCAAGGACCACATCGAGGACCCCACTATCCTTAGGACACAGATAGGTAACATCTTCAGGCCCGTATTCCTGCCCACATTGGCTACATCTGTACCCAACGAATTTATTCATTGCCTTATGACTTCCTAGCTAAGCAACTATCCATGTACCTGTTTTCCCAGCCAGGGCGCGGGTGATGTTGGGTGGGTCTGTGATCAACGCCTGCCTGCCGCCGCTCTTCAGGAAGCCTATCGCAGCCTGGATCTTGGGCAGCATGCTGCCCTTGGCAAAGTGTCCTTCTTGAATAAATTGCTCGGCTTCGCCGATCGTCATCTTATCCAGATTGCGCTGGTCTGGCTTATTGAAGTTCACCGCTACTTTTTCCACAGCCGTAGAAATTAGCAGCAACTCAGCCCCGATCTCGCGGGCCAGCAAGCTGGAGGCGAAGTCCTTGTCGATCACCGCTGCAGTGCCAACCAGGTCCCCGCCCTCGTCCTCGATGACAGGGATCCCACCGCCTCCCACGCCGATCACGGTGAAATCGCTCTCGATGAGCCGCTTAATGGCTGGGGCTTCAATGATCTCCTTAGGTTGGGGGGAGGCAACAACCTCTCGCCAGCCGCGGCCGGCATCTTCAATGAAATGTTTTCCCTCTGCCATGCGTGTTTTAGCGCCGGCTTCATCCAGGAAGGAGCCGATCGGTTTAGTGGGATTCTTGAAAGCCGGGTCATCCCGGTCTACCAAACATTGGGTGACCACGGTCACCGCGTGTTTCTGCATGCCGCGGCGCTTGAACTCGTTGCGCAGCGACTGTTGGAACATGTAGCCGATGGCGCCCTGGGTATCTGCGCCGCAATAATCCAGCGGCACCGGGTGCAGTTCGTGCAGCGAGAGCTCCGAGCGGCGCAGGATGAAGCCGACCTGAGGCCCATTACCGTGCGTGACCACCACATCCCAACCTTCGGCGATCATACCGGCTACGTAGCCCATGGTCTCCTTGGCCGCTGCAAACTGGTCTGGAACAGTTTGATGCTTTGCATCCTTAATTAACGCGTTGCCCCCGACGGCTACAACTGCAATTTTTCTGGACATAAAGCTTGGGTTTCCTCTCTTTTAGGACATGGTTAAAGCCATCACCGCTTTTTGGGCATGCAGGCGGTTTTCGGCTTGGTCGATCACAACAGATTGGGCTCCATCCAATACCTCGCTGGTGATCTCTACATCGCGATCCGCAGGGAGGGGGTGCATGTAAATGGCGTGCTCCTTAGCGAGCGCCATCTTTTTGGCGTCGGTGATCCAGTCCTTGTTGGCATCCTGGAGCTCTTTGCCTTTGTCGGCATCGGTGGTGGTCAGCAAGGGACCCCAAGATTTGGCATAGATCACGTCGCCGTCTTTAAATCCCTCTCTCATATCATTTACCACGTCGAAGCCGGTATTGTGTTTCTTGGCCTCAGCCCTGGCTCGCTCCATCACCTCAGGCATCAGCTCGAAGCCCGTGGGATGGGATAGCACCACATCAGCCCCAAAGCGCGGCAGCTGCAGCACCAGGGATTGCGGCACGGAAATCGGCTTGAGGTAACTGGCGGCATACGCCCAGGAAACCACTACGCGCTTGCCCCGTAGGCTGCGCGTGCTGAATTTCTCCATCATAGTCATGAGGTCGGCCAGGCATTGGAACGGGTGGTAAATCTCACATTGCATATTGAGCACCGGTACCCGCGAGGCTTCGGCTACCAAATTTAGATAACGATTGCCCACGCCCCATTCCACATGGCGAATGGCGATGCCGTCAAAATAGCGCCCAAAGATGCTGCCCATCTCCATCTCAGTATCACCGTGCGAGATTTGAGTAGTGCGCGATTCGATGAAGGCCGCATGCCCCCCGAGTTGGGCCATACCGGCCTCGAAGGAGCCACGAGTGCGCGTGCTGGAGAAGAAGAACAGCATGGCCAGCACTTTATCGCGCAACAAGGCATGCGGCTCCCCCAGGGCGCGCTTGCGCTTCAGGTCCCAGGCTACATCTAAGACGGTCTCGACTTCTTCTTTGCTGAAGTCCAGGTCGCCGATCAGGTCTCGGCCGCGTAAGTCGGTTTGCATGGCTACTCCGTTGCCCCGAGGACCAACGCCAAGAGAGCCATACGCATCACCACACCGTTGAAGGCTTCCTGCCAGTAGCGCGACCAACGGGTGATGTCCACATCGGAGGGGATCTCATCCATGCGCGGCAGAGAGTGCAGCAAGATGGCATCCGGTTTGGCTTTCTTGGTTAGCAGTTCGCGGGTGATCTTGTAGTTAGCCGGCGTCAATCCCACGTCGCCTGCGCGCTCATCGCGCGACTTGGTGTAGTCGGGCTGGACTACGGGTTCCACCAGGATCACGTCGGCTTCGGCAATGGCCTGTTCGACGTGCTCGGCTTCTTTAAAGTCCAGGCTGTAGCCTTTCAGCTCATCTTTGAATTCCTGTGTGAGCGAAAGTTCCGGCGGTGAAACGAACGTGATCGGGCAATCAAATTGCGTCAATCCGTAGGCCAGCGAATGCATGGTACGCATGCGCATATCGCCGACCGCCAACCATTTCAGGCCGTCGATGCGCCCCTTCTCCCGTAGCACGGTGTAAAGGTCGGTGAGGATCTGGGTAGGGTGTTCTCCCCAGCCATCACCACCATTGATGATGGGAATGCTGGCCCATTTGGCTGCTTCGTGGGGTGCACCTTGCTGGAAGTGGCGCATCACGATCACGTCGCCATAGAATTCCAGCATTTTAACCGTGTCCTTGATCGACTCTTGGTAGAAGTCCCCCGCGCGGGTCATCTTGGCATCGGCGAAGCCGGTCACCTGGCCGCCCAGGCGGATCATGGCCGCTTCGTGAGCCAGGCGCGTGCGCGTGCTGGGCTGGTAAAACGCGGTGACCAGGGTCTTCTCCTTGAGCAGGTCGGTGTTTTGGCGATCGCGGGCGATCGGCTCCAAGTCCTCGGCGATCTCGAACACCCGGAAGAATTCCTGGCGTTCAAAATCTTTCAGCGAAAGAATGTCACGTCCTAAAAAACTGCGCATCTGTAGCCTCCATGGTTTTGGTTCTAAGGTTTTTGATAGAGTGGTTCGAAACGGCGCCCTTCAACGCGTCGTATTACACTAAATCGGAAATAACCCGGCAAAAAGTAGCTGCGTGACAGATCAACAACCGAACCGTCCAGAGCGAACACTGTGGACTTGAAATGCAGTACCACGTCCCCACGCTGGATGTGCAAGGCGCGCGCCACCTCCGATCCGACCGCTGTAGCATGGATCTCGGTATTCGATGTCGCCACTTGGGGGCTGCCGCGCTGGAGCAGCAGGTCCAGCACCGAACCGCTGAACTCGCGCTGCAAGTCATTTTCACTGAGCATATTGGCGGGGACTACGTCCACCAAGAAGGCCACCGGGGCGGACTGTGATTCAATCACCCGCGATATTTGAATCACCTCGCCACCCAGGAACCGGCCCTCGTCTTCGGTGGCCGCGCGCCGCTCGACCTCGTAAGCGCCCAACTTGACCGAGAGTCCGGCGCGCTCCGCCATACTCTCGATACTCTCCAACAATTCGAGGCCAGTCTCCATCACGCCAGCCGGCCGCACCACAAAAGTGCCCACGCCTTGCCTGCGCTGAATGAGACCCTGCGTTTCAAACGTGCGCATCGCCTCCCGCAACGTGGCGCGCGACACACCCAACATTTCGGCCAGTTTGGGCTCGGTCGGCAGCCGGTCCCCGGGATCTGTGGCCGCTATTAATTCACCTAGTGAGGCGTGCAAGCGTATAAACAAACTTGGCATAGCGGCCATCTCTATCCTTCCAACAAACGCTGCGCGACGCGATTATGTTTTTCGATGTGGGCCGGCAGATCTAAGGTCACCATGCGGCCTTGCTTTACGATAAAGCGTCCACCGACCACTGTGTAATCAGTCTTCACCGAGGCACAAAATACCAGCGCAGCCAGCGGGTCGTGGAGCGCGCCGGCGAACTCTAACTGTTCCAAATTGACTGCAAAGAAATCGGCGCATTTTCCTGGCTCCAGGGAGCCGATGTCGCTGCGTCCCAGGACTGCAGCGCCACCGCGCGTGGCCAATTCCAAAACATGGCGCGCGCTCATCAAGGCCGGTGCTTCACCTTCAGAGAGCGAGGCGCCGCGCAACCCGGCGTCCAAGCGGGCCAGCAGCATGGCCTGGCGTGCTTCAGCCAGCAAGTGCGAAGAATCGTTGCTGGCCGAGCCGTCTACGCCGAGGCCGACCTTGACGCCGGCAGTAAGCATCTTGGCGATGGGGGCAATGCCGGAAGCCAGGCGCATATTGGATGAAGGACAATGCGCCACACCGCAGCCCACCTGTGCGTACTGGGCGATTTCCGCGTCATTGATATGCACGGAGTGAGCAAACCACACGTCTTCGCCCAGCCAGTCCAGCGTCTGCAACCAGGCAACCGGGCGCTGGCCAAAATGTTCCCTGGTGTATCGCTCTTCGTCCTGCGTCTCGGCCAGATGGGTGTGTAAGCGCACCTTATGTTGGCGCGCCAGCTTGGCGGTCTCGCGCATCAGGTTCTGGGAAACGCTGAAGGGCGAACACGGAGCCAACACGATCTGGGTCATGGCTCCTGGCTTGGCATCGTGGTATCGCTCGATCAGGCGCAGGCTGTCGGTCAGGATGTGATCCTCGGTTTCAACCACGCTATCGGGGGGCAAGCCGCCTTCGCTCTCGCCCACACTCATCGAACCGCGCGAAGCTTGCAGCCGCAGCCCGACGATGCTGGCGGCCTCTATCTCGTCGTCCAGGCGAGCGCCATTCGGGAAAATGTAGAGATGATCGGCAGCGGTGGTGCAGCCTGAAAGCGCCAATTCGGCTAAGGCGGTTTGAGTGGAAAGCGTGATGTCCTCGGGGGTCAGGCGTGCCCAGATCGGATAAAGAGTCTGCAGCCAGTTGAATAGGTTGGCGTTTTGGGCGGCCGGGAGGGCCCGGGTCAGGGTTTGGTAAAAGTGGTGATGAGTATTTACCAGACCGGGCAACAGGATGTGGCCGCCCAGGTCAAGGATCTCGTCAGCTGCAGAGGGCAGCTCATCGGTGGCGCCGACCTGCTCTATGAAACCATCGCGGATAAAGAGACCAGCATCGGGGAGTTCGCGGCGCTGGTCGTCAAAAGTGGCCACCAAGGCCGCGTGACGAACAAGCATGGTGCTCATCTGCTGTCAGTTGTCTGACAACTAGTTTAATAGAGAGCCGCTATCCTGTCAAATAAGGAAGGAAGTACTCGAAATCTAGGGTATCAAGAGGCAGCTAAGGCCCTGTCCAGGCATCCGCCAGTTCGGCGGCATGCAGGGTATTTGCGAGAAGCATGGCAATAGTCATCGGCCCCACCCCGCCAGGCACCGGCGTGATGGCGGCCGCCACTTGAACCACCTCGCCGAAGGCTACATCGCCGACCAGGCGAGAAGCGCCCTTGCTGTCTTTATCTTCCACACGGTTCACTCCCACGTCGATCACCACCGCGCCCGGCTTAACCCAGTCGCCGCGCACCAAGCCGGGGTTGCCCACTGCGGCCACCAGCACATCTGCCCGACGGCATACGCCAGGCATGTCCTGGGTTCTCGAATGGGCGATGGTAACGGTTGCATCGGCTTTAGTCAGCAGCAGCGCCACCGGCATGCCCACGATGTTCGAGCGGCCCAGCACCACCGCGGAGGCGCCGGCTAATTGCACGCGGGCCTCCTCCAGGATGTGCATGATGCCGGCCGGTGTGCAGGGTACGAAGCGCGGCTGCCGTCCTTTTTGAGCCAGATAGCCAATGTTTTCCGGATGCAGGCAATCAACATCTTTGAAAACGGCGATGGCGGATTGGATGGCCATGGCATCGATATGCTTCGGTAAAGGCAGCTGGACCAAGATGCCGTGGATGTCTGCGCGGCTATTGAGGTCGGCTATCAATTTCAAGAGTTCAACCTGAGAGGTACTGTCGGGCAATTCGTAGGCAAACGAGGCCATGCCCACTTCTTGGCTGGATTTGCGTTTATTGCGCACATAGGTCTCAGAAGCCGGATCCTTGCCCACGAGCACGGTTGCCAGACCGGGGCGCGACAAGCCCGCCACGAGCCGCGCAGTTACGCGCTCAGTTAAACCGGCGCGCACTTTGGCGGCTAGCGCTTTCCCATCCAGGATCTTTGCTGTCATGACTTAATTGTACGAGTGGTTACGTAAAATCCCTTTGAGGGAAGGGGTTGGGCAAATTATGAATTACCGATTACTGATGCCTAATTACTAATCTTTAATCACTAATTACTGCTGTTAAATATCCAGGTTTTGCACTTCTTTCGCGTGCGTTTGGATAAATCGTTTCCGGGGAGGCACCGCATCGCCCATCAGCATATCAAAGGTGTGGTCGGCCTCGGTAGCATCATCAATGTTCACTTGCAGTAAAACCCGTTTATCCGGGTCCATCGTCGTGGTCCACAATTGTTCGGGGTTCATTTCTCCCAAACCTTTATAGCGTTGGATGCTGACCTTCTCCGCCTTCGTACCCATGGATTTCAAGATGCTATCGCGTTCCTTATCGGAAAAAGCCCAGGAAATCGATTTGCCAGAGGTGATGCTGTACAGCGGCGGCTGGGCGATATAGAGATTGCCGTTACTGATCAGCGGCTCCATATAACGAAAGAAAAATGTGAGCAGCAAGGTGCGGATATGGCTGCCGTCCACGTCTGCGTCAGTCATGATAATGATGTGCTTGTAGCGTAAGCCGGCCAAGTTGAAGGACTCGCCGATGCCAGTGCCCAACGCCGAGATCAGCGATTTGACCTCGTTGTTGGAGAGGATCTTGTCCAAGCGGGCGCGCTCGGTGTTAAGGATCTTACCGCGCAGCGGCAAAATGGCCTGGAAGTGACGATCGCGCCCCTGCTTGGCGGAACCACCGGCCGAGTCGCCCTCAACGATGTATAGTTCGGTCCGTTCGGGATCGCGCTCAGAACAATCCGCCAGCTTGCCCGGCAGGGTCAGGCTTTCCAGTGCAGACTTGCGGATGACCAAGTCGCGGGCTTTGCGGGCCGCGTCGCGGGCGCGCGCCGAAGTTAGACACTTGGCCACGATGGCGCGGCCGGCCGAGGGGTTCTCCTCAAGAAACGTGGCAAAGTGCTCGTTGACCACCTGCTGCGTATAGGTTTGCACTTCCGCGTTCATCAACTTGACCTTGGTCTGACTTTCGAACTGCGGATCAGGCACCTTGACACTCACGATGGCCGTGAGCCCTTCGCGGGTGTCATCCCCGGTGAAGTTGGGATCCGATTCTTTGAGCAAGCTGGCTTTGCGAGCGTAATCATTGATCGTTCGGGTGAGGGCCGAACGCAATCCGGTAAGATGCGTGCCGCCATCGATGGTGTTGATCGTATTGGCAAAGGCGAAGACCGATTCGGTGTAAGCATCCGTGAATTGGACGGCCACGTCGATCACCGTGTTTTCGATTTCCTCTTCGCGATAGAAAATTGGGTGCAGAGCTTCCCGGTTGCGGTTGAGGTAACGCACAAAGGAACGAATGCCGCCCTCGAAATAAAAGGTCATCTCGCGATCTTCGCGCTCGTCAGTCAGCTTGATGGTCACCGCCCGGGTGACGAAAGCCATTTCGCGCAGGCGCTGCACCAGGGTCTCGAACCGGTAATCCAGCTCGCCCTTGAAGATGGTCGGGTCATATTTAAATATGGTGCGCGTGCCGGTGGGTTCGCCCTTGGCCATCTTACGGATGGCCTTTACGGGCGCCTTGGGTTTACCGCGTTCATAGTTCTGGGCAAATACCTTTCCCTCCCGGCTCACTTCAACCTGGCACCACTCGGAAAGCGCGTTGACTGCAGAGACGCCCACCCCATGCAGGCCGCCGGATACCTTATAGCTGCCGCCGTCGAATTTGCCGCCGGCATGCAGCATGGTCATCACCACTTCCAAGGCTGATTTCTTCACGCGGGGGTGCTGGTCCACTGGGATGCCGCGGCCGTTATCGGTCACCGTGACGCTGCGATCCTTGTGGATAACGATCTCGATGCGGTCACAGGCACCGGCCAGGGCTTCATCTATAGAGTTATCCACCACCTCATAGATAAGGTGGTGCAAGGCCTTAATGTCCGTGCCGCCCACATACATGCCGGGGCGCCGGCGGACGGCTTCGAGGCCCTCAAGGACCTGGATATTTTCAGCCTGATAGGATCGGAGCTTCTCTTTCGCCTTCGCCAACGTTC
>CAZNFL010000025.1:0-38879 GCA_964572455.1 uncultured Anaerolineaceae bacterium
AAATCATGCCAACCTTGGGGCTTTTTACTGGGCAGTGGGTCGACAGTCAGAAGGATTAGGTCAGATGCGTATAGCCACGGCCTTAGCGCCAGAGGCCTGGTTATTTTGGCTAAATCAGGGAATATATGAAGAGACGTTGGGGTACTTGCACCAGGCGGAATCATCCTACCAAAAAGCCCTCTCCCTTTTTCCAGAGATCGCCGGGGCTCAATTCTGGCAAGAGAGTGAATTGCGTCAAGCGAGTTTGGATGGATCTGAGCCCCCCCAAACAGCAGAAACAACTAGAACACAAGCCATTGCAGCGGTTCAGGCCGGAAGGATGTCCATTGCCAGTGGAGACTTAGAAGCCGGGCGAGACTTCCTGATCCAAGCCTATGAGTTAAATGACCAGGAAGTTAGCATATATGTGGGGCTGGCCGAGCTAGCTTTTGCCAACGGCGAATTTGAGGGAGCAGAGCAATATGTGAACGCGGCTCTGTTGATTCAGGCGACTAGCACTCACAGCAAATCAGAAGCTGTGTTGCTGGCAGCGGAGATTGCGCTCGCAAAAGGCGACACGGAGTTAGCTCTGCAAAGGTATCAGGTAGCTTACACGGCGATTCTCTCGAATACGAGCTACGGCTGGGGCTCGGCAGGCTGGTCGCCATACGCTTGGTTTGCCTTCCAGCGCCGCGCCTTCCCTGAAGACTTGGTGCCGCAGCTAGTGCGGGCGGATATCCCTATATCTATCGCTCAGCGCTTGCTAGTGTTGGCTGAATTGTATGAAAGCGCAGGACTAAGCGAAGAAGCGCAAAGCGTCCGCGAGACTTTGCAACCTTATTTACCTAGCTCAGGCTGAAAAGATCAAGCCGCCAATCGTTGCACCGCGTCAAATGCCTCTTGGGGTTCAAAATCGACTTCATTTAGCAATTCAAATCCGAGCTTGCGACAGAGCGCGTTTGAGACCCTGTTATCAGATTGAGGGAAAATGGCTCCCCATGTTCAATGTACTTAGAGAAATTCCCCATGTGCTTGGCGGGCAGCGTTTAAACCCGGAGCGCCGGTGACCCCGCCGCCCGGATGAGCGCCCGCGCCGCACAAATATAAGCCATGCACAGGAGAGCGATATCCTATGAACCCAGGTACGGGTCGCATCAGCAACAATTGGTCCAGGCCCATAGCTCCATGCATAATGCTGCCTTCACTAAGTCCGTACTCGCGTTCGTAATCTAGGGGTGTGATCACTCGGCGGTTTTGAATAAGTGATTTTAGATTTGGCGCATGTTGCCCCAATGTCTCTACGGCCAAGTCGCCTAGCTTTTCGCGCTGAGCATCCCAATCGCTTTCTTGCAACTTGTAAGGAGCATATCGAAAGATAATCGAAAGCGTGTGCGATCCGGAAGGGGCCAGGCTGGGGTCTAGCAGGCTGGATAGGTGCGCTTCAAGAATCGGATGGCTCGACATGCGGCCGTATTTAGCGTCGTCGTAGGCGTGCTCGGCATAATCGAGGCTAGGACAGATCACAATGGCGGCGCTAAGTCGCTGCGCTTCGCCGTTTGCAGCCGGGAACTCGGGCAGGCCGCTGAGCGCCATGTGCACGGTGGCTGTGCTGCCGCGCAGCTTGAGATTGCGCAGGCGGCGGCTGATGCGCGGCTCAAGTTGCGGCGCGCCTAGCAGACCTAGAAAAGTGGTGCGCGGGTCGGCGCTGGACAGCACAGCTTTAGAGCGAAATTCCTCGCCATTGTCCATCCTGACCCCGAATACTCGGCCACTGTCGCTGAGAATGCTTTGCACCTGGGCGCTGGTCTTGATATCGGCCCCGTATGACTGGGCTGCCTTTGCCAAGGCTTGGCTGAGCTTGCCGACCCCGCCGCGCACCACCTGCGAACTGCGATAGCCGCCATTTGGGCCACCCAGCTGCTGATAGAGCAGCATAAACCCGGTGCCGGAGGCGCGTGGACCTTGCGTCAGACCGGTTACGCTCACTGAGGCCAGTAGCCCTTTAAGCTCTTTGCTTTCGAAGTGTTCGTTGAGATATTGGTAAGCGCTCATCGGCGCTACGCGCAACAATTCCATCATGTCGCGCCGGCCCAATCCGCGCACCCGGAGAGCCAACCGTCCCCAGGCAGCCAAGAGCCCAAAGGAATTATTCTTGACTGTCGGCGGTCTTAGGCTGGCGAAATGAACTAAAACACTCGCGAAGCGCTCGTTTTGTTTTTGGAAAGGCAGGAAAGCGCGGGCGTCCTTCGCAGAAAGGGCGGCGATCTCGAAACTGCTTTTTTCTGCATCCCGCCACAGGGTGAGGGCGCGGCTATCTGGCTGCGGGGCGAAGGCGGCAACCGGGCTCTCGATAAATTCGAGGCCGTTTGCCCGCAGGTCAAGCCCCTCGATGACCGCGGGCAGCAGCAAGCCGGCATCCGACGCGCCAGTGTTGAAATGAAAGCCCGGGAACAATTCTTCCGTGGCCGCAGCCCCGCCCAGGGAAGCGCGGCGCTCCAATAGCAGGACATTGCGGCCAGCCTTGGCCAGCCAGGCAGCCGCCACCAGGCCGTTGTGCCCGCCGCCAATGACAATCATATCGAAGTCGGCGCTCATCTGTGCAGATCCTTCAGGATTTCAATGGCCGCCAAGCGGCCCGGTGCACCGGTGATGCCCCCGCCGGGATGCGTGCCGGAACCGCATTGGTAATAGCCGCGGATGGGAGTTCGATATTGTGCATACCCAGGCACGGGCCTCAGAAAGAACAGCTGGGAAAGACTCAGCTCTCCCTGGAAGATATTTCCGCCGCTCAGACCAATGGTTTTTTCGATATCCCAAGGAGAGAGTACCTGCCTATGTAGGATGATCTTTTTGAGATTAGGTATGTATTGGGATAGCGTATTTACTACGGCGTCCCCAAAAGCTTCACGTTGCCCCTCCCAATTGCCGTCAGCCAAATGGTAGGGCGCGTATTGGACAAAGCAAGACATGACGTGCTTTCCGGGTGGCGCCATACCGGGGTCGATCATCGAAGGGAAGATGGCATCGATATACGGATTGGGCGAAAAGCGGCCGTATTTGGCCTCGTCGTAGGCATGCTCGATGTAATCTACATTGGGGCTGATGGAAATGGCCCCTCGCAAATGCGGCCCATCTCCCGGCCAGCAACTCAGATCTGGGGCGGCATCCAGGGCCAGGTTCACTTTTCCAGAGGAGCCGTGCGTATCAAAATTGCGCACTGCATGTACCAATTCATCCGGCAGCTCTTCAGGGTTGACCAGGTTCAAAAATGTCAGTTTCGGATCCAGGCTGGAAACAACTAGCTTGGCCCGGATCTCATCCCCACTTTCCAGCACCACCCCAAAAGCGCGTCCTCGGCGAGTGAGCACCTTGGCAACGCGAGCGTCGGTGCGCATGGTCGCGCCCAGCTCGCGAGCGGAGCTGGCAATGGCTTCGGCCACGCCACCGGTGCCGCCCTTTTGGAATCCCCAGGCGCGGAACACGCCATCGATCTCGCCCATGTAATGGTGCAGCAACACGTAGGCGCTGCCCGGCGAGCGTGGCCCCAGGAAGGTGCCGATAATGCCACTGGAGGACAGCGTGGCGATCAGCGGGTCTGTCTCGAACCATTCTTCCAAGAAATCGGCCGAGCTCATGGTCATCAACTTGACTAAGGTGTAGAGATGCTCTTCTTCCAAGCCGAGGAAATGCTGGCCGAGTCGCAGCAAGGCGAGTAGTTCGCGGGGATCGAACGAAGTCGGATCCGGCGGACGAATTCCCAGGATGTACTTGACTGCTTTAGCCATCTGGTACATGGCATGGCCATATTCGCGATAAGCCTCGGCATCCCTGGTTGAGAAACGCGAGATATTGCGGAATGTTTCGTGGGGGTCGCTGCCTCGATAGATAAGGTCGCCATTGGGCAGGGGGGTTAGCGTGCTCTCCAGCGGCAGGATGGTGAGGCCGTGGCGCGGCAATTGCAGATCGCGAATGATCTCGGGGCGCAGCAGGCTGACCACGTAAGAGAATACGCTGAACTTAAACCCCGGATAGATCTCTTCGCTCACCGTAGCGCCACCCAGTATGGGGCGCTGCTCCAGCACCAGTACGCTTAGGCCGGCACGGGCCAGGTAGGCGGCATTAACCAACCCGTTATGGCCACCGCCGATGACGATGGCGTCGTAGCGATCAGCCACGGGCAGCTGCCTTCGGTGCAGCACCTTTCTTACGCGGCGGGTCAAAGAAGGGCAGCCGTGAAACTTGGGCCGGAGCGCGCCGGCGCTCGTACTCCACAGTGACTTCGATTTCGATTTCGCTGCTGCGCTTTAAGATCTCGGTGCGCAAGGTGCCTAAGGCTAAGTACTTCTTTAGGATCGGTGAGAAAACCAGGCTGGTAGCCTGGCCGATATGCCGGCCATTTGAATATAGCGGAACGGGTATTCTGGATGCGCGGCCAGCCACCTGAGGGGGCAGGTTGACCTTGCCGAACAATTCTTCGAGTTCCATCCACTCGACCTCGAGCCCAACCAAGCTGCGTGGGGAGCCGCGCCTTTTCTCGTTCGTTAAGGCCTGCATGCCGATGAAGTCAGGTTTGCTTAGGTTAACAGCCCAACCGAGGCCGATCTCGTACGGGGATGATTTCTGCTGCGGGATGCGCGCATGTAAGCTGGAGGTGTAATCCACCTCAATGAGCAGGAGGCCGGCTTCCACGCGCAGCATGTCCAAGGCGGCCAAGCCTATAGGAAGCAGACCATAGTTCCGGCCAGTTTCCATCAGCCGGTCCCAAAGAATTGGCGCATCATCCGGGGCCAGCCATAGTTCGTAGCCAAGATCGCCGGTATAGCCTGTGCGCGTGATCGTCAGCGGTTTCTTTTCGAATTCGGTTTGCAGTAAATGGTAGTACGACAATATTTCCAATTCAGGCATCTGGAATATCTCTTGCAAAATAGCCCGGCTGCTGGGCCCTTGCAGCGCCAGCGCGGCCAGGCTGGTTGACGCGTCGCGCACCTCTGCGTCCGTGCCGTAACCCACATCTTGAAACCAGCGCAAACTAGGATCAGCAGCCGTAATGCGAAAGTGGGTTGCGCCAAGGCGGGCGATCGTGCCGTCATCGATCACCTTACCGTGCTCATCACACCATGGCGAATACATCACCTGGCCTACGCGGCACTTGGCTACATCGCGGGTCATCACCCGGTTCACCAAACGCAGGGCGTCCGGCCCGCTAACCTCGTATTTGTAGAGCGGCGTGACATCCAGCAGCCCCGCCGCGTTGCGCACCGCGAAATATTCGACTTCATGGCTGGGCAGGTAAGTAATCGCCGAGAGATAACCGGACCAATCACGCCATTCATTGGTCTGGCACAACAGAGATGTTCGGCTATGGAATGGGGTAGGTATCGGCATGCAGGGCTGGAATTATACGTTAGGGTTGGCTGCTGATTAACTAAAAACCTCAGCCAGAGCCGAGGTTTGTTGTGATCAGAGATTCCAGCGGTCCCGACGGGATTTGAACCCGCGATCTCTGCCTTGACAGGGCAGCGTGTTAAGCCGCTACACTACGGGACCATTAAGACAAGCGAGTTTACCATGCCCATATATGCGGGTCAAGCAAAGGCAGTTGTGGCGCTTGCTTCGCCTATTTCGCGTGGTTATACTAGGTTTCAAGATGGAAATCACTGCTTTGCTAGAGGCATTGCCCGAACGATATACGCCTGCAGACCAGGATCTGCTGCAACGCGCTTATCGCTTTGTGGCCAAGGCGCACAAAGGGCAGAAGCGCGTTTCCGGCGAACCTTATATCAATCATTGTTTGGCCGTGGCCATCATTCTCGCCGAACTTCACGTCCCGCCGGTGGTGGTTGCCGCGGGACTTTTGCATGATACGGTAGAAGATACCAGCGTTACGCTACAGGATCTACGCAGTGAGTTTGGCGAAGACGTGGCTAAATTGGTCGACGGGGTCACCAAACTAAGCCAGCTACCCCGCGTTTCTCGCATGGGTGGGGGCGTAAAAAAGGGTCGAAAGAATGGCCGTGGGGCAACCGATGAGGAAGACCGCAGCCGGAGCGCAGATCTGGCTTCTGAGACCCTGCGTAAGACTTTCCTGGCGATGGGGGAAGACGTGCGCGTTGTGCTCATCAAGCTGGCCGACCGATTGCATAACATGCGCACATTGGGCTATCTGCCTGAAGATAAGCGTAAGCGAATTGCGCGCCAAACCTTGGATATCTTCGCTCCCCTAGCAAACCGGCTAGGCATTTGGCAACTCAAGTGGGAATTAGAGGATTTGGCCTTCCGGCATTCCGAGCCGGATACCTACAAACAAATTGCCGCCAGCCTGGCGGACGGGCGCTCGGAACGCGAAGGGCAGATGGACCAGATCATCTCAGACTTAAAGGACCTGCTTTCTCAGGAGGGCATTGCAGCCGAAGTTTCCGGCAGGCCAAAACACATTTATTCCATCTATGGAAAGATGAAACGCAAAGGCATCGCCTTTGAAAACGTGATGGATTTGAGGGCGATCCGCATTATCGTGAAGGATGTGCCCAGCTGCTATAACGTCCTCGGCCTTATTCACACGCATTGGCGTCCGGTGCCCGGAGAGTTTGATGATTATATCGCCGCCCCCAAAGATAACTTTTACCAATCGCTGCACACCGCCGTCATTTTCGACGATGGCAGACCGCTGGAAGTCCAAATTCGCACCAAAGAAATGCACGAAAACGCCGAATTAGGCATTGCCGCCCATTGGCGTTACAAAGAAGGCAAGCCCCACGACAAAGATTACGAGCGCCGTGTGGTTTGGCTGCGGCAATTGATGGAATGGATGCAGGATGTGGACGATGCGGGCCAATTCGTCGATACGATGAAGACGGATGTGTTCAGCGACCGGGTCTACGCCTTCACCCCGCGCGGCGACATTATCGATCTGCCCACCGGCGCCACGCCTATCGATTTTGCGTATCACGTCCACACAGATGTGGGCCATCGTTGCCGCGGTGCTAAAGTGAATGGCAAGCTGGTGCCGCTAGATAGCCCGCTGAAGACCGGCGACCAGGTGGAGATTCTGACCACCAAACGCGGCGGGCCCAGCCGGGACTGGCTAAACCCTAATCTGCGTTTGCTCAATACGGAACGGGCGCGCTCCAAGGTGCGCCAGTGGTTCAAGCGCCAGGACCAGGAGCAAAATATCGCCACCGGGCGCGCCCATTTTGAGCGCGAGATGCGCCGCCTGGGTGTGATTGAGCCTGATATGGAAAACATGGCCAAGGGTGTAGGCCTGCGTAACGCCACTGAGTTATATGAGGCTCTTGGTAACGGGGATATGTCCCTGGGGCGGCTGGTTGCCAAGTTAAACCTGGAGCGCGAGGAGAAAGCGCCTGACCTTGTCGACGCCCCTAAATCCGTTCCGAGGGTGGGGGGGGAAGCTGTCAATGTGGTTGGGCTCAAGGGGCTGCTCACTCAATTTGGAAAGTGCTGCAAACCAGTTCCCGGGGATGACATTGTAGGGTACATCACGCGCGGGCGGGGCGCAACCATCCACCGAAAAGACTGCCCCAATGTGCTGCGCATCAAAGACCGCGAACGCTTGGTGCAGGTTTCCTGGGGCGAACCCAAGACGACCTACCCGGTGGCGGTGCGTATCCTGGCCTACGATCGGGATGGCTTGATGCGGGATGTATCCACGGTGATCAGTGATGAAGGCATCAGCATGAGCCAGGTCAAGGTGGACGTTGACCGCAATGAAGCGACCTTCGACTTGATCTTGAATGTAGATAACATCGGACAGTTGAGCCGCGTGCTTACCCGGGTCGAAACCCTGCCCAACGTGCTGGAAGCCCGCCGCGTGCGCCCAGGTTAAGCCAAAATCTCCTATGCTTAGTGTTTCAGAAGCCAGAGAACGTTTACTCGACGCCTTGAAGGTATGTGACGTCGAGAGCATTCCTCTTTCCCAAGCCAGCTTAAGGGTGCTGGCTGAGGCCGTTTCAGCCAATATGGATTCACCGCGCTTCGATAACTCAAGCATGGATGGATTTGCCTTGCGCGCTACAGACGTAGAAAATGCGAGCGCCGCGCACCCGATGCGGCTGGCGGTCATTGGGGATGTGCCGGCGGGTGTCGCTTTCGAAGGATTGATTCAAGCGGGGCAGGCTGTGCGCATCATGACGGGGGCGGCCATGCCGCCCGGTGCAGATGCGGTGGTTCCGGTGGAGGACACGAACGCACCCGTGGCGCTGGCCGGGGCTGCGCTGCCCGAGGAGGTCGAGGTGCGGCGGGCCTTGAAGCCAGGCGATTTCGTGCGCCCCGCCGGCCAGGATTTCCGCAAGGGCGATGAGTTGCTGGCCGCCGGTGACCGGTTGCGGCCGCAGGATCTGGCTTTGTTAGCCATGCTGGGAAAGGGGGAACTAAAGGTGTATCGCAAGCCGCGGGTGGCCATCCTATCATCAGGCAATGAATTGTTGCCTGTCGGCCAAAGCTTGTCGCCCGGAAAGATTTACGAAACCAATTCGTATGCGCTGGCCGCCCTGGTGGAAAGTTGCGGGGCGGAGCCGGTGCTTTTGGGGATTGCGCGGGATGAATTGCAGGATGTAAAAGCCCACCTCGACCGGGCGGTAGATTCGGGGGCGGATGTGATATTGACATCCGCCGGGGTTAGCGTGGGCGCTTTCGACTATTTGCGCGAGGCGGTAATGAGCCAGGGCGAGTTGGACTTCTGGAAAGTGAACATGCGCCCAGGCAGGCCTTTTGCATTTGGAACTTATCGCCGGATTCCCTATATCGGTTTGCCCGGCAACCCGGCGTCGGCTTTCGTGGGGTTCGAGGTATTCGTACGGCCTGCTTTGCAAAAGATGGCCGGGGCGAAGAATTGGACCAGGCAAACTTTGAAGGGGCGTTTGCTGGAGGATGTGAGTTCCGATGGGCGCGAATCTTATTTGCGCGTTCAAATTAATAGGCAAAATGAAGGCCCTGAAATATTATTGACAGGCCATCAGGGTTCAGGTAATCTGTACTCGCTCGTCCGGGCTGACGGCTTGATAGTTGTGCCCGCGGGAGTAACACAATGTCCGGCTGGTTCTCAGATGGAAGTTTGGCTGCTTTAATTTCGGAGGAGGACGCTTGCTTAGAAAAGCATTGATCGGTTTGAGCCTGATCGGCCTCGCAGACAGCATTTATCTGACCTACGTCAAGCTGGCTTCGGGTGGGCAGTGCGTAGCCGGGGCAGGCTGCGAGATCGTCAACAGCAGCATTTATTCGCAGATCAACGGCATCCCGATCGCGGCCTTGGGCGCGTTGGCTTATGTGATCATGCTGGTCGTCTTGGTCCTTGAATCCCAGGTTGGCTTCTTCGAACTTAATGGCCCCCTGATCGTTTTCGGTATGGCGTTGTTTGGGACGTTGTATTCGGCATATTTGACCTATTTGGAAATATATGTCATCCGCGCCATTTGCCCATTTTGTGTGTTATCTGCAGTTGTGCTCACCATCATGCTCGTTTTATCCGGCATACGTTTTCAACGAAGTCTAAAAATCGCATAGGGGCGCGAGATGCCAAGAATTCGTTGCCATTATGCAGATTGCGTTTTTCTGGATGAAGGCTATTGCGCGGCAGCTGCCACCGAGCTGGACCCCGAGGAAGGCTGCCTGACCTACTCGTCCTCTGGTGAAATTTCTCCTGAAGATGCCTGGAAAGAGAACGAAGCCTTGGAAGAAGATTGGGAAGAAGCTGGGTTTTTGCCGGAAGGCGACGAGGAGGATTTAGCGGATGAAGATCTGGAGGAAGAAGAGGTGGATGAAGAGGACGGGTAACAAGCAGTGCTTGTTTATTGCGGGCTCTGAGAAACAAAGCCCGCCGTTTATCAGCAGGCGAAGCGGCCGTGATGGTAAGCCACGCTGCGTTTAGTTGTCGCATTACCGCAATCCCGGCACCTTTTGTTGACATCTATATAGGCGCATAGTAAACTCGCCAAGAAACCGGCGAGGTAGCTCAGTGGTAGAGCAGGGGACTCATAAGCCCTTGGTCGAGAGTTCGAATCTCTCCCTCGCCACTACTTTTCCCCGTAAATTGCTGGATTTTTTGTTTAAAGAGGAAAGATTTATGTAAGTTTAGCCTTCAACCCTACTTGAAAACGCGAAAGTTACCAGAGCAACGATCTACGGGCTGACGTGGATCCACTCGATCGGCTCGACGCCATCGGCCGGCGGCCATGTGGTCAGGGTATCACCGTTGCAACTATAGGCGGTGGAAATGGTTGAGCTGACCGGGAAGTCCTCTGGCCGGATTGGAACGGTGGTTGAGCCCATGGCAACGCCATTTGCCACAATTTGTAAGGTGACCACCATCTCGGTTGTTCCGCTCAGACCGATCAGCGCGGAGCCATCCGCGGTATACGGTCCGCTGGAGAAGCCCTGGAAGGTGTAAAAAACTTCGGTGCCTTCGTTGCCGCCAACTCCCGTCTCATGCACCATGAATTTCTCGTACCCGCCGGTGCCAGTGCCGTTTGCGTCAAAATCCAAGAAGGCGATCCCGGTAACGCTCTCCACCGTTGGGACATTATCTTCGCCCGTAGAGACAACCGACTGCATATAGGAGAGCATACTGTCGTTGGTCGCCTCCCATCTGCCGATCAGGCATGCGTCGCAAGGCGCCTCGGTGACCATGGTGGTAGCAATGGTCTCCGTGCGCACGGCCGCGGGCGTGGTGGTAATGACATACAGGATGTACGTCAGATCTTCGCACCCGCCCGTGGCAGTGACCGGGAATGGTCCCCAACCGCCCACGACCCCGTCGGCGCGCCAAGCCGCACGCCCCGCCCCAACCGTGAGCGTTTCAACCGCAAAGCTTTTTTGGTTTTCAAAGATGATCTGATAGCGGTCAAAAACAAACGGGTAGCCTAAAAAATCCCTGTTGGTGATATCAGTGATCAAAAATATCTCGGTGAAATCAATATTGAAGCTGTAACCAGCAGAGCTGGCCGCAGCGGCCAAACTCGTTCCGTCACTATCAGTAAGTGTCTGGTCCAAAATAGAGCGCACAAACGCCTCGAAGGTATCCTCCATCCCGGAAACGGCGGCCAGCGCGGCAAGTTGCGCATCGCGACCAGGTGTGGTGGGCATACTGCGCAGCATGGCGATCACTCCATCCGGGCCGATGCTGTTGCCCAGGAACTGGAAGAAGACGAAATTCTCATAATCCATGTTCGTCAGGGGTCTGAACCTAGACAACCCAACGAAAGAATCCGCGAAGCGATACTCGTAATTCACCGCCGGGTAAACCAGGTTGCTGAAATATTCGGCCGTGCCTTCCCCCCACCACCATGAGTCTGTTCCCGGTCCGTTAAATTGATCTTCCAGGTTCCAGGCCTGAAAACAGTGGAAGATCTCGTGGGCTACGATCTGCTTGAACGGCCCTGGCTTCAGGACCATCGCGGAAGGATTTATGATGACCGGGCAGGCTTCCGATTCCACGGTGCCGTCCGCTCCGGTGACGGCCTGTCGGAAGAAAGCTGTTTGCGTCGAGGCCAAAATATCGATGGGATTGCTCGCGTCGGCCAGGGTAGAGAACACGAAATAGATAGGTTTGACCGAACCATAATCCTGGAAAATGGTGATCGCCTTCTGAACGGCTTCCAGCGTATCCGCATAGTAGGGGTCGCGGCTGGCATCCCCACGCCAGGCCAGTGGGTAATAGACCTTGTAAACGTTGCCGGCGACATTCACATCGTCAAAAAAAAAGCAAGGGAAGACCGGCGTGCGCGCATCGGGGAAGCCGCGGGACCATAAAAGGCCGCAGTCCTCCTCAGTTTGCCTGACCAGGGCTGCCAGCCCGGGTGCGCGACTGGAGGCTTGCTCCACAGGAATCGAATAGCGGTCGAGGGCTTCCTGGGTGGGAACGAGCAGGTTGAGCAGCCGGGTGATCTCGTCCTTGACAGCTTGATCGGATCCGCTCTGCAAATATCCGCCCGCCAGCTGCAGGATGCCGGTGCCCTCAGCCTCCAGGACGCCCTGTCCCAGGCCGGCCTCACTGACCTGGATCTCACCAGCGAACATCTTAAGCAACGTCACCAGGCCCTCTTCCTGGGTCCACTCGCCGGAGGCGATCTTATTCTGCAAGAGTTGCATGTAGCCGGAAGGCAACGGCTCAGGGATTGCTGTGGGGGTTGTTTCGCCGGCCTCAGGGAGCGCAGTCGGGGAACCACCAGCGGATTCCGGCGCTGTTCCTCCAGCACTACAAGCCTGGCTAGCTATGAGAATGAAAACCAGTGCGAAATATATAGAGTTTTGTTTTTTCATTTCAGTCCTCTTTGATCGGCCCTTCGTTCATTACAGCTAGAACTTGCGCTTATCGCTCCGCTGGATGGGGGAGGGCCACGCATAGGCGAGTTTTCACTACAGCTTGGCGGCCTGTACGCATTTAAATTACAATTTTATTTTTCCTTGATCGTCACTCCAGTGACTGGACCGCCGCCATCCACTTTTATTATAAAGTTTTTACCATCCTTGGTAAAGACCAGGGTTACAACGGGACCGGTAGATCCGGTTGCTGTTTCCACGCGTTCAACTGTTGTGTCTTCTGTCAGCGCCCAGCCGCGGTTTGGCATTTCAGTGCGATAAAAATCCGCCACTTCGGCAGCCGGCTTTTCAATTTGATAAAACAGGAATTCTGGACCTGTTGACGAAGCTATTGAGCCATCCATCATAGGGAACTCATCCATCAATCCAGCCTGATTGCAGCTGGCAGGAATGGCAATATTAAGCGAGCCATCCTCCATGGGGATATAGTTATCTGTTCTAGTGAAGTCTGCCATTTGATTGGGGTCAAGCCCCTGAAAATCTGTTTTCGTTCGTCCCTCCAATTCAAAGAGCGTGATGAAACCGCCGCTGCGAGCCACGTACACAAATGCGCTGATCAACTCATCATCCGTGACCAAATTTTCGCTGGAAAGTTCATATTTGTCGGTAACAAATCCATTGACGTCAATACCACTTTCCACGCGCGGTGCCTGCCCGGTGATCTCTTCCTGAAGATCGGGCAGGAATGCTGATTGGTCTTGTGGCCCTGCATCGGGGAACGCAGAACACTCGCCTAAAATGACCATGAATACCTGATCGTCAATGGCAGTAGTTTCACTCTCCCCGAAACCATTATCTAAAACTAAGCGTTGCGCAGGTTGCGGCTGAGTTTGGACTTCCAATGTCATGAACGACGTAACGTCCTTTGCGGCTCCAGCTGTATCCGGACCTGAATATTGGATCGTGCTTTCAAATTTATACTCCGGCGCAATGGGTTGGATATACAACGCAGAGCTTGTCAGGTCAATCGTCTCGGGTCCCGGAGGACCGTCAATAGCGACCGCCGCCTGAGATTGGACTGTCGTGGCGACGGGGCTCGTTTGCTCGTCCGTTGTAACTGGCTCTTGTCCGCCTTCCGTTGATGGCGCTGTGTCCCCAACACTACAAGCCTGGCTTGCTATGAGAATTATTGCCAATGCGAAATATCTAAAGTTTTGTATTTTCATTTCATCCTTCTTTCGTTATTATTTTCTTGACCGATTTGAATCAAAGTAGCAATAGTTATTTCATTTCATCATGAAGCGATTTTCAATTAGTATGGGACCGGACCCAGGTATGAGGGGTGACTTATGTCCCGTTAAAGAATGTTAATTGTCCCCATTTAAGATTTTGTCAGTAAAAGGGATTTAGCTTTTCAACCAAGCTTGATCGTCTTTCGTATCCAGATTTCGGGTGCAACGCGGGTGCAACCCGCTTGGATAAAATAGAAACTATATACTCAATAAACATTTTTCCCCCGTATTTTTCTAAAAACGAGAATTGCCGTAAAATTCTCTGGCTGGATCGAACTCATAAGCCCTTGGTCGAGAGTTCGAATCCCTCCCTCGACGCTGCAAAATCTCCCGTAATTCTGGGACTTATTGAGGAAAAAGTCCTCAGCTCACCGCCTTCTTCACGAGCGTGATGATCTTTACCTCTTCGGTGGAAGTCACCTTCTTCAGCCCGAAGGCGACCGGCCACATGGCGCCGTCGTCGAGGTTCGCCGCGTCGCTGAAGCCTAACGTCCCGTACCTCGTGTTAAACTTCCGCGCGGCTTGGTAGAAGCAGACGACCTTGTCATCCTTTGCATACGCGGGCATCCCGTACCAGGTTCTCGGCGTGAGGTCTGGCGCGCTGGCTGTAATGATCGCATGGAGCCGCTCGCCGATACTGCGATCCGGTTCCGGCAACTTGGAGATCGCCGCGAGAACGTTCTTTTCCCCGTCCGCCTTTTTCGCGGACGCCTTCAGTTCTTGGGCGCGCTCCTTCATCGCGGTTCGCTCCTCGGCCGTGAATCCCTTAGCCTTCTTGTTGGTCGCGGTTTTGCTCTTGGCGGACTTTTGCGTTTCCTTCTTTGGGCTCATGTTACAGTCTCCTTAATAATTTGAGTGTAGTCTTTGCTGTTCGTTACAACTTGGCCAGGTAATCGGCGAGGGTCTTGAGGGCCAGTTGTGCGCCCGCAGCTCCGCCGTATTTAGCCGCTTCTTCGCGTGCGGCCGCCGTTGCGAAGAGCAACTGCAATGTGACTTTGGTTTTTCCGTTCTGTTCCTCAAAGGTCACGTTGGTGCGCACGGGTTCAGGCGCGTCCTCCGCGTCGGTTCCATAATCGTAGACAAGCCGCGTCGGCTTGTCGATCTCGACGAACTTGACCTTGAATGGAATTACGGCGCCGTCGGGGCTTGGCATGCTGTAGCGCCAGAGACCACCTGGTTTCGCATCCCATTCATGGGTCGTTGTGCCACTCGGGACCCACCATTTCTCAGCGTGTTCTCGCTCGGTCCACGCTGCAAAGACGGTTTCGCGCGGTGCGTCGAACGTTCGTGTGACGACGATTTCTCGATCTGCTGTTGTGTTTGCCATCATGCCTTCTCCTTTTGAATCTTGCGTAAATATTCATCCAGGCGATCGAAACTTTCTTCCCAGTTCTTGCGATACCGCTCCAGCCATTGGGAAACATCCTTCAGCGGCGCGGCTTGCAGTTGCGCCGGCCGCCACTGGGCTTCGCGCCCGCGCCCGATCAATCCGGCGCGTTCCAGCACCTTCAGGTGTTTGGAGATCGCCGGCATACTGATCTTGAACGGCTCGGCAAGCTCCTTCACTGTGGCCGGACCCTGCGCAAGCCGCGCCAGCATTGACCGGCGGGTTGGGTCCGACAAGGCGGCAAAGGTCAGGCTAAGCGTATCGTTCTCGTTCTGGATAGTTACCCAATTAGCTAATTAACCAAATGGTAAAATAAATTTGACGAAATGTCAAGTCGAATTTTTGCCAAGCGTTTAGAGGTGGCGCAAACCATGGCTTTGATGGGTAAGGGGATTTTTGTCACGCAGCAAAGGCCGTCAAGCGTATGAAATTTGATAACGACCCTTTAAGTATGCCGCAGTAAGTATTCGGTCCTCAACTCATAAGCCTTGGTCGAGAGTTCGAATCTCTCCCTCGCCACTGATTTCCCCCGTAAAATCGGGGGATTTATTGTTTACTAGGAACCTCTTTAGTGATTTCGGGTTCAACCAGTTGCAACCATTGGGCTCTTCTGGGGCTCTGATATAATCGCAGTTCTAATGCTGAAGCAACAGAAAGAAACCTAATCTACCCAAAAGCCTTGTGTAGAGGAGATAACAAATGGAACTGACTCAGGTGAGCCACGAGAAATGCGACCAGGTAAAGATCACCGGGCGCATTGACGCTGTCACATCCGATCAATTGGAGCAGTTGTTGAAAACCATCCAGGAGGGGGGTCGCTACGATATCGTGGTGGACATGACCGATGTGGAATTTATTTCCAGCCGCGGTTTCTGGGTGCTGGTTGAGGCCCAAAAAGCTTCCAAGAAGGACGAAAAGGGCCAGTTGGTGTTGGCAGCTATTCCGGAGAAAATCAAGGACTCACTCGTTATGATCGGGATGTTGCCATACTTTACTGTGTTTGATGATGTTGGGGGGGCTGTTAGCAGTTTCTGAGAATTTACTCCATGCCAACGCGCATATTTCCGGGCCGCTACGATTCGCTTGAGCATCTCGGTGAATATGTATCGGGTCAGGCGGCCGCCGCCGGGCTAAATGAAAAAGAGGTGTACGCGGTCCAATTGGCGGTAGATGAGGCCGCCTCCAATATTATTGAGCATGCCTATGGTGGGGAAAACCGGGGGGACATCGAGTGTGTTTGCACAGTAGAGCAAAATAAAATTGAAGTTGTTTTGAGAGACACAGGTAAATCCTTTGTGCCAGAAGCAGTGCCTGCACTAAACATCGGCGCCCCTTTGGATGAATTTGGCCCTCGTGGCGCAGGGCTCATGCTGATGAATAAGCTCATGGACGAGGTGCGCTTTGAATTCCTCGAAGGCTTCAATGTTCTCACCATGGTGAAGCGCAAAAAGAAAGCCGGCTGATCGGTTATATAGAGATGCCCGCCAAAAAGAAGTCCACTTCGACACTCACCCGCCAGCGAAATGCAGCCCATAAGGCGCAGCGGGAAGGGCGTTGGGAAACCGCCATCGCCAACTATACGCGCGCCTTAGCCCACAAAAATCTATCAGCCGATGTCAAAAATGAATTGCTTGAAAGCAGGGCGAGCTGTTACAAAAAGACCGGAAACCTAAAAGCTGAGGCCCTTGATCTCAAAACACTCTCCACTCTCCTGAAGAACCAGCTGGAAGAAAAGAACGAGGTTTTGCAGCAAAGCCAGGCGGAGCTGGGAATACTATCCAGTATTGCGGGCGCCCTTGTGGATCAAGCCGACTACGAAAGCATTGGCCGATTGGTGGGGCAAAAAGTGCAGGAGTTTTTTAACGCCGAAGTCGCCTTCGTGGATTTTTATAACGACAGATCCGGCATTGTGGATGTGGTCTATGCCTATATCAGGGGGGAACTTAAACAGCTGCCGCCATTTAAGTACGGTCAAGGAATGACCTCTTATGTGATCAAAACTCGCAGACCTTTATCCGTCGCCACTAAGAAAGACTTCAAAAAATATGGCGCCCTATACACCGAAGAATACCCGTCGCAAAGCGCGCTGGTCGCGCCGCTCATTTCAAGAAAGCAGGCGCTCGGATCAATTTCGATCCAGGATAGCAAGGCGAACGCGTATAGCAATCACGACTTGCGCATTTTGAACGCAATCGCCGGCAGCATGTCTGTGGCGCTCGAAAACGCGCGACTGTTTGATGAGATACAGAACAGTAATCGCGAAATCACCGAGACCCTCGGACAGCAAACTGCCACCAGCGACATCCTGCGCGCAATGGCGAATTCCCCAACCGAGATCCAGCCGATTCTGGATGCGGTAGCCAGCAACGCGGCCAGGCTGTGCGAGGCCAGCGATGTACAGATATATAGCGTAGAAGGTGATCGGCTCAGCCAGGTCGCGCATTTCGGACCCCTTCCCGCCTTGCAGGATCGCGAGACACTCCCACTTGTGGCGGGGCTAGTCGTCGGGCGGGTGGTGCTTGAACGCAGAACGATCCAAATCGAGGATGCCCGTAAGTTATCCAAGGCCGAATATCCGGAGAGCGTGAAACTACAACAGCGCCTTGGACATCGTACGGCGCTAGCCACGCCTCTGCTGCGCAAAGGAAACGCCATTGGAGCTATTGCCGTGCGCCGTAATGAGGTACGCCCGTTCACTGAAAAGCAAATTGCCCTATTGGCCACTTTTGCTGATCAAGCGGCTATCGCCATCGAGAATGTGCGCCTGTTCGAGCAACTGCAGACGCGCAACCGCGAAATCAGCGAAGCGCTCGAACTGCAAACGGCGACAAGTGACATCCTGCAGATCATTGCCAGTTCACCGGAGAACATTGATAGCGTATTAAGCGCTATCGCTGAGAAGGCAGCCCTTCTTTGCAATTCTGCTGATGCAGTGATTTCATATGGCGAAGGTGGTTTTCTTAGGGTCCGTGCGCATTATGGGCCTATTCCCTTCCTCAAGGTAGGAGAACGCGCCGGTACATTGGACCGTGAAACGGTCGTCGGAAGAGCCATTATCGATGGAAAGCCGGTTCAGGCCGTCCATAATCAAAAGGGCAAGAAATCAGAATTTCCAATAGGGGATAAATTTGCCAAGCAGTTTGGTTATGCCTTGACCCTAGCCGCACCATTATTGTTTCAAGGAAAAGCGAATGGGGGTATCTTTGTTAGACGCGTTGAACCCGTGTTGTTCTCGGAGAGGGAAATTTCATTGCTGCAAAGCTTTGCCAATCAGGCCGTGATCGCAATTGAAAAAGCGCGCTTATTGAATGAAACCAACCGGCTCCTGGAAGAAACTACTCAGCGCAACCGCGAAATCACCGAAGCGCTTGAACTGCAAACCGCGACGAGTGATATCTTAGAAATCATCGCCAGTTCTCCAGAGGACATTGATGGCGTTTTAAGCATCATCGCTGAAAAGGCAGCCCTTCTTTTAAAATCTGAAGACGCAGTTATTCATTATGCCGAAGGTGATTTCTTCGTTACCCGCGCACATTATGGGCCCATTCCTTTCTTCACACTGGGAAAAGACATTCAATTCAACCGTGAATCGGTTACGGGAAGAGCCATCATAGATCGCAGACCGATCCAGGCGATCCATAACTCCAAAGGCAAAAAATCGGAATTTCCCCTTGGGGATAAGACAGCCAAGCACTTTGGCTATGCACTGACTTGTGCCGCACCATTGCTGTTTCAAGGGAAGACGATTGGGGCGATCATGATCAGACGGGTTGAGCCGACCTTGTTTTCGGAGAAGGAAATATCGTTACTGCAGAACTTTGCCAACCAGGCGGTGATCGCTATTGAAAAAGCGCGCTTGGTGAATGAAACCAACCGGCTCTTGGAGGAAACTACTCAGCGCAACCGCGAAATCAGCGAAGCGCTCGAACTGCAAACCGCGACCAGTGACATCCTGGAAGTCATCGCCAGTTCTCCAGAGGACATTGATAGCGTTTTAAGCATCATCGCTGAAAAGGCGGCCCATCTTCTAAAGTCTGATGACGCAGTTATTAATTATGTCGAAGGTGGTTTCTTCAAGGCTCGTGCTCATTATGGTCTCATTCCTTTCTTCAAGCTAGGGGAAGGCACCCCATTCAACCGTGAAACTGTTACGGGAAGAGCCATCATCGATGGAAGACCGATCCAGGCGATCTATAACGTCAAAGGTAAGAAATCGGAATTTCCCCTGGGGGATAAGGCGGCAAAACAGTTTGGCTATGCCATGACTTGTGCCGCACCATTGCTGTTTCAAGGGAAAACGATTGGGGCGATCCTGATCAGGCGGGTCGAACCGACCTTGTTCTCGGAAAAGGACATTTCACTCCTGCAAAACTTTGCCAACCATGCCGTGATCGCTATTGAAAAGGCACGCCTGTTGAACGAAACAAAGCGGCTTTTGGAGGAGACCACAAAGCGTAATGGGGAGCTGGCGGTCATCAACAGCGTGCAGCAGGGCCTGGCAAGCAGCCTTAAGTTTCAAGAAATTGTTGACCTTGTTGGCGAGAAAGTGGGGGAGATCTTCAACGCCGATACCGCTAATGCCCACATGTACGATGCGCATCGGGATTGGACATTAAATACTTATTATGTGGACCGGGGCCGGCGTATTCCCTTCGCCGATGGCCCTTTGCTAAGGCCCAGTCTGACCGCGGTAGTGGCAGACACACGTCAGCCATTGCTCCTCGGAACACAAGAAGAACAAGAGAAATGGGGTTTGCGTCTCGTCCCGCGCAGTGAAAAAGAAGGGGATCAAAACGAAAGTTACCTGAGCGTACCCATTTTAACTGGCGAAAAATTGGTCGGCGTGATTACTGTCCGGAGCTATCAAACGAATGCCTTCAATCAAAATGATTTGCGCCTGCTTCAAACGCTGGCCAACAGCATGAGCGTGGCGCTCGAGAACGCCCGCCTGTTTGATGAGACCGCCCAGCGCAATGCCGAGCTGGCAGTCATCAACAGCGTGCAAGAGGCAATGGCCCAGCGGACTGACATCCAGGGTATCTACGAAGCCGTCGGGGAAAAAATAAGGGGAATCTTCGGTGCGCAGGCAATGATTTTGGGACAGTTTGACCACGGGTCCAGCCTGGTCCTGCCGCACTATTTTTATGAGAAAGGCGAGCGTCTTTATCCTTCCCCTTTGCCTTTTACTGGCTTGATAAAGCACTTAATTAACACGCGCCAGACTATCGTGATCAATGAGGATTTTGAAACAAGGGCGCAAGCATTAGGCATGATCATTCCGGCGGGCGAAGGCTCTTTTAATCAAAATGATCTCCGCCAGCTTCAAACGTTTGCCAACAGCAAGTCAGCCGTGTTTGTTCCCCTGGTGGCCGGGGACAAAGTGATCGGCGGTATCTCCTTGCAGAACGCCGATCGCGAAAACGCTTTTAGCGACTCCGATGTGCGTTTGCTGGAGACCCTTGCCAATAGCATGTCGGTGGCGCTCGAAAATGCCCGGCTTTTTGCCGAGACTGCCCAGCGTAACGCGGAACTGGCGGTCATTAACAGTATGCAAGCGGCGCTTGCCAAAGAATTGAATATTCAGGGAATTTATGAGGCCGTGGGGGAAAAGATTCGAGAAATCTTTGACGCCCAGGGAATTGGGCTCTTTATCTATGATCCCAAGACCGATATGCTTCATTTTCCATATATCAGTGAAAAGGGAAAGCGCTTGGAAGCCGCGCCTCGTCCCCTTCGTGGATTTTCGGCGCAAATGAAAAAGACGGGTAAATCAATCCTGGTTAATGAAAATTTTGCTGAAAAAGCAAGGGAAGTAGGTGCAGCAGTCATCGCGGGAGACATGCCAAAATCTGGTGCATATGCCCCCATCCAGTTTCATGGAAAGTTTGGGGGAACCCTTGGGATCGAAAATATTGATCGCGAGCACGCTTTCACAGAAGCTGATGTGCGCCTGCTCGAAACGCTTGCGAACAGTATGTCCGTGGCGCTTGAGAACGCCCGGCTTTTTGATGAAACTGCCCAGCGCAACGCTGAGCTTGCCGTGATTAACAGCGTACAAGAGGCGCTTGCCAAACAGACAGATATCAAGGGTATCTACGAAGCGGTGGGAGAGAAAATCAAAGATATCTTCGATGCCCAATCAGTGATTTTGGGCACATTTGACCGTGCAGCCAGCCTTACCGTGTACCGCTACGTTTACGAAAAAGGCGAGCGTTTTTATCCTGATCCCCGGCCCCAGACCAGACTAGGTCGGCGCCTATCTTCCATCCGCAAGACTTTGGTTATCAACGAGGATTTCGACGCAAAGGGGAAAAGACGCGGCATGACCACTATTGGCGAAGGCCCTCCTTCCAAGTCTGGGGTGTGGGTCCCCTTGGTGGCGGGGGATAAAGTGATCGGCAACATTTCACTGCAAAATATCGATCGAGAAAATGCCTTTAGCGAGTCTGATGTGCGCCTGTTGGAAACGCTAGCTTTAAGCATGAGCGTGACGCTCGAGAACGCCCGCCTTTTTGATGAGACCGCACAGCGCAATGCAGAGCTGGCTGTCATCAATAGCGTGCAGCAGGGCCTGGCAAGCAGGCTTAAGTTTCAGGAGATTGTCGACCTGGTTGGCGACAAAGTGGGGGAGATCTTCAAGGCCGATACCGTTAATGCCGCCATGTACGATGCCCAAAGAGATTGGTTCATAAATGCTTATTACGTGGACCGCGGCCGGCGCATTTCACGGCCCGATGGCCCCCGGCCAAGACCTAGTCTGAGCGCGGCGGTGGTCGACACGCGGCAGCCATTGCTCCTCGGAACACAAGAAGAACAAAAGAAACAGGGCGCCGTTAGTATTCCGCGCACTGAAGAGGAAGGGGATCAAAATGAGAGTGTCTTGTTTGTACCAATCCTGGCTGGCGAAAAAGTGATCGGTGTGATTTCGGTGCAAAGTTATCAAAAGAACGCCTTCAATCAAAATGACATGCACCTGCTTCAAACCCTGGCCAATAGCATGAGTGTAGCCCTTGAAAACGCCCGCTTGTTTGATGAAACCTCGCAGCGCAACGCCGAGCTGGCCGTGATCAATACCGTTCAGGCCGCCCTGGCGGACGAACTGGACATTCAAACCATTTACGACACCGTCGGGGAAAAGTTACGCGAGATTTTTCATGTTGGGGCGATCACTATTAACATCTATGATCTGGATGCGAATACAAATTCCTATGTTTATGGCTTCGAGGATGGGCAACGCACTCCCAACCTAACCGTTCCCATAAACGACATGCATCACTTTGCTTTGGAACAAGGTAATACCTTCTTGGTCAATGAAGGCTTCCAGGAATTTGCGGACAGATTTGGGGCTAAGGCGCCTCAGGGCAAACTTCCTAAATCGGCCTTGTGGGTCCAGCTCCCCAAGCGGGGTAACCGAGTTACCGCAGTGACCCTCATGGACATCGAACACGAGAACGCTTTCAGTCAATCTGATGTGCGCCTGCTGGAAACCTTGGCCTCCAGCATGTCCGCGGCGCTTGAGAACGCCCGGCTGTTCGATGAATCAAATCGCCTCCTTGAGGAAACTCAAGTGAAAGCAGCTGAACTCACCACGATCAATACGGTTGGGCAAGCCCTTGCCTCCGAATTGGACCTTGATTCTCTCATCCAACTGATCGGGGAACAGGTGCGCAACATTTTCAAAGCCGATATTGCCTATCTCGCGATCTACGACAAAGCTGACGGCATGATTCGCTTTCCTTACATCCAGGGCGAAACATTGGAACCTCTAAAGCTGGGCGAGGGAATCGTCAGCCAGATCATCCGCACCGCCGAACCTTTGCTGATCAACCGCGATGAAGGCTGGAAAGAGGCCGAACGAAACGTGGATCGCGTTGGTGTAAAGGCCAAATCCTATCTGGGGGTTCCCATCCTGGTTGGCAAGAGCGCCATTGGCGCCATCAGCGTGCAAAGTACCCAAAAGGAAGGGCGTTTCGACGCCGCCGACATGAACCTGCTTTCCACGATCGCAGCTAACGTGGCATCCGCTATCGAAAACGCCAGGCTTTTTGCCGAAGTCGCCCGCCAAAAAGAGTATTTTGAAACCTTCTTTCAGTACAGCCCCGCGGCCGTTGTGGTCGTGGATTTCAATGGTAATGTGATCTCCTGGAACCCCGCCGCCGAGAGTCTCTTCGGCTACACCGCCCAGGAAGCCATTGGCAAGGACGTGGATGATCTGGTTGCCAAGGACCCGCGGGTCGAAGCCGAAGCGCGGAGGAATACCCAGAAGTTTATTGGGGAGCGCGGTCGCGTCGAGGTGAAAGGCAGGCGAACCCGCAAGGACGGTTCCTTGGTCGACGTCGAAGTCAAAGGGCTGCCTATTTCCGTTGAAGGAGAAATGGTTGGCCTGTTGGTGATCTATCACGATATTTCTGAAATTGAACAGGCCCGCCGCGCCGCCGAAGAGGCCAACCAGGCCAAGAGTGCTTTCCTGGCCAACATGAGCCATGAATTGCGCACCCCCTTGAACGCCATCATAGGCTTCACTCGCATCGTAAGGCGCAAAGGGGACGACAGCCTGCCCGAGAAACAACTTGAAAACCTGGATAAAGTATTGGTTAGCGCCGAGCACCTGCTTGGTTTAATTAACACCATCCTGGATATCGCTAAGATCGAAGCCGGCCGCATGGAGCTGCAACTTAGCGATTTCGATCTGGCTGCACTCATTGACAGTTGCTTGGCTACGACTCAGCCGCTTGTGAAAAGCAGCGACATAAAACTTATCAAATCCATGCCCCCGGGCTTACCCCGAATGCACTCCGACCAGGAGAAGATCCGCCAGATCCTTCTCAATCTGCTTAGTAACGCGGCCAAATTTACCCACGCAGGAAGCATCGAGGTGGTTGGGAAATTGACGAGCGAAGTGATTGTGCTTTCAGTTGAAGACAGCGGTATCGGTATTGCTGAAGAAAACTTGCACAAGATCTTTGAGGAGTTTCAACAGGCGGATAACACCACCACGCGGCAATATGGCGGCACCGGTTTGGGCCTTTCGATCAGCCGCAGCTTGGCCCGCCTGCTCGGCGGAGATCTGACTGCTTCGAGTGTAGAAGGAGAAGGCTCCACCTTTAGCCTCACAATTCCATTACACCTGGGCAAGCCCGGTTCTGGGACGGACGATGTCAACGAAGCTATCAGCCAGGCCGATATACCCCTTGAACCAGATAAACCGCTGGTTTTGGTAATTGACGATCAACCGGACATGTTCCATATCCTGCAACAAAATTTGGAGGGATATCAAATCGTTGGAGCGCTGAGTGGTGAAGAAGGGATTGAAAAGGCGCGTACCCTTCATCCCACTGCCATCACCTTGGATATCATGATGCCCCGCAAAGATGGCTGGCAAGTCCTTCACGAGCTAAAAAACGATCCAGAGACCAGGGATATTCCTGTCATTATCCTCACAATTGTGGACAATAAAGCCATGGGCTTCCGTTTGGGAGCTTCTGATTATCTTGTCAAACCCCTCAATGAGAAATTGATGAGGGAGGCTCTGGAGCGCGTTACCAAGTCCAATGGGGGAGTGCGACCCCGCAGATTACTGGTTGTCGATGACGACCCACAGGTAATCGACTTGATACAACAGATGTTCCAAGGTCAGGATTTTTCCATTGCGATGGCCAAAGATGGTGCTGAAGCTTTGGCCCGCATCCGGCAAAGTCAACCGGATGTGATCCTTTTGGATCTCGTAATGCCCAAGTTGGATGGTTTCCAATTTATTCATGAAGTTCAAAAAAAGCCGAAGCTGCGGAAGATTCCCATTATCGTGCTTACCGCCAAGTCGCTATCTAATGAAGAATTATCCCGGCTTCAAAAAAGCGTTGCGACCATTGTCAAGAAACAAGGCCTCGACAGCGAAGCGCTGATCAAGGAAATTCAAAAAGTCATTGTCTGAACCAGGAGCTGGTGTGAAGAAGATCTTGATCGTAGAGGACGTGGAATTCAACCTGGATTTGCTGGTTCAACTATTGGAAGAGGATTATCAACTCATCACGGCCAGAGATGGAGAAAAAGGCGTCGCTTTGGCCAAAAATGAACAGCCCGACCTGATCCTGATGGACATGTCCCTGCCCGTTGTGGACGGTTGGGAAGCTACCCGGCGTATTAAAAGCGATGAGAATTCGAAGCATATTCCGGTGATCGGGCTTTCGGCCCACGCCATGGATGGCGACAGGGAGAAAGCCCTGGCTGCCGGATGTGATGAGTACCTCACCAAGCCGATTAACGACGATCTACTTATGGCTTCGTTGAACAAATTCCTGGAGACTTAGTGCAAAATCAACCCATGATCCTCGTCGTGGACGACGAAAGCCTCAATGTTGATTACCTCTTCCAGGAACTTGAGGATTTCGGCGTAAGCACGATTTCAGCCGAAAATGGCATCGAGGCCTTGAAGCAAGTGAGTGAGCATTCCCCCGATTTGGTCCTACTGGACATTATGATGCCCAAAATGGATGGGTTCGCTGTGCTCGCTAAAATGAAATCCGAGGAGGCGTTTCGCGATATCCCCGTCATTATCATTTCAGCCAACAGCGACATGCAGCACGTGCTGAAAGGGATTGCAATGGGCGCCGAGGACTATCTTCCCAAACCCTTTGATCCGCTGCTCCTTAGAGCGCGTGTCAATGCCAGCCTGGAGAAAAAACGCTTTCGCAATCTTGAAAAACTGTATCTGAAAGGCCTGGAGCGTGAGCTCGAAATCGGCCGCCAGATACAAACCGGGTTCTTGCCCAAAGAGATTATTTCACCCACAGGTTGGGAAATTTCAGCCTTCTTTCGAGCGGCCAAGGAAGTCTCTGGCGATTTTTACGACGTGTTCCCGCTGGCGAATGGCTGCCAGGCCTTTATCGTTGGGGATGTGACCGATAAAGGCGTAGGCGCTGCCCTTTATATGGCTTTATATCGCACATTGTTGCGCGCCTACCTAAGCACGAAGGAGTTTGTCGGGAAAGACACTAAGAATGGCTTAAGCGAGGCAGCTTCATTTGTCAACAACTACATTTGCAAGGTACACCATTCAGTCATGTACCTCACCGCCTTTATGGCTATTCTCGATCCTTCGTCAGGGATCTTGACCTTTGTGAGTGCAGGCCACGATTTTCCTCTCGTTGCGCGCAAGAATAGGGACATTGAAGAGCTTAAGCCCACGGGGCCGGCGATAGGGATATTTGAAGACCGTGTATTCGGTCTTGGCGAGATCCGATTGGAAGCGGGGGATGCGCTCTTGGCCTACACGGATGGATTGCTTGATCTCCGCAATAGCGCTGGATCGTCTTTTGGCCCCAACTTGCGCGGTTTGGTCGCGAAGAAAACAAGCGGGATCGGAGCCCTCATTGCTGATATCGTTTCCCATGCGGACGACTTTTGCTCGGGCGCGGTCCAATACGACGATATAACTATGCTCGGCATATCCAGATTGAGCTGACCCTGCAACCATTATTCAATGAATTTTTGTTGCCGTCAACATATCGTCCACGTACAGGCTAAAGTTCGAGTAGTTTTCAGTTTCTGAAGATTTCCGCGTACCTGATTCCGTGCTAAAATGAGTTGACTACATTTCAAGTAGATCATTTGAGAAAGGAGATCTCAAAAATGAAACTCAGTGCACCTCAGCAATCGACCTTCTGGGTTGGTTTAGCGCTAGCGCTGCTCGGCTTGCTAGCCAAAATCCACGTAATTGAGGCTTTGGGTAGGTACGATTTCTGGCTGGCTTTCGCTGGCGCGGTAGTCTTGGCCCTAGGCTCTTACGTCAAAGGTCTCTAAAGGTATTTATCAGGCAAAAAGCCGCCGAGTAGGCGGCTTTTTGTATTAAATGTACCCCTCCATGCGGAACAAACGAATTTTCGAAGAGCTGGGGAGTAAGCTGCCTTTATATGGGACTCGTAGGTTCTGACAAACCCCTAACGGGCTAATCATCTTTTCGTGGCCAGATCCCGACGGTTACAAATTAGTAATCTTCAAAAGAAAATAAGTGGGAGTTCTACTGTAGATCCAAATCGAGGGCTATTGGTAGGGCGGTGCGCGCCCAGGAGTTGAGCCGCCGCCCCTGGCGCCAGTTGTAGTACTTGGCGGCCAAAAGCTGCCGTGCTTTCTGGTCCTCGGCCGCATCGGTCACGATGCGGGCAAGCCCGGCGAAGGCCTGCCTGCCGATGCGCACCTTAATATTGGGCTCCATTTTCAGATTTTTGACCCAATCGGAAGCGTGCAGCCCGCCTGAGAGCAGGTATAAAGTGCTGCCGCCTATGCCGAACCAAATTTCAATGCGGTGGGGTTTGCCGGTTACTCGCCCTGAGGTGGTTAGGTAACAATATTCCTCTTTAGCGAGGTTCACCAGGTCTGCCGGCTTCATTCGAAATAATGATATCAGGGGAGAAGTCTTGGATTGCAGAAATATCTATTCTCGGAAGATAAGGCTACAAGGATTCCTCGCTTTATTGCATCTCCGGCGGGTAACGGTTTATATATACCGCTCGGAATGACAAGCTGTTTTTATGTACCACTCAGAACCACACCAGGAAGCCGTAGACGTTTCAACATTTTAAGTTTGCCTTAACAAAAAGATCCGTCAAGACCCTTGACAAGCGCAATCGAAACGATATACTTGCAACTGATAAACGTCTGGGTGCCCCCCTCACCTAGGCGTTTGTCACTTTTAAGGGGTCTTCGCGGCTAAAAGAGGGGTTATGATAAAGACCGAAGGACGCTAGCCTAACCTTTCCGCATGGCTACCAAATCAAAATCTCCAGCAACCGCGCAGAGTAACCGCAAGCAAGTTTTAGCGGACTACCGGTTGGCCTTCCGCAGCCGGCAAGCCAGCCTGATCGGGCGGCGCGAAGTGCTGAACGGCAAAGCCAAGTTCGGCATCTTTGGCGACGGTAAGGAAGTGGCGCAACTTGCCATGGCCAAAGTCTTCCAAAAGGGCGATTTCCGCTCAGGCTATTATCGAGACCAGACTTTTATGTTTGCCATTGGCGAACATAATTTTGATGAATTCTTTGCCCAGCTTTATGCCCATACGGACCTGAAAGCGGAGCCGGCCACCGGCGGGCGGGGGATGAACGCCCACTTTGCCACCCGCTTGCTGAACGCGGACGGCAGCTGGAAAAACCTTGCCGACCAATTCAACACTTCTTCGGACCTATCTCCCACCGGGGCGCAGATGCCGCGCCTGGTGGGCCTGGGCTACGCGTCCAAGCTGTATCGCCAACTCAAGGAGCTCAAGGACTTCTCCCAGTTCTCGCATAACGGGAACGAGGTGGCGTTTGGCACGATCGGTAATGCCAGCTGCGCCGAGGGCATGTTTTGGGAAGCGGTGAATGCCATCGGCGTGCTGCAGGCGCCGGTGGTGCTTTCGATCTGGGATGACGATTACGGCATTTCCGTGCCTAATGAACTTCAATTGACGGCAGACCTTTCCCGGCTGCTGAATGGGTTCCAGCGGAGCCGGGGTGGGGACGATGGCTATGACATTTACACCGTACCTGGCTGGGATTACCCGGCGCTGCTCGAAACGTATGTGAAGGCAGCCTCCGTGGCTCGGAAAGACCACGTGCCGGCCATCATTCATGTCAATGAATTGACCCAGCCGCAAGGCCACTCGACCTCTGGCAGCCACGAGCGATACAAGTCGGCAGAACGGCTGAAATGGGAAGCTGAGTTCGACTGCCTGCGCAAGTTCCGCGAATGGATCGTAGGCGAGAAACTGGCCAGTGATGCGGAGCTGGACAAGGCCCAAGAAGAGGATCGGCTGGAAGTCGAGGCGGTGCGCCAGCGCGCCTGGGAGGCTTACAAGGCGCCCATCCGCAAGGATACGGAGGCCTTTGCTGACCTGCTGATCGAAGTGGCCGGCGCATCCAAACACGCCGACGAATTGGAGGCGCTGATCAACGGGCTCAGGGAGTCGCAGAACCCCTTGCGGCAGGACTTTATGGTGGCGTATGGCAGGGCGATGGTGCTGCTGAAGGATCAAGCCCTGCCGGGTAAGCCGCTATTGGTCCAGTGGAAAAAGGACCAGGACGCAGCGGCTGCTGACCGCTACAGCTCGGATCTGTACACGGGCACTACGCAGCGCGTGGCTGAGGTCAAGGCCAGTTATTCCGAGAAATCGCCGACATTGAATGGGTTTGAAATAGTAAATAAAGGCTTTAACGCCATGCTAGGACGCGATCCGCGGGTGATAGCCTTCGGTGAGGATTTGGGTTATTTGGGGGATGTGAACCAAGGATTCGCCGGTTTACAAGAGATCTATGGCCAGTTGCGTGTAGCGGACACGGGAATACGCGAGACCACTATTATCGGCCAGGCCATCGGCCTAGCGCTGCGCGGCCTGCGGCCGATCGCCGAGATCCAATATCTGGACTATTTGCTGTATGCCATCCAGACCCTCTCAGACGATTTGGCCTCGCTCAGCTGGCGCACCAAAGGCGGCCAAAAGGCGCCCATCATTGTGCGCACCCGCGGCCACCGCCTGGAGGGTATCTGGCACTCCGGGTCGCTGATGGCCGGGGCGCTGCACCTGTTGCGGGGCATGCTGGTCCTGGTGCCGCGCAATATGGTGCAGGCCGTGGGCTTCTATAACACGGTGTTGCTGGGCGACGAGCCCGCCTTGATCGTGGAAGTGTTGAATGGCTACCGGCTAAAAGAGCGACTGCCGGACAATATTGGCGAATTTACACTCCCGGTGGGCGTGCCAGAGGTGCTGCGGGCTGGCGGCGACGTGACAGTTGTCACTTATGGGCCGCTATGCCGTATTGCCACTGAAGCCGCCGAGGTGCTGGCCAGCCTCGGCGTGGATGTGGAATTGATCGACGTGCAATCCTTGATGCCGTTTGACTTGCACAGCAAGATCGTCGAATCGCTCAAGAAGACAAACCGGATCCTATTTTTGGATGAAGATGTGCCCGGGGGCACTGCGGCTTTTATGATGCAGGAAGTTCTGGAAAAGCAGGGTGGTTACCAATGGCTGGATTCGGCCCCGCGCACCCTGTCTGGCAAGGCGCACCGGCCGGCTTATGGCACGGATGGCAACTACTGGTCCAAGCCCAACGCGGAAGAAATTATTTACACGGTTTACGACTTGATGCACGAGGCTGATCCGAAGCGTTATCCGTTATTCTATTAGGGGAACGAGTGTTGCAGAACCTGGTTATTCGGAAGATAAGGTTATAAGGATTCTTCGGCTCGCCGAGCTCGCCTCAGAATGACACGGTTATTTTTATTACTTTTTTGACTTCTTGGGGGTGATGATCTCCGAGGGGAGGTGGGCTACATCGATGACCGCCTCGTCGCAGAAGAGCATGGCGCGCTCTATCACATTGCTCAGCTCACGGATGTTGCCTGGCCAATCGTGGGCTTTCAAGACTTCCATGGCTTTTGGCGTCACGTCCCGGATGTTCAATCCCATGCTAGGGTTTTTCTGGTGCATGAAATACCCGACTAATTCCGGGATGTCGTCTTTACGCTCGCGCAACGGGGGCACTTTCAGTGTGATTCCGCCTAAACGATAATACAGATCGTCGCGGAATTCCCCCTTCTCGATCAAGGCTGGCAAATCGCGATTAGAGGCCGCCACCACTTGCACGTCGACTTTGATCAAGGTGATCCCGCCCATGCGGCGGAAGGAACGCTCCTCCAGCGCCCGCAGCAGCTTGCTCTGCATGTCTGCGGGCATCGAGGAGATCTCGTCCAGGAATAAAATGCCGTCGTTGGCGATCTCCATCAGGCCAGGCTTGCGCTTTTCGGCGCCGGTGAAGGCGCCGGCTTCGTGGCCGAAGAGTTCGGACTCGATGGTCATGGCCGGAACGGCGGCGCAGTTAATGTCAATAAAGGGCTTGTCCTTGCGGGTACCCATACGGTGGATAGCCTTGGCCAGCACTTCTTTGCCCGTGCCGGTCTCGCCGGTGATAAGCACAGAGACGGAAGTCTGGGCGGTGCGTTCGGCCTGGGCCAGCAACGTCTTCATGGCCTCGCTTTGGCCCAGCACGAAATCGGTTTGCACGTGCGCCTGGCGCAGGTGAGATAGCTCGCGGCGCATGGCCACGGTTTCGCCGGCGCGCTGGATGGACTGTTCCAGGCGTTCAAACTTAATGGGTTTTTGCAGGAAGTCGTGGGCGCCGTTCTTCATGGCTTCCACGGCCATTTCGATATCGCCGTGGGCGGTGATCAGGATGATAGGCGGGCGAGCCGGGTTGCCGGCTTGCTCCTCGAGCAGTGAGGTGCCCAGGCCATCTGGCAGCTCTACGTCCAGCAATACAAGGTCAGCGCTACCTTCGCCCAGGATCTTTTTGGCTGTCTTTATGTTTTCGGCTTCGAGGACTTCGTAATCTTTCTTCTTCAAAAACGCGGCGATGTTGCCGCGCGCATTCTTCTCATCGTCAACGATCAGAACGCTCAAGCTCATGCCGCCGAGGTCCCTTCGAGCGTTCCCGAAGCCGCCACCGGCAATTGGATCTTGAATAAAGTTCCGCCGGGGAAGCTATCCAGTTCGATATTGCCCTTATGCATCATGATAATGCGGCGAGTAATGGCTAGCCCCAGCCCTGTGCCCCCTTCGCGCTTGGTGGTGAAGAAGGGCTCGAAGACGCGCTTGCGCAGTTCCTCTGGGATGCCGGGCCCACTGTCCGAAATGTGCACATCGACCATGTCTTTGTCATCCGGGTTGGGGCGGATCTTCATCGCAAGGACACCGCTATCCTGGTCTTGCATAGCTTGAATAGCGTTGGTGATCAGGTTGGTGAACACCTGGTCCAGCGCCTTTCGATCCCCGTAGACCAGGGGCGTACTGGCAGCCACCTGTAAGTGATCTTTGATGTTCTTGCGGGCCATGCGCGGCCGCCAGCGTTCCAGCTGCGAAGCGCAGAATTCGCCAAGGTCCATGGGCTCGGGGTGGTGTTCTATATTACGGGAGAAGTTCAACACCGATTTCATGCGGTGTTCCAGGCGGTCACAATCCTCCTGAAGTTGTTTGATTTGCTCTTGCATCGGGTCCTGTTCCGGCAGGTTGATCTGCATCAGTTGCAGACCGGTGCTGATGCTGTTGATCGGATTGCGCACTTCGTGCGCAAAATAGGCGGTGATCTCGCCCAGCCAGGCGCGCTGCTGCAATTGCTGGCTCTGCAGGTGGAAGGCTTCGTGTTCGCTGAGGTCGGTGAAGATGATGGCCAGCTTGCCGGCAGAGCCGGGTTTGGATACGGGCGCGATGCGCAGAGAGGCGAGAAATTCGGTGCCGTCGCGGCGATGGAGTTTGCGCTCGCCGAGTTCGAAATCCTTGCCATCGGCCAGGGCGCGTTCAAAGGCAGGTAATACAGGTAGAGGGCTGATCAGCACATCGTTAACCGGGCGGCCGCTGATCTCAGCGGAGCTGTAGCCCAACATGGCTTCGGCGGCTGGGTTGATCTCGATCACGCGCATTTGTTCGTCGGCGAATAGCAGCCCATCCTGCACGTGTTCCTGCAGGGTGGCGTTGATCAGGTCTGTATCCGCCAATCTCGAAGATTCGCTTTGCAGGGTGGAAACGACCAAGGTATGTAGGCGAGCAGTGGCTGCCGTGGCGGCAAGGATCTGCAACATGGCCAGCAAGTCAGAGGGCGGTGGGCTGTCCGCGCAGGCCACAGCCAACAAGCCACTATTTGGGTCGGTAATATCCAAAGGCGTACTGGCCAAGTAGCTTAGTTTGGCGGTGTGGGCGGCTTTGTGGATCGAGGACTCAATGGGCTTTCCAGCCTGCCAGACCTTTGGCGTGCGCAGATGGCCGAAATCCGCAGCTTCCAGCGCGGCGGGAAAATCGACCCCGCTGCCGAGGGCGGCCTCCAGCATTAATGAGTTCGCGGCTTCGCCGGGTGTGTAAAGCAAAAGTTGGTTGGCGCCGGTCAGTAAGGAGCCGGCTTGCAGGATCTGCCGATAGCAAGCTGCGAGGTCCTTTTGCTGCGCGGCCAGCGAAAGCATATGCATAGCTTCCCAGCGCTGCTGCGCCAAGGCTTGCGGGTCTTGCTCGAACTGCGTTGGCGGCAGCAGACTAAGCGCCACCCAATGGTCAGACCCGCCGAGCGGCGCGACCTTGACCGCCACCATGGTCGAACGGCTGCTGCGGGTGATAAGTTTTTGCGGTTGAGGCTTTTTAGAAACGGGGCTTTCCAGATCAGAGGCCGCCAGGTCCGGCAACAGCGTAGTGATTTCCAGTTCGGCCAGTTCGCGGCGTGTATATGCGCTGAGCCGCATGGCTTGCGTGTTGCCAAACAGCACCTGGCGGCTGTGAGAATCGGCGACCAGGATGGGGTGAGGAAGCAAATCCAGCAGGGCTTCGAGTTCTTCTGCTCCCGAGCGCCGCTTGAACAGCGGCAGTTCGCCAATGCTGGATAAGGTCATACGTTAGATGGCGTGGGCTTTACGCATATGGGCGGGTAGGATGCCCTCCATCATACGATATTTAGCCACCGTTCGCCGCGCTACACGGAACCCTTGTTTAGCCAATAAGCGCATCAGCTTGGTGTCGCTCATCGGCTTATTTTCGTCTTTGATGATCTTTTTCAATGCGGTGCGAATGTGCAAACTGCGGTCGAAGAATTGAGCCAGCGGCACGATCCTGCCGGAGGGCAGTTGAATTGCCTTGGCGGAGACTGCCCGCGAAACCGTGGACTCGTGTACGCCAAGTTCCTCGGCGATGGCGGCGCGGGTGACCGGCTTGAGGTGCGCATCCCCGCCGAGAATGAATTTGCGTTGCAGCACAGCCAAGATCTGCATCAAGCGCACGATAGTGTGGTTGCGTTGGGCCAGGCACTTGATCAACAGGCTGGCTTGCTCCAGATCGATCTTCCATTGCTCGGCTTTATCTTCGGGGGCTTCGCGCAAGGCCTGCTGGAAGAGCGGGTTGACGCGCAGCAAGCCGCGCAGCGGCCACATGACTTCGACTACTAGCCTGCCATCTTCCTGCGGACGCACAATAATGTCTGGCCGCGTATAGGTGCTGGGCGATTCGGCGTTCGGGGTGCGCAAGCTGCCCCAATGGGCGCGGGCGGGGTAGGGGCTGAGGTTATTGGTGATGAATTCAGCGATCTGCTGTGCTTTGGTCTTGCTGACGCCGAGCAGGTGGCCAAGTTCCGCGTATTGATGCTTGCTCAACATTCCCATACCATCGCGAATGGCGCGAGCGCACAATTCAGCGTTAGGCGCTTGGGAGCCCAATGTTTCCAGCTGGACCAGCAGGGCCTCCGTGGTGGTTGAGGCGCCCACGCCCAGCGGGTCGGCATGCTGGATGCTCTTAGCGACATCTTCGACGATGGGCAGGGCCACATGGTGATAACGCGCCACTTCTAACAGTGGGATAGTTAGCAAGCCATCTTCGTCCAGGCTAGTGAGAATATGGGCGGCGATCTCCTGCTCCAGCGGCTCCAGGTCCGCGGCGATCTGGCGCAGCACGTAGCTGGCCAGCGTCTCGGGTTCGGCGCCGCTGTAGTCCTCGGGCAGTTCTTCGCCGCTGCGGCTATCTCGGCTGCTTGTGGTTTGGGTCGGGGCAATGAAGACGACTGGCTCCTGGCTCTCGGCTAATTGCTTATTGCCCACGCAGGCCGGGCAGTAGGCTTCTTTGCGCAGATTGCGGCCGCAGGTGGGGCAGTGGCGGCCTTCCACGAGCTCCAGGGCGGGGTTGGCAGCCAAGGCGGCTTCGATCTTTTGGCTGAGTTCCTGGGAATTCAACCCCAGCAGGCTCATCGTTTGGGCCAGATGGGCGGTGGTTTGAGGGCGCTGACGGGCGCCCTGGTAAATAACTTGTGTTTGGGAGAATGCCATGTTTCTGCTCCTGAGATACCGGATTATAGAGAATTAGCCTTCAAGATGCAAGTTCTATGCCAGTCCAGTTTGATAGAATGACGGATATGTCCAAGAAGCGTGCCGATTTGACCGTGGTTGGGGGCGGCTTGGCCGGGAGCGAAGCGGCCTGGCAGGCCGCTGAACGCGGGTTGCAGGTGGCCCTTTATGAGATGCGACCTAGCCTGCAAACAGGCGCCCACGTAACCACCTCCCTGGCCGAATTAGTCTGCTCTAATTCCCTGGGGTCCAATTTGCCCAATCGGGCGTCTGGCCTGCTAAAAAACGAGCTGCGCCGCCTGGGCTCGCTGCTGCTGCGGGTGGCCGAAGCCACCGCGTTGCCAGCGGGTGGGGCGCTGGCCGTGGACCGCGAAGGCTTCGCCGCAGAGGTTACCCACCAGTTGGAAAGGCATCCAAATATTGAGCTGATCCGCGCGGAAATGCCCATTATTCCCGAGGGCCTGTGCGTGATCGCCTCCGGGCCGCTGACTTCGTCCAACCTGTCGCGTGCCATTGCAGAACTCAGTGGGGAGCAGCATCTATATTTTTACGATGCCATCTCGCCCATTGTCAGCCTGGATTCGATCAATATGGATGTCGCCTTCCGCGCTTCGCGCTATGGACGCGGCGTGGATGAGGGTGGCGATTACATCAATTGTCCTTTCACCAAAGAAGAATACGAAGCCTTCGTGGCTGCCTTGCTGGGCGCCGAGCGCATTGCCTTGCGCGGCTTCGAGCAGGATATCAAGCAGGGTGTGCGCGCTGGACTGCATGAATTCTTCGAGGGCTGCCTGCCGGTGGAGATCATTGCCGAGCGCGGCCAGGCCGCTTTGGCCTTTGGCCCCATGCGGCCGGTTGGGCTTAACGACCCGCGCACCGGTCGGCGGCCGTATGCCGTGGTGCAACTGCGCCAGGACGATCTGGCCGGCACGCTGTATAACCTGGTGGGATTCCAAACCAACCTGACGTTTAGTGAACAACGCCGCGTGTTGCGCAAGATCCCCGGCCTAGAGCAAGCGCGCTTTGAGCGCTACGGCCAGATGCATCGCAACACCTTTATCAATTCACCGATGTTGCTGCACAGCAGCATGCAATTCCGCAGCCGCCCAGATCTATTTTTCGCCGGGCAGATCACCGGTATCGAGGGCTATGTGGGCAACATCGCTTCCGGCTTGCTGGCAGGCCTGAACGCCAGCCGCGTGCTTGAGGGCAAAGCCCCCTTTGAATTGCCCGTCACGACCATGCTGGGCGCGCTGTGCCATTACGTAACGCATGCGGCGGTCTCAGACTTCCAGCCAATGAAAGCTAACTTCGGCATCTTGCCACCGCTACCCGAGCTGGGCAAAATTGGGCGCCGCCAGCGGGCTCAAGCTTTCGCCGACCGAGCGCTGGCGGATCTGGATGAGTACCTGTCGTCTGTGGGTGTAGATGAAACAATGGTTACAAAAAGGGCGCACAGTTCCGTCCCTTTATGAAAACCAAAGTATTGACTGTAATTTTATTAATATTTATCGTCGTGGGCTGCTCGTTGCCGCAGATAGCTGTGCAACCAACTCCACTGCCACCGGTCTTTGACGGCCGGCGCGCCCTAGCAGATGTCGAATATCAAGTCGCGCTGGGCCCACGTATCCCGGAAACGCCCGGCCATGCCGCCGCGGTGGACTGGATGATGGAATCTTTGCGCGCCTCCGGATGGGACGTGGAGCTGCAGGAAACGGAACGCTTCGGCCATCCCATTCGCAATGTGATCGCCAAACGGGGTAACGGCTCGCCCTGGCTCATCCTAGGCGCCCACTACGACAGCCGCATCTTTGCCGACCAGGACCCTGATTTCGAAGCGCGGACGGACCCGGTGCCAGGCGCCAACGACGGCGCTTCCGGGGTGGCCGTCTTGCTGGAATTGGCCCGCGTCCTGCCGCGCGATCTGAAAGGACAGATCTGGCTGGTGATGTTCGACGCCGAAGACAACGGCCACATCGAAGACTGGGATTGGATCCTTGGTTCGAGCGCATTCGCAGAAAACTTGACTGCGTATCCAGGCGGCGTGGTTATCGTTGACATGATCGGTGATGCCGATCTGCAAATTTATCTGGAAGCAAATTCAGACGAAAGCCTCAGCGCTGAAATTTGGGAGCAGGCTGCTGCGTTGGGTCACGAGGACGTGTTCATCAACGAGGAAAAGTTCAGCATGCTGGATGACCATACCCCCTTCTTGCGATTAGGCATTCCTGCAGTTGACCTGATCGACTTTGATTATCCATACTGGCACACAACAGCGGATACGCTAGATAAAGTTTCCGGAGACAGCCTGCAGGCGGTGGGCGAGACGCTGCTGGCCTGGCTGCTCTCCCGTTAAATTCTGCTGTTGGCAAAAAGCCCTTTCCTGCCGTACACTTGGTTGATGTTTAAACCAGCCGATCGCATCGCTCATCTCAAGCCCTACTTCTTCGCCGATCTGGGCAAACGCATCGCGGCTTTGCGTGCCTTAGGCGCGGATGTGGTGCGCCTGGATATTGGCAGCCCAGACCTGCCACCGCCAGGGTTCATCCTAGAGACGATGTTCGAATTTGCCAGCAAGCCAAACACACACGGCTACACACTGGGTATGACGCACCCTTATCGCACTGCGGTAGCGGCTTATTACCAAAAACGCTTCGGAGTTCAATTGGATCCAAAGACCGAAGTGATGGACCTGATTGGATCCAAAGAGGGTCTATTTATTCTGAGCCAGGTCATCCTCAATCCAGGCGATGTAGCCCTGGTTCCTGACCCTGCTTATTCCGTTTACGCCAAAAGCGCCGAGATCGCTGGGGCGATACCGTATTCCATGCCCCTGTTGGAGAAAAACGCCTACCTGCCTGACTTCGAAGTCATCCCCGCGGCGCAACTCAAAAAGGCTAAGATCCTTTGGCTAAATTATCCTAATAACCCAACTGGGGCAATTGCCGACCTAGCTTTCTTCGAGCGCGCCGTGGCTTTCGCCCGCAAGCACAATCTGTTGCTGGCGCATGATGCCCCATACTGCGATGTTGGCTTCAACGGGTACCAAGCGCCCAGCCTGCTGCAGGTTCCGGGGGCCAAAGAAGTGGCCATCGAATTCAACTCGCTTTCCAAGACCTACAATATGGCTGGCTGGCGTCTGGGCATGGCCGTCGGCCAATCGGACGCGGTCAAATATATTGACACATATAAGGGCCAGCAGGATTCCGCATTATTCGCCCCTTTTATGGCCGCAGCGGAAACAGCCATGCTGGGCGACCAATCCTGGTTGGTGGAGCGCAATCGGGTGTACCAGGCTCGCCGAGACGCAGTCGTGGATGCCTTGCACCGCGCCGGCCTGCGCGTGGCTCCGCCGCAGGCGGCATTGTATGTGTGGATCCCGGTGCCCGGCGGCGAACACAGTATGGATTTCTGTAGCCGCATGTTGGAAGATATCGCTGTGAGCACCACGCCCGGCGTGGTTTTCGGCAAGCATGGCGAAGGCTACTTCCGCATTTCGCTGGTGACCGACATCGACAGGCTGCGTGAAGGCGCTGAGCGGATCGCCAGCTGGCTGGCCAAACAGCACTGAGGTTAAAACATGGCTAAAAGCAAGTTGCACGCAAAAGAACCAGTGCATGAACGCACACTGATCGTTGGCGTGCGGCTAGCTAACGACAGGTCCTCTCTGCGCATGGAAGATTCCCTGGAAGAGTTGACCTTGCTGGCGCGCACCGCAGGCATTGATGTGGTGGGGCAAGCCTCCCAGCAGATCACAACGCCAAATCCTAAGACCTTGATCGGAAAGGGAAAAGTTGAGGAGGTCAAAGCGCTGGCTGAAGAACTGGATGCCGCTGTGATACTTTTCGATGACGAACTTTCACCCCGGCACCAGCGCGAATTGGAAGAGATCTTTGGTGATAGCCGCCGCGTGGTGGACCGCACCGCGCTAATCCTCGACATCTTTGCGCAGCACGCCAACACTCATGAAGGCGCCCTGCAGGTGGAGCTGGCCCAGCACGAATACCGCTTGCCGCGCCTAACCCGCGCCTGGACACATCTGGCGCGGCAGGCCGGCGGTGATGGCGGCCGGGCCGGCGGGGTGGGGGGTGTGGGCCTGCGCGGCCCCGGCG
>CAZNFL010000026.1:0-37516 GCA_964572455.1 uncultured Anaerolineaceae bacterium
CCATTATCGACAAGTTCAATGCCGAAAATGAATTTGGCATAACCGTCGAAAATGTACCCCAGGGAAGCCAGGGCGATCTGGAAACCGCCTTGAATGGCGCCATTACCACCGGCGAATTGCCCAATATCACTATGGGCTTTCCCAACAGCCTTACCCGCTGGTATGGCCTCGGTGTGATCTCCGCGCTCAACGCGTACATCGAAGACCCCATCTATGGCATTGACCCCGCTGTTTGGGCTTCCATCTTCCCCGTACCGTTGAGCTCAGGCACCCTGGCGGACGGCACCCAGATCGGCATCCCCGTCAACCAATCCGCGCAGGTGCTCTTCTACAACTTCACCTGGGCAGAGGAACTCGGTTTCGATAGCCCCCCCGCAACCTCGGCTGAGTTCAAAGAGCAGGCTTGTGCTGCCGCGGTGGCCAACGCCGCCGATGACAACCCCGACAACGATGATGCCGGTTATGTGATCTTCAACGGCGCCTCGAACGTTCTGCCTTGGGTATGGGCGTTCGGCGGCACTGGCCTCAATGCGGATGGCAGCAACTACGTCTTGAACGACGACGCCAGCTTGCAGGCTGCGCTGTTCCTCAAAGACTTGGTGGATAGCGGTTGCACCCTCACCACCCCCAGCTTCCCCAACCCTGAGCTGGCCAACCGCTTGGCGCTCTTCGCCAACAGCTCCACGGCTGGCATACCGTTCCAGCAGGCCGCCTTTGACGACATCGGCAGCACGGATGTCTGGGGTTCCGTCCCAGTCCCTGGCCCCGATGGCACACTGGTTGTGAATGCCTTCGGCCAGATGGCCGGCATCGTCACCACCAACCCCGATGGTGACCTGGCGAGCTGGATCTTCTTGAAGTACCTCACCTCGCCCGAGACCCAGTCCCTGTGGGTCTCCATGACCGGCTACTTCCCCACCCAGTCCACCACCGATCTGGGCACCAAGCCTGATGACGATCCGGTCTGGGCTCAGTCCTATGACCTGATGCAGTACGGTGTCGCTGAGCCCAACCTGCCCTCGTTTAGCGCCGTGCGTGGTTTGATCCAAGGCGCCTTTGACGCCGCCATGGCCGCAGCTGATGCAGCTGCAGTCCAGGCCATCTTGGACCAACTGCAAGCCGATGCAGAAGCCGCAGTCGAAGAGACTCAATAACACTGATAGTTTCGCTGATAAAACAAAGCCCGCGGCGGATGCCGCGGGCTTTGTTTATCCTCTTTTGTCATTCCGAGCGGCATATCGAAAGCGTTACCCGATGTAGATTCAACAAAGCGAGGAATCCCTTAACCCCATCTTCCAAATTACCGAATTCTGCCAGCCACGTTGCTTTGTAGGGGCGGGTCTCAGACCCGCCCAACCAATAACCACTATACGCAATTCCCGTTCGTTGGGGAGTAGGTCTGTCCTCGCAGTACAATCCCTCAGCCCATGAAACTCATTTCACCAGCACTGCTCATAGCCTTACTCGCAGCTTGTGCTCCGTCGCCTATCGCGCCTACCATGTCCACCGCCGCGCCGCCTTCCGCCACCCCGCGCCCCACGTTGGCGCCGACCCCTGCGCCGACGCTCACCAGCTATGCCGGCTTCCTCCCGCGCCCCAGCACCACCAGCCTGCGCGTCATGAGCTACAACGTCAACTGGGATTCGATCTTCCCCGACGATGACCCGCAAAACCATGAGCTGCGCGCCTTCGACCGCGTCGAGTCCTTCCGGCGCATCCTGGCCGCCATCCAACCCGATGTCATCTGCCTGCAGGAACTCAACTACCTGCGCCCCTCCGAGCAGATCGCCGCGCTGGTCAGCCAAGCCGTGGGCGATGGCTCCGTCTGGTTCGTTGCCAAAGAACGCGACACCTTCATCGTCTCCCGCTATCCGTTGCTGCAAGCTGGCTACGAGCTGGTGACGGCTGGCGTGGTCAATGCCCTCCAGCAGTCCGCCGCCCTGGTGGATCTACCTGAGGAGCTATTTGATACGCAAGACCTCTACGTGATCTGCGCCCACTTCAAGTCGGGTGGCGCCGCCACCGATACCCTGCTCCGCCAGGAGCAGGCGGATGTGATCATGTCCAATATCTACGACGCGCAGACCGCCGCCGGCAACATCGACCTGGCTGATTCCACGCCATACCTGCTGCTCGGCGATTTCAATATCTACGACACGGATCCGCACAACCATTTATGGACCATGCTGCGCGGCGACATTTACAACGAAGCGCGCTATGGCAACGACTTTGCGCCCGATTGGGATGCCACCAGTCTCAGCGACGCGGCCCCCAGCCACAATGGCCTGGGCCAGGACGATTACACCTGGCGAGATGACAATAGCTCTTTTGTGACTGGCACCTTCGATCGCATCTTGTACACCGACAGCGTTCTGCAGCCTGTGAACGCCTTCATCCTCAACACCACGCAGCTATCGGCGCAGGTGTTGGCCGCCTGGGGTCTTCAGGCCGGCGACGTCTTGCTGGGCGGCCAGCCCGGTGTCTATGACCACCTGCCGCTGGTGGTTGATTTTGAACTTGTTCCCTAATGGCTTGACTCAAGTGTGAATTAGGCATAAAATGAACTTAGTTAATTTAGTGAATTAACTAAGTTATGCCTACTCATCCAGCTGGTAGCCGAGAACTAATCCGAGCGATCAACCGCTCTAACGTGCTTAATAGTATTAAGACGCGGGGTCCGATCTCGCGGATAGAAATCGCAAGAGCATCGGGCTTAAGTGCAGCTACGGTGTCTGGGATTACCTCTGAACTGATAGAAGGCGGCCTGATCTTAGAAAAAGAAGCGGGCGATTCCCTTGGAGGCCGCAGGCCAATTCCTTTAGTGCTGAACCCCAGAGGGGGCTACGTTATCGGTTTCAAATTGGCAGAAGATCATATTACAGGGGCCCTTACAGACCTTAACGCGAAGGTAATTGCAAATCGCACTTTTCAGCTCTCTGGACGTTCGATAGATTCTGTGATCCTTGCGTTAGGAGAAGGAGTTAAAGCCCTTTTACAAGACGGCGCGATCCACAAGAATCAGCTGTTAGGAGTTGGCGTTGGCTTAGCAGGCATCATCGACGCCCAAAATGGGATCCTTCGTCACTCTCCCTATTTTGGCTGGCGCAATGTTCCCTTGCGCGAAATACTTCAAACGCAACTGGGCGTTTCTGCCACCGTTGACAATGATGTAAATACCCTGACATTAACCGAACAATGGTTTGGGATGGGACAGGGCATTGATAATTTCCTGACTGTCACCATTGGGCGAGGGGTTGGGTTGGGAATGGTTATTAATGGGCAGCTTTACCGCGGTGCCCACGGAGGGTCTGGTGAGTTTGGCCACACAGTAATTGATCCTAACGGCCCAGTTTGTGATTGCGGGAAACGCGGATGCCTGGAGGCACTTATTGCTGACCCCGGGTTAATCCGAGAGGCAAAGAAGAAACTGGGAGTCCAAGAGTTGACCATGGATGAATTGCTGAGCCGCGGGGTAAAAGGCGATAAAAAGGCTAAGGCCATATTTTCCTCGGCAGGAGAAACGCTTGCTCGGGGGATCGCTAACCTGATTAACGTACTCAGTCCGGAGCTGATCATTATTAGCGGGGAAGGTGTACGCGCGGGTAACTTGCTCTTTGATCCTATGCGCGCTGCATTAAACAACTATGTAATGCCCGGACTCATTGAGGACACAGAGATTCGAATTGATACCTGGGACGATACTGCTTGGGCCAGGGGGGCCGCAGGCCTGGTGTTGGGAGATTTGTTTAAATCTCCTGTTTATGGAGTGTCTTTCGCTTCGGTAGCGCAGACGTAAAAACTTTCTTCAGTTAAATTCACCACTGAAATTGGTGTCGAAAGAGGAGGTGCTTTTGGAATACGAGTCGAAGCAATGATTTGCAAACATAATTCGGATGAACCTATGCTTTGGAGGATGAGATGAAAAACAGATCAGTGTTACTTACTTTTTCGAGTCTCTTGCTGGCCTTCTCGCTTCTTTTGACGGCCTGTGGACCCGCGGAAGTTCCCACGCAAGAACCGGCCCCTGAAGAGCCCGCTCCAACGGATGAGCCAGTTGCCGTAGAGCCAGTCGCCATTTCATACTGGCACACCATGAGTGACCCGGAGACAGCCCAACTGGAGGAGGTCATCTCCGCCTTTGAGGCTGCTAACCCCGGTATCACCGTGGATGCCACCCGTTACGCCTACGATGACTTCAAGCCTGCATTGCTAACATCGCTGGCCGGCGGAGAGGCTCCTGACACCGCTCGCATGGACATCGCCTGGGTGTCTGAGTTCGCCGATCAAGGCGCTTTGCTGGAACTGGACACTAGCATGCCGGATTTTGATGCCATCGCCGCCAACACATTCCCGGGTCCTCTATCTACTAACTACTGGAATGGTCACTACTACGGTTTGCCGCAGAACACCAACACCCAAGTTCTACTTTGGAACGAGGATGTGTTTAGCGAAGCCGGTTTGGAACCTCCCACCACGTCTGCGGGGTTTGCTGAAATCGCCTGCGCCCTGTCCGATCCAGCCAAAGAACAATACGGATTAGCACTGGGCGGTACCTACTTTTGGGCGCCTGCGCCTATTTTTTACGCATTGGGCGGCCAGGTGGTGGATGAAGATATCACCACAGCCACGGGCTATGTGAACGGCCCTGAAAGCGTGGCTGCTTTCACGTTGCTGGATGACCTCTACGATCAGGGTTGCATTTCCCCCAACTTACTGGGCGGCGGCATCGGTACCTCTGATGGTCACGCCACCGGCATGTATGCCATGATCCTTGACGGCCCGTGGATGGTTGATATCTACGCCGGAAACTATCCGGATTTCAATGTCAACTTCGCACCCGTCCCTGCAGGCCCCGACGGAACCACCAGCTCGGTGGTCGGTGGTGAAGACCTGGTGATTTTCTACGACACGGCGAACTCCGCGGCGGCTATGCAATGGGCTTCCTATCTGCTAAGTGAAGAGGCTCAACTCAAGATGGCTGAAGTAGGTGTGATCCCTACTCTGACGAGTTTGATCGGCAACCCTGGGCTGCCTTCCTACTTCGATGTCTTCCTGAAGCAGCTGGAAACCGCACAGGCGCGCGTTCCTCACCCCTTGTGGGGTGATATGGATGGCGCCATCAACAACGCCTTCCAACGAATGCTGCGCAACGAGCAAACTCCTCAGGAGGCGCTCGATCAAGCTGCCGAGGAGATCAACACACTGCTAAACAACTAGTTTATTCTGTAAGTACCCCCACCCATTCTCCAGAATGGGTGGGGGCTGGTAAGCAGCATACGTGTTTTACAATGCTGTTCCCTTGCACAAGGTACCACATGCCCCTTAGCCAGAATCGACAGTTTCGACAAATCGGCACAGCTGCCTTATTCCTCTTACCTGGGCTCGCCCTTTTTGTTGCTTTCGTAATTATCCCAATGATCTATTCTTTGCGAATTAGTTTCTTCGATTGGAATATTGTTCGTCCGGAATTGTCGGAATCGGTAGGTCTGCAAAACTACATCCAAGCTCTGCAGGATCCAATCTTTCGTCGGGCCGTGTTAAACACCTTGGCCTATACCTTGGTAACCGTTCCCGGGCAAATGATCTTGGGCCTGCTCGTTGCCCTTCTCCTCAATCAAAACATCCGCGGAAAGACTCTGTTTCGCGTCCTGTACTACCTGCCGGTGATTACTTCTTGGGTCATCGTTAGCCTGCTGTTCGAATACATGTTTAGTGGCCAGGCTGGTCTGGTGAATTATGTGCTCCGTGATGTTCTTCACGTGATCGATAAAAACATTCTGTGGTTAGCCGACCCTATCCTGGCCTTTGTCCCTATTCACCTTTTGGGCATCTGGAAGGGTATCGGCTGGACCGCCATCATTTTTTTGGCTGGCCTCCAAGCCATCCCTCAGCATCTCTACGAAGCCGCTGAAGTGGATGGCGCTGGCCCAATTCCACGTTTTAGGTATATAACCCTTCCTTTGTTGCGCCCAACGCTTGTCTTCCTATTAGTCGTGCTTACCATTGGCGGGTTGAATGCCTATATTTCAAATCTGCTGATCACAAACGGTGGCGATCCCTTGGATCTCACCCATTTCGTGCTCACCTTAATGTATGAGGCAACTTTCACTCGTCTGGATTTCGGAATGGGCGCAGCGATCAGCTACCTGCTAACTATTTTTGTCTTCGTTATCAGTATCGTTCAGATCAGGCTTTTGCGCAGCCAGTCGGAGCTAACATGAGATTTCGTTCGAGCCGCAATTTTGATAGGAGGCTCACTTACTTCCTGCTCGTATTGGGAGTGGCATTCGTTACTATTCCGTTCTGGTATATGTTTATCACCTCATTAAAGCCCCAATCTTTTATCTTCGAAATCCCTCCGCGGCTCTGGCCGCAGGAGATTACTCTCCAGAACTATGTTGTCGCGTTGGGCAAGGATCTCTTTGGACTTTACTTTCTGAACAGCTTGATCGTTGCAGTGAGTAGCACCGTATGTACGGTGTTGATCTCCTCCTTGTTGGCCTATGCCTTTGCCCGTCTCCAATTCCCTGGCAAGGAACTTCTCTTCTCATTGTTTCTTTTGGGCATGATGATTCCGCCAGTGATGCTCATCATTCCTCAGTTCATTATCGCCAAGTACCTCCATCTCCTTGATTCTTTGCTCGGCCTGTTGGTCATTTATGTCACCATGAACCTATCCATGCAGACCTTCTTGCTGCGCGGGTTTTTCGAGAGCGTTCCCCGCGATCTTGAAGATGCAGCCCTTATTGACGGCGCCAATCGATTGACGATATTTTGGAAGGTGGTCCTTCCTCTCTCCCGTCCAGGGCTCGCCGTGGCCTCTATCTTCACCTTCCTTTACAGTTGGGACGAATTCCCTTGGGCGCATGTCGCCATCAAGGAGACTACGCGCCGTACGCTTCCTATCGCTATTGCCCTCTTCCAATCTCAACATCTCACCGAATGGGGCCAGGTCTTCGCCGCCTCCATTTTCGCACTCATTCCGGTCCTCATCGTTTTTGTACTCTTCCAACGTAGTTTCATAGGCGGCATTGCAACCACGGGTCTGAAGGGTTGATCTGTGCGCCTGATGGACCTTTACCCAGCCAAAGGAGCCTTCACTCCTGAAGAATCCATCTGTTTGCTCGCAGAGCTGCATACGGAGACACCCGCTAACGCTGTAATACATCTCGCCATTTCCCATTTCGCTGATCCCGTCGTCGAGATGGATATACCGGTATCTCTTGAACCTGGAGCGCATCGTATCCCGCTTGTCTGGCAGCCTGAAACCAAATCGACCCACGGTTATGGCGCTATAGCCCAATTGATTGGGCCCTTGGCAAAGGATAAGGGCTCCCGCTCCACCGCCTTCGACGTGCTCGCTTCTTGGACCGACTACCCACGCTATGGCTTCTTGTGCGATTTCGCACCAGGTCGTCAGGATGTCGGACCGGTCTTGGATGCACTACTTAAATACCATATCAACGGCCTGCAATTCTATGATTGGCAATACCGACACGATACTCTGATTCCCCCTAACGATGAATATATTGACCCTCTCGGTCGCCTACTCTCTTTGGAAACCGTAGAAAGTTTCGCGCTCGCAGCTCACCAGCGTGGCATGGCTGCCATGCCCTACTTAGCCATTTATGCCGCTTCCAGCGAGTTCGCCAAAAGCCACCCCGCCTGGGCTTTATACGATGACTTCGGTAAACCCTATACTTTTGAGGATTTTCTAGGTTTGATGGATCCTTCCCCGGGCAGTCCCTGGATTAGCCATTTGCTGGATCAGTGCGCTGCAGTGCTCGATAAATTGCCATTCGACGGACTGCATGTGGATCAATATGGCGAACCAAGAACTGGTTTCAATTCAGCCGGGCAGCCCGTGGACATTCCGGCCGCTTTCGTCGGCTTTATTGAGGTATGTAAAGCGCGGTTTAAACTTGCCCCCGTCACTTTCAACGCTGTCAAGAATTGGCCTATGGACGTCCTGGTAAGGGCTCCCCAGGATTTCCTTTACATTGAACTCTGGCCTTCAACCCCGTACTATGTTGATGTACTCAACGTCCTCTCTGAGACAAGGGGTAAGTCGGGGGGCAAGCCGCTAGTTTTGGCTATGTATTTGCCTGCCGCCCGCCACACTAATGTGCGCCTGCTTGATGCGCTGATTCTGGCTAGCGGAGCCACCCGCATTGAGCTCGGAGAAGATCTGCGGCTCTTGAGCGATCCCTACTTCCCGAAGCACGAAGCTATGGACGCTAGGCTGAAACAAACCCTAAGAGCTTACGCTGATTTTTGCGTTCGCTATAGCGAACTGATCGGTCCGCGAGCAGAAGACGTGGTTGACCTTCGGCTGGGTCTCCCCGATGGGGTGTGGTCTGTGGTCAGAAGATCTGGCAAATGGCTTGTTGTAAACCTGTTAAACATGCGCGGCTTGGAAAACCCGGCATGGACGGAATCTCACCCCGCACCTCAGCGCCTGACCAACTTCCCCGTACGCGTTGATATCAGCGAGAAAGTCCAGCACGTCTTTTACACCAGTCCGGATGGTAGCGACCAGGCCTTGAAACCTCTGCCCTGGCGATCCGGCGATCAATCGCTTGAGGTTAAAATTCCCGATTTGGAATTCTGGACCCTACTGCTCATCGAAACCTCGGCCTCATGATAAAACCGGCCATGAACGACCTTAGGCAGCGCAGTATCGAAATAATTTTGCAAAACCAGAGCGAGACTGGAGCTTATGTTGCCAGCCCGAATTTCCCCAATTATCAGTACTGCTGGTTCCGTGATGGGGCTTTCGCAGCCTACGCCATGAACCTCGTTTCGGAGCACGAAAGCTCTGCGCGTTTCCATGCTTGGGCTGCCAATGTTATCAATCAGCGCAAAATGCTTATAGAAAACACCATAGTCAAAGCTCGCCAAGGCAACCCTATAGATGCCAGGGACGTTCTGAATACTCGCTATGGGCTGGATGGAAATCCGGCGGAGGAGGATTGGCCCAACTTCCAATTAGACGGCTTAGGCACCTGGCTGTGGGCTCTGGCTGAGCATAAACGTCTTGCTGGAGGGGAGTTGCCGGAGAAATGGCTCATAGCGGCTCGCCTTGTGGCCGATTACCTTTTAGCCCTTTGGCGATTACCCTGCTATGACTGTTGGGAAGAATTTCCTAAAAAAATCCACTCCTACACCCTGGCCAGCATTTACGCGGGCTTGCGCTCCTGGGCTGCTCTCTCCGGTGCAGAATATGACGACGCCCTCAAGGAGATCTTCGATCTTATAACCACGAAAGGCGTCAGCGCTGGTCATTTCGTAAAATTCATCGGCTCGAAGGCGGTCGATTGTAGCCTCATAGGCTTGGCTGTCCCTTATCGAGTCGTTCTGCCAAATGACCCAGTAATGAAAGCAACCATTGCTCAAATTGAATCCGCCTTACGCTCCGGAGCTGGGGTGCGCCGCTATTCCACCGATACATATTATGGCGGCGGAGAATGGATTCTGCTAACTGCATGGTTGGGTTGGTACTATACCGAGATCGGCGAATGGGAGAAGGCAAAAGAGGCCTTGAAGTGGGTGGAGGCCCAAGCCGGTCCCGATGGCAGTCTACCAGAGCAAGTAAAATCCGATCAAACTAATGACGGCTATTACCGATACTGGAATGAACGCTGGGGTGCAATTGCTGATCCGCTGCTTTGGTCGCACGCAAAATACATAATCCTGTCAAATGCTCTAACAAAAGGCCATTAAATCCAAAGAGCCACAGCGTGGCTCTTTGGGGTTCCTTGCGCTACGGCAGCTCTATCGCTTTTCAGCGAGGAGGGCTGCCGTAGCGCTAAGTTCGGGACTATTACTGTCCATCGGCAACACCTCCTCTACGATGAAATAGTGAAAGGATGTGGCTATTCGGTTGTTAAGGCTAACGACGGTCAGTATGACACAGTTGGAGGCCAATGTCAATTTTTATTGGGCGCGGGTTTCTCCGTTGGCGGCTGAGGCTTGCCGATGGCCGCATCCAACTCGTCGTCGGTGGCGTCGAATTCGAGCAGCTGCCCGGTGGCGATGAAGACGGTGCGCTCGCAGATGTTGATCACCCGGTCTGCCAGGCGCTCCAGGTTGTGGCAAGCCCATAGCAGGTGATTGATCGTGGCGATGTTATCCGGCGCCTTGATCATTTGCTGCAAGATCTCGGTGTGCACGACGGTGAACAGGGCATCCACCTTGTCGTCGTCCTTGGGGATGGTGCGGGCTAGCTCCGCATTGCCGGTGACGAAGGCTTCCAAGGCGCGGTGCAGCATGTCCACGGCCACCTCGGCCATGGTCATCAGGTCGGCCGGGGGCTTTAGGCGGCTCTCCGCCCCCAGGTTTATGCAGATGCGGCCGATGCCCTTGGCATAGTCGCCCATGCGCTCCAGCTCGGTGATGACTTCCAGGATGGCGGTGAGCAGGCGCAGGTCCCGCGCCATGGGCTGCTGGGTGGCGATGAGGGTGATGGTGCGCTCTTCGATCTCGAAGCGCTTATCGTTGATCTTGTGGTCGCTTCGGTAAACCTCTTCGGCGGCGGCCAAATTGCGGTCTTTGAGGGCGCGCACGGATTGCAGGGTGGCCTGCTCCACCATGCTGCCGAGCAGCAGCACCTCGTCATTCAACTCTTGCAGCTTGCGTTCCAGCGTCTCGCGGGTCATGCAACCTCAGTTCAGCATTATATACTTAGCTGGCCTCCCCCTTTTTATGGAATTGTTAAGTGTTTATTTCCATTGGGGTCGGGGAAAGGGGCCTCCTCATTATATAGAAACAGCAGCCTGCGTAGTATAATTTCAGCGATATTTATGAGTTTGCTCATACTTATCGGTGAGGTGGCCAGTTGCGATATCACCTGTGTTGTAAAAAGGTTTAATAGGCAGTAGAATTTAGTGAGGATTTCGCCAAAGCGATGAGTACCGACAAGCAAGTTAGCCCGGCCATGCAGCGCTACGCCGCCGAGGTGTTCCGCATCCAGCAGGACGCCCCGCAGGTGTCGCTCTCCACGCTGGCGGCGCAGGTGGAATCCTCTCCGCAGGCCATTGCCCGCATGGTGCGCCGCCTGACGGACGCCGGCTTCGCCACCTACGAGCCCTACCGCGGCGTGCGCCTCACCGAGGCCGGCCAGCGCATAGCCATGCCGGCGCTGCGCCGCCACCGCATCGGCGAGGCCTTCCTGGTGAAGGTGATGGGCTACGACTGGGCGGCGGCCCACGAGCTGACCGATACCTTCGAGCGCGGCATCAACGACGAGCTGGAAGATAAGCTGGACGAGATGGCCGGCCGCCCCACGCGCTGCCCGCACGGCGAGCCGATCCCGACCAAGGATGGCAAGATCACCTTCCCCAAGGACGCGCCGCTGGTGAAGCAGGAGGCGGGCGCCGCCCTGCGCCTGAGCCGGGTGCGCACCCATGATATGGATAAGCTGCGCTACATTGGCAACCTGGGCCTGGTGCCCGGGGTGGAGTTTACGCTGGTGAGCCGGGCGCCGTTCAACGGGCCGCTGCGCCTGCAGTTCGAGCGCAATGAGCAGGTGATCGGCTTCGAGCTGGCCAGTTCGCTTTGGGTGGAAGACCGCGGTAAAGGTAAAGAAAAATAGGAGAGACCTCTATGAAAAAACTCATGGCTTCAGTTTTCCTTATTGCCCTCATCCTCAGTTCCTGCTCGCCGGCCGTGCTGACCACAACGCCGCAACCCACCGGCACTGCCAGCGTTGCGCCAGCCGCAACCAACACCTCGCCCCCACCCACGGTCACTCCGACACAGGATCCTTCCCCGAAGGAGTTTCCGCTCGCTGATTGCTGTCTCGCCACCCCAATAGACCCAGGCACTTACTTTTTGCCGGGCTGGATGGGAATGACTTTCACCATCACGGTCCCGCCCGATTGGGGCGTCATTCGCGATGATAGTGTCGGCGCTTTTGCTATTGCCCGAGGCCAGAACGAGCTGAGCGAATCCAGCCAATACATTCAATTTAATGTAATACCCGCTACGATTTCGCTGCCAGTTTTCCAGCAAGACGTGCTCGACTCCGCCGAGTTTATTTTCGGAACCCCCGAAGAAGTGACCGTGGCCGGCTTTACCGGCTTCCGGGTGGACGCCCAGGCGCTTGCCAACCCGAATGAAATCGGGAGTCGGGAAGATCATATCGCCCCTGGCGTTCAGCATATTTCCGTTCTCGAAGGGATCCTCGGCGGCTTTTGGGTGACTTCGACCCCCGAGGCTATGGTGCGCTTTACCGCATTGGACGTGAACGGAGTGATCTTGTTCATTTTCTTTGAGGCTGAAAACGGGCAATTCAGCGGTTTTCTTGAAGATGCGGATGCGATGCTAGCCAGCATGGCGTTAGTGCAATAGATTCTAGTCAGCCTGCTCATATCCCCCCAGCCTGTAAGTAAAAGGGGCGGGAGCTTCCCGCCCCTTTGTTGTTGATCGTCGCTCTTTGACCCCCTGTAATCCTCTAGGCGCTAAAGACCGTAGCGCCTACTTCTTACCCACCCATTTGTTGATTTCGGTTTCCGCCTGGGCTTTGGTGTAGCCATAACGCTGTTGCAGGACTCCGGCGAGTTCTTCGGTTTTGCCGCTCAGTTTCTCGACGTCATCGTCGGTGAGCTTGCCCCACTGCTGGCGCACCTTGCCCTTAAGCTCATGCCACTTGCCCATCAAAACATCCTTGTTTGCATCCATATCAGTTTCTCCTTCCGCGTTGCGCAGCAACGCACCTTACATAGCGGCTGCTTAGACGCCGCGGCGACCCTGCAACATGTTGACGATAAAAACGATTAGGGCGATCACCAATAAAATATGGATCAATCCCCCACCAATTTGCCCAATGAAGCCCAACAGCCACAACACCAAGAGTATTACGATAATTGTCCACAACATAGAAAGTTCTCCTTTGGTTAGTTGTTTACCTTGCCACTCGATCTAAAACGAGAGCTAAGGGGTGGGGTTGATGATGTTGATGGGGATGACGACGTTGATGCCGCCGCCACCACCCGGGTTGGCAAAGAACAGGAAATAGGCGCCAACCGCGATGATCAAGATAACAAAAATGGCGACGATCGCCGTGCTGCTTCCGCCGCCGCCTCCGCTTCCTTCAGCCATGACTACCTCCTTCGCTTGGGATGTACTTCATGCTTCTAGGTAATTATACACCGCTCCTTCCCATAGGTGCGAAGCAATGTAAGACATATAAGACCCATTAGGGTTTTATTTGTCTTCCGTGTGCAACCCTTGACTAGGGAAGAGGGACAATCACGTTCCCGCCGCCTCCGCCCTGAGGGGCAATGAAGATGAAATATACAAAAGCAGCGATGACCAATATGGCAACTATCGCCACGATCGCAGTGCTGCTTGAACCATTTCCTTCTGCCATGTCTACCTCCTTTGGTTCGGATGATGTTCCGCGCAGTATAACAAAGAAATGAGAAATTTTGTATGGGTAGAGGCAAAATCAGTTTGTTAGGCTTTTTCACGAGGTAGGCACAAACTCGAGGGGCTTTTCGTTATGACTAGATTAGCTTGAATGAGAAATAGGCGCATGGATACTTCGCGGCAACGGCAGGCGGGTCTGGGATCCGCCCCTACAAAAAGCATGATCTGTCATTGCGAGCGAAGCGAAGCAATCTCCCTGCCAATGGTGGAGATTGCCACCCATTCGCTCCGCTCAGGGCAGGCTCTAGCCTTCGGCCTCCTCGCAATGACGGATGATGTTTTGTTTGCGTCACTCTGAGTGAAACGAAAGGTATCGCTGCCACATTAGAACCTGGCTAGTATTCACGCGGGCACCCACTAGGGAACGTGCTTGTCAAGGAGTTGGTCAAAAGATATGCGATAATGACGACACGGGGAAAAACGATGTGAAATTAACTAAGGGGAAGGTCATAAAGGATGTTCACGAGGGTCTTAAATCGTGGGATGAACCTACCCGAGACGGGATGGAGATTTTTGCCCACCTAAAAGTGGCACGAAAATTTGGTTTTAAGAATAATTTGTCGATTGTTGAGAGTCGAATTGCAATGAATAATATGTTGTTTGCCTATATTATTCAATTGGAGAGGCTTCAACCGTTATTAGCTCAGGTGCTTATCAGGCGTTTTAAGTATAAGGACAGCGCAAAAAAAGTTGCGTACTCAATGAACGTTAGCATCGACGAAATAAACAGGCGTCAAAGAAAGGGTATTAATTACATTTCAGAATTTATATATGATGATGAGATAAGGCGGGCCCGAAAAGACAAGGGCAACTAAAACAATTGGAAGAAACTCAATTTGAAACAGCTATCGGGGAATTGTTCGATGGCGGCAGTGAAAGCGGCGACCGGTCTCCACGGGAGCCGCGCACGGCCTTGACGGCTCCGTTGGCGACGTGCCATTCGAAAGGTAGGAAATCGGGTTCGGGGCAATAGCCGAATTCGATAAGCCTGGAAAGGATAGCGGCAGGATTGGAAGACATGAACACCCCATGGGAGTTGGATTTAAGATTTTAGAGTGAAAAAGTGGGAATTGTTGATGATGAAGCATTTTGTCAAGGAGTTGGACCGGCATCAACGGCAGGGCACAGAATAGAGCATATGTGCTATCTTTATTATTCAAGTAAAAAAAACAAATGCGGATAAATTTATTTGCGTGGAATCGTGATTGATAATGCAGAAAAATAATGCTTCTTTCCATTATAGTGAGGGCGAATATTTAGAAAATGCTATAATCCAAACAATTATTAGCTCATTTCATACTAGGCGGATTATGACTATAAATAAAAAAGAAATTCTCGACAATATTTCGGACGAGACAAAAGAACTTCATCCCTTATTAGAAAAACTATTGAGGAAACTTCCTGATGTTATGGAAGTTGAATACACCCATGGACCTGACGAAATGGGAGCAGATTTTGTATTGAGTAAACGAGATTCATCCTTGGGAATAACCTCTTATGTAGGCATAATCGCAAAACTAGGAAAAATACATCAGGACTTTACCGATATTGAACGTCAAATTAAGGAATGCGATGTTGAGAGGACTTTTCAGAGCGGGAAGAAAAAGATAAGTATCGACGAGATTTGGGTTATCGCAACAGCAAATATTACTGGGGGAGCCAAAAAGAAAATTCTTACTCAATACTCGACGCGTAAAATCATCTTTATCGCTCAGGAAAAATTAATCGAATTAATTGATAAGTTCTTTCCCGCCTTTTGGAGCCAAATAGATGTAAGCATTGCTGACTATTTATCCGGGCTAACCCAAAAAACGAAACAAAATGATATTTCCTTTAGCTTGGTCCAAATCGATGGGGCCCCATTTTATATAGATCAGGATGTGTATGAGGTCCCCAATTTGAGCTATAAGAAGATGAAATTTAAGCGAAAAAAGGTAAGGATACACAATGAAATACAGAAGCAGAAATTAATATTGATTGAAGGGGGCATGGGATCTGGAAAATCTAAATTGCTTCGAGAATTGGTTTATCATTATGGAAATCCTGCAATTTTTAAGCAAACCGAATTAATTCCAGTATATATAAGTGCGACAGAGTTTGTCGACAAACATGAAGCAAAAATCGCCGTTGTAATTCAAAACATCGTGTCAAAAGATGTGTTTGACAAAATAGATAAGCCAAGATTCCTTATATTTGTAGACGGCTTGGATGAAAAGAACCTTTCATTCGACGAAATAAACCAGCTATTAAGTAACATTTCGAACCAGCTCGCCGAGTTGGATAATGTAAAACTCTTAATTACAACAAGATATTTGAAAGCTCTTGAACAAGCAGAAGTTACTACGAAATCTGTTGCACGTTATGAATTGCCTCCCTTATCGTTTGCTAAAACAATAGAATTTTTGAAGAGAATTTGCATTCAACTAAATACAAGCAGTCGTCTTCTCGAGGACTTAAGGAAATCACAGTTATTTCGCGAATTACCAAAAAGCCCAATGGCTGCAATAATTTTAGCAAGGTTAATCAATGAAAATCCGAAAGAACTGCCGTCTAATATGACTGAATTGTATTCGCAATACTTGGAATTAATGCTAGGTCGATGGGATATTGACAAAGGTTTACAATCACTTAAAGAATTCAATGCACTGGAAAAAATTGTTATGGAGCTTGCTCAGTCATTTGTAAACTATGAATTGGATTATTTAACCATTACCGATGCCAAAAACATAATTAAAGACTACTTGCAGCAACGAAATTTGGGCTTAGATTCAGAAGAATTGTTTGAAAAACTTGTAAAGAGAAGTGAGATACTCGTTCTTGGTGATCAGGGACAAAAAGTTTATTTTAAACATCGTACATTCGCAGAGTATTTTTACGCTCGCTTCATGTCACTGTCGGATAAATTCGACTTAGCGGACAAGGTGTTTACGATTTATTGGGCCGAAATCGTCTTCTTTTATTTCGGATTGAAAACAGACGCGCCAGAATTGCTCACGGAAATAAATAACTTGAATCCAAAGTCTGAAGTTGAAAGATGGTTAAAAATAATTAATATGAGCAGTTACGTGCTTGCTGCTCATTCAACACCGTATAACGTAGTCAATGAAATTATGTATCAGACCGTATTAAGTGCAGCAATCTTATACAAAGACATTGTTGACAAAAAGATCACATCTCCGCTGCAGCAGCTTTCTACTATGGCCAACCTTTTTCTGATGCAACTTATCATGAGAGATAGTTATTCATATGAATTCTTTAAACCTGCGATTGAAGATGCAGCTTTGAAAATTGATTATAGCGAGCTTGAGGCAGAAATCAAGGCCTTTGCGCTCTACTTTTTGGATGTGACAAACATAGAAATGGGCGCCGGTGAAAGTTTCGATTTCCTATTGAAAAAATACAAAGAAGAAATACCAGTTGAGTTGGCCTTAGCGATTGGTTTTGAAAAAGATAACTTAAAGCAGAAAACTAAGTTGATGCGAAAACAAGACAAGCGAATTAGAAAAATGCTGGGAACATATAAACAGAAGAAGATCCTTGATGATCTATATGATGTCCCAGTAAGGAAAGTGTCAGAAGAGAAAGAGAAGTATATTTCCTCACAAAACCAATAAGCATGTACTGTACCGGCCTTATTGCTTAATTTCCTAGTAAATGCGTAGACTGGGCTTTGGTAGCGTTGAACACGAAACAGTCTAATCCGCTTTCCTCACGTACCAGCATGCGGCTGCGAATGCGTACGCCTATTCGGCCCTGATCCGAATTCCGTAGAGCAACCAAAACACCCAGATCACCGTAGTCAGGATGGCGACCAACAGCGGGAGCCAGAATGCGGCCACCGCACACATCGAATAGAAGATGAAAGCAAAGGTTGAAAAGTGTTGGTTTGTACGCATCGCTGCGGTCGATCTGTCATTTTTAGTCAAATGACCGGAAAGGGCCGCCTTGCTTAGCAAAGTCCATGCCAGCGCTTGAATTGCTATCACCGAAACAAACAGAACCACCGCAGGCGCGGCATGCTCTGTGAACAGGAATTCGCCCATCAACGCCGTGGGGAATGGCAGAAAGGCAACCGTCAGCAGAATGAATCCATTGGAATAAGTGAACGCAGGTGAGGATCTATTGACCAGTTTTAGCACGGCGTGATGGTTCACCCAGGCGATCAGGATGATAGTGAAGCTCAAGAGAAAAGTAAAAATGGAAGGGGCAAGATGCCCAAGCGCGCGCCACAAATCTGCAGAACTTGTAATGCTCTGTGTTGACGGTGGCCTGATCTCAATGACTAGCAAGGTGATCGCGATGGCAAACACGCCATCACAAAAAGCTTCTAAGCGCGAATTGGGATTGGTTTCGGCCACTATGCGGATTTCTTACGTCCCGTATACGCCGGCGCGGTCAGCGCATAAATTGTGCATAAACGGGTATCGAGCATGCGGCTGCGGATGCGGGCATCCATATCATCCAGGCGGTCGGCCGTGGTGACCACCGTGGGCAATTGGGCGTTGTAGCGGTGGGTGAACAATTGATACAGCTTCTCGCGCGCCCAGGGGGTGGCGGATTGGGTGCCCAGGTCGTCCAGGATCAGCAGCTCGGAATTGCGCACTTCCTCGAAGCGGTGGTCGTAGCTCACCGGGCTGCTGGGGTTGAAGGTGGCCCGCAGGTGGTCCAGCAAGTCGGGCACCATCACGAACAGCGGCATGAGCCCACTATCCGATGCGTAATTGGCGATTGCGGCGGCCAGGTGGGTCTTACCGCTGCCGTGTGACCCGGTAAAGAGCAGCCAGCCCTTGGGCCGCTCGGCGAACTTGCGGGCTGCGTCGAAAGCCTTCTTGATGGATTGCAAGTCGGCCTTGGTCAGCCCTTCGCCCTCGCGGGTCTCGAAGTTGGCAAAGTTGCGGTCACGCAGCAGGTGCAGGGCGGAGAGTTCGTTCTGGCTGCTGTCGTCGGTAGGGCGGCGGAAATCGGGCGCCAGGATGCGCAAGTGGGTCAGCAGGTCCGGGTCGCTGAGCCGCGAGCGGATGCGGCCCTCGATCTGGTCGAGCGCCAGGTTGGTGGTCACCACCAGCGGCAGGCGGTTGATGTAGCGATGGTTAAGGATCTGGAACAGCTTCTCCTGCGCCCATTCGGTGGCGTTCTGTGTGCCGAAATCGTCCAGGATCAGCAGCGGCGCCTGGCGGATCTCCTCGAAGCGCTCCTCGAAGCCTTCCTCGGAGCTGTAGGAGAAACGCAGCGCGTCCAGCAGGTCGGGCACGGTGATGAAGATAGTGGGCAAGCCCACCTGGGCGGCGAAGTTGGCGATGGCGGCGGCCAAATGGGTCTTGCCGGAGCCGTAGCCGCCTTCCAGCAGCAGCCAGCCTTCCATCTTTTGGGCGAACTGCTGGGAGTGGTTGAAGGCCGCCTCCAGCGAGTCCGCCTGGCGGGCGGCCAGGCCAATGCGGCCGCGCGGCTCAAAGTTTTCGAAAGTGAGATCGTTCAGCTCATCGAGGCGGCTGATGGCGTAGAGCCGCCGGCGGCTGTGCTGCGCCACCTCGTCTCGGCGGCAACTGCAGATCTGCAGCTTGCCGAAGTCCGGGTGGCCCAGCGGCAGGTCGGCGCGCAGATAGCCCAGGCCATGGCAGTGCGGGCAGTTGGGGTCGCCGACCAGCTGCGGGCGCAGGTGGCCGGAGGCCTCAATGCTCGATGAAGTCGGAGTATTCACCTTCGACGTATTTTCTTCTATCTTTTTCAGTATCCCCTTGAGTTCGTCGTTCATCGCGTCCTTCTTTTTGCCAGCGGGAGAGAATGGCTTCGACATAGCTCCAGGCCCGGGCGTTATTTTCCACTGCAATGCGAATGGCTTCTTCCAGCCATTCGTGCGGATAATCGGCCTCGGCGGCTTTCAGTTTCTCGGCCAGCATCGGCGTGATGGGGCCGAGGTGTCGCTCGTACAAGGTGAACAGGTTGCCGCGCTCCTGGGCCAGCTCCACCGGATAGCGCGCGTCGCCGGAGGGTTTCCAGGCGCCGTCGTTCAGCGTTTGCAGAGCCTCGCGCCCGATGGCGGTGTTGAGGAAATAGAGGAAGCGCGGCTTGCCTTCCAATTCTAGCTCGGCTTGCAGCAGCGCGCCGCGTTTCACCGCCCGCTGGATACCGTCTTGCAGGGCGGCCGCATCCGGCAGCCCGGCCATGAACACGGCGTCCTCGCTGAAGTCTTCGAGCTGCAAGTAGCGGTGGTCGCCTTCTCGGCGGTCCATCTGCCAGAAGGCGTAGAGCACGACCTTCAGCTCGTTGAGGTTGTCGATCTGCGGCAGCAGCTCGCTGAAGAAGGGGCCAGGCAGGCGGGTGAAGCGCACCTTGCCGGCGGGGAAGCCGGAGAACCCCGGGCTGCCCATGGGCTTAGAACTTGCGAGCGGCGTTTAGGCGCCGACTGCAGATGAAAGGTGCACACGCCGCTCGCGTTGTAGTTGTGCTGATAGGAAAATATTGAACTTTCAACATTTTCCTATCAGCAACGCATCTCCCGCACGAAACAGGGAGAAGTGAGATCTCGTTGGGCTCCTGGCCCGACCTGAAAATGAAATGATCCATGAGCCTAGAACTTTGAGAAATCCACGTTGCGGGTGGCGGCGTTTTCGAACTTGGCCAGGTTCTCGCGGAAGACCAGCTCGACGATGCCGGTGGGGCCGTTGCGGTGCTTGCTCACCATGATCTCGGCGATGTTCTTACGCAGACTGTCTTGCTCATAGAATTCGGGGCGGTAGATGAACATCACAATGTCGGCGTCCTGCTCCAGCGACCCAGACTCGCGCAGGTCGGAGAGCACAGGCCGCTTGTCGGAGCGCTGCTCCACGGCGCGGGAGAGCTGGGCGGCGGCCAGCACCGGAACGTTCAGCTCGCGGGCCAGTACCTTCAAGCTGCGGGAGATGTAGGACACCTCCTGCACCCGGTTGTCGTTGCGGCTGTCGCCCTGCATCAGCTGCAAGTAATCGACGATCACCAGGTCGAGGCCGAATTCCATATGCAGGCGGCGGCACTTGGCGCGCATCTGCGTGGGAGAGATAGCCGGCGTATCGTCCAGGAAGACCTTGGTCTCGCCGAGTACTTCTATGGCCTGGGCGAACAGGTCCCACTCCTGCTGCTCCAGCTTGCCGGCGCGCATGCGCTGCGAGTTGATGCCGGTCTCCTGCGAAAGCAGGCGCTGGACGAGCTGGTCGTTGGACATTTCCATGGAGAAGATGGCCACGTGCTTCTTGTGGAGCTGGGCAGCGTTCTTGGCCACCGACATCAGGAAGCTGGTCTTGCCCTGGCTGGGGCGACCGGCGATGATCAGCAGGTCCGAAGGCTGCAAGCCCGCCAGCAGGCGGTCGAGGTCGATGAAGCCGGTGGGCACGCCGTAGATCTCTTCGCTGCGGCGACCCATGGCCTCGACGCGGTCGTAATATTCGCTAAGCACAGCTTTGATGGGCTGCAGGTCGGTGGAAAGGCGGTGCTCGCTGGCGCCGAATACGGCCTTTTCGGCCTCGTCGATGGCCGTCTCGACGTTCATTTCTTCCTGGTATGCCACCTTGGCGATCTTGTTGGCGGCCTCCAGCAAGCGGCGGCGGATGGAGCCCTGCTGCACAAGGCGACCATAGGCCTCGGCGTGCAGCGAGGTGGGGACATTATTTAGTAAGGTAGTCAGGAAGGCCGGCCCGCCGATTTCGGCCAGGTGGCTGAGCCTATCCAGCTCGTCGGTGACAGTAAGCATGTCGATGGGGATGCGCTGTTCGTGCAGGCTGGTGAAGGCCTCCCAGATCCAGCGCAGGCGATGGATATGGAAATCCTCGGCGGTGAGGAAATCGGCGACGTCGTAATAGGCCTCGGGGTTGATCAGCACCGAGCCAATGACCGCTTCTTCGGCCTCGCGGCTATGCGGGGCCAGTTGCGGGCTGGAAGCCTGCTCTATCTGTTGGGGAAAGGCATCACTCATGGTTATCAGCCCCGCTTACTTCTTCTTTTTTTTGCCCTTGCCCTTGCCGTTGTCTTCGTCGTCGTTCTCTTCGTCGATCTGCAGGTTTTCGAGGAAATCCTCGAAAACTTCGAGGCGCTCCTCGGGGGCGTCGGCGTCGGTTGGATCTTCGGCAACCTCGTCGGAGCCGTTTTCGCGCTCCTCCAGGTCGTCCTCGGGGATGATGCTGGCGGCTTCCATCACTTCGCGGGAGACCAGGATGGGCACATTGGTGCGCACGGCGATGGCCAAGGCGTCCGAAGGCCGCGAGTCGATATCCACCGTGCGGCCGGCCACCTCGACCACGATGTTGCCATAGTAGACATCAGCTTTGAGGCTGAGGACTTCCACGCGCTGGACGCGGGCATCCAGCGAGCGCAGCATTTCGCGGATAAGGTCGTGGGTCATGGGGCGAGCGACTTCGACCTCCTGGAGGGCGAAGGTGATCTGCTCGGCCATGTAGGGGTCGATCCAGATGGCCAGGTAGCGTTCGGCGTCGACCTCGCGCAGGATGACGACGCGCTGCTGGGACATGAGCCCGACGCGGATGCTATCAATAACGACTTCGATCATTTCGGTCATAGGGTCTTAGTAAAGTGGGCTATTCTAACACCGTCGCATTTATTGTAACTTAGGCGTTAAAGGAGTTTATGAGACCAACAGAAAAATCTGACGTTTTTTGAAAATGACAAAAAAGTACCCCTTGCCAGGTCCTTTAAGGTTTGTGCGTTATAATGCCGCTCCTGTTCAAGGCCAGACTAATGGAAAATATTGCACAGCGCAGCTAATAGACGGGCATTAAGAGATCATGGCGCGTAAACTATCCAAAGCCAGCAACACCAAGATCCTATGGGTCGAAGGGCGCTGGTCGAGCAACCCGGAATTTGTCCCCTCATTAATTCAAAAAGGTTTTAAGGTCGAACGCGTAACTTCCGGCAAAGAAGCGCTGACCAGCGTGGGCGAAGGCAAACACGACCTGGTTATCGTGGATGCGGCTTCGATGCGCACGAACGGCAAACGCATCTGCTCTTCGATCAGCAGCCGGGTGCATGGGCTGCCCATTCTACTGATCTCAGACAAGCAGCACCCGATCGAGGAAAGCTCGGCCGGGTGCGCTAGCGCGATCCTGATGCTGCCCTTCACGCAGCGCAAGCTGATCAATCGCATCGGGCCCTTGCTGCCCGCCGACGAAGGGGGCATGCTGCGCGCTGGGCCGCTGGAGCTGGACCTGGAGACGCATGCGGTGCGCGCCCAGGGCAAGAAGACAGTACTGACGCCGCGCTTGGTGCGGCTGCTGCGCATGCTGATCGACAATAAGGGGGAGGTAGTGGAGAGGAATGCCCTGTTCAAGAAGGTGTGGCGGACCAACTACACCGGGGATACGCGCACCTTGGATGTGCACATTAGTTGGCTGCGGCTGGCGATCGAGAAGGACCCCAAGAAGCCGAAGCTGCTGCACACGATACGCGGGATGGGGTATAGGTTGGATATTTAAGGGTGGGAGAACTTTGGGGGCTAGAAGTTTTTTTTCCGGAAGACATAAAGCAAAGATTAAGGCACATGCGGGCGGGTCTTAGACCGGCCCCTACAAAATGCAGAGGTGATTGGCAGAATAGAGGTTATTAGGAAGCCGAGGTTACGATAATTCTTCGGCTCACCGAGCTCGCCTCAGAATGACACAGATAGTTAGCAGAACAAGTTATTTGGAGAGATTACGATACTTCTTCGGCTTGCCGATCCTTCGACTTCACTCAGGACAATGGCTCGCCTCAGAATGACAGAGGGGCGGAGTTATAGGGGGAATGACACCGAGCAAAAAACTAGAATGGTTTATAGGCCTCAAGCGTGAGGCACTTGGCGCCACCGCCGGATTTGGCGAATTCGCTTAGGTTCAAAGGGAGGACATCAAAATTGGCTTTTTCAAGCTCTTTATTGAATTTGGGGGCGGTGGGGGTGCTGATGATCACGGTTCGATCCAGGGCTATGGAATTGCAGGCCAGGAGCAGGGCCTCCTCCTGGACAATTTCGATAAGATCGGCACCAAGTTCTTTGACGCGCAGCTGGCTCTCATCGTCCATGCCGGAAGGCACATAGGCTAAGGTGTGATCATCCAAGGGGCAGATGCAGGTGTCTACGTGAAAGTGGGGTGAAAGCAGACGGATAGGCACCACATTTACGCCCAGGGTTTTAGAAACGAAATCCAACGCTTTGCGATCGGAGCGGACCCCATAGCCAGCGATGATCAAATCATTCCAGGCAACGGCATCGCCATTGCCTTCGAAGAATAAACCATCAGGAAGCTCGTGGATCTGATACCCACGGCTCCGAAAACGCTCGACGACCGGTTCCACCTCGCCGGAGCGCTCAGGGTAACGGAAGCGGCTGGCAATGGCTTGCTTGCCGTAAAGGAAGATCGAATCGCCGACAAATACAGAATCAGGCCAGCCTTTCAGCGGCTCAAAGACCTCCACCTGCGCACCCATGTCTTGATATGCCTGGAAGAGGGTTTCCCATTGTTTTTGGGCTTCTTTTAAGTCAACCTGATTCTTGGGGTTCATCCAAGAGTTTATAGAATATTTGATCTGGAACTGGCTGGGCTTGGTTAGGAAGAGGCGGCGGTCGGCGGCAGCGGGCATCAGTGAGCCCTCCTTTGGCAAGGTTGCAGTTTACATGAATTCCGGCGCTTGGATGCCCAATAAGGCCAAGCTGTTTGCCATGGTCTGTTTGGCGGCGGAGACCAAGCTGAGACGGAAGAGGCGGGTATCCCCTTCGGCTTGCAGGACCGGGCATTGGTTGTAAAAGTCATTGAAGGCGCGGGCAATCTCGTAAGCCAGGTTGGTGATGTGCAGGGTCTTGTATTCGGCAGCAGCGCGCTGCACGGAATCCGAGAATTGCGAAAGGTTGTTGATCAAGTCTATCTCGCTCTGGTGCAATTCGTGGGTGGGCGCCTGGGGGGAAGGGGGCGCCCCTTCGCTGCGGCGGAGGATGCTGTTGGCGCGCACGTGGGCGTATTGAATGTAGGGCGCAGCCTGCCCGTTGAAGTCCAGGGCGGTCTCCCAATCGAAGGTGGCGATCTTGGTGTTCTCGCGAGCCAGCATGGGATATTTGATGGCGGCCAGGCCGACCTGCTTGGCTACGGTTTGGCGGCTGGCCTCTTCGAGTTCAGGATTTTTGCCGGTCACGATAGCGGCGGTGCGGGTGATGGCCTCGCGAATGAGTTCTTCCAATAAGACGACGACGCCTTCGCGGGAGGAGATGATGACGTTGCCCGGCAAATTGACCACTTCATAAGGCAGGTGCAGGACTTTCTTAATGAGGTCGGCGTGACCGGCCAACTCAAGGGTTTTGAAGACTTGCTGGAAATGGAGGGACTGGCGCACGTCCACCACGTATATAGAGCGATCCAACTCATACTCTTTGAATTTAGTTAGAGCCAGAGCCAGGTCCCAGGCGCCATAAAGGGAAGTACCGTCCGAACGGAGCAAGACCAGGACGCGGTATTTTTCTTCGGTGAGACCGAGGAGCTCGTCTAACTTCACGACCACCGGGCCACCTTGTGGACGCTCGTCCACCGCAAGGCCTTTGGCAATTAATTGCTCAACGAAAACCTTAGCCGGTTTTTCCATTTCGCTTTCGTAATAGATGCGGTCGAAGCGGATGCCCATTTCAGCGTAGATCTGGTTGAAGCCATCCAGCGACCACTGGCGGGTTTGCTGCCAGAGGGCGTGGACTTCCTGGTCATCGGCCTCCCAGCGGGCGAAGAGGGCGCGAATCTCTTCTTCGCCGCCCGGATTTGCTTCCAGTTCGCGGGTGGCCTCCGCGTAGAGGTCGCCCATCCAGCGGGTCACGTCCTGTGCAGGAGGCTGCTCGGTCTTGTGGCGCTTGGAGAAATTCCACAACCACTTGAAGACGTCCTTGCCGAAGTCACCGATATAGTTGGCGCGCACGACTTCGTAGCCGGCGGCTTCGAGGATGTTAGCCAGGGCTGCGCCGAGGATCATGTTGCGCAAGTGGCCTACATGAAAAGCCTTATGAGTGTTGGGTTGCGAAAACTCCACCATGAGGCGCTGGCCTTTAGGTTGACCCCAGCCATATTTTTCACCGGCGGTGGCTACCGCCTCCAAAACGCGGGCGGCGTAATCCGGAGCGGAAAAGTAGAGATTGAGATAGCCCTTGACGGCTTCGACGCGGGCGAAGCCTGGCGGGGTGCCTAGTTTTTGGGCGAGGTCCTCGGCCAACTGGGCGGCGCGCTGCGGCACGTTGATCTTCTTGCCAGACTGACGGGCTTCGTCCGCAGCCAACTGGAACAGCGAGGTGGAAATACCCCATTCGCCGGCAAAAGGAATCTGGCTCCAATTAACCTCGGCGGGCGTGGGCAAACCTTGCGCCTGGCAGAAGGCGCGGATCTGGGATTCGATGCGTTGTTTTTCTTGGTCAAACATAAGCGGGTAAGACTGGATTATATACTGGGGGTGAAACAGTCACTTAATCAGAGAATTAGGAAATCAGGTGATCAGGTACAGCAAATAAAAAGACCACGGCAAGGTTGCGTGGCTTTAAAACTTGACTAATTAAACGTCTGGCCTTAATTGGAGAAGTCGGTTATTTGGAAGACGAGGTTACGATAATTCTTCGGCTCGCGGAGCTCGCCTCAGAATGACATAATAAATTACTTCTTTCCTTTTTCGAGAGTTGCCAGTTTGCTCATAATGGCGCCTTTGCGGCGGGCGGCGTTGGTCTTGTGGATGATGCGCTTGCCGGCAGCCTTGTCCAGCGCGCTGGCAGCTAGCTTGGTGGCGGCGCGGGCTTTCTCGACATCGCCGCTCTCGATAGCCAGATTGGCCTTCTTTACCAAAGTGCGGGCGCTGCTGCGAAACAGCGTATTGTGCTCACGGCGTTTGCCATTCTGCCGGATGCGCTTGATCGCTGACTTGATATTTGCCAAAGATCCTCCAACCTTTTCAATGAACGAGTGCGAATTCTACAGTAAGCGCGAGGAAATGTCCAGCGAAGCGAAATTAGCCGTCTGATACAATGCCCAGATGTCGGCGGATTTTAAGGCTGGATTCGTCGCGGTGATTGGCAAACCCAATGTGGGCAAGTCCACGTTGATGAATGCATTGCTCGGCCAGCAAGTGGCGGCGGTATCGGCGAAGCCGCAGACCACACGCCGCAACCAGCTGGGCATCCTTAGCGAGCAGAACTCCCAAGTTGTATTTATCGACACCCCCGGACTGCACCAGGAACATAACAAACTGGGGGGCTTGATGAACGAGCAAGCCCTATTTGCAGTGGAGGATGCGGATGTGGTCCTGTTCCTGGTGGACGGATCGCAGCCACCAACCGAAGAAGACCGCGTGCTGGCCGGCAAGCTGGTCGCCAGCCGCAGCCGGCGGCCCGTGCTGCTGGCGCTAAATAAGGTAGACCTGCTCAGCCAGGGAGAGGTTAGCAGCCGGCGGGCAGAGTATGAGGCCTTGGTAGCAACGGAACAAACCCTGGAAATTTCGGCCCTGCAGGCAAGCGGGCTGCCTGATTTGCTGGCGGCGATCATTGAACGGCTGCCGAAGGGTGAAGCCTATTACCCGAGCGACCAGGTGACCGACCTGTACGAACGGCAGATCAGCGCAGACCTGATCCGGGTAGCGGCCATGGGGCGGCTGCGCGACGAAGTGCCCTTTGGGATCGACGTGCGCATTGACCGCTACGTGGAGCGGGGCGAGCAGGGGGCGTTGATCGAGGCCACTCTGTTCGTCGAGCGCGAATCGCACAAAGGCATCGTGATAGGGGAGGGCGGGCAGATGATAAAGGAAATCGGGAAGAGCGCTCGCAAGGAAATCGAAGCCATGAGCCAACGCAAGGTGTTCCTGGACCTGCGGGTGAAAGTGAAGGCCAATTGGCGCGATGATGAGACCGCCCTGGAGCAGTTCGGGTATGGGCGCAGGAAAGACAAATGATCTGGCTGATCATAGCTCTAGTGGTTTTTGGTGGCAGCCTACTAGCGCAACGCGCCAAGGCAGATCAGCTAGGATTGGTTGGACGCCTGCTCTTTTATTTGGCGCTGATACTTTGGATCTGGGCTGAAGCAGGCGAACAGGCTTTTGCAGGAAACGAAACCAGCCTGCTAGGTTGGTTTGTGATCGGGCTGGTGCTGTTTTCCACAGGCGAGGCATTGAGCTATTTGGGTAAGGGGCTGAGCGCGTGGTCCTTGGCAGCAGCGGCCGTGGGTGCGGTTTTATTCGCCGCCGGATTCGATGTGCTGCGCCCGGACGAGTACGCGCTAGTGCCGGCGCTGCTGCTGGCGGCGATGGTGATCTCAGTGGCGGCGCGGTCTTATGTGCAGTTTGCCAAAGCTCTGGGTAAAAAAGGCCACAGTAATGTGCGCGTGGCGTTGGGGTTATACACGCTGGCGATGACGGTGATGGTGTATGCGGCGGTATACAAGATCATCGACCGGGGCTGGGGGCTACCCTGGGCTTACCTGGCGGGCGGTGGGGCGCTGGTATTCGCAGCCGGCCAATTGTGGATGGGGTCGGAAAAATTGTTGCGGGCGAAGAGCGCGCCCGCCTGGGTGCAGACGGGGGCGATTAATTTGGGACAGCTGATGATGGTGGTGGCGGCGGTATTTGTGTATAGGGAATTTTTGTAGAACCCCATCCCCAAATCCTTCCCCTTGAAAGGGGAAGGGTGCTTATATCAATTTAGTAACTCAACGTTAGCCATTTTTTCTAACACGCTGACCAGGGCGGAATTATCCAGATCGCCCATCCCCAATTCAAGCATTTCATCATAGAGCTGGGTCGTGACTGTTGTTGCTGGCAGCGGCATGTTTAGCTCACGTGCAGTGTCCATGACGATGCCGAGGTCCTTGGCCTGCATAGTAGCCTTGAAGCCCGGCTGGCGGTTGCCGGCAAAGAGGCGTTCGGGCTTATTGTCCAGGGTCCAGCATTGGGCCGCCCCGCCGCGGATGGCCTCGACCACCTTGCGCGGATCCACGCCCGCTTTACGGGCGAAGATCAGGAGCTCTGCCATGGCGGCCATTTGGGCGGCAACCATGATCTGGTTGCAGCACTTGGCCACCTGACCGGCGCCCGGGCCGCCGATGTGGGTGATGGCTGAACTGTAAGCCTGCAGGGCGGGGCGGGCGATTTCAAGGGCGGCGACTTCGCCGCCGACCATGATGGTGAGCATACCTTTTTGGGCGCCGAGCTGGCCGCCGCTGACCGGCGCGTCGAGGAAGTGCAGGCCGCGGGCGGCAAGGGCCTCGGCTATCTTGCGGGCGGTGGCCGGCTTGATGGTGGAATGATCGACGATGATGAGGCCGGGGCGAGCGCCATGGATGATTCCGTGAGGGCCAAGCACGACCTGCTCGACATCCGGGGAATCGGGCAGGCAAGTGAAGACCAGGTCGGAGGCCGCGGCGAGTTCCTGGGGGGAGTTGGCTTGTGTGGCGCCGGCAGCGACCAGCTCAGCGATGGCGGCGTGGCTGCGGTTATGCACTGCCAGCGGAAAGCCGGCGCGGAGCAAGTGCGCGGCCATGGGCTTGCCCATGAGGCCGAGGCCGATAAAACCTAATCGTAATTGTCCTGCCATCATTACTCCTTAATCCAATGGGGAGAAAGAAAAGTCAAGTGGTTTCTCGTAAAACTCGGCGATGCGGGCGGCCTCGGCTTTAACGAGATCGCGCTGGCCCGCGTTTAGTTTAAGGATGGCCTCTACTTTAATCGAGAGCTTCTTGGCGCTCGCTTTGCGCTCCCAGAGGCCGGCGACCTGACCATTGAGCAGCAAGACTGGCAAGCCCACGGAACCTTCGAAGCGACCGCGGCCGTAGGAGAAGACGCGCTGGCGCACCTTGGCAGAAAGCAAACGCTCGCGGGGCACGCAGCCGAGTGTGTAGCTGTCGTATTGGGGTAAGAGCCAGAGACTGTCGCCTATTGTTGCGAGAGCCGGCTTGGCAGCCTTTGGTATCCAAGCCCGGTGCCCCTCAAACTCGACTTCAGTCAGAAACGCGGCGAGATCGGCGAACAGTTTTTCGGCTGCGGGTTTGCTGAGCCAAAACCAACGAGAAAAGTCTTGCGGGCGCGCGGGCCCATAGGCGGCAATGTAGCCCAGCGCCACGGCGCGGAGGGCTTTCTCTTCATCTAAACGCTTCCAGCCGCCGACCCATTGGTCGGCGCGCACGAAAGTTACTTTGCTGCCCTGGCTGGGGCCGAAGCAAAGCAGCCCGGCGTAGGCGGCGGGCGGCAGGAGAACGCCCCAGCTGGAGGCGAGCCCTTGCTTGGCCCAGGGTCCCAGGCGGCGGCCGGCTTCTTTGGCGAGCTGCTCACGGCTGAGGGCGCGGCCGTCCAGGGCCGTGCCGATGGCTTCGACCACGGCGTGGGCTTGCGCGGAGCTGAAGCCGCCGCCGACATGATGAGCTTTGTCGACTTGCTGTGCGCGGGCGCGCATAGCAGCCATCCACAGTGGGAGTTCGGCGGCGGGCAGAAGGTGGAGGGTGCCGCGCGGCCCATAGGTCTTGACGAGGGTGTGCTTATCCCAGATGGCGCGGCGCAAAGATTCTTGGGAAAGATTTTTTACGCGGGCGAAGAGACACAGTTCGGCGGCGGTGAGCACTTGCGCTTGGATGCCGCAGAGGTCGGCGACGACCTGGGCGAGCCGGCCGGGAGCGGACGGCTCCGCCAGATGCTGGCGCGCCAGGCGCAGGCGGGTGGCCTGCTCCCAGGTAAAGGTTTTTGGCACGAGGTTATTTTAAGGCAGGAATTTGTGATTAAGGTAAAGACCAGGCTAGTTATGCAGACCACGGCAATTTGGAAGATCAGGTTATACGGATTCCTCGCTGGATCGATTCTCCATCGGGTAAATACTTGTGTACACCGCTCGGAAAGACAAATGAAGGCGGGCGGGTCTAAGACCCGCCCTACATGACCAACCGCTGGTGTCTAAACAATGGAAAGGAACGGTTCCCAGGTCAGCCTGTAAGCCGCATTTTGTCCAGCGTGGGGCTCAGGTTTACACCTGCGATGGAAACCATCGCAGGCTTCATCCCTGAGGATCCCGCGCTTGGGCGGTCATCTATCTGGGCTGCCGATCTCTCGGCAGCTCGTGCAGCCAACCCGGGACTCGAGTGCAGCGAGCAGCTGCTCGTCCCTGCTTGGCCTTGCTCCTGGCGGGGGTTGCCCGGCCGCGGGCATTGCTGCCCGCGCCGGTGGTCTCTTACACCACCATTTCACCCTTCCCTACGCCTAACTTATCCGCAGCAAGCTGCGTCTAAGCTTAGCGTTTGGAGGTTTGTTTCTGTGGCCCGATCCGGCAGGTTGCCCCGCCCCGGGAGTTTCCCCGGCGCCATGCTCTGTGGAGTGCGGACTTTCCTCTACCGAAGTAGCGATCGCCCGACTGACCTGGAGGACAATGATACAATAAGGGAGGTTAGCACGTCAAATACAGTATTTTCTAAGGGGAGTAAGAAACCCCGTGCTTGACATCTCTAGGACACATGCTCTATAATCACCGTTTGGTATCTCGCCGCTCCTTGCCGTGCAAAGAGCGGCTTTTGGCTGATTTGTTCCCAGCACTGTTAGGAGGCGCTGAATGGCGCAAGCTCTCCCCACCAAGTCTTACTCCCGCATGTTCACCGAACTCAAGTTGCCGGACCTCATCGAGGTGCAACTAAGTTCGTTCAAACGCCTGAAAGACGTCGGTTTAGGCGACCTGTTCCACGAAATTTCACCAATCGAATCGTACAACAAGGGGATGAAACTTTTCTTCCCCAGCCGCAGCCCTGAGGCCAAGCAATGGAAGCTCGAGTTCTGGTTCGACGCTCCAAAATATTCGACCGAAGAATGCATCGAGCGCGACCTGACCTACGCCAGCCCGCTTTACATTTCTGTGCTGCTAGCCGGGGCAGATGTGCCTGAGCCGATCAAACAAGATATCTTCTTGGGTGACTTTCCGGAAATGACCGAGAAGGGCACCTTCATTATTAACGGCACAGAGCGCGTGGTCGTCTCACAGTTGATCCGTTCCCCGGGTGTGTATTTCGAAGCCCCGCTGGACCGGGCCACCAATCGCCCGCTGGCCACAGCCAAGCTGATCCCGGACCGCGGCGCGTGGATGGAATTTGAAACGCGCAAGACGGATTATCTAACGCTGAAGTTCAACCGCAAGCGCACAGTGCCGATCACCATCTTGTTGCGCGCTTTGGCGGTCGTGGATGACGGTGTTAAAGGCAACCCCCTGAAGGCTGGGACGGACGAAGAGATCCTGGCTTTGTTCGCCGATATTGACACCAACCCGGACCGCAAGTTCATTCAAGCCACGCTGGACCAGGAACCTGAGTGGGACACGCAGAACGGCAAGCTGAGCATCGCGCAAGCCGCGCTGATCGAGTTCTTCAAGCGCATGCGCCCGGGCGACCCGGCCACGCTGGACAACGCCACTGAATTCCTGGAGACCCAGCTTTTCGACCAACGCCACTATGACCTCGAACGGGTGGGGCGTTATAAGCTCAACCAGAAGCTCGGGCTGAAGGAGCGCGTGCCGCTCGAACATCGCACGGTGACCAAGTGGGACATCATCAACCTGGCCCGGCGCATGATCCTGATCAACAACCAGGTCGAGAAAGCAGACGACATTGACCACCTCGGCAACCGCAGGTTGAAGACGGTGGGCGAACTGATCCAGAACAAACTGCGCGTAGGAATGCGCCGCATGGAGCGGGTCATCAAAGAGCGCATGTCCATCCGCGACCAAGAGCAGCTTTCTCCTATCACGCTGATCAATATCCGCCCGGTTGTGGCGGCGCTGCGCGAGTTCTATGGCTCGAGCCAGCTTTCGCAATTCATGGACCAGACTAATCCGCTCTCCGAGCTGCGCCACAAGCGCCGCGTATCGGCCTTAGGCCCAGGCGGCTTGCGCCGCGAGCGGGCCGGCTTCGACGTGCGCGACGTGCACCATTCCCACTACGGGCGCATTTGCCCCATCGAAACCCCCGAAGGCCCGAACATCGGCCTGATCGGCAACCTGGCTTCTTTCGCGCGGGTGAATGACTATGGATTTATCGAGACACCGTATCGTAAAGTCGTAAACAGCATGACGCCCAAGGACAAGCACCTCGTGGGCCGCAAACTACGCGAAGACTTGCTAGATCCCAAGACCGAAAGAGTGATCGCCAAGGCCGAGACGCGCATCGATGAACGGTTGGCCAAGGAAATCTCCCGACACGACGTGCCTGAAGTGCTGATCGCACCTTATGTTTCGGACGAGACCCTGTTCCTCTCGGCTGACGAGGAGGATCGCTTTTACATCGCCCAGGCGAATGCCCCGCTGAACGAGCATGGCGAATTCGTGCGGCAGCGTTTATCCTCGCGGTACCACTCCGGCTTTATGTTCACCAGCCCGGAGGAAATCGATTATATGGACGTGGCCCCCCACCAATTGGTGGGGATCAGCGCGGCGCTGATCCCCTTCCTTGAACATGACGACGCCAACCGCGCCCTAATGGGTTCGAACATGATGTCGCAGGCAGTGCCCTTGCTGGTTCCCGAAGTGCCGTTGGTCTCCACCGGCATGGAAGGACATGCCGCGAAAGACTCCGGCCAGGTTGTGCAGGCCGAGGAAGACGGCGAAGTGGTCTCGGTGAGCGGCGATGCGATCGTGGTGCGCGGCAAGAACCGCAAAGAACGCACGTTCAATTTACGTAAATACCAACGTTCCAACCAGAGCACTTGCATCGACCAACGCCCGGCTGTTGTCAAAGGCCAGCGAGTTAAGAAGGGCGATGTGATCGCCGACTCTTCTTCTACTGTGGACGGCAATTTGGCTCTTGGGCAAAACGTGGTGGTCGCTTTCCTTTCCTGGGAGGGCGGCAATTTTGAAGACGCCATCTTGATCTCTGAGAAACTGGTGCAAGACGACCGCTTCACTTCCATTCATATCGAAAAGTATGAAGTCGAGGCCCGCGACACCAAACTGGGTCCCGAAGAAATCACCCGCGACATCCCCAATGTGGGCGAAGAAGCGGTTAAAGACTTGGACGAGAGCGGCATCGTGCGCATCGGCGCCGAAGTCGGCCCCAACGACATCCTGGTCGGCAAGATCACGCCCAAAGGCGAAAAAGAATTGACGCCGGAAGAGCGCCTGTTGCGCGCCATCTTCGGCGAGAAATCACGCGACGTGAAAGATACCTCGTTACGCATGCCTCACGGCGAGCGCGGCAAGGTAGTGGACGTGCAACTCTTCTCCCGCGAAGACAACATCGAGTTGTCTGCCGGGGTGGAGAAGATGGTGCGCGTGTCTGTTGCGCAGCGCCGCAAGATCACCGCGGGTGACAAGATGTCTGGCCGCCACGGGAACAAAGGCGTGGTCTCCAAGGTAGTGCCGGCCGAAGACATGCCGTTCCTTGAAGACGGCACCCCGGTGGATATCATCCTTAATCCGCTGGGCGTGCCCGGCCGTATGAACATCGGCCAGATCCTGGAGACGCATTTGGGATGGGCAGCCAAGCGCTTGGGCTTCCGCGCCATGGTTCCCGTATTCGACGGAGCTACCGAAAGCGAGATCGAAGCTGAACTCGCCCGGGCTTGGTTGGTTGACCAGGCTTGGAAGGAAACCGGCGAGAAGGCCTGGGCCTGGCTGGCGAAACAAGATGGTAAGTACGATGCCGAATCCCTTGAAGATGAAAATGAAGTGCGCAACCTTTACATGGAAGAGTGGCTGGGCAGCAAGAAATACAACGTTTCCAAATTAGCCCACGACACTAACTATGCCCGCCAGTCGGTAGTTACCGAATGGCTGAAAGAGGAGGGATATCGCCCCGAGGAGATCCTGGCTTTTGAACAGGTGGATGCCTCGGTCCAAGCGCGCGGGGAGCGCGGCCAAAAGGCGATCAATGCCTGCTCGCACCTGTGGCTTGACCGCCTTGGTGAGAAGGCCGGCAAAGTGAGCGATGAAGAGTTGCAGGAGTTGGCCACCCAGGCCATGATCAAGACCGGGAAGCCGGTGCCCTCCATCGGCAAGCAGATCTTGCGGGATGGCAAGAGCGGCGTACCCTACGACCAACCTGTGACCGTGGGCGTGATGACCATGCTCAAGCTGCATCACTTGGTGGAAGACAAAGTGCATGCTCGTTCCACCGGCCCGTACAGCCTGGTTACCCAGCAACCCCTGGGCGGCAAGGCCCAATTTGGCGGCCAGCGCTTCGGTGAGATGGAAGTTTGGGCTTTGGAAGCCTATGGCGCTTCATATACATTGCAAGAAATGCTGACGGTCAAGTCTGACGACGTGATCGGCCGGGTAAAGACCTATGAGGCGATCGTGAAGGGTGAGCCGATCGAAGAGCCGGGCATTCCAGCCTCGTTCCGAGTGCTGGTCAAGGAACTGCAAAGCCTAGGCCTTTCCGTCGAAGCCGAAACCAGCGACGGGATGGTGAAATTCGGCAAGGAAGAGCAACGGGCCCGGCCGCCACGGCTGGGGACCGGTTTACTAGGCTTGGGAGACGACCTGAAGACCAGTCCTTGACGCAAAAACCGCTTACTGCTACAATCGTCCCTCGCGACTGATGAAATAACTGGTCCCAAGGGCGAAAGCCCAATTGAATAGCACAGCCAAAATCGAGGCCATCACGCACGCGATGGCCTCGATGTACGCTGGTGGGCTGGCGAGCAAACAGCTCGCCTGGGAGAAAGCTGGCGAACAAAAGAGTTCGCCTTTGAGAAGGCAAAAAAACAAAAGCCGCCTTCTCCATGGTAAGAAACGATGGTAGTAAGCGGGCAGAGTGCTCGCCAAAAACGGAGAGAAATAGTGCCGACGATCAATCAGTTAGTACGCAAGGGCCGCAGCACCAAACATGGCAAGACCAAGGCGCCTGCGCTGCAATACGTGTTCAACACGTATAAGCAGCGCCGCATCCGCCTGCCCAAGGGATCGCCGCAGAAACGTGGCGTGTGCACGGTGGTGCGCACCATGACGCCGAAGAAACCGAACTCGGCCCTGCGCAAGATAGCCCGTGTACGTTTGAGCAACGGCATGGAAGTCACCGCCTATATTCCCGGCGAGGGGCATACCCTACAAGAGCACTCGGTGGTGCTGGTACGTGGCGGCCGGGTGAAAGACCTGCCCGGCGTGCGTTACCACATCGTGCGCGGGACGTTGGACACCACGGGAGTAAATGACCGAAAACAAGGCCGCTCCAAATACGGCAGCAAGAAACCGAAGGCATAGAGTGAGACCAAAGATTCGTTAGCAGGATAGGAAGAGAGTTCTTATGTCACGCAGGAAACGACCCGATAAACGAGTAATCCTCCCCGATGTGCGTTACAACAGCGCAGAGGTGCAGATGTTTATTAATCGGGTGATGAAAAACGGCAAGAAGAGCACGGCCACGCACACGGTGTATGGGGCCCTCGACTTGATCGAAAAGCAGAAGAAGCAACAGCCGCTGGAGGTATTTACCAGCGCCCTGAAGAACGTGGGCCCGCAGATGGAAGTACGCCCGCGGCGGGTGGGTGGGGCGACCTACCAGGTCCCGATGGAAGTGAACTCCCGCCGCCAGTTCGCACTGGCGGCGCGCTGGATCATTGCTTCCGCCCGCGTGCGCGGCGGCAAATCCTTCTCCGAGAAACTGGCGGCTGAACTGACTGAAGCTGCCGCTGGACAAGGTTCCGCGGTGCGCAAAAAAGAAGAAACTCATAAGATGGCGGAGGCTAACCGGGCCTTCTCTCATTATCGCCTTTAGGTCCCGGAGCAAACTTTATTAATATGGTTACAAAATTCCCACTTGAGAAATATCGAAATATCGGCATTATTGCCCATATTGACGCCGGTAAAACCACGACTACCGAGCGGATCTTGTTCTATACCGGAAAGACTCATCGCTTAGGTTCGGTCGACGAAGGCAACACGGTCACCGATTGGATGGAACAGGAACGCGAGCGCGGCATCACCATCGTCTCTGCAGCGGTGACCGCTGAATGGAAAGACCACCTCATCAATATCATCGACACGCCAGGCCACATCGATTTCACCGCTGAAGTGCAGCGCTCCTTGCGCGTGCTGGACGGCGGGATCGTGGTGTTCGATGCCGTGCAGGGCGTGGAGCCGCAGAGCGAGACTGTGTGGCGCCAAGCCGACCGCTATGGTGTGCCGCGCATCTGCTTCATTAATAAGATGGACCGCACGGGCGCTTCATTTGAGCGCAGTCTGGATAGCATTCGGGCGCGCTTGGGCGCCAACCCGATCGCCATGCAGATCCCCATCGGATCCGAATCGACTTTCCAAGGTGTAGTGGACCTGTTGAACCAAACCGCAATTATTTGGGATGATGAGACCGGCAGTATACCCATCGTTGGTGATATTCCTGCCGATCTGCAAAAGTCAGCCAAGCAATGGCGCGAGGCCATGGTGGAAGCCATTGCCGAGAGCGATGATGCCCTAACCCACAAGTACCTCGAGGGCCAGGAAATCGGCGTCGATGAGCTGAGAGCGGCCTTGCGCAGGGCGGTCATTTCCGGGCGGGCCACTGCCGTGTTTTGCGGCTCCTCGCTGCGCAACCGCGGCGTGCAACCAGTGCTGGACGCAGTGGTGGACTATTTGCCCTCCCCGCAGGAAATCCCGCCGGTCCAAGGCATTGACCCGCGCACAGAGGAACCCACTGAACGCGCTGCAGACGTCAACGAGCCGATGAGCGCGCTGGTCTTCAAGATCGTAGCGGACCCCTTTGTGGGTCGCCTGGCTTATTTCCGCGTCTATTCCGGGAAAGTGACCAAGGGATCTTCCGTGTATAACCCAGTGAAGCGGAGCCGCGAACGCATTGGGCGCCTGATCCGGATGTATGCCGACCGCCGCGAGGATATCGACGTGGTGGAAGCCGGCGACATCGGTGCGGTGATCGGCCTGAAGAATTCTTTCACCGGCGATACGCTGTGCGACGAAACCAAGCAGATCGTGCTGGAGAATATTACATTCCCCGAGCCGGTGATCTCGATCGCTATCGAGCCCAAGACCAATGCTGACCAGGACAAGATGGCCGAAGCGCTGCACCGGCTCTCGGAAGAAGACCCGACTTTCCGGGTGCAGTCCGACCCTGAGACCGGCCAGACGGTGATCTCCGGCATGGGCGAGCTGCACCTC
>CAZNFL010000027.1:0-37040 GCA_964572455.1 uncultured Anaerolineaceae bacterium
ACACTCCGACTAATACACCGATCAATACGCCGACTAACACTGCCACCGACACGCCGACTAATACACCGACCAATACGCCGACTAACACTGCCACCGACACGCCGACTAACACTCCGACCAATACGCCTACCAATACGTCGACCAACACTCCGACCGATACGCCGACTCAGACGCCCACCAACACTCCGACCAATACTCCGACCAATACGCCGACCAACACTCCGACCAATACCCCCACCAATACGCCGACTAATACTCCGACCAATACGCCGACCGACACTCCGACTAACACTCCGACCGATACGCCGACCAATGCGCCGACTAACACTCCGACCAACACCCCGACCAACACTCCGACCGATACGCCGACTCAGACACCCACCAATACGCCTACCAACACTGCCACTAACACTCCGACCAACACTCCGACCGATGCAGGCAACAATACCGCGACCGACCCTCAGAGCAACAATCCCACCGATGCGCCGACATTTACACTAACTACACTTTCGACCAACATAGCAACCGAGGCCAGCCATTTATTGACTCCATATTTCGCAGCTCCCCTGTCCCTGGTTTTCATATTTTTGGTGAGGAGACGCAGGCGTGGAGGTCAAGGTAGTTCAACCGAGCGGAGCGCAGGAACTCTAAACAGAAATAAGGCGTGAGGCGCTCGCTAGAGATTGATGCTTAGTTGAGCGCTCGTCAGCTTGGTGATCGACCAGGAGTTCGCCCAGAGATGGCAGTTGCTACCCCATAGCCTGTTAAATACTTTCTGGAACTAGCAGTCCCATCCCAGGGTGAGCCAGCAGTTATCATCCAGGAAAACCTAAAACTACGATTAGCTCAAGCCCACGGCAACAAGACGTTAAAGGTAGATCCCACGCCGGGTTCGCTATCCACCCAGATGCGGCCCCCAAGCGCCAGGGTCAATGTCTCGGCAATGGAGAGGCCCACGCCGGTCACCGCCATGGTCCCAACATGATATTCACGAGAGAATACGCGCGGCAGGTCCTCGTCTGGAATGCCGCCGCCGGAATCGCTGACCTGGACGAGCACGAAATCCCCCACATCTTTCTGGTTGTCGATCACTGCCCGCAAGGTAAGTTCGCCTTCAGCAGGGGTGGCCGCGTCGGCATTTAGCAGTAGATGGTAGAGGATCTGCCGCAAGGCGCCCCGGTCGGTGCTAAGTTCAGGCAGATGCTGCGGCAGGTCGACGCGTAGAGCGAGGCGCTTTTCTTGAAATTGAGGACGCAGCAGAGCGATGGCATCATCGATCACTGCGCTTAGGTCGACGGTTTGACGGGCGGGTAGGGGCTGGGCTTTAGGCGCGGTTTGCTCCCCAGCGACCGGCGGGGCTGCCCTTAATTCTTCATGCAGGAAGGCAATCTCTTCGAGCGCAAGGCGCAATTCTTCGCGCGCCTGTTTAATTTCCTCGCTTCTGGCCTGGCGGTAGTCCTCGTTCTCCATTTCCGGTTGGCCGAGCTGGGTTTGCATGTCCGTGACTGCAGAAGAGGAATCAGCAGCGGCTGCAGGAAGGAAAGTCTCATCATCCAGATCTAAACCAAGGATGCCAGCCAGGTTCGCACTCAATTCTGCGGAGGAGGAAAGCAGTTTTATCTCATCTTCGGCCTGCCAGACATGCTCAAGACTTAGCAACAGTAAGGCCCAGGGTGACTGCTCCCCGACCTGCAAAGGCAAGGCCAGCAAATGGGCTTGGAAAGAAAGGTGCAGAGCTTTGGATAACGCCCAAAGTTCGGGCAGGCGTTGCTTAGCCGAAAGCCGCATGGGCTGACGGCTGAGAAGTGCATCCTTTATGCTCGGCAAATCACCGAGAGGGATCCCGGTTGGTTGGATGGGGGCGTCGCGCAATATGTTATAGCCCCAGACCAGCTCTAGTTCACTTTGTTGCTCAGCGAGGTTGGCAAACACACACAGATCCGCGCCGAATTCTTCTGCCATTTGGCGTGCCAGCAGCTCAGCCGCAGGGGCGTCAAAATCGAAGAAGGCAGCCTCTTCATCTTCCAAAAGACCCTGTTCGGATTCAAGGTCGGCTGTTTTATTTGGCACCCCTTCTGCTTGTTTGTCTGTAATAGTTGCCGCATCTGCTTTGCGAACAGGCAGGAGGAACAGCAGGGGCAGCACCAGCAAGTGGGCTGCCTGCGTGGCCAGTGGCATAGATCCGCCAGGCTCTGCTAATAAGAGGTGAGCGATTTGCCCCACGAATAGGATCCCGAAAGCGATCAGCCCCACAGTTTGTCTGGCTCTTCCCAGGCGAACGATGCCAAGCAACAAGGCCACGAAGCAGGCGGCATTCCAAGCGTAATCTGCGTCCGTATAGTTAAATGTGGCTCCGGCCGGGGCGTTTAGCCAGGCGGCAAAGAGGACCAAGGCCAGTACCAGGGTTGTTAGCAAAGCGACCGCGAAGATGGGCGCGGCGTCGGTTTCTTTTTCGGCCGGCTGGGTCCACACCCAGGCCAGAGCCAGCAGAGTGAACAAATGCAGGCCGCGTTCCAAAGGCGCCATGGCCTGGATGGAAGGAGCGGAACCAGACCAGGCGTAGGCGAAGGTTAAGGCTTCCACCAAACGCAAGCCCATCAGGACGGCCAGGGTGTAACTGATGGGGCGGGCCAGGCTGCCAGGTTTGGCGCGGCCCTGCAGCCACAAGCTGGCTGCAGAAAGCAGAAGAAGGGCTAATAACGCGTATATGGTGCCGCTCTGTGGGCTTTCCAGCGTGGCAGCCAGGGTTTCCCAAGAAAAATCCATAATAATGAAAGTTCTGAGGATTATAGTTCAGGAAGCATTGGTTCATGCGGCGGAATCTTAAAATAATAAAGCGAGCGCCATGCGCCCGCTTGAGAAGTGCCGAAGGTGGGAGTCGAACCCACACGAGCTTACGCCCACTACGCCCTGAACGTAGCGCGTCTGCCAATTCCGCCACTTCGGCTTGGAGGAGTATTTTAGCGTGAAAGCAAGGCCTGTCAACCAGGCCGTTTGAAGGGCTCTTCCACAGCCGCCACTCTTTTGGACCTGGCTGATTACTTGCACCTCTTTTTCGCACAAGGTAAACTGCAACGGTGGACAAGGTAGTTAAGTTTTTCAAGCGTTTCCCCGCAGTCATCGGCGTGATGGTATTGCTGGTCGTTCTGTTCGCCTTCACGCAGCGGGTGGCTGAATACGTGCGGCTAAGCGGCCAGCAAGGCCGCGAAGAAGAAAGGTTGGCGGAGTTGGCCTCAACGCAAGCCTACCTGGAGGACGAGATCGCCTACGCCACCTCGCAAGCGGCGGTGGAGGAATGGGCTCGCGAGGATGCCCGCTGGGCTCAAGAAGGCGACTTCGTGGTCATCCCTATGCCGCCCGCGGGCGTGACCCCGCAGCCGGTTACCCAATTTCAGACGACGCCGACCCCCGCTACCAACTGGGACGCTTGGATAAGCTGGCTTTTTTCGAGCGGCCCTTGACGCTGTGTTGTCTGACATGGTAGTATGCACGCTCGCCGCGGGGTGGAGCAGTGGCAGCTCGTCGGGCTCATAACCCGAAGGTCGCAGGTTCGAGTCCTGCCCCCGCTACTAAATAAAAGTCGCCGCTAGGCGACTTTTTGTATCCCCTTTTTCCGGACTAATATTACCGAAGGTGGCAAGGTTCGTCGGCAGTGCTGCCGGGTCCTGCCCCCGCTTTGATATCTTTAGGGGGCGCTTGGGGCTACGGCGCACTCGAGTAAATGAATTTTGCCCTCGCGCCGGCGATATCCTCAGCATCCGCACGCCGGGCGGCGGGGTGGGCAGGCCAGACAATTAATCACTAACCCTTTGACAGACCCTCCCTTTTTTCGATCCATTCGCCGATCTATGCTATTTTAGGTCGCGATTGTCATTCCGAGCGAGTTGCCGCCTCTACCAAGCAACGCTCCTTCTGGGAAAGCGATTTCTCGCTCATGCTTACTCGAAGGAACAGCTTGTTTGCACCTGTCAAGTTATGATGAGGCCCCTCTCTCCGGGAATAACAACTTGCTAGCTTCCTGCTCTTTCTTGAACGCGCGCCCATGTGCTGTATGAGGCGATTTTTTGTCAATGCTTACATTAAGATCTTGTCAAGTTATATCGAGGCCCCCTCTCTCTCTCCCGGATTACAATTTGTTAGGTTTCCTAACGCTTTTTCGAACACCAGTCCGCCCGTACCCTACCGAGGGTGATGCTATCATTGGCTTCCATGGCTGAAATTCCCGCTTACCAGGATTTGCATCGCTTCACCGGCAAGGTGGTCGTCGTCACCGGCTCCTCCAGCGGCATCGGCGCCGAGATCGCCGTCCGTTTCGCCGAAGCCGGCGCAGCCGTGGTGCTGAACGCTAACCAAAATGAGAAGGGCTTGCAGCAGGTGGCAGAGCGAATTGAGGGAATAGGGGGCAAAGCCCTCTCAGTTCCGGCGGATATCAGCCAGCCCAAAGGCGCTGAGACCCTGATGGCTGAAACCGTGACCCAATTTGGGCACATCGACGTGCTGGTAAACAATGCTGGAGTGCAACCGTTAAAGGCATTGATCGATATGGACGCGGCCGAATGGGATTCTGTGGTGGGCACCAACCTGCGCGGCACCTTCCTGTGCACACAGCAGGCTGCCAAGCGCATGATCGCCCAGGGGGAGGGCGGCGCCATTATCAATATTTCCTCGATCGAGGCCGAAAGCCCGGCCCCCAACCATAGCCACTACGGTGCTTCCAAAGCTGGGATCAATAATTTTACCAAAGCGTCCGCCCTCGAGTTGGGCCAATATGGCATCCGGGTCAACGCAGTCCTGCCGGGCCTGATCGACACCGGCGGCCTGGAGCAGGCCTGGCCTGTGGGCGTGAGCCGCTGGAAGCAGTCCGCCCCGTTGCAACGCACGGGCCATGGGCTGGACGTGGCGGACGCCTGCCTCTTCCTGGCTTCGCCGGCCGCTCGCTGGATTACCGGCGCCATCCTGCCAGTGGACGGCGGGGTGCTGGCCCAGCAAACCTATTAGATATGCCTGCCAAACGCCTTTCCGCCGAAGACCTAAAACGACTGCTGCAGCTTGAGGAGCTTCCTTTAGAAGGAGGTTACTATCGTCAAACCTATGTTGCAGATGATGAAATCCTGAAAGAGCACCTTCCCGAGCGCTATGCCGAAAACAAATCTACTTGCTCAGCTATTCTTTTCCTGCTGACCCCCGAATCGTTTTCCGCTTTGCATAAATTGCCCACCGACGAGATCTATCACTATCATATTGGCGATCCCGCGGAACTATACGAGCTCCATCCGGACGGTACTACAACGAAAGTGATCTTGGGAGCGGATATAGTTAATGGTCATAAGGTGCAGCACGTCGCCCGACGAGACGCCTGGCAAGGTTTACGCGTGGCTCCTGGAGGCGAATGGACGCTTTTGGGCACAACCATGGCGCCCGGGTATACGCAGGCCGACTTCGAATTGGGTAGCGCTGCTAGTTTGATCAGCAAGTATCCATCCCAGGAGCAGATCATTCGCCTGTTGACGAGAGAAGAAGAGCGAGAAACGTAAATAATGAGGACAGTTGATTGGCATCAAAACAAAGTGCGCATGATCGACCAGCGCTTATTACCCTGGGAACTGAAGCTCATCTCCTTCGATGATTACTCTAGCGTCGCCGAAGCCATCGCCCAGATGGCGGTGCGCGGCGCGCCGGCTATCGGCGCAGCGGCGGCCTTTGGTATGGCGCTGGCCGCTTTTCAATCAGGCGCCAAGACCCGCGACCAGCTGACGGCATACATGATGGAGGCCGCCCAGCGCATGAAAGCCGCCCGGCCTACAGCCGTCAACCTGGCTTGGGCGGTGGACCGGGTGATGGACGTATTGTCCGACGGCAAGTTGAGCAGCGCCGATGAGCTCAGCCGCCAGATGCTGGCGGTGGCCCAGAAGATCGCCGACGACGATGTGGAGATCAACAAGCGCATGGCCGAATTTGGCGCGGCGCTGGTTAAGGATGGCGACACGATCCTGCATCATTGCAACACAGGCGCCCTGGCCACAGTCGACTGGGGCACCGCTTTGGGCGTGATCCGTTCCGCCCACGAACAGGGCAAAAAGATCCACGTGCTGCTGGATGAGACCCGGCCGCGTTTGCAAGGCGCCCGACTCTCGGCCTGGGAGCTGAACGAGCTCGGTATCCCTTTCGAGATCATTGTGGATGGGGCGGCAGGTTCATTCATGCGCTCAGGTACAGTGGACCTGGTGCTGGTTGGGTCTGACCGCACCGCGGCCAATGGGGATGTAGCTAATAAGATCGGAACTTACGGCTTGGCAGTGCTCGCCAAAGAAAACAATGTGCCTTTCTACCCGGTGGTGCCCACCTCAACAATTGACCTGAGTCTCCGTTCGGGAGATCTCATCCCGATCGAAGAGCGCTCCCCTGAGGAACTGCGCGCGCCGTTCGGCCAGAAGCTTATTCCTGCCGCTTATCCGGTGCGCAACCCAGCTTTCGACGTGACCCCGTCCAGGTACGTTACCGGGATAGTCACGGAATTCGGCATTGCTTATCCTCCGTTCAGCGATAGTTTGAAAATGGCTGTTAGCGGTCAATACTTGCAGCAACCCGCCTGAGGTATACCATGTTGCTCCCCGATGAAAGAAAACAGATCGTAGAGGTTGGCAAACAGATCCTTGCCAATGGCTTGGCGCATGATGGCCAGGGCAATATCTCCATCTATAACCGCCAACATGGACAGATTGCCATCACCCCCAGCGGCATCGCCTACGACAAGCGGCAGCCTGAAGATATTTGCGTCGTGTCTTTGGACGGGAAACGTATTGAAGGCAGGTGGCAGCCGACCAGCGAGCATGCACTCCATCTGGCGTTTTACAAGAAACGCGCGGATGTGAACGCGGTCTTGCATACGCATGCCAAATATTCAACCGTATTCAGCATCACCGGCAAGGAATCCATGCCCATTGTGCTTGCCGAGGCGGGCATGCTGCTGGGCGGGCCGGTGCCGGTGGCGCCCTATGCCCGCCCGGGCACTGAGGCCGTGGGCGAGGTGACGGTGAAGGCCGCCGCCGGGTCCCGCGCCGCCATCATGGCCAACCACGGCCTGGTGACCGTGGCCGATGAACTCGACCGCGCCTTGAAGGTCTCTGTAGCCGTCGAAGAAATGGCGCATGCCATCGTCCTGGCTTCTTCGCTTTCGGCCTCGCCGGCGGAGATCGAAGCCAACGAAGCCAAGATCCTGGCCGCCATGTATGACCTGCACGTGAGCATCAACCAGCGGAAATCTTAAGTTCGTTTTCTCTTTTATAATGGGGCAATCTTATCGACCTAAAGAGGACATCCATGGAAAGCTCAAATGTAGAACGTTTTAAACCCCATTTTCTCTTTGCTCCCCTGTCGAACCTTTTCTCCACTCGCGTGCTTGAAGTCTCGCCAAACCGCGTGGTCTTCATCACCGGCTTTTTCGATAAGGACGAGCGCACCGTACCCATTTCGAAGATCACCGATGTATCAATAAATCAGGGAATTATCGGTGCAATTTTTGGAGCCAGCCACCTGAGCATCCAGACCTCGGGCACCGACCAGGCCGAGATCTTGTTCCGCAACATCGGCCGCGCTCGCCAGGCCCGAGACCTGATCCTGAAATACATTGCCGCCTCGGAAAAATAGCACCGAGAGCCCGCAAGCCATTATCGTCATGGGGGTGGCCGGCTCCGGCAAGAGCACGGTGGGGCGGCTTTGGGCCGCGCCCTAGGCTGGCCTTTCTTCGACGGGGACAAATTTCAAACCCCCATGGTTGAGGAGTAGTAGCTCATGGCTCGAAGAATCCTGATCATTGTTGCCGTTGTCGGGACCATTGGCCTCCTGGCCGCTGGCGTTGCTGTTGCCTATGTGTTCCGCCCACCGGCCACCCCCAGCGGCGCCATGACTGCCATCCCAGTGCAGGCCACTGATACTTCGCCTGCCGAATCTACGCCGCTCGCCGAGGCCGAACCCACCGCTGCCGCGCCAGCCGGTGTAATCGTTGCCGAGTTGGTGCAAGGCGAAAGCCAAGCGCGTTTCATTATCGGTGAGGTCCTCAATGGCGAGGCCACTAGCGTGGTTGGAGTCACCGACCAAGTAGCTGCCCAGATCCTGATCGACACAAGCAACCCGGCCAACGTGCAGATGGGAGTAATCCAAGTGAATGCCCGCACCCTGGTGACGGATAATGATTTCCGTAACCGGGCGATCCAAAACGAGATCCTGGATACGGGCGAATTTGAATTCATCACCTTCACCACCAAGAGCATCGTCGGGCTGCCCACCACTGGCGCCATAGGCGATACCTTTGTATTTCAGATCATCGGCGATCTCACCGTGCGGGATGTAACTCTCGAAGTCATCTTCGATATGAGCGTAACCGTAGATTCCGAGAGTCGCTTGCACGGCCTGGGTCGGACAACCATTTCGCGGGAACAATTTGGGTTGGGCGTTATCCGTCTGCCGCGCCAGGTTGCTGAGCTAGAAGATGCGGTGATCCTCGAAATCGAGTTCGTGGCGCAAGCCGTGGATTAACAGCGTTCGGTAAACTTTTGTAGAGGTCGGTAGGGCGAGTCTGGGACTCGGCTTTATTTAATCGTCTCCAGCACTTCCTGCCTCGCCCCCAAACGCTCCAGCACATCCACCAGCCGCGCCCGCCATTTCGCCTCTTCCAGCCCCGAGAGCCACACGGTGTTCTTGCTGGTGCGCACCCCGGCTCCAAGATCCGGGAAGCGGCGCGGCGCTTCGTTGGGCCGGCGGCTGGGGAAGCGCAAAGCCAATTGGCGGTTCTCCAGGCTGATTGAAACCAGGCCAGCCTGCTCAGCCAGCACGCGCACCTGGAGCTGATAGAGCAGATTGCTCACCTCCGCCGGCAGCTTCCCAAAGCGATCCGCAAATTCCTCTTCCAGGGCTTCGATCTCATCGATGTCATGAATATCCGCCAGGCGGCGATAGAGTTTGAGCCGCATGGCTTTATCGGTCACATAGGCGCTGGGGATACTCACCTCAATCGGTAGATCCACGTTAATGATGGGGTGATAAAGGCTGGCGTGCGCTGCTCCAGAACCCGGCGCCAGTTTGCCGCTGCGTTTCAGATCGATGACCGCCTTGCTCAATAGCCGCGTATATAAGTGAAAACCCACGGAGGCGATCAGGCCGTGCTGGCGGGTGCCCAACAGGTCCCCTGTGCCGCGGATCTCCAGATCGCGCATTGCCACCGAAAAGCCTGAGCCCAGTTGCGTATTCTCGGCGATGGTATCCAGACGCTGGCGGCCCTCCTGGGTGCTGGCGCGCTGCGGATGGCGGAAAAAGTAGGCATAGGCGCGCTGGGCGCCGCGGCCCACCCGGCCGCGCAATTGGTAAAGCTGCGCTAACCCAAACGCATCCGCCCGGTCTACGATCAAGGTATTGGCGTTGGGGATATCCAATCCGGATTCAATAATAGTGGTGGTGAGTAGCAGGTCGATCTGGCCGCCGGTAAATTCCAGCATGCGCTCAGCCAGCTCGTGTTCGGCCATCTGGCCGTGAGCTACCGCCAGTCGCACTTCCGGCGCCAGCCGGTGGATCTGGCGGCGCATGGCCTCGATGGTCTGCACCCGGTTGTGCACGAAGAAGATCTGCCCGCCGCGGTCCAGCTCGCGCAGGATAGCCCGGCGGATCAGCTCCTCCGAGTAGGGGCCCACATGAGTGACCACCGGCAAGCGTTCCTCAGGTGGTGTATTGATCGTTGAGATATCACGCACCCCGGTCAGCGCCATATATAGGGTACGCGGGATGGGGGTGGCTGTCATGGTAAGCACGTCCACCTCAGTGCGCATCTTCTTCAAGTACTCCTTGTGGGTCACCCCAAAGCGCTGCTCCTCGTCAATGATCAGCAGGCCCAGATCCTTGAATTGCACATCTTTCTGCACCAGGCGGTGGGTGCCGATAACGATATCCAGCCGCCCGGCCGCCAGGTTGGCTAGCGTCTCAGCCTGTTCCCGCGGGCTGCGGAAACGAGAGAGCATGTCCACTTTGACCGGGAAGGCGGCCAGGCGCTGGCGGAATGTTTCGTAATGTTGCTGGGCCAGCACGGTGGTCGGCACCAGCAAGGCCACTTGCTTGCCATCCATCACCGCCTTGAACGCGGCCCGTAAGGCGATCTCCGTTTTTCCGTAGCCGGCATCGCCGCACACCAGGCGGTCCATGGGTCGCGGGCTCTGCATATCGCGCTTCACTTCTTCCAGCACGCGCAATTGGTCTTTGGTTTCCACGTAAGGGAAACTGGCTTCCAGTTCGCGCTGCCAAGCCGAATCGGGCGCAAAGGCATAGCCCGTCACCAATTCGCGCTTGGCGTACAACTCCAAGAGATCCTCGGCAATGGCCTCCACGGCGCGGCGCACGCGTGACTTGGTGCCGCGCCATTCCGTGCCGCCCAGCCGGCTCAGCACCGGCGCCTCGCCGCGCCCGCCGACGTAGCGCGTCAGGCGGTCGGCCTGGTGCACCGGGACGTAGAGCTGATCGCCCCCGGCATATTCCACCCGCAGAAATTCGCGGGTAATGCCCTCGATCTTGGCTTCGACTAAGCCCTTGAACAAACCGATGCCATGATCGATATGCACTACCACTTCATCCGTTTGAAGGTCAACGTAAGGCGCCTCGGGCGCTTCGCGTACCACCAGGGGCTGGCGCCGCGGCTGCGGCCGCTCCCAACCGAAGACCTCGCCATCCGTCAGCAAGTGGACAGATGGCGCCCCGGTTGGCGAGAGCACCCAACCATCGCCCAGGCTGCCTTCTTTGAAATGCGGCTCGGCTAGCTTGCCGCGCCGAAAACTGCGTTCCTGCCACAGGTCTTGCAGGCGGGCAGCCTGCCGTGAAACCAGATGGACTTCGTCGCCGGCGTCCAATATATTCTCCACGTGGTCCAGCATAGGCTTGAGTTGGCCGCCGAAGCGGGGACCGGGGCGGAACAATCGCGCTAGTCCCTGCGCTTCCTCGATAGCGGCCGCGGGGCCCAACTCGATCACCTGCCGGTCGCTGAGCAGATCGCGGATCTCGTCCAGGGGAAGATAGGGGAGTGGGTATTCTTTATTCAGGGCGCCGCTTTCCAAGCCTTCAGCGCGCAGCGCCACCGCTTGCGTTTCCAATTCCCCGATCTGCTCGTTCAGCGCTTCCAAATCGTCGATGCAGATCAGCGCGTCGGCGGGCAGGTAATCGAAGATGCCGACGCTATCGGGGTGCAGCAGCGGGGTATGGAATTCGGAGAGTTCCTTGGCTTCGAGTCCCAAATCCGGCGCCCTGCCAAGCAAATATTCTCGGGCCGGCGTAAGAATCAAATGCTCGACTTCCACCACTGTGCGCTGGCTGGCAGGGTCGAAGCGGCGCAGGCTGTCCACCTCGTCGCCGAAGAATTCCAGGCGGCTAGGCAGCTCGTCCTGCATCGCCCACACATCCAGGATGCCGCCGCGCCGAGCGAACTGCCCGGGCGCGGTGACGGAACTAGCGCTCTCATAGCCCATGTGCACCAATTGTTCGGCCAGCGCCAGTGGTTCGTTGCGCATGCCGCAGTCGACCCCGCGGCTGGCCTGCACGAAATCGGCCTTTGGCAAGGTGCGCGCCATAATGGCGCGGGCAGAGGCCAGGATGACCGGCGACTTGCCGGATCCCGGGAGTGCCAGGCGGGCCAGCACACTCAGCCGTTCGCGGCGGGCTGTTTCGCTCCAGGGCGCATTTTCATAGAATAGGGAACTGGGTTCGGGGAAAAATAGCCGCTCAGCCTGCGGTGACCACAGTCCCAGCTCTTCAAAATAAGCGAGGGTCCGGTCTCGGCGCTGGGTGAGCAGTAGGATAGGCCGGGCGGTTGCTTCGCTGAGCGCGGCTACTACCGGCAGCCGCCCCGAACGGATCAGACCCAATTGCAACGATCGCTGGTCGCCAGCGAGTTCGTTTTGCAGGTCGGCAAGAGCCGGCTGCAAGAGAATGCGGCCTAAGAGCGGCTTCATTTCTCCTGGGGGTTGTAGCGGTTCATGGCCGCCACGATGCCTTCATCGACGAAGGCCAGTGCGGCTTCTGCCGCCCGTTGGAGCACAAAGGACAGCGCTTCTCTTTCCCCTCGCGAAAAGTCCTGCAAGACATGGTCAGGCGTCCGCATGCGGCCTTTGGGGCGCCCAATGCCCACCCGCAGGCGGGCAAAGCCCTCACCTGCGAGATTTTCAATAATCGATTTCATCCCTTTCTGGCCGGCCGAACCCCCGTCGGGGCGCAGGCGCAGGGCCTCAAAGGGCAGGTCAGCGTCGTCGTAGATCACCAACAGCCGCTCCAGCGGCGCCTTGTAGAAGCGCAGCAGCCCACCCACCGCCGGCCCCGAGCGGTTCATAAAGGTGCGCGGCTTGGCTAGCACTAAGCGCTGGTCTCCGCGGCGGGCGTCGGCTACCAAGGCGTTGGCCTGCATGCGGCCGAACTTGGTATCCAGCATTTTGGCCAATTCGTCAAGCACCATAAAGCCGACATTGTGCCGGTTATGCTTGTATTCCGGCCCCGGGTTGCCCAGACCAACGATAATGAAGGGCGGGTTGTCGTTCGTCTTGTTTTTTCGCCAGAACATAAAACTCCAGTGATTGGTGGTTAGTGAACAGGTTAAACGCCAACGTCCACCCGCAGAAAAAGGGGGTGGTCTGAACCAACATCATTTTAGCATCTGTAATTCCGATCTCCTGACTGCCTGAGACCTGATTGACTATTTCCCAATCACTACTCACTGCCCTTTCCTAGTTGTGCGCGCCATATCCCTTATGGTAGACTGAGCACGTTAAATCGCCATGGCGGAAATGCGTGTCACCGAAATAGTCAACCGCCTTCGGAAGCTGCAAGCAGACGCTCCCGATATTATCGCTTCGGCCGTAGTCACCGCTAATAGCTTTTTCCTGGCCCCCCGAACCGAATCGAAATTGGGTATTATCTTCCTTGAGATACGCCGCGCAGCGGCCCACCTGGAAGCTTATGCTGCATAAACGATCCGATCAAAACCACATGACTGTTTTGCTCCTCGGGGAGGGGGTCCCTGCCGACACCCCTCCCCGTTTCGTTTAATTTAGCCCTGCGCGTCAATCCGCGAATATTCTCGCCAACCCCGTCAGCAAGCTAAACCTGAACATCGTATGAGTAAGGAGGAAGGACCCATGGATATTAAATATATTTTTATTACCGGCGGGGTAGTTAGTTCCGTGGGCAAGGGCGTTACCTGCGCGGCCATCGGCCGCCTGCTCAAAGAGCGCGGCTTTAAGGTGGCCGTCCAAAAGCTCGACCCGTACATTAACGTCGACCCGGGCACGATGAGCCCGTACCAGCACGGCGAGGTGTATGTGCTCGAAGATGGCGCCGAGACGGACCTCGATCTGGGTCACTACGAGCGTTTCGTGGATGAAAAATTGAGCCGGGTTTGCAATGTAACCACCGGCCAAGTCTACGCGGATGTGATCGCCAAGGAGCGCCGCGGCGATTACCTGGGTGGCACCATCCAGGTGATCCCGCACATCACCAACGAGATCAAGCGCCGCATCGGGCTGGTGCCCAAGGAAACCGGCGCCGAGGTCATCCTCGTCGAGGTGGGCGGCACCGTGGGTGATATTGAGTCGTTGCCCTTCATCGAAGCGCTGCGCCAGATGCGCAGCGATGCTGGCCGCGACAACACCTTTTACATCCACACCACCTGGCTTCCGCATATCGGCGCCACCAACGAACTGAAGACTAAGCCCACCCAGCATTCGGTACGGGAGCTGCGCGCCCTGGGCATTTCGCCCAACATGATCGTGGCGCGTGCTGACCATACCATCCCAGCCGACCTACTGACCAAGATCGCCCAATTCTGCGATGTGGACCCGCGCGGCGTAGTCCCCGTGGTCACCACAGATGTGATGTACGAGGTCCCCTTGCTTTTGGAGAACCTGGGCGTGGCCGACTACATTATGGAAATACTCAATCTGAAACCGCGCCGCAAGCCGGACTGGAAAGAGTGGGAACGCATGGTTAAACAGGCGAGAATGAAGAAGCCGGTAGTGCGCGTGGCGCTGGTTGGCAAATATGTGGAACTCCACGACGCTTATATGAGCGTGCGCGAGTCCCTGGTCCACGCCGGCCTGGCGCTGGGTGTGCAGGTGGAGATCGACTGGATCCATTCCGCGGAGTTAGAGAAAGGCCGCGGCTGGGAAGAAGTGCGCGCCGCCGATGGCATCCTGGTGCCAGGCGGTTTTGACAGCCGCGGTATCGAAGGCAAGGTGCAGGCCGCTCAATATGCGCGCGAAAACAAGACTCCTTATTTTGGGCTCTGCCTCGGCATGCAGGTGATGGCGATCGAGTTCGCCCGCAATGTGCTCGGGTACAGCGAAGCCAACTCTACGGAGTTCGATCCGGGGTCTTCGTACCCGGTCATCGACCTCATGCCGGACCAGCGTGAGCTGGCCGATAAAGGCGCTACCATGCGGCTGGGCGTGTACCCCTGCCGGTTGGTGCCCGGCACGGTGGCCGCTAAAGCTTACGGCGATGGCATAATTTCCGAACGCCACCGCCACCGCTTCGAGTTCAATAATGCGGCCCGCGAAGCCTTTGAGCAGCACGGCATGCGTTTTTCCGGGGTCTCGCCGGATAACCAGCTGGTGGAAATTGCCGAACTGGCCAACCATCCTTTCATGCTTGGGACCCAATTCCATCCCGAATTCCTCTCGCGCCCCACGCGCCCGCATCCGCTCTTCCTGGCCTTCGTCCAGGCCGCGGCCGAACGCGCCGGCGTTAAACAAAATAGCATTTCAATAAAAGAAGAAGTTTCCAAGTAAGTTTGTTGGGGCGGGTCTCAAACCCGCCCCCTATAGAGTTAATTCGTCCAACGAGTGGGCGGGTCTTAGACCCGCCCCTACTTTTTCGCTTACAATAATTCCCACGGAGAAATCAGCATGTCAAAAATCAAATCCATCCATGCGCGGCAGATCCTCGATTCGCGCGGCAATCCCACCATTGAAGTTGACGTCCGTCTGGAGGATGGCAGCTTAGGCCGGGCCGCGGTACCCTCGGGCGCATCCACGGGCATCTACGAGGCTCTCGAACTGCGTGACGGTGACAAATCGCACTACTTAGGGAAAGGCGTCACTAAAGCTGTAGACAATGTGAATGGGCCCATTGCAGCCAAGCTAAAAGGCGCGAACCCGGACGACCAGAAAGCCCTGGATGATGTGCTTATAAAGCTAGATGGCACGCCAAATAAGGCCAAGCTAGGCGCTAATGCCATCCTGGGGGTCAGCCTGGCAGCGGCCAAGGCAGCCGCCGCCTCGCACGGTATGCCGCTCTATCGCTACCTAGGCGGGGAAGGCGCCACGTTGCTGCCGGTGCCGATGATGAACATCCTCAACGGCGGCGTGCACACCGGCTGGCAATCCACCGATTTCCAGGAATTCATGGTCATGCCGCTGGGCGCCCCCAGCTTTAGCGAAGGCCTGCGCTGGGGCGTGGAGGTCTATCACAACTTGAGGGGCGTCCTGAAAGAAAAGGGCTACACCACCCTGGTGGGCGACGAGGGCGGTTACGCTCCGGCGCTCAAGAGCAACGCCGAAGCCATCGAGGTGATCCTGCAGGCCATCGAGAAAGCCGGCTACAACGCCGGCGAGCAGATCAGCATTGCGCTCGACCCGGCCGCCAGCGAGCTGTTCGACGAAGACAAAAAAGACTACAGCTTACGCAAAGAAGGCCGCCGCCTGAGCAGCGCCGAGATGGTGGCCTTTTGGGAATCCTGGGCGAAGCAATATCCCATTGTTTCCATCGAAGATGGGTTGGCCCAGGAGGATTGGGATGGCTGGAAAGCGCTCAACAAGCAGATCGGCGGCAAGGTGCAGTTAGTGGGAGACGACCTGCTGGTTACCAACCCCGCCTTCGTGCGCCGTGCCATCGACGAGAAAGCCTGCAACGCGCTGCTGGTCAAGGTCAATCAGATCGGTAGCCTGACCGAAACTACAGAAGCGGTCAGGCTTTGCCAGCAAGCCAGCTGGGGCACGGTCGCTTCGCATCGCTCCGGCGAGACTGAAGACAATACTATCGCCGACCTGGCCGTGGGCCTCAATATGGGCCAGATCAAGACGGGTGCGCCTGCCCGCTCGGAGCGGACGGCGAAGTTCAATCAACTTTTGCGGATCGAAGAAGAATTAGGAAGTAAAGCCAAGTACGCCGGTTGGGGTGCGCTAAAGAGATAGCCTCTTTTGAAATTTGCGGGGCGCAAAATGCTGCGCTCTTTTCCTCAACTCGCTGGCTTCTACCACTTATTTCTTTCCCTCGCTATCCTCGATCGCTCGCAGTAAAGCCTCTTCTTCCAGCGTTACCAGGTATTCCTCTTCTAAAGTGCGCGGGGGACGCAGCAGCAAATAGATGAGCACCCCGGGAATGAACAAGACCACGCTCACCAACACGGCCAGCCAACGGCGCACCGGCTCACGCAGGCGCGCCTGTGCGTCGCGATAGGTCCAATAGACCAGGCTGGCCCACAGGGCCAGCAGGAAGGCGGCGCCCCAGGCGGTGAGCGCGGTGGCCAGGTTGCCGAGAGTGCTTGAGTCCATGACTAATTGGATTATACAAGACCCTTTTCGTCAAGAGGGCGTCGCCTCGCTCGCAATGCAGAAGAGCCCTTTTGACATTCTCCCTATCCCGTGCTAGACTTTACTCGCTTCACAGCACAGACGCTCTCATGAAGGGCGTCTTTTACTGTCGAGGCCTAAACGATCGCATGGACATTCTAGTCACTGGTTCAGTCGCTTACGACTACCTGATGACCTTCCCCGGGTTTTTCAAAGACCACCTACTTGTCGAGCATCTCGAGAAAATCAGCCTCTCTTTCTTGGTGGATACCTTGGTGCGCCGGCGCGGCGGCATCGCCCCCAACATCGCATACACTCTGGCGTTGCTGGGCGGGCGGCCGCGCGTGCTGGCCACGGTAGGCGAGGACTTCGAAGAATATCGCACTTGGCTCGAGGAGCAGGGCGTGGACACACTGAACGTCAAAGTAGTGCCGGGCAAGTACACCGCCTCCTATTTCGCCACCACCGACAGATCCAATGCGCAGGTGGCCAGCTTTTATCCCGGGGCCATGGCCCACGCCGCCGAGCTTTCGCTGCGCGAACTGGCCGGTGACGTGCCCGAACTGGTGATCATTTCCCCCAACGAGCCGGCTGCCATGGAACTCTACGTACGTGAATGCATTGAATTGGGCATCCCTTATGTCTACGATCCGAGCCAGCAGATCATTCGCTTCGAGGGTGACGTGCTGCGGCGCGGCTTGGAAGGCGCCCATGCGCTGTTCGTCAATGCCTACGAGTTCGAGCTGATCAAAGACAAGACCAAGATGACCGTAGAAGACCTTATGTCCCATCTCCATTTTATGGTGGTGACCCTGGGTCCCAAAGGCGCCGTGGTCTATTTCGACGGCGGGCAACAAACCGTGGAAGCTGTGCCAACCGATCACATTGTGGACCCCACCGGCGGCGGAGACGCTTTCCGCGCCGGCTTCCTAACCGGCTATCGCCTGGGTCTCGATTGGGCAGTTTGTGCCCAACTGGGATCGCTGGCTGCCACCTACTGTCTGGAGAATGAAGGCCCGCAAGTGCATCATTTCACTGCGCAGGAATTCCTGACACGCTATCGCCAGTTCTACGACGACGGAGGCAAACTGGATATCCTGTTGCTGAATAAGCAATCGTCGGTTCGTAATTGACTAAGCGATTAATAGATTAATCGATTAATCTATTAATCACCTTGTTCTCGAATGGAGTTTTGACTGATATGGACAAATACGACATCAAAGACCTCAAACAAGCCGAAGGCGGCCGCCGGCGCATCGACTGGGCCGAGCGCGAAATGCCCGTGCTGCGTTCCATCATGGAGCGCTTCGCCAAGGAGCGCCCGCTGAAAGGTCTGCGGCTCTCGGCTTGCCTGCACGTTACTGCCGAGACCGGCAACCTGGCGCGTACGCTGCAAGCCGGCGGCGCGGACGTGGTGCTGGTGGCTTCTAACCCGCTCTCGACGCAAGATGACGTGGCTGCTTCCCTCGTCTCGCACGACGAGATCCCTGTCTTCGCCATCAAAGGCGAGGACAAAGCCACTTACTACAGCCACCTGAATGCCGGCCTGGACCATAAGCCGCATATGACCATGGACGACGGCGCAGACCTGGTGAGCGAGCTACACAAGAACCGCCGCGATCTGCTGAAAGACATAGTAGGCGGCACCGAGGAGACCACCACCGGCGTGATCCGCTTGAAAGCGATGGCGGCCGACGGCGCGCTGGAGTTCCCGGTGATGGCGGTGAACGATGCAATGACCAAGCACTACTTCGATAACCGCTATGGCACCGGCCAATCCACTATCGACGGTATCATCCGCGCCACCAACATCCTGCTGGCTGGCAAGACCTTCGTGGTCGCCGGCTATGGCTGGTGCGGCCGCGGCCTGGCGGACCGGGCGCGCGGCATGGGCGCCAATGTGGTGGTCACCGAGATCGACCCGATGCTGGCTTTGGAAGCGGTGATGACCGGCTTCCGCGTGATGCCGATGGCGCAGGCCGCCAAGATCGGTGACATCTTCGTTACCGTCACCGGCGACATAAACGTGCTGGACACGCAGCATTTTGAGGCCATGAAGGACGGCGCTATCGTGGCCAACTCCGGCCATTTCAATGTGGAGATCAACATCCCCTCCTTGGAGAAAATGGCCAAGGAAAAACGGCTGGTGCGCCCGTTTGTGGATCAATACCAGCTCCTGGACGGCCGCGCCATCCATGTCCTCGCCGAAGGCCGCCTGGTGAACCTGGCCGCTGCCGAAGGCCACCCCGCCAGCGTGATGGACATGTCTTTCGCCAACCAGGCGCTGAGCGCCGAATATATGGCCAAAAACGCCGACAAGCTGGAAAACAAGGTCTACCCGGTGCCCGAAGACATCGACCGCGAGATCGCCCGCCTCAAGCTGGAAGCCATGGGAGTGAAGATCGATACGCTTACCCCGGAGCAGGAGAAGTATCTGCATTCGTGGGAAGAAGGTACGGTGTAAGTTCAGCTTTGCCCCCCTTCGACTAAGTAAACTAACGGCCGGTGCTTTTGCACCGGCCGTTTTTACTACCCTATCCAGTCCCGCCAATGCTCGGGCAGAGATTTACCCAGGGCATGCAGATGCACCCAGGCTTTCCCGCAAAAGATGAGCAAGGCTTCTCTGTAAATATCCAGGTTTTGGCGCAACGGCACCGGCCAGGTGCCGCGGTGAATGATGGCGGCTTCCCACTCTTCGTCGCTAAAGGCTTCCAGGATATCTTTGAATTCCTTGTCCAGATTGGCATACCAGGCGGCCAACCCGCTCACGCTTTTAGCAAGCGAGGCGTCTGGATTGCGGTAGCGGAAATTAAGCTTGTAGGGTGGCTTGAACGAATTGATATAGGATTGCTCCGTCTCGCCGACCTCCTTGCATAACTCTCCGAGAGTGGGGCTGCCGGGTATGTGGTGAGCAAGATCTTCATCCGAGACAATCGCGAGAAAAGAATCCTTGAGGTCTTGATATTCCTCGAACAATTTCAAGTAGCTTTGCCTGGATTGGTTCACTCAATCTCCTTGGCCACGGCCATCACTTTGCCTCGGCTGTGCTGCACCAGCTCGGCTGGGCGCAGTGGGAAAACCGCATTCGGCGTGCCTGCGGCGGCCCAGATGGTTTCGTAGGCTAGCAAGCTTTCGTCGACGTAGGTGTGCTGCACGGGCGCGTAACCAAAGGGCGGCACGCCGCCGATGGCGTAGCCGGTGACCGCCCGCACGAACTCGGCGTCGGCCTTGCCCAGCTTCTCGCCGACGACGTCTTCGATGCGGGCTTCGTCCACGCGGTGGGCGCCGCTGGTGTAGACCAAGACAGCCTGAAGGCTGTCATTGGCCTTGAACACCAGCGATTTCACGATCTGACCCACGTCGCAGCCGATAGCGGCGGCCGCATCCGCGGCGGTGCGGGTGGTCTCGCTGAATTCAACAACTTGGCCGTTAAGGCCAAGTTTGGTGAGCAATTTTTGGAAGGCGATGGCAGTTGGGTTGGTGGGTGGTTTCATTCATCCACAATAATTTCCATGTAGATCTGCACGCCGAAAGGTTGGCCGGACTGGTCGTGGGCTTTCCAGGCGGTGCGGTAAGTGCCGGGCTGCTGCGGGGCGCGGAACTGGATGGTGATGACCACGGTTGCGCCGGGAGCCGTTTGCGGCAAAGCCTGGCGGTCTATGGCGCCCATGGCGATGCCGTCCACCAGTTGCAGTGAGTAGCCCTGCACCCAGGGGCAGGTGCCATCGTTGCGCACTTCCCAGCTCTTATCAATGGTCTGGCCTGCGAGGAAATGCTGGCCGTCGGGCACGGTGACGTCTCGCAGGAAGACGAGATTATTTTCGCAGATCGGGGTGGCGGTGGCCGGCCCCGGGGTGGGCTTCTCCAGGATCAGCGGGGCGGAGATGCCCTGCAGAGTGGGGGGGATGAAGTAAGGCTGGTCTGCGGGCAGCGCGCTGCGCGTGCAGGCTGCGAGGACCCCTAAGACTAGAAACAAAGCAACCTGAGTTAATTTCTTTTTTGTCCGGTCAATCATCGCCTTAGTATACATAACTTGTCATTCCGAGCGAGGGCTGCTTTGGGAAGCAGCTTTTTGTAAAGCTGTTTCCCACGCTTAGCCCGACGAGGAATTTCTAAAGAGATAGTTTTACCAGTGCGCTAGCTGGTAACAAGGCAACTAATTATCGATCGGCAAACCATTCTTCGCTCAAATCGTCCCATTTCAGATTTTGGCTTTTAATCAGATCTCGTTTCTTTTCCTTGCGCCATGTTTTTATCTGCTTTTCCCGATAAATAGCATCATATACATATTGGTGCTCTTCGTAATAAACCAGCTTAGTCGTTTTGTAGTGCTTAGAAAACCAGGATGTTTGCCTGTTTTGTGCTCTTCCACTCGGCGGAGAATGTTGCTGGTCAATCCAATGTACGTAATTCCAGAGTTATTGGCTAGGATGTAAACATAATAAGTAGGTTTCTCACCCGCAAAGGAGATCATAAAACGGCGCAATAGAAATTTCTCGTCGGGCTTCGCCCTCGCTCGAAATGACAAGGATTGGGCGGGAACCGCCCAATCCTGTCTGATTAAGCCTCAATCGTTGCTAGTTCTTCGACCGCTTCAGCATTCTCGAGTTCTTGGTCCTCATCGCCGCCATTATATACGGCGGGCTGCTGGGTGAGCACTTTTTCACGTATCTGGGTTTCGATGGTCTCAGCGAGCTCGGGATGTTCGCGCAGGTAATCTTTGGAGCTCTCGCGGCCCTGGCCCAGGCGCTCGTCTCCATAGCTGTAGAAGGAGCCGCGCTTTTCGACGATCTCGTAAGCAACTGAGAGGTCCAGCACGTCGCCGCTCTTGGAGATGCCTTCGTTGTACATGATGTCGAACTCGGCGGTCTGGAAGGGCGGGGCGACCTTGTTCTTCACCACGCGCACGCGGGTGCGGTTGCCGACCACATCCTGCCCGGTCTTGATGGATTGGATGCGGCGCACGTCCATGCGCACGGAGGCGTAGAACTTGAGGGCCATGCCGCCGCTGGTGGTTTCGGGGTTGCCGAACATGACGCCGATCTTCTGGCGCAATTGATTGGTGAAGATCATGGCGGTATTGGTCTGCTTGATGGCGCCGGAGAGCTTGCGCAGCGCTTGCGACATGAGGCGGGCTTGCATGCCCATGGTGGCGTCGCCCATGTCGCCTTCGATCTCGGAGCGGGGCACCAGGGCGGCTACGGAGTCGATGATGACCATTTCGACGGCGCCGGAGCGTACCAGGGCTTCGGCGATCTCCAGGGCTTGCTCGCCGGTGTCGGGCTGGGCGACCAGCAGGGAATCAATGTCCACACCGCAGCGGGCGGCGTAGCTGGGGTCGAGGGCGTGTTCCATGTCGATGAAGGCAGCAGTGCCGCCGCGCTTCTGGACCTCGGCTACCAGGTGCTGGCAGATGGTGGTCTTGCCTGAGGATTCGGGGCCGTAGATCTCGGTGACCCGGCCGCGGGGTACGCCGCCGATGCCGAGGGCCAGGTCGAGGGAGAGGGAGCCGGTGGGGATGGCCTCGACGGCCATAATGGTGGATTCGCCCAGGCGCATGATGGCCCCTTCGCCGAAGCGCTTCATAATCTCGTCCAGGGTGCGCTGCAGGGTTTTGAGGCGCTCGTCTTGCTGGGGAGCAGCCTCGTGATGGCCGTTCTGAGCATCTTTGCCGTTAGAGCTAGCCTTCGTTCTTGCCATGTCGTAGCCTCCGAGAAACAGGTGTTCTAATATTAGGAAGATAATAGAACAAAAGGGCTAGTTTGTCAAGCTGTCGATGTAGCCATATGCCTCTAGCAAACGGTTAACGGCGATCTATGAAATGAACGCGGCCAAGAACGGGGTAAGCGTGCATGAAATCACCTGGAAATGTCTACATGTCCACAAAATGAAAATTCTTATGAAAAAAAATAGGAAGAACCCTGACCGTTTATCGAAGCTTCCCTTTCTTGCTCAAAAAGGGGTTGTTGAAGATTCGATCTAAAAACCATATTATAATAATTTAAGATATGTATAGACATCTACTCAGAATCGCCTGTTTTTTTGAAAATAATCCGAAAGGAGGAATGGCAAGAAATAAATAGCTAAAAACCCTGCGTATAACCCACTCAAAGGAGTCAAGAAATGAAAGCAAGCAAGGCTTATGCTGTCCTAGCTTTCGCGATTGTCGCGGTAATGATCCTGGCTGCCTGTGGAACGCCAGGCGTTGTGAAGGAAACAGTTGTGGTTCCTGTGGTACAAACCGTTGTGGTACCTGTGGAACTTGAAAAATTCCCCGAAGGAACTCCGCTCCATATTCTTCAATGGAGCCACTTTGTTCCGCAATATGATGTCTGGTTTGATCCCTTTGCACAAGCTTGGGGTGAGGCTAACGGAGTTGATGTGGCCGTAGATCATATTGCCCTCGCTGAGCTCCCCGCATCTTTAACTGCCGCCATTGACGCCGGCGAAGGTCCGAGTTTGATTGAGATGGTTTTTCCCCCAGCCGCGTTTATCAATGGTTTGCACGATCTGACCGATGTCAATCTTCAGGCCCAAGAATTGTTTGGCGACCAGGTTGAAACCTGCGCTAAAAGTTCTTACCTGCCGGCGACTGGTACCTACTATGGCTACTGCCATGGCTGGGTGCCTGACCCAGCTGACTACGATATTGAACTATGGACCGCTGTCGGTTTCCCTGAGGGGCCCAAGACTTGGGATGACCTCCTGGTCGGCGGAAAAGCGATCAAAGATCAGTTTGGTGTGCCATTGGGGTTAGGCTTGTCTCCTGAGCTTGACTCACGCATGGCATCCCGAGCGATCATTTGGTCGTTTGGTGGTTCAGTCCAGGACGAAAACGAATGTGTGGTCTTGAACTCCCCGGAAACAATTGAGGCTGTTGAATACATGGCAAACCTTTATCAAACTACAATGACCGATGAAGTGTTTGCCTGGACTGCCGCCTCCAACAACCAAGGGTTGATTGCCGGTGAACTTTCCTACATCCTCAACTCCATATCTGCCTATCGGTCTCTGCAAGATATTGATCCGGCCGCGGCTGACAATATCGGGTTTGGTCCGGCGCTGATTGGACCGCGCGGGGATCAACATGCTTCATCCCACGTTTGGGCAATCTACGTAATTCCGAGTTACGTTGAAGGCGCAGAACTGGAAGCAGCAAAAGCTTTCTTGCTGCACCTCACCGCAAACTACAACCAAGCGGTTTTCAATAGCAAGCTCTACACGTTCCCGGCTTTTCCAAGCACCGTTCCACAACTAGACGGCTGGCTTGCTAACGATCCCTTTGGGTCTCGCCCGGCAGACAAGCTCGCCGTGCTCGGAACAGCAAAGGATTGGGTCGCCTGGCTCGGCTATCCGGGCCCTACGAATCCGGCCATTGGCGAAATCTTCGGCTCGAACATCATTGAGACCATGATGGCGCAGGTGGCGCGGGGCGAAAAGACCGCTGAGGAGGCTGTTGCTGAAGCCGAAGCCCAAGTTAATACCATCTTTGAAAAATGGCGTGATCAGGGTTTGGTTGGCTGCAACGAATAGTCAATCGGAAAACCTTTGAAAGAATGAACTAAATATTCAGAACCTTTCAAAGAACGCAGGATCAAAGACCCTGAACTGGTCGTCTTGAGTGGACAAGGAGCAGGTTGTCCCATTCTTACTGGCCAGTTCAGGCTTCTCTTTCCGGTCTTGATTTTCGAAATGCGATGTCGCAATAAGACCATTCCAGTTTGATATTTTCTAACACCGCTGCAAAGGGAAACAGGATGAAATCCGTTGACATAAGAAACCTTACAAAACACTTTGGTGAGGTAAAGGCCGTGAATGGGGTTGATCTCTCGGTCAATGAAGGGGAATTATTAGTAATTCTTGGACCCTCAGGGTGTGGAAAGACAACGCTGATGCGCATGATCGCGGGCCTAGAAAAACCCAGTAGTGGCGATGTGGCCATCGATGGGAAAGTGGTAACCGATTTACCTCCCCGCGCCAGACCGATCGGCATGGTTTTTCAGAGTTATGCCTTGTATCCCCATATGACAGTATTCAATAATATCGCCTTCCCCTTAAGAGCTCGGGGCGGGTTGAAAAAAGAAGTGTTGAAAGAAAAGGTGATTTGGGCAGCCTCGGTATTGGACATCCAGCATTTGCTCGATCGAAAACCACGCCAACTGTCCGGTGGCGAAAGACAACGCGTGGCCTTGAGTAGGGCTCTAGCCAAAGAACCCGCAGTCTTGCTATTGGATGAGCCCTTGTCGAATCTCGATGCAAAACTAAGGGCATCCGCTCGCGACGAATTACAACGCTTTCAGCGAAAACTTGGGATTACGACTATTTTTGTCACCCATGACCAGATCGAAGCTCTGGGAATGGGCGACCGGATTGTCGTGATGGCTGGTGGCAGGATAATGCAGGTGGGGACACCCAGGGAGGTTTACCATGAGTCGGCGAACATATTTGTGGCCACATTTCTTGGCTCACCTGGAATGAACTTGATAGAAAGAGGCGAGTTTTTGTTTGGGTTTCGTCCAGAACAGTTTTTGCCAAAGGAAGTAATCACCAACGGCGCCAAGGTTCAAACCTTTAAATTTAGGGTAAATCGGGTTGAGTACCTGGGGGCCGATCAACTTGCCTATGGAAGCCTGCAGGGTATTAACCCAGAGACCAGGATCGTCGCCAAGTTAGGGTCTGAAATTGATGTCAAAATCAGCGCAGAAACCACCTATGATTTTGCCGTGCAGAAAAATCAATTGCGCTTCTTCGATAAGAAATCGCAAGGGCGCATCGAACCCAGGCCCATCGAATGAAGAATGGTAATTCGATCATAAAAAAAAGGGTATTTCTGCCGCGGATCCGTTTTCTTACAGATAATGAAGGTTTTCTGGGATCGTTATTTTTGTTTCCCGCGATTGCCTATATCGTGCTCCTGGTTGGGATCCCCTTTGTCCTCGCCATTGCATTTAGTCTTTCCGATATCACGGTTGGCAATACCGATCTTAAATTTGCGGGCCTGGAGAATTTCCGGCGCGTTATCCAGACCCCTGAATTTCTGCAGAGCTTAAAAAACACATTCCTATTTACTCTGGTTTCACAAGTAATCACCATCGTATTAGCAAATATCCTTGCCATTATTTTATCGACCGACTTTCGCGGCAAATGGATTGCCAGATTGCTGATTATGCTGCCCTGGGCGACGCCCGTTGCGCTGGGAACGGTGGGTTGGCTTTGGCTCCTCGATTCAAAATTCAGCCCGATTGACTGGGTCTTGCGCCATTTCAATCTTCTCGGATCTCCGGACGCGATCCTGGGATTGCAAAATAATTTATATTATTTGGGCAACTTGGAATTAGCCCAAGCTTCAATTATCCTCGTATATGTCTGGAGGATGCTGCCGCTCTCAGCTGTGATCTTGATGGCCGGCTTAACCTCCATATCCAAAGACCTGTTGGACCAAGCCGACGTGGATGGGGCAAGCTTTTGGAGGGTTCTTTTCCAGATAAAGCTGCCTCTGATCCTGCCAATTATGACCGTGGCGGTGCTGTTTAGTCTGCTATTTACTTTTGGAGATATGGCGGTCGTTTATGTGCTAACTCGAGGGGGACCAGTCTACTATACGCAGATCCTGCCCACCTGGGCTTATATCAAAGGGATTGAAAGTGGAGCCCTTGGTGAGGGAGCTGCTATCGCCTTATTCATTTTCCCGGTCTTGCTGGCCGCGGTAATAATATTTCTACGGGGAGCCCGGCGCATGGAAGTATCATAATGGCAATCAAAATTATTCGGAAATTACGCAGGGCTCTGTTCTACCTAGTCGTTGCTGGGTTTTGCTTTTTCTCAGCTGCACCATTTGTTTGGATGCTCATTACCATGTTTAAACAGGACAAAGACCTTTATCAGACAGCGAATAATCCCTTTTTGTTTAATGAGCCCCCTACGCTCGACCATATCAACTTTCTATTTGAAAGCACCAATTATGTTGGCTTTTTGCGCAATTCTTTGGTCGTCGGGATTCTTGTGGTTGTGATCACCTTGGTTATCGCCATCCCAGCAGCCTACAGTCTTGCTCGCTTAACCGGCCGCTGGGGGGCGCGGGCCGGGATAGGGATCTTCTTGGTCTATTTGATTCCCCCGACCTTGCTTTTTATTCCGCTATCTCGCGTCGTGGTAAGCCTGGGTTTAAATAACACGCTCTGGGCGCTGGTGGTGGTCTACCCCACAATTTCAATCCCCTTTGCTACCTGGCTATTAATGGGTTTCTTTAAATCTATTCCACAAGATCTGGTAGAAGCTGCCATGGTAGATGGCTATAGCCGAATGGTCAGCTTTATTAAAGTGGTGTTGCCCCTTTCCCTGTCCGGCATCATTGCGGTGACCGTATTTACATTCACCTTGACTTTACATGAGTTTATTTATGCCCTGGCCTTTGTTTCTTCTTCAGCGCAAAGGACGATCAGTGTGGGGGTGCCCACCGAGTTGATTCGTGGCGATGTGTTCTATTGGCAATCCCTCATGGCGGCTGCGGCGATAGTGGCTCTACCGGTGGGCATCGCTTACAATTTTTTCTTGGACCGATTAGTAGCTGGATTTACCCTGGGGGCCGTAAAAGGTTAGCCGACCTTGACCCGTTCCTCGGGTGATTGTTTTGGCTTATCTGATCAAGCTCTTAAACAGGACCCAAGGCTAATCCGGGTTGGCCCGATTTTTTTTTGAATTAAGGAGGTTCTCGGTTTATGGATCTTCAGCTAAATGGCAAGGTTGCCCTGGTAACGGCTGCATCCAGGGGATTAGGTAAGGCTGTGGCGATGGAGTTTGCCCGGGAAGGTGTTAGCGTGGCGATCTGTTCCCACACTGATTTGATCGATAAGGCTGCTGAAGAAATTCGCAAAGCTACGGGGGGTAAGGTCCTGGCGGTTCACTGCGACTTGACCAAACCAAGTGACATTGAGAACTTGATTTCGTCCACCAATAAGGAATTTGGCCAAATAGATATCTTGTTTTTAAATGCAGGTGGACCCAAACCGGGTGCCTTTTTGGAGCTCAGTCTGCAAGATTGGGAGATCGCCGTGAATCAGACTCTGATGAGTGCCGTTCGTTTATGCTACGCGGTTGTGCCTCAAATGATCTCCAAAGGCGCGGGAAGCATTGTCGCTACTCAGTCGTATTCGGTCAAACAGCCCATTGATCATCTTGTCCTTTCAAATTCCCTTCGTTTAGCCGTGATCGGCTTGACGAAATCTTTGGCAAATGAATTGGGTCCAAAAGGGATTCGGGTGAACTCAATAAATCCAACGTGGACCCTGACCGCAAGAGTCGAAGAATTAATGAGGGATAGAGCAAAGAGAAGTGGCCATAGCCTTGAGAATGAAATCGCATTGCTTTCCAAGGAGATTCCGCTTGGACGAATTGGCACGGCCGAAGAGTTCGGTAAGACTGTTGCCTGGCTTGCTTCCCCAGCTGCATCCTTTATCCACGGGCATGCGCTTATGTTTGATGGTGGTGCCGTGAAATCAGCACTATAGTTGGCGCCCACGGGCGCCCTGGCAGCGGACGGCGGCGGCCAGGCGAAGCCCGAGGACCGGTAGCTGCTCGCCGAATGCTGGCGGCTATGTTGTCGCAGGCAAGCGGGAATTTAGGGAGAAGGAGATGATGGTGTCAAGGGATCCAATATCAGAAAGGCCATAGAACAAAAGGGCTAATTTGTCAAAGTGTTGTAGAATAGTAACAAGCGTTTTTTATTTTCCCAATTTAAAAAGGGAGGTGATGTTTGAATGGTTGATCTTAAAAGCTTAAAGCCATACCAATCATTCTTGTTGTTAAAAATTAGACTGGATCATGACGAGACGAGAAGCGTCGCCCTCGTCATAGATGACTTAGTCCAAGTTCTTGAAGATAACGAAGATGGGTCCGAAACCACAATTGTTGAAGTGAAGAAATCGTTTCGGAGCAATGAATTGCAAATTGGAACGGTTCATTACGTCCAGCGCCTTTCTCCATCTTGGTATTCATCAAATGAGATTGAGGATTTAGCCAACCACTTGATTTTAGTTGCCCGCAACAGCCAGCATATCGCAATTTACTCATCTGAATCAGGAATCAGCAAGACAATTAGACTAGGAATTCTGTCGCGAGTAAAGCCTGGGTTTGCTTCATTGGAATTTATTCCGTCAGGAATTCTGCACGCAGCATTCTTAACTGGCTCAACAAGGACATTATGGTTATCGGGTGCTCATCGTAGAACTTCGGCAAAAGCGGATAATAAAATCCTTACTGGTCTTGATCTTCGCGATGCCCTAGATCCATTGGGGGATCAGTCATATCATTTCACTGCCGCAAGGAGCAAAGCGAACATAGCTGGCGAGGAATTTTCTATTGGTGTGACGCCGCGTAAATCTAAAGTCTGGCTAGGGCCATCACATAATTGGAGAGAATTCATAGGCGAATTAGCTAATCTCCTAAGGCACCTCGAAGCAGTCCTAGAGCCGCTGGAGCGTCCGATACCAATAGTTGCTGCAGCTTCAGGCAACTTCCAGGAACTTGAGGGGCCTTTTGATATTTCGATTGCTCCTTGGCAGTTATTAGCTGACAATCCACCTGGAGAAGTAGACAATCTTGCCTTGCTTGAAAATTGGGCCGAAAATTCAAGTTTCGACAACATTCAGCTTGCACCTGGTGGTGAGCCGAACCACATGGCAATTACTGCAGATCTTTTGCTAAAACAGGTGCTTCTCGGGTCTTTCACTTTAGACGTAACTCGTGACGATCTTGGTAATCTGACATTTTTGGTAACAGGATTGCCCGCTTCGCTAGAAGTGCAGGAGAACTTTGAAATAGGTCTTTCTCTCATAAGAAGCAAAGAGAGCACAAAAGTGTGGTTCGAGTCAGGGCATACACTAAGCCATGGAGCAATCTACGAATTAATCCATAGGGATATACCATTTGAAAGATTTGCATGGGGTAATATGACCGGATATAACATAGGGAAAGAAAAACCGAATAACCAAAACTTGTCAAACATCGGTAAAGAGGATTCTCTCTTTGATTGGGTGAAAAACCATTGGCCCGATATGGAAGGCAAAGCCAAATCCACGGGTTGGTTGACCTGCAATGACGGCTCTATGGAAATTGCAGATTTCATTCACGTAGATACAAGCAAAGAAAAATCACTTCTAACTCTGATACACATAAAACATTCGAGCAGTAGTAAAGCAAATAGGCAAGTTTCTGTGTCAGATTTTGAGGTGGTTACGAGTCAAGCTGTAAAGAATCTCAGGCATTTAGATCAATTGCTTATTGCGGAGGCTTTCGAACAAACTATGGAGAAAAAGGTGGGTAAACTTGTCTGGAAAGACGGCGCGCTTATAAAAAAAGAAGAGTTTTTGAGCACCCTGGGTGAACTTGGAGCTGATTACGACCGGAATGTTGTTATTGTTCAACCTCGAATTAGAGAAGAGTCGCTCAAGCGAGCACGAAGGGGAAAAAACAGTCAAGAATACAAAAGGTTGCGGCAGCTTGATACGTTGTTGCATGGTGCAGCTTCGGCTTGTAGAGACCTTGGTGCTCAATTATGGATTATTGGTGCTGCAGAATAACTTGCATAAAACTCGTTTTATAGGCGAAAAATTATGACTAGAGAAGTTCGGGTACAGAAATTACTTGTTAGCATACGAGGGCCTAACGAAGCCATGGCTGCCGTGCATGGCGGAGCGCTAATCGCCGATGTGGAATACCCAGTTTCTGCCCTAGGCACCTCCTATCCTCTGAATATCCAAGCAGTAAAAGAGAAAATACTTTCAAGTGGTCAACGCGATGTCCTTGTCTCGACAAATATAGGAGAGGTTCAGTCCGTGCGCGCTTCTGCATGTCAAGCAGCGTTAGGAGTGGCTACGGCTGGAGCAGACTTAATCAAATTCGGGCTGGCAGAACTTCCGCTGGAAGCAGCAGCTTATCTTGGAGAAACCATTGTCCGTACAGTACGAAAATGGTTTCCCGAGAAGAAACTATTTCCGGCTGTCTTTATTGATTCTGATTTGAGAAGATACTTTGATCCACTAAGAGACGGCTTGGCTTTAGTAAATGCTATTCAAGCCGACGGACTGCTTATAGATACATATAACAAACTTTCTGGAGAAGGGCTTCTTGATTTGTGCTCGATTGGAGAATTGGAGAGGTTGGCACGTGAGCTTGGTAACGCAGGCAAGGAAGCCTGGTTTGCAGGTTCAATAACATTAGATGAACTACCGAAGTTTTGGAAACTTGGAGCTAACGTTGTTTGCGTCAGAGGGGCAGCGTGTGCCCCTGGAAAGGGTAACGAGCGTTTTGGAGAAGTGAACGCAGATCAAGTCAGGAAACTCGTTAATACCATCCCCTTATTGGAGAAATAAGTGCGACTTAATTTTCCTAATTACGTAGAGCAAATCAATTTCCCGCCATCCAGAGCCTTGGATGCGCTTTTTGAGGCAATATCCAATTCGATCGATGCAATTGATGAAAGAGAAGAATCTGTTACAGGAAAAATCGCGATAGAGATAGAGAGGATACCGCAGGAAATCCTGTTGGATAAGACTGATCAAAACCGGGAATATTAGAAATACAAGGATTTAAAGTTTCCGATAACGGAATTGGTTTTAGACCAGAAAATTATCAAGCCTTTTCGGAATTAAGTACTGAATGGAAACTTCCGAAAGGTGGTAAGGGGCTAGGGAGAGTCACATGGCTAAAAGTTTTTGATAACGCAGAAATTGATAGCATATATATGGATTCTTCTAAAACGAAGAGAATCAGATTTAATTTCACTAAAGCAACGGGAATCGAAAACCTTTCCATTACGGATGTTCCGGGTGAATCAGAAACTGGTTCAGAAATAAGGTTAATAAATTGTAGACCACTGTATAAAGCGTATATTCCAAAACGAAAAGAAACCATAGCCGAAGAAATAGTTACACATTTCCTTCCATATTTCATGAGGGCGAATGTTCCGGAAATCACCATACATGAGGATGGCGGCGAAACGTTAAGGTTGGTTGACGTTTTTGAGCGGTTTATTTCTGAAGCAGGAAAACGAGATGGTTTTGAGTTAAATAGAGAGAAATTCGACGTTGTGCATGCAAAAACAAGGTATCACTCACAAAGAAATCGAGAACATAAAATTTACTATGTCGCAGCGGGAAGAGTCGTTGAGACCGAAAATCTCACCCAGGAAAGAGTGCCAGATTTGCCTGGAAAAATAAGTATGGATGGTCAAGATTACATTTACGTTGGATATGTCGAGTCCAATTACCTGGATCGAAATGTAAACCAGCTAAGAAATGGTTTCGATATTTCTAGGGACCGCGAGATAAATTCACTATTAGAGGAACCGACTAGGAAGGAAATTTCTACTGCCATAATTAGTTCAACAAAAAAATATCTTAACAAATTCCTTTCAAAAGCAATCGCAGAACGAGAGCAAAAGGTTAAAGAATACATTACCAAAGACGCCCCTTACTACTCTTATATATACAAGAATCACAAGAATTTGATAAGCGAGATACCCTTTGCTAGTATAGAAAAAGGAACCATTGGTGAAGAACTTCAGAAAATCCACTTGGCATTGCGTTCAAGGCTAAATCAAGAGGCAAAAGAGGTACTCAGTCTTACAGAGAATGAATTAGCTTCTTCCGAATCTTCCAAAGCCCGATTAAAGGAGCTTGTCGAGGAATTGAATGAACCTGGCAAAGCCGAGCTTGCCGAATATATTATTCAAAGAAAGATAGTGCTTGAATTGCTTCATAAAGCAATAAAAATCAAAGAAGATGGAAATTTTGAGCCAGAAGGGGTAATACATAATTTTGTATTCCCCATTAGATCATCCTCGGATGATATTACATATAAAGAACACAACCTTTGGTTGTTGGACGAAAGACTCGCCTACAACACATACATTGCTTCAGATAAACAATTTAGCCAGATTCCAGGCCACCATCAATCTGGTAATGGAAAGAATAGAAAGCGCCCAGACTTATATGTTTATACATTTGCTACAGTAGAGGTTAACGAAACTTCTCAACCGTATAAGGCTCTAGACATATTTGAGTTTAAACGTCCAATGCGAAATGAATATACTGATGAAGAAAACCCTTATTCTCAAATTCTCGATTATTTAGAAACAATTCGCACTGGGTCCCCCGTTAATAAGGATGGCAGAACGTTTTCTGTAGTTAACGGCGGGTTGATTTATTGCCATGTCATTTGCGATCTGACATCCAAACTTCGTGCCATTTTAGATCGTGAAACGTTTCAGAGAGTGGGGAACGAGGATTGGTATTTCCGCTACCATCCAAATTACAATGCGCTAATTGAAATTAAGAGTTTTGATCTCATTCTAGATACTGCTAAAAAGCGCAACCAGATTTTGTTTGACAAGTTAGGGATTTAACATGCTCATTGGCAATTCTTCACAATCTCGTTTCTTGGATTCGCTAGTTAAATCCGCAAAATAGCATGTCAAGGTCTCAGTCTTTTCCGCTAGCGATATTTCATTGCCCTAGTTACCAATAGCGGCTAATTCGTCGGCGCGTTCCTGGGCAGCGGTTCGGCGTGTGTGTCGAACCTGAAGCCATCCAGGCCGTGGAATTAGAAGTAGGTCACTGCGCCGGGCTTGATCTCGATATCCACGTGTGGCGGCCGGCCGGCAGGTCGCTGTGTGGTTTACAGATGCAGGCATGCTATACTTTTTATCTGCGGGCTTCTGGTTCAAATATGCCCGTCCTGCTCAATCTTAATGGAAGGCAGGTCCTTATGGCTGCGCGACGATTTGTATCCCTTGGGGGCCTTCTCCTTTTCGTCTACCTTTCCGCCTGTGCTCCTGCCCAATCCCCCGGTCCAAGCGGGCCAGATCAAGCTGCGGCCAGCCGCGCGCTGCTGAACGAAATATTGTTTCTGCCAGAGTCGGGCGGGGCGGCTTTTGTCGAGCTGAAGAGCTCCGGTGGGAGCGTCTCCTTGACCGGGCTCTATCTGCTCAACCAGCGTGGTGAATCGTTTCCCCTGCCTGAGGACGTCAACCAGCTTGCTGCCGACCTCTTCCTGTTGATCCTCTTCGATGGCGCCGACCCCGCAGAAGGCAACACCATCCATGCGGACGCAGCCGGATTCGTGGACCCTGAATCCGGGTTCGTCGAACTATACGCCGCGGACGGCACCCTGCTCGACCGGGCCGCCTGGGGCGCCGGCCAAGCTGCTGCAACTAATTTGAGCCGGGGAGGCATCATCTCCGATATCGAGCCGGGAATGACCATCGGGCGTTTCCCGCGTTCCATTCGACCTGATCACTTGGAATGGACCGTCTTCACAGCTGCCCAGGCAACGCCCGGCGCGGCCAACCCCCAACTCGGTGTGGAGGTGATGGTTCCGATCAACGGGGCGATCGTGAACCAAACCAGCTTTGAGCTCAGTTGGTATCCGGTTGCGGGAGCCACCCAATATCGTGCCCAAGTCGCCAGTGATGAGGCTTTCAGCGCGTTGATCGTTGACGAAACGGTTGACACGCCGGAAGTGGCGGTTGAGTTGCAGGCAGGCTCATATTTCTGGCGCGTGCAAGCCATTGCACAGGGCGGCGAGACGGCCGAGTTCTCACCGGTGCAGACCCTCACCGTCGATTTAGGGCTTTCAAGCCTGCATCAGGCCGCGCCACAAGCCCAGGCCAGCCTGGGGGTGCCCCTCATCAGCCAGCATAAAGACACCGCCATGTTGCTTCTTGAATCCAAGAACGAGACCGGCGCACACGCCTGGGATGTGGACCATATGGTTCTGGATCGCGCCGACCCAGCCGACAACGGCAATTGCGCACTGGCTTCTGTGGCCATGATCAACGCATTTTTTGGCGGGGACCTGAGCCAGGATCGCATTGGATTTGAGATCCTCAACGATACGCTGCCTGGCCCTGAGTGGGACCTGATGTATGGCCAAGGTTTTCGCCCACCAGAAAGCGACGCAGCGTTGAAATTCGCCTTGGAAGGCGAGGTCGTTTATCGTCCACAGCCGGAAACACTGGATGTGATATGGGCGGATGTCCAGCTGGCCATCGATGCGGGTAGCCCGATTATGGCGGCGCAACTCCCAGGTCATATGTTCGTCATCACCGGCTATTATGAAGACACCACGACGCGTTACGTGATGATCAACGATCCATGGTGGGGAGCCTACGCGGTGGACCTTTCCGCTGTCCCCTGGAAATATTATTGGATGGTCTCTCCCGCTTCTATTCCGGTGATGAATGATCCCGAGATCAGCATGCACTCGGACGGCGATGGCATCGTGGACTTCGACGAGACCGAGCGCTTTGGCACCTTCCCGAACGATGAGGATACCGATAAGGATGACCTAAAAGACAAAGACGACCTGCGCTCAAGTATTTATGACGAGCAATGGGGGTATGCATTGGCATCTCTGTCGTTCCTTGGGCGCGACTACGACAATGATGGTGTGGCGATGGAGTTGGACGAGGACGCGGATGGCGGCGGTTGCTTCGACGGCATGGAAGATTTCGATTTGGATGGAAAATATAAGGAACCTGAGACTTATAACTTCGACGAAAAAGATGACGCTTGCTTCTGGGGTACGGATGAGTTGCTTCTAGATCAAATGGTCGTCTATGATGACGGCTATCATCATCAGAGGGTTCGCACGTTTGCGAAATTCTCGCTGCGCGCTGTGGAAGGGGGAACACTGGAAGGGTTGGCGCAAATCACATACTTCCATACAGGCGAATTTTCCAACCCCGAGTGCCCTGGCACGCATGACATCGGAATTCGATTCTTCCAAGCCGATTTAAAGGGAACGTTTACTAAAATGCCGGATGGCAGTACCTTTGTGAGCTTTCAGGCCACGCCTGACCGTGGAGAGCCTTACTACGTCAATTGGGTGACGCCTTGTGCGGCTTTCATTGAGAATGAGCTTTGGGAAGGTTGGTATTGGGGAGGACAAGGTGGGGCCCTGGTGGATGGGGTTTATGATCGCTTCGACGATTATTCCGATGCCGAAAACGAGTTTTGGCAGAAGGTGCATATGGAACAGGGGCAGGGACAATAAACAAGGCCGCAACAATAACCGCTAGTTAGTTCCCCGGCGCGTTCCTTGGCTTCAGCTTCGCTGAGCCAGGTTCTCCACGTCTTAGTTATTTGGCAAGTTTTCTGGCAAGGGGATCGCAGGCAAAGAGAAATCATAGCCTTCTAGCCCCTTGAACTCGAAGTAGGTCACCGCGCCGGGCCTGATCTCGATATCCACCCGCTGCCACACGGCCAGGTAGGGGAGGCCAAGTGTGTAGCGACCGGCCGGCAGGTGGCCGAGGCGCTCTTGGCTGACCAAGTGCGCATGCAAGACGTCTCTAAGGGTATTGTGTGGATCCTAACTCTGGCTGCACGTCCAGTAACACGGCGCGGACTACGACGCGCGTCTCATACTCCCCAAGGTTGGGATCATAATCTTCACAGGCAATCAAGGTGACCCAGGTGTACTCTTCGTGCCCCAACACAGACAGGTCGCCTGGGCGCACTTCTAAGACTACGCGCACCGCATAGTTGTATTTGAGGCCCCAGGCGTGGATGGTTATGGTGTCGCCCCATTGCAGAGAGCCTAATTTCGCGAACGGGCCGGGTAGGCCAGAGGCCAGCACCGAGTGGCCCGCAATGCCCGAATTGCCTTCGTGGGTAGGGAAGGCCGTTCCTTCCAGATAACCGGCGTCGTCCCACAACCAGGTCACGTCCCAACCTGCCTGGCTGCGCGGCACTCCGACAATGTCCATGGCAAGATCCAGGTCGGGCACTTCCAGCCACAGGTCACCCAGGGCGCGGTACTGGTTGGTCTCGGGTTGCAGCAAAGCGGTGACCTGCCCTGGCGCAAAGCCCGTGGCGGGCAAAACAGCCGGGTCCGTTTGGGGAATGCGCAGCAGAGCCTTATCAAAATTATTTTCCAGATCATCGTCCTGGTCGGCGGTCAACCTCACTCTGTTGGTTCCGCCGGGGAACTGGCCTAAATTGTTGACCACAGTTTCGATCGTGATCACAAAGAGATCAGAAGGCGTGACCGTGCCGATATCGATGGTCACTGTGGTGCCAGACACTGTGATGCTGGGCCCGGCTGGATCGACCGAAACATTGACAATATCCAGGAAGGCGGGCTTGGTGTCAACCACGACCACGTTGGTGGCGTTGATGATGCCGTTATTGAACACCTTAATCGTATAGATCACGGTGTCGCCCACCCCAGCTATAAGCGGGTTGCCGGACTTGGTTACAGCTGGGTCGACCACGATGGCTGAACCCGTGTTGGTGGCGGTTGGCGTTCTAGTGGGCGTGGCCGAACCGTCGGGCGTGTTGGAAGACGTGGGCGAAGGTGTGGCTGTCGCGTTTGGATCGTTGGTCGGGGTCTCGGTTGGCGTGCCCGTTGGAGTTTCCGTGGCCATCTCTGTCGGTGTGTTGCTTGGCGTGC
>CAZNFL010000028.1:0-37006 GCA_964572455.1 uncultured Anaerolineaceae bacterium
GTGTATTTGTCGGAGTATTCGTCGCTGTGTTGGTAGCAGTGCTGGTGGGCGTGTTAGTTGGCGTGTTGGTCGAAGTAAAGGTGGGTGTATTAGTTGGCGTGTTGGTCGGAGTAAAGGTTGGTGTGTTCGTTGGGGTGTTGGTCGCAGTATTGGTTACGGTGGGAGTTGGCGTGGGATCAATAGCAGTCACATTGATAACTATGTCGCCAAAGTCACTATTGTAATGAAAGCTGGAACCGGAATAGTCGTAGATCATCCCGCCGATCGTGGTGGGGCCTCCGCCAGCAAGGATGCGGATCTGATAGGTGGAAGTTATAGCGCCTCCGATTTTGCCGGTGGCAAGGCAACTGTTATAGTCGGGGCTTGAAGGAACGGGGTCCCAGGTGCAGCCATCCTGATTCAAGATGTCGCTGGTGAAGAGCGGAGGAGCTGTGAAAGTGCTGGCAACAGAAAGGATCTGGAAAATGTGATTTGGAAAATTGAGAAAACTCTCCAACTGCTCATAGCCATTGGTGGCTGTGGAATGGACGAACACAAACTGGTAAGTAGACCCGACCAGGACCGTGTAATTTGGCGCGCTTCCCATGCAGTTCGAGCAGATGATGCTGATGACCGAATTACGGTTTTGGGAGATCAACTTCTCCACATACAGCTCATAGCCAATCGGGGTCGTATCCAGGCTGGTCTCGTTCGAATCGATGGTGATATGAAAATCACGGCTGGAGAAGTAGGCGGCGGCGTTGCGGGTGATCTGGACGTTGTAATAAAAATCAACGCAAGCCCCAACTCCCAGGCTGGTTTGGTTTAGGGTAGTAAGGGATCCCGCCTGGGTGTTAATGTAGGTATTGGCGTTATCCCAAACAAAGGTGGAAACCAGCCCCGTTGCTGCAGTTGAGCCATTATTGCAAACCCTGGCTCCCACCGGAAATGTGTTCGGTCCGACTGCGACATTGTTGGAATCTAATCCAATCACGCCCCAGGTAATCAATTCGATGCTAAGGGATGGAGCGCCGCGGGCGGTGAACTGTGGGGCAAAGAGGATTACAACCAGAATGGCGGCAACGAGGGACGCAAACAGAGCCCGCAGCCCCTCCCCTCGTTTGACGGTCGATATTTTGTTCACCCGTTGGTGCAGTTAGCCCGAGGGGGGGTTAACTCAAATACAAGAGTGAACTCTACTACTTTTGGGGACCTTACACAACTGTAAGGTCGGGCGAGTTCCCGCCTGACCATACCTTGTCGAGGCCAGAAGGGGGTGAGCGACCTTAAATAAGAAGAGCCTGCTTGGCAGGCTCTTTGAAAGCTACAGCTAGCCCGGCGCGTTCTCCGGCCGCGGCACGGTTGGCAGGTCGAAGCTGAAGCCGTCCAGGCCGTGGAATTCGAAGTAGGTCACTGCGCCGGGCTTGATCTCGATATCCACGCGCTGCCACACGAACATAAAAGGAATGCCCAGCGTGTAGCGGCCGGCGGGCAGGTCGCCGAGCACCAGGTTCTCTGCGTAATAATCATCGGCCAGGATGCGATAGGGGGTGGCGTAGGTGTAGACGATATAGCGCTTGCCGCTATCCTGAGAGACAAGTTCCACGAGACGGTTGAGCAGCCTGGCCCCATTCGTGTTTTCGACGCGGCCCACCAGGGCCCCCGCGCCCTCGGGCGGGGCGATCCACATCTCCGGGTTGCGGGTGAAGTAGATGGTGTTGGTTCCGGTGCGCACCTCGAAGTGCAGGTGCGGCCCGGTGGATTGCCCGGTGCTGCCGGAGAGGGCGATTAGCTGGCCGCGCTCCACCTGGTCGCCCACCTCGACGTTGGCCTCGGAGAGATGGCCATAGATGGTGTAGAGGCGGCGGCCTTCGTAGCCAAAATCGTGGAGGATGACTACGGCGATGCCGTAGGGGTCCTCGAGATAGTTGACCGAGTTGTAGAGCAGTCCATAGCTGGCCCACAACACCTCCCCGGGCGCGGCGGCCAGCACCGGGATACGGCTGTGCACGCTGAGGTCCAACCCCGTGTGCGCATTTTCGCTCTCAAAATCCGGGTCGATCACGCCATAGCGTTGGCTGGGAACCGAGTTATTGATATTGGCGGGGGCCACCGGCAGCGAAAAGTAGAAATGGTCATTGGGGCTGAGCGCTACCGGCGCGGCCCAATGGGCCGCTTGGTACGGTGCGCCCCAAGCGGCGGCCTGATCGAACGGGCTGCCAACGTCTGTGGGGCGCAGCTGGCCAGGAGTGAGTGGAAATGGCGCCAGTGCCGGGGCGACATAGTCGGGCAAAATGAGTTCTGCTGGGCCAGCGAGATCCGCGGTGGCGGTTGGCGAAGGCGTTGAGGTAGCGGTGGCTACAAGGCGCGGAGGAAGGAGCGGGGTACTGGTGGGGGAGGCAGCCGCGCTTTGGCAGGCGGCAGATACGATGGCAATGAGAATCAACGTTGCGAGAGAACTGAAATTTCGCCTGCGAAATGAACCAATTAATTCGAACAGATAGGATGAGTTAAAAATATACATTAGACGGATTCCTCCCGTTCGCTTCGCTCAGGGCAGGCTCTGTGCAGCATCGCTAAAGGCGGTGCTGAGCGCTCTCCTCGGAATGACAAGATGGGATGCGTTCTCACAATGACAGAAAATATTTTCATGGTGAGCCGGCGGCCAGGATGCCGGCCAGGTCTGCGGCGGAATAAATTTGCAGCATAGCCTCTTCCCAGGTCAGGCCGGCGCGCAGGGCGAACTGGTTGAATAGCGCGCCCTGATAATAACTGCGCCAGTTGCTCAGGGCGGGCAGGCGTTCGAAGCCATAGTCCGCAGCCAAGGCAGTGAAATCCACCCAGGCTCCGCCGGAGGCAGAGGCGGCCGATTGCCCGGCGGCCAGGTCCCAGGGCAGTTCAGTGAGCGGGCGGCCTGGGCCGCCCGCTTGGTCGGCGGTCTTCAAATACACGCGCCAATAGGTCTGGCCGTCGACCTGCTCGCGCACCAGCGCCATCCAGCCCGCACCAAGCAGCGCGTTGTGCAACTCGAAGGCGCGGCCGGTGTAAAGCCAATCCTGCTGGCGATCGGGCGGTAATAAATAGCCCAGCGGCAGAAAAGCAGAATCAAGACTGGAGAGCGCATCCCAGCCCAGAAGCTGGGCGGCGCGCTGGCGCAGGGCGTCGAAAGGAGCCAGGGCAGCCGCATTGATCTCTTCGTACGGCGCGTTGACTGAAGTCAACGGGGCAGTGCCCAGGCTGGCGGCAGCTTGCGCCAAGTCATTAGCCCGCAGGGCAGCCCACTCGGCCGAGGGGGTGACGCGGGCGGCAGCGGCCAGCGGGTCAGGCAGCGCGTCGCTGAGGGCGGAGCTGCTCCAGGCCGCGCCTTCCAGGCGGCCGGAAAGAATCTTCGGTGCCAGCGCCAAGCCACCGGCGGGAAGATAGGCGGTGAGGTAAGTGTGGTTCGGGTCCTGCAGCTCGGCGAGAATGGCGGTGCCATTTAAATTCCATTTGGGGTTGGCGCCCAAGCCAAGCCGGTGCGGAGCGGCGGCCGGGTCGGAGAGGTCCTGGGAGTAGATGGCCCAGGCGCCGTCTTCCTGCTGCGCCCAGGCCAGCCAGGCGCCATCCGGCGACCAGGCGGGTGAGGCTTGGGCGGAATCACTGGGCGAGATCAGGCGGAAGCGGGCGTCGCCAGCGGCTTGCAGATCAACCAGCCAGAGCTGTGGGTTGCCGCCGCGGGCGGAAACGAAAGAGATCTGTTGGGCACCCGGCCGCCAGGCGGGGTCATAATCCAGCGCGGCATGGGCGCTGATCGGTACCGGTTCGATGGAGCCATCCGCGGGGCGGATATAGACCTCGAGATTATCGCCGTCGGCGTGCTCATAGGCCAACCAGGCGCCATCAGCGGACCAAGAGGGGCGGCCGTCGTAGGCCGGGTCGTCACTGAGTTGGGCGGTGAGGCCGGTTTGCAGATCGAGCAGGTAGAGATCCCAATGGCCGCTGCGGTTGGAGGCGAAAGCTAGCTGGCTGGTGGCGGGGTTGGCGGCGGGCTGGATATCGTCCCAGGCGCCGCGGGTGAGGCGGGTGAAGGGCTGGCCGGAAAGCTGGTGCCAAAAGAGGCGGGAGTAGCCCTGCTCGCTAAGGCTGAGCAGGATGGTTCCGCCGAGCGTGCCCCCGGCCTGAAAACCGGAGGTGGCGGTTGGGGTGGGCGTAGGCGTGGGGGAGGGCGTGCCGCTGGGCTGGAAGGGGCTGGGGGTGGCGGTAAGCTGCAGCGCTGGGCTGGCGGCGCTGCCCGAGGCAGGCCAGAAGAAGCCAGCGATCAACGGCGCGGCCAGCGTCACCAGGAGCAGGGCGCTGAGCGCAAGGAAAGCCAGCCTGACCCGCGTTAGACGGCCGGGGGCCTGCTTGGCGAGGTCAGAAAGAGGCTCAGGGATCATGGCGTGGAATATGGTATTGCTATTCTTAGGGACCGGATATGGCCCGTTAGTTTTGGCCAGGCGCAGGCACTTCGAATTCGACCTGGCGGCGGTCTACGATCTGTTTGGCAGATGCAAGAATCTCACCCGCCGAGGGCTGGCCGCCGTTGGCCGGGGCGTGGGTCTCAATGTCGGCATAGAACACCAGCAGCTCCAGGGTGTAATGGCCGGCGGTATCTGCCTCGCGCAGGTGCATGGTGAAATCCATGGCGGGATCGAGAGCCTCGACGATGCTGAGGGCGGACACCTGGCGCCCGGCGCTGTCGTGGATGGCGGCCTCGATATTGGGGCGCTGCTGGAAGGGCGTGAGGGCGAAATGCACGTCGATGCGGGCGCGGTCACGGCGCGGTTTGGCGGCCAGTTCGCGAATGCGCACCTCGGCGGGCGGCAGGGGGGCTTCGTCGATATTCGAGAAGAAGATGTCTGACATTTGGCAGGAAAATTATAGCTTGCGGAGCGGATCAGCACGAAGATTATAGAGTTGGAATTTTGGCGAGCGGCACGTAGTGAATGGAGGGAACATACCGTTTTAACTAAGGGAAAAGCCGCCGTGAAATTCTTGAAAAGACAAATACTTCTTTGCTGATCGGCCTAATCGCCCTGGTTGCCTTTGCCTGGCTGGGAGTGGCCTATGTGGTGGCGGATACGGGCTACCTGGGCGGCATTTCGGCGCGGGACGAGCAGCTGATCTATGCCACAGTGAGCTTCATTCTTGGGATGGCCGGTTGGCTGGTGATATGGCGGCGCGAAGTGTACGTCAAAGACTTGGGCGTTACCTTCCGGTGTCTGTTTGAAAATATCCGAACAGAACTGGCTGGGCTCGGCGGGCGGAATTCCCCCCAAACCCCCCTTCCGCCCGCCTCGCCTCGCCTGCCCGACCGAAACTCTTGAGTGAAGGCGGGAACCGGAGCGGAAAGGACGATTTCAAGTTTTTCTTTGGCGGTAAATTCTTTGAAATTTGAAAATCATAAAAAATATTTACGGGGGAATCATAGCGAAACTCGACACGAATTGCAAAATGAATGAGACTCGTCTTGATTACTTAAGATCCCCACTCACCTCGACTGCTACGCGGAATTAGATGATCGCTCGGTTATGGTCGCCGCGCACCAGAGTGGTCGGATTGACCGACGCAACTATAATGCAGATGAACCCCGCAACACCGGCTAGGGTCCGGATAATATGCCAGGTCCACCACTGGTCACGAACTTCCACCCAATTTGATGGCGGCGCGTTTGCTAGCCAGGTTATGACCTCCGCATTGATGGGTTGGTTGCCGAACCGAGTGACAAGACCAGCCACGATAAGAAAAATCGCACCGACCAACAACAAGTAAAACGCTATTCGGCTAGAACGAACAAGGAGTGCATGCGTAATTGTGAGGACAATGCAGATCGCACCGAAAACTGGCATGGTGACGTTGAGCGCCCGAATGGCATTTTGCTGTTGCTCGACGTATGCAGATGCGGTGAGACCTGCCGGGTTAAATCCGAGCCAAATTCCGAACAAAGTGCCCACAATGAGACCCGCCAAAAGGATATTCGCGAATCTGACGAGTGGCTGAACGCCGAAAATTGTAAGAGGGTTCATATATTAATAATTTAAAATATATTAGCGATATTTTCAGGACCTAAAACACTTTGGCCTTGTTGGTCGTCGTTACCCGACTCTTTTAATTCCACCAGCAACACATGGGTATCTGTATCGCCGATATTCTCTCCGACATGATCCTGCGTGTTTGGAAAGCATCAATTTCCTCCATTATTCTGGTGCCCAAGATTAAGCCAGCGAAGATAAGGGATTATACATTGAATCCCCGTCCCGCCCTCGATTACAATTCTCTTGAGGTGAATCCATGCCCAAAGACCACTTCGACACCTTAGCCATCCATGCCGGCCAGCCGCCCGACCCCAAAACCGGCGCAGTGATGACGCCCATCTACCAAACCTCCACATATGCCCAGGAAGCCGTTGGCAAGACTAAAGGCTATGAGTACGCCCGCACAGGCAACCCGACGCGCAGCGCGCTGCAAGATTGCATCGCGGCGCTGGAAGGCGCGGCGCACGGGCTGGCCTTTGCCTCCGGCATGGCCACCACGGATACCGTGATCCGTACCTTCGAACCCGGCGATCACATCCTGGTGGGCGGGGATGTGTATGGCGGCACCTTCCGTTTGTTCGATAAGGAATACAAGCGCTATGGGTTGGAGTTCAGTTACGTGGACGTGGCCGATCTGGCGGCGGTGAAGGCCGCCCTGACGGAGAAAACGCGCATGTTCTGGCTGGAGACGCCTACTAACCCACATCTGAAGATCGCGGATATCGCCGCGATTGCCAAGATGCTCAAGGCGCACTCCAGCAAACCGTTGCTGGCGGTGGACAGCACCTTCGCCACACCTTATTTGCAGCAGCCGCTGGCGCTGGGGGCCGACCTGGTGATGCATTCGGCCACAAAATATTTAGGCGGCCATTCGGACGCGGTGGTGGGGTTGGTGGCGCTGAACGATGACAAACTTTTCGAACGCTTGAAGTTCCTGCAGAACGCGGCCGGGGCAGTGCCCGGGCCGCTGGATTGCTTCCTTATCCTGCGCGGCATCAAGACCCTGCACTTGCGCATGGAACGCCATGGGGCCAACGCGGCGGCGGTGGCAGAGTTCCTGGCGAAGCACGCCAAGGTGCGCGAGGTGTACTATCCATTTCACAGTTCTCACCCGCAGCAGGAGTTGGCGCGGCGGCAAATGCACAACGGCGGCGGCATGATCTCCTTCGTGATGAAAGGTGGGGCGGAGGCGGCCCGCAAGGTGGTGGAAAGCACGCGCATCTTCGCGCTGGCCGAGTCGCTGGGCGGGGTCGAATCGCTGATCGAGGTGCCGGCGGCGATGACGCACCTCTCCACGGCGGGCTCGCCGCTGGAGGTGAACCCCGGCCTGATCCGGCTTTCGGTGGGGGTGGAGCATGTGGACGATCTGATCGCCGATCTGGAACAGGCGTTGCGGAACTAAAACACCGGCGTTTTCGTCATTAGGATTATGAGCTCAATAAAGAAATCGTGGTTAGTTGTGGGAGTCGTCGCCATTCTGACTTTGGCGGCGTGCAGCGGCTCGGCGCCCGAGGGGCAAGGCATCCGCGGCCTGGTGCTGCTGGGGCCAAACTGCCCGGTGGTGCAGGAAGGGGTTCCCTGCCCAGACACCCCTTATGAAACCCAGTTGGCGGTAACCAACCTGGCAGGCACTCAAGTTATCAAGACATTCTGGTCTAAGGCGGATGGCACCTTTGAGGTAACCTTGCCTGTGGGGGAATATGCCATTCGCTCGGCTGTGCAAGGCGGCCTTCCTTATTGCATGACCGACCAGCCAGTGGTGGTGAGCCCAGGGGCGATGACCGAAACCACGGTGTTCTGCGACACGGGCATACGCTGAGCTGGGCTGCTCTTTGCGGTTAGCCTACTCGACGCCTCAATAATGCGCCTATAGAAAAAAGCCCCGACCGAGGCCGGGGCTTTTTTGTTGGCCAAAATATTGGCGTAGGCCGTAAGCTATAAGTTTCTGTGAGCTAGCATGTAAGGCTTCTATAGAGTATAGACGGTCCATCCAAGCGCAAATTCTCAGGGAATAACAGACAATAAGGGAAATAAAGTGTATTGTTTCTAACCTGTTTGCCCCAAAACTGCACACACACAATAGGAGGAAAGGCGACATGGTAGTACAATCAAGCAGGAGGTAGTAATAAGGTCCGGATTCCAATGAGCCTAATTAGCTCGATTGAATAAACATCATAATCTTTTACAAGGAGATGCTGCAATGAAGACGAAACGTCCCCAAATAATATTTACCTTTTCATTTCTTCTGATCGCCGGTTTGCTCTTAGCGGCTTGCGGCGCCCCCGCCGCGGCTACCAGCCAACCAACGGCAGAGGAGCCAACAGCTGAGGTACCGGCAGCAGACATGGACACGGAATGCATTTTCCCAGTTGAGAAGGACGCCGTCGTCGTCTTCTCCGGCTGGGGAGATCCGACCGAGCAACAGATCTACCGTGACTCGATCGAACGCTTTGCTGAGGTCTGCCCTAATGTCACGGTGGATTATCAACCTATCCCAACCGACTTCCAAGTCAAGCTAAAGGCGGCCATGGTTGGGGGAACTGCTCCGGATGTTTTCTACGTGGACGATCAGTTGATGACTGCCTTTGGTCCCACTGGCCAATTGTTGGCCCTCGACGACTTCATGGCCGAAGCTGGCGTAAGTCGCGACGACTTCCTCCCTCCCCTGTTGGGTATTTTCACCCTTGAAGGCCAAACCTACGCCCTACCGAAGGACTGGGGAACGCTGGGGTTGGTCTATCTCCCTGCCGCCTTTGCAGCTGCCGGGATTGACGAACCAACTGCGGACTGGACCTGGGATGATGTTAAGGTAGCCGCCCAAGCCATCACAGAAAACACTGATTATGTGGGTTTCTGCCAGGGTCATGACTGGGCGCGCTTTGCCCCATGGGCTTTCGGCAATGGCGGCGCCTATGTCAGCGATGATTATTCCACCGCTCTGCTGGACAGCCCCGAAGTGATCGAGGCTGCCACCTATCTTCATGAAATGTATGTGGATGGCTCTGCCGTAACCGCGGGGGAGATTAGCGCAAGTTGGTGCGGAGAGGCCATAGGTAAACAGTTGGTCGGCATGACCTACGAAGGTGGCTGGATGGTGAACTACATGCGACTGGACTATCCTGACGTTGCGTGGAAGGCCGTCTCGCTGCCCGCTGGCCCGGCAGGCAAGGCCGATGTGATCTTCACGAATGGAATTGGCGTCAATGCCAGTGCAGCTTTCCCACGCGCGGCAGCCGCCTTTGCCATTTACGTCACCGGCCGCGCAAACCAGGGCGAGATTGTCTTGACTGGTTTTGCCTACAGTACACACCCGGATCAGATCGATCTGATCGTTGACTCCAACGATGCCGCTATAGCTGTTGGCGGCACTTTCGATCTGACCAGAGTGGGTTACTGGGGTCCTTACACGGGCAAAGTCAATGATGCCATCGGAAAGGCTTTGGAGCGCATTGCCCTGGGCGAACAATCGGTAGAAGAGGCCTTTGCTCAAGCGCAGCAGGAAGCCCAGGCTGGGCTTGATGGAGAGTAACGACTAAAACATCCTGCTTCGCAATTCCCGCCCCTTCTCATTGCTGTAGAGAAGGGGCGGGAAATAATTCTTAGCGTTTTTTCTATGACGGACTGTTTCCCACGTCACAAAGTTTTGGAGGTGTTTTATGACTGCGGCTCCAAAACGTAAAGGCTTCTTTGCCAACCATCGGGCACGGGACGAGGCTTTCGCAGCTTATCTCTTCATTTCTCCTTATCTGTTGGTAACTTTAGTTTTCACTATCGGGGTCATCATATTCGCTGTATATATCAGCTTCACTAGCTATGATCTATATACACCGGCTCAATGGGTGGGCCTGGAGAATTACGCCAAGGCTCTAACGAGCAGTCAATTCGGCCGCTCGCTGGTCAACTCGCTCTGGTACGTGGTCATGGTCGTCCCCATCCAAACAGTCTTGGCGTTGGCACTGGCCACATTAGTAAACACCAAGGTGCGCGGCTCGCAATTCTTTCGTACCGCCTTCTATGTTCCCAGCGTCACATCTTCCGTGGTGATTTCCATGATCTTCTGGTGGCTTTATCTGCCGAATGGCTTCCTGAACTTGGCCATCACAAAAGCCTTTGCGGCTTTTGGGACGGAGTGGACGATTGTACAATTCCTAAACGACCCCAGGGGTCTCATCGATTTGATTGCAGGCCTGTTTGGGGGCAAAATTCCCTTTGAATATTGGTATTTGCGCGGCCCCAGCGTCACCTGGATGGCCATCATGTTCCAAAATATATTCACAACTGCACCCACTTTCATGATTATGTTCCTGGCTGCACTTCAGGACATTCCCGGTAGCTTGTACGAAGCCGCCTCCATTGATGGGGCCAATAAATGGCAGCAATTTAGGCGAATTACGATCCCTTTGATGCGACCCGTAATCTTGCTTATTGTAGTGTTGGGAACAATAGGCACTTGGCAAGTTTTCGATCAAGTGAAGATACTCACTGCCGGCGGCCCGCTGGATACGACTCTTACGCCTGTATACCTGATCTATGGTGAGGCATTTGGCATCAATGGTCCCCCTCGAATGGGCTTTGCAGGCGCGATGGCCTTTATCCTCACAGCCATTATTTTTGTATTTACTTATATTCAACGCCGCACCATTGAAAGCAGCACAGAGCAATATTAGAAGGAAAGGTGAGATGGCGGCACGAGCAGAAAAGTTGCAGCTAAAGAATAAGCCACCTCTATTACTTGGCAGAGTAGTCGGCCGTACCCTGTTGTATGCCTTGCTTATTTCGATTGGCATTGTGTTGTTCGCGCCTTTTATTCTGGCTTTTCTTGGAACTTTTAAAACCGATGCCGAGATCATTGCTTGGCCCCCCAAATTGCTCCCCGAAAAATGGCTGGTCGAGAATTGGATCACATTATGGAACACGGATTTTGGCGGTCTACCTAGACCAGAGGGAGCCATTTCAATTGGTTTGGTGAGTGGTTTGTTGGCCTTTTTCAGTACATTCCTATTCGTTGGCATGAGCAGCGAGGCGAAGGCCAGCGGCTTGCCGCGCCCAATAGGCATTGCTATATGCATACTGCTTGCGCTCTTGGCTGGCGGCGCAACTGCTTTTTATCTGGGTGAGAGCACTGGCGCGGGGCTCATTCTACAGGCTTCAGTAGGCATTTCCATTTCGGTCTTTGCGTTGATTGCCGTAGCCATTCTGGCAATGTCCCGGCCGGATTGGGGACGAGTAGTCTTGACAATGATTGGTGCACTTTTCATTGGTGTATTGATAGCTTATCTGTCTAGTCAATTGGCTGTGATAGCGGGAGGGGGGCGCTTCTACCGCTGGCTGTTTAACATTGCGATTCTATCGGTGGTGCGTGCTTTCATGATGCTGATCTTCTGTTCCATGGCAGCTTATGCCTTTGCACGCCTGAGATTTCCGGGTAAAAATCTGATCTTTACCTTCATGCTGGCTACTATGATGATCCCGGGCGCATTGCTGTTGATACCGAAATACGTGCTGATTGCCAAGCTGGGATGGGTGAATACGGCCTATAGTCTCATCATTCCCAGCATCGTGGATGCCTTTGGGATCTTTTTGCTGACTCAATTCCTAAAATCTGTCCCTCGCGATCTCGAAGAGGCGGCCTTTATGGATGGAGCCTCTTTTTTTCAGATTTTCAAGGATGTGGTGATCCCCCTGGCTCGCCCGGCATTGCTTACCCTGTTTATTATTCAGTTCCAGGCGATGTGGAATGATTTTCTATCACCTCTACTTTACTTGAACACGCCTGACATGTGGGTGTTAAACGTAGCGCTGAGTGTTTTCCAGCAACAGTACAAGGCTCGCTGGAATATCACCCTTGCTGGCGCAATGATCAACGGCATGGTCCCCTTGACCATGTTTTTCTTCTTTAGCCGCTACTATATTGAAGGGGTAAGCTATACAGGGATCAAAGGCTAGAGCAGGCTATTCGCCCGACCAAACCTTAATACCTCATTTGGTTTAATAATTGAACAAACTGGAAAATCACCGAACTGCGCGTTAGCCTGCTTCTTAGGTGTTTATTGATGAGAAATGCATTCTCCGTTACTCTGTACGCACTCGGGCTTTGGTGGCGCGAATTTATTTTGTTCATATTCTTCAATATCATCTGGTTGATATTACAAGTCCCTGTGATTACCGGGCCAGCGGCCACGGCTGCCATGTATGTCGTTGCCCGCCGTTTTTTTGAGGAAGGAAGCCTCTATCCGATTGATGGCTTGCAGGCACTTCGCCAGACTTTCCTGCCTTCCCTCAAGTGGGGGGCAGTCAACTTTCTCGTCGTAACCGCCATAATCGTGGATTTCTGGGCTTTTCAAAATAACGCAGGAATTGGTTGGTCGCTTTTGCGCGTAGCCTGGGGGGCGATTGGCCTCGCTTGGTTCGCAGTCAATCTGTTTTACTGGCCCTTTTGGCTGGCGCAGCGTGACCGCTCCCTGGTTACCACACTGCGCAACGGGGCGCTTTTTATTCTTAAGCGTCCAGCGTTATCGCTCCCACTCGTTTTATTTAGTCTAGCGCTTATCATAATCAGCGTTTTGACGACCCTTCCCCTGGCTACTGTATTAATGGCATGGCTTGCGTTAATCAGCGTAATCGCTGTGGAAGAAGAACTAAAGGAAAAACATGAGTGAGAACGCAGAAAAACGACTCTGGTGGCAGCAGGGAGTGGTCTATCAAATTTACCCCCGCAGTTTTAAAGATACGACGGGCGATGGAGTTGGTGATCTTGAAGGAATTATTGAGAAGCTAGACTACCTGAACGATGGCACCCCCAATTCTCTTGGCATTGACGCCATTTGGATTAGCCCCTTCTACCCCTCACCGATGGCGGATTTTGGTTATGACGTAGCTGATTATTGCAATGTTGACCCTCTTTTCGGAAATTTATCGACTTTTGACCGCCTGGTGACTGAAGCCCATCGCAGAGGAATCAGGCTCATCATCGATTATGTCCCGAACCATACGTCGGACCAGCATCCTTGGTTTCTAGAATCGCGCAGTAGCCGGAGCAATCCCAAACGAGATTGGTATATTTGGCGGGACGCAAAATCGGATGGCTCCCTTCCCAATAATTGGGGATCGGCATTCGGCGGTCCAGCCTGGACATGGGATGAAACCACCCGACAATATTATTTTCACCATTTCCTGAAAGCACAGCCGGAGCTCAACTGGCGCAACCAGGAAGTGCGCAAGGCTATGTTGGATGTGCTCCATTTCTGGTTGAAGCGTGGGGTAGACGGCTTCCGCATGGATGTGGTTGGCTTCCTCATCAAGGATTTTGAAATGCGCGATAATCCGCCTAATCTTGCTGCTCCTCGGGACCTGCACCTCGATGATATTTATGGTCGCCAACTGCATATCTATAACGAAGATCAGGACGAAGTTCATGAAATCATGCGTGAGTTTCGTCGCCTGCTCAACCAGTATGAAGAGCGTTGCGTTATAGGGGAGTTGGGTTATGCGCTGGATCGCTGGCTTCGTTATTACGGCGAAACAGGGGAGGGCCTGCATATGCCCTTTAACTTCCGCTTGATTGAACAACCTTGGGAAGCTCGCGCCATTCGTGAATCCGTGGAGCATTTAGAAGCCTCCCTTCCGGCTTTTGCTTGGCCCAACTATGTTCTTGGTAACCACGACAACCCGCGACTGGCATCCAGAATTGGTGAAGCTCAGGCTAGAGTAGCAGCCATGCTACTGCTTACCTTACGAGGGACCCCCACTCTTTATTATGGAGATGAGTTGGGGGTGAAGAATGGCATCGTCTCGGCCGACAAAATGCAGGACCCACAGGGGCTCAGGCTCGGGCCGGAGCGCTCGCGGGATGTTAACCGCACGCCGATGCAATGGAATAAGGGTCTTTATGCTGGTTTTTCATCATCCGAGCCTTGGCTCCCGGTTTCAGGTAACTATGAGGTAGTGAATGTGGAGGCGGAGAGCCATGATCCGGTTTCTTTGTTGAATCTTTACCGCAATTTGATTTGGCTTCGAAGAAGAACCCCAGCACTTCAAGACGGAAGCTACCGCAGCGTCGAAATAGCAAATGACAATTGTTACGCTTACATTCGTAGCCACCCCAGCAGAACCTATCTTGTGGCCCTTAATTTTTCTGAACGACCCCAGACGCTGAACATTGATGAAGGGGAAAAGGGAACCATTAAGCTATCTACCCATCTCGATCGCGAAGAAATCATCTCCCTTTCCACGCTTCATTTGCGTCCAGATGAGGGCGTGGTGATCGAATTGTTATAATGGCTGTTCTAATATCGCAAACAAAGTCCTTTTCCACTCTAAGATGTTGATCCCTGTCGATGCCATTCTCGACTACCTGGAGAGTTCATAACGCAATGAAACTAAAGCGCCATTCCATCAACCCCATCCTTTTGCCCAACCCTGCCTCGGAATGGGAATCGCTCAATGTGTTCAACCCAGCAGTGATCTACCATAATGGCCTGTTCCATATGCATTATCGTGCTCAGGGGCCCGACAAGATAAGCAGGATTGGATACGCATCAAGCTCCGATGGGGTTGTTTGGAATCGAATGCCTGACCCAATACTCGAGCCAGCCAACGCACTGGAAGCACAGGGAGTGGAAGATCCCCGCGTAACCGAACTTGATGGCAAGTTTTATATGACATATACGGCTTATGCGGGTGTTTTTTCAAATGGACAGAGAATCACTCCAATGATGGCCGCCAGCACGGACCTGATTAAGTGGGAAAGAATGGGCCCGCTTATTGAGAATGAAATAAATAAGGACCACGTCTTATTTCCGGAACGCATCAACGGGAGATATGTGTGGCTGCACCGGCGCCCTCCCGATGTTTGGATGGCAGAAAACGAAGATCTAACAACTTGGTCAGAAAGGAACATGCGCGTAATCTTTGGCCCGCGGAAAAACAATGGCTGGGATAGCAAGCAAGTAGGTGGAGCAGGTGTTCCCATTAAAACTGAGGCTGGCTGGCTGATGATCTATCATGCCTACAATCACGAACATGTATATAGGCTTGGTGTGTGCTTGCTTGCGCTCGACGACCCGGGCCGAGTGATTCGCCGCCCAAAGGACCCCATATTTGAACCAGAAGAGAGTTGGGAACTATTCGGCGATGTCCCAAATGTCGTTTTTTCTTGCGCCAATCCCGTCGTGGAAGGGACCGTATTTGTCTATTATGGCGCCGCCGACCACGTGATAGGGTTAGCTACTTGCGGCTTAGACAGCCTCTTGGATTACGCTCTTTCGGGTTGAGTCTCCAGTAGGTTCATTCTTATCTCCTGCACACCCCTGTATAAGCAAGGAGATTATTTCTTTTTTGCAACGTAACGAGAGTAATCTATATTGTTGTAAATGACTTCAAATCCAGTATTTTCCAACAAATAAGAAATATTCTTTGTTTCCCCTATAGGTATTTTTATGCCACCATACGCTTGCCTTAGCCATTCAAGTGCATCTGTTTCACTCATTTCGGGACAACTATCGGCCAAATACTTTCCGATCTTAGGTTCTGTCAATACTAGGAATCCATTTTGAGCAATAAGATAATTGAATTCCATTGACCAACCAACTGAATAGCCGCATTCTGCTAGTCCAGCGGTATAAACGCTTGCTAAAAGAGCTGGACTCCCACTGGGTAGGCTTACACGTCCGACGTCTGCGGTCTATCCCAGGCGGGCACGCTGAAAGGGTCCGCTGCGCTCGGCCAACCGCTCATCTGGTAATGGGAATGTGCTACAGCTGCTGAAGCATCCGCCCGCCTGACGCCCACCCCTGAGCAAGAACACCGTTGAATAAAAGAGCCCCGACCAATGGTCGAGGCTCTTTTATTTGGCAATAAGCTAACCTACATACTGGTTCTATTTGCTGAAGAGGAGTGCGGTAGTAAAATCAAGGAACTTGCGAAACCCCCGATTCCCCGAAACTGCAAAAAATGAGATAAAGATGGCAAAGAAGACAGATTCGTTAGTCCCCTATCCAGCCAGTTGGCAGAACCGTTTTTTCGATGCGGTTGGCGGGTTGCCCATTCCCAAACTCCTCGTATTTGTCCTGATTATTCTCGGTTTCATTCTGCTTGATCACCTGGTGCCCTGGCTGGAGGGAAAATTGCCGTGGGGGGAGCTAGATGCAGGGCAACTTAGTTTCCATATATGGTTTTTGCTTGGGTTTATCGCCTTCGACTATTTTCTTTCCTATTCCAAAACCGCTATGGCTAAATTCCGCCCAGCATTGGAAGTGGATGAAAAAGAATACGAACGGTTAAGTTATCGTTTCACCAACTTATCTGCTCGCACGGGATGGTTTTTGACCCTAGTGTCGGTTCCGTTCGCTCTCGCATTAGTTTCAACCGCCGGCTTCGTACCTGCATATCTGCAATCGGGTTGGTCTAGCATCGCGATCTATTTTTCTGGAACGGTGCAGGGTTCCCTTTTCCTTGGCTTAGCCGTGTTTCTTTATCGCGCGCTGCGCATGATCAGGCAGCTCTACGACCGCGTGGAGGCAGTCAACCTATTTCACCTTGAACCGATCTATGCGTTTTCAGGCTTTACTTCGCGATTTGGGATATTTTTTGTTCTCCAAAGCACCCTGGGCTATTTTACAAACCCTGTCGGATGGCTCCTCGTCTTTACTGCCTCGTTATGGACGTCGCTAGCTATCGCCTCATTTATTTGGCCCCTGGGGGGCATGCATGCCAAGCTGCAAGCAGAAAAAGAACGCGTGAATGAGGAGAACGACCTACGCTTGAATAGAACCTATCAGGAATTGCACCAACGCATCGATAAAAAGAATGATGTTGGCATGGGGGATTTTCGCAGCCGTCTTTCGGCCTTGCTCGACCTTCGCCAGGAGATCAAAAAGATCTCGACCTGGCCCTGGGACTCTGCCACCTTGCGCACCTTTATCACCGCACTGTTTGTGCCGCTGGCGGTCTGGCTTATTCAACAGGTTGTGCTGAACACGGTAGGTAGGTAAGTAATGACCGCAATGTTTTGCGACACGGGCATCCTGTAGAGCAAGAGACCGCATATCCTAGAGAAAAAGAGCCTCGACCAATGGACGGGGCTCTTTTTTTTGCCAATAAGCTAACCTACATACTGGTTCTATTTGTTGAAGAGGACACGGTAGTAAAATCAAGGAACTTGCGAAACCCCCGATTCCCCCAAACTGCAAAAAAATGAGATAAAGATGGCAAAGAAGACCAATTCGTTTGTCCCCTATCCACCCAGCTGGCAAAACCGTTTTTTCGAAGCCGTAGACAGGTTACCTGTCCCCAAGTTCCTCGTATTCATCCTAATTTTCCTCGGTTTCGTCCTGCTTGACCACCTGGTGCCTTGGCTGGAAGGAAAATTGCCGTGGGGAGAATTGGATGCAGGGCAACTTAGTTTCCATATTTGGCTTTTGATTGCGTTTTTCACTTTCGACTATTTTCTTTCCTATTCGAAGACCACTATGGCTAAATTCCGTCCAGCGTTGGAAGTGGATGAAAAAGAATACGAACAGCTAAGTTATCGCTTCATAACCTTATCTGCTCGCACAGGATGGCTGCTGACCCTACTGTCGGTTTTGCTCGCTTTCGTATTGGTAACAACTCCCGGGTTTGTACCTGCATACCTGCAATCGGGTTGGTCGAGCATCGCGGCCCACTTTTCTGGAATGGTGCAGGGTTCCCTTTTTCTTGGCTTATCCGTGTTTCTCTATCGCGCCATGCGCATGATCAGGCAGCTCTACGACCGCGTAGAGTCAGTCAACTTATTTCACCTTGAACCGATCTATGCATTTTCAGGTTTTACTGTGCGGGTGGGAATGTTCTTTGTTCTCTCCAGCACCTTGGGCTATCTTACAACTACTATCGGATGGTTCCTCGTTTTTACTGTCTCGACGTCCATGACGCTAGCCATCGCTTCATTTATTTGGCCCCTGGGGAGCATGCATGCCAAGTTGCAAGAAGAAAAAGAACGCATGAATGACGAAAACGACCAGCGCTTGAACAAGGCCTATAAAGAATTGCACCAACGCATGGATCAAAACAATACAGTTGGAATGGGTGATTTTCGCAGCGGTCTATCGGCCTTGCTCGACCTTCGCCAGGAGATCAAGAAGATCTCGACCTGGCCCTGGGACTCTTCCACTTTGCGCACCTTTATTACTGCGCTATTTGTGCCGCTTACGGTTTGGCTTATTCAGCAGGTCCTGCTGAGCACCGTAGCAAAGTAATACAGACAACCGAGATTATTCGTCGTATAGCACAGTAGCTTCCGCGTAATAACGCACGCCTTTGCGGGCCATGCGTTCATTGATCCAGCGCTGTAAGGCTTCGTTCTTGGCTTCCAGGGAAGAGTCGGCGGAGAGGTCCGCCAGCGGATAATTCACCCTTAAAGCGCGCGGGGAAATAGTGAAGCGGGTGATGCCGGGCGGCGCTAACGTGAGGAGCATCTCGCGTTAACGCAGGGAACTCCAGGCGAGTGCCAGTAACACTAGCTCCGCGATCCCAACGAGTGGCCCTAGGGGGAGCGCAAAACCGTACCAGAAGATGGTGCTAAGACCGAGAAGAATCAGACCGAGAACAGCGCCGTCCATCTTGGAATGCCATAACCAGTATGCAGCCAAGATCTTCAGCGCGCTGACGACGATGTAGATGATGCCCGAGACTATCATGGCGTCAATGCCGAGTCGATCAAATGGCCCCCCACCGAGGAGTCTACCAATGGGAGGCAATGTAGGCCAGGAGCGGTGATGGAGCGCGTAGTAAAGTGTGGGCACCATGCCGACGAGCCACATGAAAGCGTCGAAAAGGAAAACGATTGCGACTACGGTGGTGATGGAACGGCTCATATTGGACCTCCGACCGAGGTCAGCCTAACTAGTGATTCTGCGAAAATAGTTTAACACAACATTCCGTTCTTACCTCTAACCGGTTTTAGCTTGGTTTGCAGAAGTGTTTATTTTCGGAAGAGAAGTTGTAAACACCGCTCGGAATGACAACAATCCGCTTATTCATCGTACAGCACAGTGGCTTCGGCGTAGAAGCGCACGCCCTTGCGGGCCATGCGTTCGTTGATCCAGCGCTGCAAGGCTTCGTTCTTGGCATCCAGCGACGCGTCGGCGGAGAGATCGGCCAGCGGATAATTCACGCGTAAGGCACGCGGGGAAATGGTGAAACGGGTAATGCCAGGCGGCAGCAGGATGCCGGCGGCGCACAGTTCCAGCACCTCGACCGGCTTGTAAGGTGGGTAAACGACCACGGCGGTGAAATCCTTGTATTTGCCATCCAACTCGCCCACCTGCTGGGCGGTGGTGCGGTCAATGTGGGCGTGCGGCATGTAGCTTTCGGCCACTTGCACTAGCTGGCGGGAACGGCCAGCCAGGTCGCCGGGCTTGCTGCGCACAATGTAGGCCTTGCCATCCCGGGTCTGCACCCACACCAGCGTCTTGGGCGGCCAGGCGCTTTGCGGCCGCTTGATGGTGGGATCGATTTCTTGCAGGGTTGTGTTTTCGACCTTGCGCAGCGCATCGAGGAATTTCTTCGAGTCCCAGTCCCAGAGGACGTGGTTCCAGGTGTGCAATGCCAAACCCGCATCGTCAGCGTCTACCAGCTGCGCTAGGATATGGGGGATACCCATGAGGGCGAAGGCAGTGCTGCGGTTGGCGCCGTCCAGCACCATATAGCGGCCGGAGCCGTCGGCGAGGGGGGTGACCACCGGCGGGTTGCGCAGTAAGCCACTGGCCCGCAAGCGCTCGATGAGCGGAGTGGCGCGCTGCTCGTCGTGCCGCTCGTGCGGGACGAGAGCGGAGACGGCCAGGATGCGGAGGGTGGGGAGAGCGGCCGTCATTTGCTGGCTGTTTCTAATAAATGAGATGTGTTAGTGGCGCACGGCCGTGCGCCACTACGCTATGACTCGCTAAGAATGACAGGTTTCGGAATTTCACCGTTGAATGAAATCGAGGACATCGATCTTGGTGAGGATGCCCACGACGCGGCCGGCATCGGTTACCAGCACTGCGTTGTGCTTGACCAGCTCCGGCATGGCATCCGCTAACGGGGCATGTGCGGGCAATGTAGGCGGGGCGGCCTGCAGCAGCGAACGGATAGTGCCCTCGCCGGGGCGCTCATCCTTGCTTTCTAGCAAATGGGTGAGCAGGTCGCCTTCGCGCACCAGGCCGACGATGTCGTTATCCCCGTTCATGGCGGGCAGCTGTGAAATGCCATATTGCTTCATCTTCGCCACCACGTCGCTGATGCGGTCGTTGGCAGAGGCGGCGATCAGTTCGTTCATGCTCTTGGCGCCCAGCACTTCGCGCAGAGTGGCTTCGCCCCATTCGGATTCGAGGAAGCCGTTTTCGCGCATCCACTTGTCATCGTAAACCTTGGAGAGATAACGCGAGCCGGAATCGGGCAGCAGGACCACAACCAGGCGATCGCCCTCAAGATTCTGGCAATATTGCAGCGCGCCGGCCACGGCGGAGCCGGAGGAACCGCCGGCGAAGATGCCTTCCTCAGCCACCAGGCGGCGGGTCCAGTGGAAGGATTCTTTGTCGCCCACGCGCACGATCTCGTCCACTTGGGTCAGGTCTGAGGTGCCCGGCAGAAAATCTTCGCCAATGCCTTCGACTTTGTAGGTATTGGCCTCGACCCCGTCGGGGATCTTGCCGCGGTTCTGCCAGATCTCTTTGAGGATGGAACCAACCACGTCCACGCCGATGATGCGGATGTTCGGGTTTTTCTCCTTCAAAAACTTGCCAACCCCGCTGTAGGTGCCGCCGGTGCCCATGCCGATAACGACATCGGTGACCTTGCCGCCGGTCTGCTCCCAAATTTCGGGGCCGGTGGTTTGGTAATGGCTGCGCGGGTTCTCGGGATTGCGATACTGGTCGGCCAAGATGGTGTTAGGCGTCTCGGCGGCGATGCGCTCGGCGACGCGGTAGTAGGAGCGCGGGTCTTCCGGGGCGACTGCGGTGGGGGTGATGACGACTTTGGCGCCAAAGGCGCGCAGCAACTGGATCTTTTCCTGGCTCATCTTGTCTGGCATGACGAAGGTGCACTTGTAGCCGCGGATGGCGCAGACGATGGCCAGACCCACGCCGGTATTGCCGGAGGTGGCCTCGACCACGGTGCCGCCCGCCTTCAGGCGGCCTTCGCGCTCGGCGGCGTCAATAATGGTGACCCCGATGCGGTCCTTGATGGAGCCGCCGGGATTGAAGAACTCGATCTTGGCGTAGAGGGGCACCGGCAGGCTGCGGCCGAGTTTGCCCAGGCGCACCAGCGGCGTGTGGCCGATGGTGCCGAGGATGTTGTCGTAAACCCGAAGCTGATCGGATTCAGGCAGCCCGTTTTCCTTCATCCTGTCCTTTTCAGACATATTTATTTAGTGTACCGCAAAAGGCCTTTATACCGTCATTGCGAGCGAAGCGAAGTCTCTCCCAGCCTGTGGTGGAGATTGCCACCCATTCGCTTCGCTCAGGGCAGGCTCTGGCCTACTGCGTGGGCTCTCCTCGCAATGACGAGGGAATTACTGGCAATTATTGGCGATGTGTTCTTCGTAGGTGACAGAGAAGACGTGGCGGCCGGAGCCGTCGCAGGCGGCCTGGAAGAAAATGTAAGGTGAGGTTTCGGGGAAGGCCACGGCAAATAGCGCCCCATAGCTGGGGGCGGCGATGGGTCCGGGGGGCAGGCCGGGGTTGAGGTAGGTGTTGTGGGGGGAAGTAACAGAAAGATCAGGGCGGGTAAGCGGTGTTTTCCACCAGGAGCCGGTCTGCGTGTCGTAGCCCAGGGCATATTGTACCGTGGGATCGGCTTCCAGCTTGATGCCGGCATGGAAGCGGTTGAGGAAGACGGAGGCGATCAGCGGTTGCTCATCGCTGAGCATGGATTCGCGCTCCACGATGGAGGCGATGATGACGGCCTGGTGCTGGCTGAGCCCCTGGTCAGTGAAACCCTGGCGCAGTTCGGAATCCACTTGCGCATAGAAGCCTGTGGTGAGGATGATATTGAGCGCTACCACGGCGTTCGCCTGGCGGTCGATCTCATAGCTGCCGGGCAGCAGGTAGCCCTCCAGGCTGGCGCCGGCCGGAAAGCCGGCAGGCAGGTCGAGACCCGCCGGTGGGCTCCAGGCGGCCAGCAGGAAATCTTCGGGAGTGAAGGCCACCCCCGCGCTGGGCAGGCTGGCGGCTATCTCTTCCAGCCGCCAGCCGGGCAGGATGACCAAGGTGACCGAACCGGGGGTGGGGTCGAGCAGCGTTTGGGCCAGCTCTACGGCGCTCATGGCGGCGCTGAGCTGGTAGCTGCCGGCCTGCAGTTGAGTGTCGAGGCCGGCGTAGATCAGGTAGTTCTCAAACAAGTTGCCCTCGCGAACCAGATCGGCTGACCATAAGCGGGAGACGATCTGGCTGGCAGGCTCGTTGAAGCCAATATCGAAGCGCACCGGCGTGCCTGCCGCGTCCGCAGGGTGCTGGAGTTCATCGGCGCGCAAGCCGAGTTCGACTCCCAGGCGGATACGCTGGAAGGTCCCGAGGCCGGGCGCGGGTGGACCAAAGGCGGCTTCGGCGCGGGCGATGAGTCCGTTGGCGGCGATGAAGGCCACGAAGGCCAGGATGGCAAGGAGGCCGACAAGCACCAAGCAACTAAAGGGGTTTCGAGATCTCATGGCAATAGTCTGTTAGTCGGTTAATCAGTTAATCGATTGATTAATAGATTAACCGATTAACAGATTTATCCTCAACCCTTTGAATTAGTTTGCATTCCATCTATGTAACCCTGCAAGATATGGGCCGCGGCTTCCGCGTCCGCCGGGGCGCGGCGTTTCTTGCGTTTGATACCCAATTCGAGGCGGGCACCGAGGGCATCATGAGTGCTGAAACTTTCTTCCACCAGCTCGACTTCCAGGCCGGTGGCGCCGCGCAGCGAGGTGGCCAGCTGGGACGCTTTGCGGCCGCTGCGGGTGGGGCGGCCATGCTCGTTCAGCGCATAGCCCACAATAATAAATTCTGCGGCCTGTTCTTTGGCGATGGCGGCGATGCGGTCAACGTCTTTGCTGCGGGTCTGGTGCAAGATGATCTGCAAGGGCCGGGCAATGGTGCCGGTCGGGTCGCTGAGGGCGAGGCCGATACGCACCTCGCCGGGGTCGACGGCCAGGATCCTCATATTGTAAGTATACAAGTAGTACAGCACACCAGCTACGGGACATCGGCTACAAGGTCTTTGTCATGCTGAGCGCAGCGAAGCATCCACCCTTCAACACTGTTTAAAAATCACCTCAGATTGCAAAATAGTGATCAGGACGGATTCTTCGCGTCACCATGGTCGGCTTACCCGACCTTGCTCGCTCAGAATGACACTTAAGGCCGTATTGCGGCGCGGCGGCTGGTAGCCTGAGAGCGCAGCATTTTTGCAGTGGTGATGGGACGCAAAAATGTTGGGAAAAGAGCAGGTTGACCGAGTCCCCAATCTGCGCTGCGCGCCTGGCGGGTGTTGGCGAATAGCGGCAGTCCCAGCTTTGCGCTTTCGGCGCGCAGGTAGGCATCGGCCGTGACCACTGCCAACGGCACCTGCATGCGCAGGCTACGGCGCTGCATGAGGCGCAGCACCAGGCGCGCGTTGCGCGGCCCGCCGCGCACGCGTGCTACAGCGGCGCGCCAATCGGCGGTGGGGGAGAGGTGGATGAGGGAGGTCTTCATTTTTTGAGATAACCCTTCCCGCCTGCTTCGCAGGCACCCTTCCCCTTTCAAGGGGAAGGGACGGGGTAGGGGTTAGCCCCTCAGTTTTTCTTTCAGCCAAGGTTCCGCCTTTGCCAAGGCCTCAGCAATTTTCCCATTGTCTTTGCCACCGGCTTGGGCCAGCTCGGGCTTGCCGCCGCCGCTGCCTTCCAGGGATTCTGCGGCCAGCTTTACCAGCTCGCCGGCATGCAGGCCGCGGGCCACCAGGTCTTTGGTGACCGCGGCGATGAGCGTGGCGCGGCCATCCGCGGTGCTCACCAGCAAGGCGACCCCGCTGGGGTGCTGCTGGCGGAAGCGATCGGCCAGGGAGCGCAGCGCTTCGGCATCTGCGCCCGGGACGGCCGCTGTGAGCAATGGCACGCCGGCCACCTGCGGCACGTTGGCCAACACGTCCTGCATGCCCTCTTGGGTCTTGGCGCGCTTAAGTTCGGCTGCCTGCTTGGTTAATTGAGAAACCTCGGTTTGAAGAGCGAGCGCTTTGGCAGGCACGTCTTCTGGAGTGGTCTTGAGAACGCGCGCAGCCTCAGTCAAAGCCGCCAAGCGCTTCTGCGCCAGCGCGTACGCCCCGCGGCCTGTGACGGCTTCGATGCGGCGAATGCCGGCGGCGGTGGACCCTTCGCTGGTGATGAGGAAAAGCCCAATGTCACCGGTGCGGGCTACGTGGGTGCCGCCGCACAACTCATAGGAGAAGGGCTTGTTCCCGCTCTCCCCCTTCGCTTCGCTCAGGGTAGCGGCTCGGGACACGCCTCCGATAGCGATGGTGCGCACTTCGGCGCCGTACTTCTCGCCGAAGAGCGCCATAGCGCCTTCTTTCTTGGCCCGGTCCAGCGCTTTGTGCTCAATATGCAATTCGTAATTGTCCAGGATCCACTGATTGACCTGCTCCTCAATTTGGGCCAGCTGGTCTTTGGTGAGTCCTTCGGAGTGAGTGAAGTCGAAGCGCAGCCGGTCCGGCGCCACCAATGAGCCCGCCTGGCGAGCATGCTCGCCGAGGATGCGGTGCAGGGCGGCGTGCAGCAAATGGGTGGCGGTGTGGTTGCGCATAATGTCCTGGCGGCGGCGTTCATCCACTTGGGCGACGACTTTGTCGCCAACTTTGGGGCTGCCGGCCACGACTTCGCCGAGATGCACCACCGCGCCGGCGGCCGGCTGGATTGTGTCAGTGACGCGCACCGTCCATTTCTTTCCATTCGTAGACGAGATCGTGCCTGTATCGCTGATCTGTCCGCCGGAAGCAACATAGAATGGCGTGGCCGGAATCAGCACGCCGACTTTGTCGCCGGCCTTGGCTTGCTTCACCGGCTTGTCATCCCTCACCAAAGCTAGGATCTCGCCGTTGGTTTCCAGCTTGCTATACGGATCGTATTTGACGCCCTTCTTGGTTAGCTTTTTGGCTTTCTGTAGATCCTTGAGGATGTCGGCATACACCGTGGCTTGCTCGCCGCCCAGCTCGCCCATGGCCTGGCCGCCGCCTGAAGCCAGGCGGTGGCCCTCCATGGCGGAGCGGAATCCGGCTTCGTCCACCGGCAGGCCGCGCTCCTTGGCAATGTCGCGGGTGATCTCGAACGGCAGGCCATAGGTGGCGTAAAGCTCGAAAGCCGCCTCTCCGCCGAGGGTCGTTTGCTTCTTGGCAGCCAGCGCGGCGAAAAGGCTCTCTAAATGTGCGATCCCGCTTTCCACAGTGCGCTGGAAGCGCTCTTCTTCGCGAGTGAGGTTATCCAGAATTGTCTTTCGGTTCTTGGCCAGCTCGGGATATGCCTCCCCGTAGTGCTTGATGACCACTTCCGCCAGCGGCGCCAGGAAAGGTTCGTTTAGGCCGAGCTTGCTGCCAAAGCGGGCGGCGCGGCGGATGATCATGCGCGTCACATAATTGCGGCCTACATTGCCGGGCACCACGCCATCGGCGATGAGGAAGGCCGCCGCGCGGCTGTGGTCGGCGATGACCCGATATGGCGTGAAGTTGGCGTCGCGCTCTTTATCATTGTGGCCGGCCAGCTCCTGGATCTTGGCGATGATGGGCGTGAAGAGGTCCGTGCGGTAGTTTCCATTCTGCCCTTGTAGGATGGAAACTATGCGCTCCAAACCCATGCCGGTGTCCACGTGCTTGGCGGGCAGGGGGTTAAGTTTGGTTGGGCTGGTGCGGTTGTACTGGATGAAGACCAGATTCCAAATCTCGACGAAGCGCGGCCCATCCAAATTCACCTGGCCGTCGGGGCGAAAAGTGATCTCGCCCTTGGCTTCCCCAAGGTCGTAATGGATCTCGCTGTTGGGGCCGCAGGGGCCAGTATCGGCCATCTCCCAGAAATTATCCTTGCGGCCGTAATACGCCAGGTGAGACTTGTCGAAGCCCGGTTGGGCCAGCCAGGCTGCAGCGGCCTCTTCGTCGGTCGGGATCTCGCCCAGGTCGTCTTTGAAGGCCGAGGCATATAGGCGCTGCGGGGAGAGGCCCCAGACCTTGGTGAGCAGCTCCCAGCCCCAGGTAATGGCCTCTTTTTTGTAATAGTCGCCGAAGGACCAGTTGCCCAGCATCTCGAAGAAGGTGTGGTGGGTGTCGTCGGTGCCCACGTCCTCCAGGTCATTGTGCTTGCCGGCTACGCGCAGGCATTTTTGCGAATCGACGGCGCGCACGTAGGGGCGCTGGTCGGTGCCCAGGAAGACATCTTTGAATTGCACCATGCCGGAGTTGGTGAAAAGCAAGGTGGCATCGCCGCCGGGCACGAGGGAGGAGGAGGGCACGACGGTATGGCCGTATTTCTTGACGAAGAAGTCAATGAAAGACTGGCGAATGGCGTTGGCGGTGAGCTGCTTGCGCTGCTTTGGCATAGAGGGAATTATATAGTAGACACGGAGCCACAGACGAGGGATAGCTATAAAGAGCAGCGCAAAGCACTGCTCTTTTTTTATACTAAGTCTAGGAAATCGAGGAGCGCCGCCTGTTCTTCGGCGGTGATCTCGTGGCCGCCGTCGTGGGCGAAGGCCTGCACCTGCGCGCTGCGCACTTTGAGGGCAGCGGCTACCCGCTCGCCTTCGCCCGGAGGCATCATCCTGTCGGAAAGCCCGTGGGTGACCAGGATGCGCTTGCCGGCCAGATCGACATCCGGCGGCTCGAAGGGCAGCATGGCATGCAGCAGAGCTGCGTTTTGGATCACTTCGGGATGGCGGAACACGGTAGCCAGGATCATGTTGGCCCCATTGGAAAAACCGACAAAAGCCGCCTGGTCGACTTGGAGCGCACTGTCTTCGTAAAAAGAGGTGAGGAAAGCGGCCAGCTTATCCGTTTCGGTCTCGATGCTGAGCTGGTCGAATACGCCCATCGCTTTGCGGGCAAAGAAGCGCGGCATGCCAGCTTCCGAAATGTTGCCGCGCAAGCCGACGAAATTGAACTTTTTCTCCAGTGGTTTTACCAGAGGAACGAGATCGTGCTCATCGCCGCCCGTGCCATGTAATAGGAAAAGCGTTTTGGCTTTGCCATGGTCGTGGACAACGTGAACAAAGCTGGAAAGCGCGTCTTTAGTGGGCAGCGTCATTGGGGTTGCTTCACGGAGACCGGGACCAGATTGGCCTCGATCTGTGCGCGATATTCTTCGAGGAAGGGCGGCAAGGCCAGGCGCTGCCCAAGTTCGCCCTCGGGCTCGTCGGCGGTAAAGCCGGGGCCCGCAGTGGCGATCTCGAACAAAATTCCGGCCGGGGTGCGGAAGTATATGGATTTGAAATAATAGCGGTCGATGACTTCGGTTGGCCGCTGCCCCAGTTGGATCAAGCGCTCTCTCAATTCCAGTTGGGTGCTTTCATCTTCTGTGGTGAAGGCGATGTGGTGGACAGTGCCGACCGCGTTGTAGCCCATGGGCAGGGAAGGGGCCACTTCGACTTCGAGGAATGCGGCGCGCTGCAAGCCGGGGCGCTGATAGAGCGTTGCGTTGCCCTCAGCTTTCTTCTCCTGATAGCCGAGCACCTGGGTCAGGATAGCCTCGACCGAGCCCTTGCTTGTCACGGTGAGCAAGGCGGAATGGAAGTGGCGGATAGCCTGCTCGCTGCTAATGTCGCCGGTTGTCCATATGTGAGAGTCCTCCGGCAGTTCACTGGCGGGCACGCCGACCAGTTCAAGACGCTGGTCATCAAAATCGTAAAAAATAATGCCCTGCCAATCCCAATGTGGGTGTATCCTCTCGTGCTTCACTGCTAATCGTTCGAAGCGAGCCTGCCAAAAGGGCAGCGAATCTTGGGGAACGGCCAGGGCGATCGAAGTTACCAGGCCGCGGCCAGGGGAGCCAGGGGCAGCGTTGACGAACGTGAAGAAAGTGAGATCCATGCCCGGCCCACCGGTCTTGTCTCCGAAGAATAAATGATAGGCGGAGACATCGTCCTGGTTGACGGTCTTCTTGACCAGCCTGAGCCCGAGCACCTCGGTGTAAAAATCGACCAGATTCTGAGGGTCGGAGCCGATGGCGGTGATATGGTGGATGCCTTCAGCAAAATTCATCATGCCTCATAAAGTCTAACGGCTTTGTCATTCTGAGCGGGTATTAAGCCAGTACCAGACCGAGAACCTACACCAGCGAAGAATCCTTATAACCCTATCTCTCCGAATTACCTAGTTCTGCAATGGCCAGACCCTTAGTTTTTGTCGCGCACTCACTAGACGAAAGAAAAGGCTAGGTCTTACATCCGGGGGACAATTAGGCGAGGGTAGCGCCTTCTAGCTGCAAAAGCTGCAGCTTGCGGCGGCTGCGCATCTCACCGCTGTAGCCGCCCAAGCTGCCATCCGATGCGATGACCCGATGGCAGGGCACTACGATGGGCACCGGGTTGCGGCGCAAGGCCTGGCCAACGGCGCGCACAGCCTTGGGTTGGCCGATGCGCCGGGCGATCTGGGCGTAGGTCGCAACCTGGCCGCGGGGCACCTTGCGGGTCTCTTCCAGCACGCGGCGCCGGAAGGCAGTCAGGTGGCTGAGGTCGATGTCGAGATTGAAACGGTTGCTCTTGCCAGAAAGGTAGGCCAGCACTTGGGTTTTAGCGGAGGCCACTTTGTCGGCAGAGCGCTGAGGTTCATTCTGGCTGAGCTTAGCCAGGTAAGCACGGAAGCTGGCTTCGCTGCCAGCGTATTCGATAGCCACCAACCCGTGCGGCCCGGCCGCCAGCCAGATAGGGCCGAGCGGAGTCTGGTCCATCCGATCGTAGAAGATCAGCGCGGTTAATTCAGCCAGGCTGGCTTGCAGCGCTAGCTTGGCCGCCCGCGTGCTTTCGGCGCTGGGGCCGGGGGCATACAGGGCATCCAGCGCGGCAGTCAAGCTGTCGGGCGGAGCTTCGCGGCCTTCGAGCCAGGGCGTGTATTCAATAGATTGGTCTTTTCGTTTGTTCATCTTAGTCCTCATCTTGGAACAAAGCCCGCAGTTTCTTGAGCGCCTGGTAGACGTTGGCGCGGGCGGCGCTTTCGCTGCAATCCAGGGCTGCGGCGATCTCGCCGTATTCGAGTTCCTGATATTTGCGCAGCAGCAAGGCAGCCCGCTGGCGCTCTGGCAAGGCCAGCACCGCTTGCCTGACGGCAGCCAATTGTGTCCGTTCTGCGACCTGCACGTCCACGCCTCTTTCGCCCGACGGCAACGGCTCTAAGAGCGCCACAGTTTGCCATTCATGCCGGTGGTTGCGCGCCCGCTGGGTGCGGGCGGTGTTGGTGGCGATCTTGTACAGCCAGGCGCGCAGATGCTCGAAGTTTCGCAGGCGCCTATAAGCGCGGAAGGCGCGCAGGAAGGTCTCTTGCAGGCAATCGCGGGCGTCGGCCTCCTCACCCAACAGGCGCCAGAGATAGCCGAATAGTTCGCTGCTGTGCAGCTCGACCAGGGTTTCGAAGGCGGGCTTGGAAGTCATGACGATATAGGTATAACCATGATAATCGCGGTTTGTGAGATACAGTATCGACGTCATTGCGAGGAGGGCGTAGCCCGACGAAGCAATCTCCTGCATTTGCCGGGAGATTGCCACGTCGGCTTCACTACGTTCGGCCTCCTCGCAATGACGATAACTTACCCGTTACAATCCTACCGATGTCTTCGCGCTATTTGCTGTTTGCCGTATTCGCCTGCGGCATGACCACGCTGGCGGTGGAGCTGACCGCTTCGCGGCTGCTCGGGTCGGTATTCGGCACCAGCAACCTCGTGTGGGCCAGCATCATCGGGCTGATCCTCATCTATCTGGCGGCTGGCTATTTCATCGGCGGGCGCTGGGCGGACCGCTCGCCGCGCTTCGGCACTTTCTACAAGATCATCCTGTGGGGCGCCTTCACCTCCGGGCTGGCGGCGCTGGCGGCGCGCCCCGTGCTGCGCGCCGCGGCAGACGCCTTCGACCAATTGCAGATCGCCGTGCTGGCCGGGTCTTTCGTTTCAGTGCTAATTCTTTTTGTGGCTCCTATTACGCTGTTGGGCACGGTGTCGCCGTTCGCCATCCGCCTGGCGCTGACCGATAAGCAGCACGCCGGGCGCGTATCCGGTCGCATCTATGCGATCTCTACATTAGGATCCTTTATCGGCACTTTCCTTCCGGTGCTGGTCTTCATCCCGCTGGTGGGCAGTACCAGCACTTTTTTCATCTTCAGCTTTTTTCTGATGGCCGTGGCCCTGGTGGGGCTGGGGCGGGCCGAAGGCTGGCGGGCGGCCGCCGGCCAGCTGTGGGCGCCGTTAGTGCTGGCCGTGCTGGCGGCGTTGTGGGCCGGCGGCGAGTTCAAAGCGTCCACCGGGCAGATCTACGAGACTGAATCGGCCTACAACTACATCCAGGTTGTGGAGGTGGGCGAGACGCGCTACCTGCGGCTGAACGAAGGCCAGGGCATCCATTCGGTGTATAACCCGAATCAGCTGGACTTTCACGGCACCTGGGAGCAATTCCTGGCGGCGCCGTTCTTCAACGCGCCGCCCTACGAGATGGGCGATGTTGAGCGCATCGCTATCATCGGGCTGGCGGCCGGAACAAGCGCCCGGCAGGCCAGCATCGTTTTCGGCGAGATCCCCATGGATGGTTTTGAGATCGATCCCAAGATAATCGATGTGGGGCGCGAGTATTTTGGCATGAACCTGCCCAGCCTGAATGCCATCGCCCAGGACGGGCGCTGGGGGCTGGAGCACAGCGAGCGGCTTTATTCGCTGATCGAGATCGACGCCTACCGGCCGCCGTATATCCCGCCGCATTTGACTACCGTGGAATTTTTCGAGATCTGCCGCCAGCATTTGACCGACGATGGGGTACTGGCCATGAACGTGGGTCGCACGCCGCAGGACCGGCGGCTGATCGACGCGCTGGTGGCTACTCTGCAAGAGGTCTTTCCCAGCGTACACGTGATGGATGTGCCCAATACGTTCAATTCCATTGTGTATGCCACTCGCCAGCCGACCTCGTTCGCTAATTTGCAGGCGAATTATGATCTGCTGCTGGGACAAGCCGGTGTACATCCGCTGCTGCTGGCATCCATCGAGCGCACGCTGGATAACCAGCGCCAGACGCCCAGTGGCGGGCTGGTGCTCACCGACGAGCGCGCCCCGATCGAGTGGATCATCAATACCATGGTGCTGAACTTTTTAATGTCGGATGGCGTGGAGGAATTGCAATGAAAGAAACCAACCCTTGGGGAGCGGTGTTCTCTTGGGCGATCGCCTTGGTCGTGCCGCTGCTTTTGTTGCTGAGCTCCATTCGCCTGCTGCTGACCCCCGTTTATGTGGACCTTGAATATTCGCTGCCCGGCTTCCCTGAGGACCCCAATGGCATGACGTTCACCGAACGCCGGCAGTACGCCAAGCTGGCGCTGGAATATTTGCTGAACGACGAGGGCGTATCCTTTTTGGGCGAGCAGCGCTTTGCGGACGGCACCCCGCTGTACAACCAGCGCGAGCTGGGCCACATGGAAGACGTCAAGGAATTGGGCAAGGTCTTGCTGAATGTATGGATGTTGCTGCTGGCGCTTATGGTCGGCCTGGCGGTCGCCGCGCCGCGCCTCGGATTCTGGGAAACCGTGCGCCGCGGCCTGAACCGCGGCGGCCAGCTGACCGTGGGGCTGATCGTGCTAGCGCTGATCTTTGTCGCCCTGAGCTTCAACTGGCTATTCACCGAATTCCATCATATTTTCTTTGAGGGGGATACCTGGCTCTTCCAATTCTCGGACACGCTGATCCGCATGTTCCCGTTGCGTTTCTTCCAAGATGTGTTTATTGCGATAGGAGTGTTGACCCTGCTGGGCGGGGTGGGGTTGTGGGCTTTGACCCGCGAAAAGAATAAGGCTTAAGGCTGAGTGTGAAATTATGGGGTGGGAATGAACGGGGCCAGCCCACTCATAAGGAAATGCAGAAACGAGAGATTATTCAACGAGAGCAGGGCTAACAATAGTAGCAAAGCTACCTGCACGCCCTTGTGATAGGCCTGAGAGCTTAGACCCAGGGCGGCAAACAAAATTAAGGCGTAAGTCCAGTTTGCTGCGTAAAGGAAAGGTTCAAAGCCGTAGAAGAAATGGAAGATAAAGTTGAAGGCCAGGCAGCCTAAAAAAGCAAGCGCTAGGCGATTAGTTGGGCTAAATTTCTCCCTTCGCAATGAATAGATAAAAGTAATAACCGCGACAACTAGGATACCCGCCCAAAACCAGGCAGCCATATTACCCAGGCCGATAAACTCACTCGAGCGCTCGCCCAGCATGAAATTAAATTTGGGGAATAATCCACCACCTCCATCACGGTTGTAGTCCAACCAAAAAGGTTGCGGCGCAACAATGCTGAATAAAAACATGTCTGAACTCACCAGGCCAACGCGCCCTAACCATTCTGGGGGAGTCGTGCCCGCATGGTATTGCTGAGTTTCCTCGGCCAAGCCAGCGGGGTTGAAAAACGTTTCTGAGTTCGGATAGAGGCTCTGCGCAGCCAGGTTCAAGCCGGCCGCGATGAGAACCACGGCAAGCCCGAAAAGGAATGCTGTCCGAAAATTAAATTTTGTCAAAAACAGCCCTATCAAACCTTGCACTATGTTTGAGATCGTGATCCCAAACAGCGCAATGCCATTCAGGACTAACCAGGGCAAACGGGTTTCTTTAATTAACAAGACGAAGAACAATATCAAGAAGAATCCAGAAAACACATAGGTCTCGATCAAGGAATTGAATAACAGGCTCGTGGTCGATATTCCCAGCAAAGTAGCAAATAAGGTTGCCTGGTTGGGACCGTTGACAAGACGACTGATGAATACCCAGGCTAAGAAAATGCCCAGGCCTCCAGCCAATGAAACCATCAGTAAGGCTGCTTTGAAAGCGTCTGTGTTGAGGAAAATAGACAGAGCAGAAACAATCGGGCGTAATACCAGAAATGCTAAGGGATGGATGCTGCGCATCCCCATTAAATGCCCAGCCGGATCCGCTAGGCGTTGTTGCCAGCTGTTTGTGTCCGCCGCAAAAAAGATGTTATTCGTGTTGAAATCCTGGCGATTGAAGACGGAGGCAAGCACAAAATAGATAATAAAGAACATTCCAGCCAGAATCAGACCTGGAGCAACTTGCTCCAGTAGACGCTTGGCGGAAGCGAATCTCGGTTTTTCATCTGCGAATAGGCGAAAAATGATCGCCCACGTAACCAGGAGACTAAGGCTGACCGAGACCAAATAAACTACGAACCACGGTTCCTGTAGAAAAAACCTGTCGGCGTGTATCAAGTTGGGGAAGGAAAAACTAATCTCCAAAACTCGGTATGCAAAACGAGCCACGAGAGCGAGGGCCAATAAGGCTGGCCACGCCTTCATGAATTCCTGTCTTTGAAAATACGCGCTGACTGCCTGCAACGCGAAATAACCGGGGACCGCAATCAGGACCGTTATTACCATAGGCAGAATGGTGGCGTGATAAAGAGTTGGAGTTGAAGAAGCAAAAAACCCCGCCAAAAAATAAGCACCCAAAGCCCCCAGCAACCAGGCGAGAAATAAAAATAAAAAGTCTATAATTTGAGCGAACCGGGCGATAGCCATCTTTAGAATGATGGCATTTTATCAGCAGGACTTGTGTGGCAGATCGCTCAGCTTAGTTTCGTGGCCAGCATCAAGCCGTCGCGCATGGGGATGACGTTCGAGAGCCAGCGGTCAGAGCTGGCCAGCACGCCGGTGATCTCGCGGATGGCTTTGGTGGCGGGCGTCTGATCTTTTTCGTCGAAGATGCGCCCGCTCCACAGGATATTGTCAATGATCAGCAAGCCGCCGGGGCGCAGTTTTTCGTCAATGGCGGCGAACGCCTTTACATAATCTTCCTTGTCGATGTCCATGAAGATGATATCGAACGGCCCTCTGGCGGCGTGTAAGGTTTGGATGGCCTCGCCCACGGTATAGGTGATCAGCCCATTGAAGCCCAGGGCTTTCAAGTGCTCGCGGGCCATGGAGGACAGCTTCTCATCCCAGACCACGTGGTGCACCTCGCCGCCCCCATTCTCCTTTACCGCTTGGGCAAACCAGGCAGTCGAATAGCCATAGCCTGAGCCCATTTCGAAGACGCGGGTGGCGCCCAGGGTGCGCGCCAGCTGGTAGCACAGATGGCCGCAGATGGGCCCAATGATGGGGAAGTCCTTCTTGGCGGCGTAAGCCTCCATCTTTTGTAATTCGGGGAGGCGCGGCGGTACCAGGTTCGTCAAGTAGTCGGTAAGGTCGGGCGTAAGGATCTGCATTGTTATAGGCTCCGGCTCAAGCCAAGGGGTGAGGCACCATAATGCCAAATGGCCTATGACCGTAGGTATGAATGGAGAAGGGGGCAGGGTTAGCAGGCGGCTGGCAGCCGAAAGCTAGGCCCCGAATTTTTCGAGGCGGCCGGCATGCGCCAGCAGCAGCGGCATCAGGTCGGTGGCTGGGAGCGTGCCCAGACCGCCCTTGGCGCAGTAGCTCTCGCCAAACTTAGTTTGCCCGTCAGGGAAGGCGTTCTTAGCCGACCAGAGCAGCAGCGGCACTGGGTGCCAGGAGTGGCTGCGCATGGGCACCGGAGTAGAGTGGTCGCCGGTGATGGCGAGGACGTCGGGCTTGAGGCCCATCAGGGCCGGCAGGGCCTGATCCACGCTTTCGATCACTTTGACCTTGCCGTCGAAATTTCCATCCTCGCCCATGCTGTCGGTCTTCTTGACGTGGATGAAGACAAAATCGTAGTCAGCCCAGACGGTGGAGGCCGAGGTGAATTCGTCCGCTGGGGTCTCGCCGCTGAACTGGATCACATCCATGCCCACCAGCTTTGCCGCGCCGCGGTACATCGGGTAGGCGGCTACGCAGGCGGCTCGCAGGCCATAAACATCTTGATATTTGGGCAGCTTGGGATCGCTGCCGAAGCCGCGCAGGGTGAGCCCGTTGGCCTTGGGCTGCTTGGCCAGGATCTTTTGGGCTTTGGCGGTCCACCGGTTGAAAAGCTTGGCTGCCTTCTTGGATCCTGAATTGCGCGCCACCGCCGGCAACGGCGCCGCGCCGGTTACCTGCGGGTCGGTGTCATCGATCTCCCCCTTGAGGCCTGCGCCGCGCAAGACCAGCGCAAAACGATATTCCTTGACGGGGCGGACCTCGGCTTTGGCGCCTTCCAGCTTGATGGCCTGCAAGGATTCCACGATGGGCTTGGCCTCCTCGCTGGAAATGCGGCCGGCGCGCCGGTCGCTGATGTGGCCTTGCGCCAACGTACAGAAGTTGCCGCGGGCGGCTACGTCCCCGGGGGCCACCCGCATGCCGATGCCGATGGCTTCCATCACGCCGCGGCCTACTAAATATTCAAGTGGGTCATAACCGAAGAGGGCCAGGTGGGCTGGGCCGGAACCGGGCGTGACGCCGGCGCGGATAGGCACCGTGCGCCCCAAGGTGCCTTCGGCGGCCAGGCGGTCCATGTTGGGGGTAGCGGCGGCTTCCAGGCTGGTGAGGCCGCCGGGTTGCACCGGCAGGCCACCGAGGCCGTCCATGATCAGCAGCACGATCTTGGTTTTGACGTCGCTGCGCAGGAGAGGAAGCAGATATTCAGCGGGCATTAGATCCCTTCGATAAAAAAGGTAACGCGTACCTCTATCTTACGCGTTACCCTGAAATTCGCAATAGGAGCTTCCGGAACTTAGCGGATAGCTTTTTCCGTCTCGCGATCGAACAGTTGCACATTGTCGGTATTGAACACCACCTGCACCTTATCGCCATACTTGTACTCGGAGCGGGGGTCGACGCGGGCCACATAGCTGGCCTTGCCCGATTTCAGATAAGCAACGATCTCGTTGCCCATCAGTTCCACCACTTCGATCTGGCCTTCCACCTTGGATGGGGTGATGTTCGGCGGCGTGAACTGGGTGTTGTGGATGTCTTCGGGGCGAATGCCCAGTGTGACTGACTTTCCTACATAAGGCTCGTAAGCTTTGTTATTCTTCTTAGGTACGTCGAGCTTGAAATCGCCGGCGTCAACCACCAGGTTGCCGTTGGCCTTGGCGACTTTGGCATCGAAGAAGTTCATGGCTGGGGAACCGATGAAACCGGCGACGAACTTGTTGGCGGGAGCTTCGTAAAGATTGTGAGGGGTATCGATCTGCTGCAAGAGGCCAAAGTTCATCACCGCGATGCGGGAAGCCATGGTCATGGCTTCCACTTGGTCGTGGGTCACGTAAATGAAGGTGGTGGCCAAGTCCTTATGCAGCTTGCTCAGCTCGGCGCGGGTTTGTACGCGCAGCTTGGCGTCCAGGTTGGAGAGCGGCTCGTCGAGCAGGAAGACGTTGGGCTCGCGCACAATGGCGCGGCCGACGGCCACGCGCTGGCGCTGGCCGCCGGAAAGCTGACGCGGTTTGCGCTGGAGGAGTTCCTGGATGCCCAGGATTGAAGCGGCCTTGTCCACGCGGCGCTGGATCTCTTTTTTGTCCATCTTGCGGAGGCGCAGGCCAAAAGCCATATTTTCGAAGACGGTCATATGCGGGTAAAGCGCATAAGACTGGAACACCATGGCGATATCTCGGTCTTTTGGCGCCAAGTCATTCACCACTCTGTCACCGATAGAGATCGTGCCTTCGGTGATATCTTCGAGCCCTGCCAACAGGCGCAAGGCGGTGGTTTTGCCGCAGCCTGAAGGGCCCACCAAAACGAGGAATTCTTTGTCTTTGATCTTGATATCGAGATCGTTTACTGCGAGGACATCCCCATACTTCTTGGTTACATGGTCGTACGTTACACTAGCCATTGCCTGAACCTCCGTTTCTCGAGAATATAGTGCCCAAATTATAAATTGGAAGGGGTAACAAGGCAATGGACGAA
>CAZNFL010000029.1:0-36052 GCA_964572455.1 uncultured Anaerolineaceae bacterium
GTGCTCCAGCCCGTGGTTGCGGCGGGTACGCAGCAACCACGGGGTTTCAAGCAAAGCTTGGAAACTAGTCAACGGTTACTTCTTGGCCTTGGCCCGGGTGGACTTGGCGGGAGCAGACGGAGTTAACTGTAAGAAAGTTAGCGTCCAGGCGCTGTGCAAGTAGCTCTGGATGATGCCGGTGGCGATGAAGTAAAACGGAAGCAGGATCAGGAAGAGAATCCCTGAGATGAGCAGCCCACCGCCCACGGTATTGGGATCCCTGGCGAAACTGAGAATAGCAGGCAGGGCAACGGCGGCGAAAGGCAACAACAGGATCAAACCCACCACGAACCCGCCCACGATTAACACCACTGCCATGCCGGCCAGGGGGGCAAACTGGGTACGGATCAACTCCCAGGCGCTGGAGAGCGCCGCCCCGACACCGCGCTGTTCGCGCACCAGGGCTACGTTGGCCAATTCGGTGTAAACCGAGTAGGCGATTGCCAGGGGGATGCCTAAGCACACAAGGCAAATCAGCCCGATGCCAAAAGTTAGGAGGGAGAACAAAATGCCTACGAATAAAGCTGCAAGGGGAATTAAAATCAAAACTAAATTCAAACCCAACGCGGAACCCAGCATGCCCCAGCTTTCCGAGGCTAGGGGGCGAAAGCTCAGTGCAGAACCTGCGTCGGCTTTCAAGATGCCTTTGATCAACCCGACTTTGCCGAAGATGCCGATGACCCAAAAGAGCAGGCCGATCAAAATGACGGCGCAGAAGACGGCAAAAATAATTGCCCAGCCGCCCTGGTTCACAAAGGTCTCGAAGTCGTGGCTCCACTGCTCGAATTGCTCAGGGCGAAATTGCGTGTCCCCTGAGCCCATCTGGCCGTTGAAGCCGCCCCCGAAGTTGGCGCCGCCGGTGCTGCAGGAGGCCAGGATGCCGAAGATCCACAGCACTTTGTTTTTCCAGATAAGTTCCCAAGATCGTCTTAGTACAAATCCGAAATCCATATTTGCCCTCGCTTTCCTATTCCCATTCGATGGTGGCTGGTGGTTTGCTGCTTATATCATATACCACGCGGTTAACACCGTCTACCTCGTTGACAAGCCGGCTGGAAACTTTTGCCAGCAGGTCGTGAGGCAGCCGCGCCCAATCGGCGGTCATGTAATCCTGGCTGCTCACGGCGCGCAGGGCGACGCATTCCTGATAGGTGCGCTGGTCGCCCATCACGCCCACGCTGTGCACCGGCAGCAGCACGGCAAAAGCCTGGGCTAGCTGGGCGCCCGCATGCCCCAGCAGGCCGGCGCCTTCTAATTCGCCTGTGAAGATGGCGTCCGCCCGGCGCAAACGTTCCAGGCGCTCAGGAGTAATTTCCCCAAGGCAGCGCACCGCCAGGCCCGGGCCGGGGAAAGGCTGGCGCCAGACCAGCGAGGCCGGCAGCCCCAGGCTGAGGCCCACGCCGCGCACCTCATCCTTGAAGAGGTAGCGCAGGGGTTCAACCAATTCGAAATCCATCTGTTCCGGCAGTCCTCCCACATTGTGATGGGTCTTGATGCGCTGCGCGTGCGAACGCTCGGGGGCGCGGGACTCGATCACGTCAGGGTAAATGGTGCCCTGCACTAGAAAGCGCGGGTTGCCCAGCGCCTTGGCTTGCGCTTCGAAGAGGCGAATAAAGCGCTCGCCAATGATGCGGCGTTTTTCTTCGGGGTCGGTCACGCCGCTAAGCGCGCCCAAAAATTCATCGGCGGCGTCCACCACGACCAGTTCGACGCCCAGGCCAGCCTGCAGCGCGGCGACTACTTGTTGTCGTTCGCCCTGGCGCAGCAAGCCGTTATCGACAAAGAGGGCGACCAACTGGTCGCCTACGGCGCGGTGCACCAGCGCGGCGGCTACGCTGGAATCGACGCCGCCGCTGATAGCCGCCAGCACAGTGCCTTTGCCTACCTGTTGGCGAATGGCCTCAATAGATTCCTCGACAATATTTTGCGGGGTCCAGTTGGCGGCTGCGCCGCACACGTCCACTGCAAAGCGACGCAGGATCTCGGTGCCTCCCGGGGTGTGCTGTACTTCGGGGTGGAACTGGACGCCGAAGAGCTTCTTATCCAGGTTGGCCATGGCGGCCACGGGCGCATTGTCGCTGCTGGCGATCGGCACAAAGCCGCGCGGAACCTGGTCGATGCGATCTCCGTGGGACATCCACACTGGCTGAGCACCATTGAGCAGGGGATTGGCAGCCACGCTGTGGATGCTGGCGGCGCCATATTCGCGGTGCCCGGAAGCAGCCACCTTGCCGCCCAAAGCGTGGGTGAGGGCCTGCATCCCATAGCAGATGCCCAGCACGGGTTTCCCGCTGGCCAGCACATAATCGGGCAACTGTGGTGCGCCCGGCGCGTAAACAGAAGCAGGCCCACCGGAGAGAACGAAGCCTTCGGGATGGTGCGCCAAAACTTCGCTGGCGGGGGCTTCGCAAGGGAGAAGCTGGCAATAGACCTGCGCTTCGCGCAGGCGGCGGGCGATGAGCTGTGCGGTCTGCGAACCGAAATCGAGGACGGCAATCATTGCTTCACGGCGTCGCAGTCTCCTGAAACTCTATGGTCTTGCCTTCCATGCGGGTGATGGCCACCAACGAAACTACCGGAACACCCAAGGTTTCTAACGCTGCGCGGCCCTTCTCGAAAGTCTTCTCGATCAAGGCGCCGATGCCCACGATCTGCGCCCCGGCGGTCTGGGCCAGGCGGGCTAAACCCATGATGGTGGCCCCGGAGGCCAGGAAATCATCGATCACCAATACTTTTTCCTTACTGGTCAAATATTCCGGAGAAACGATAAGTTCCACGCTGCGGCCTTTGGTGTGCGAGGGGGCTAGAGTGAGAAAGACCTGGTCCGGCATGGTGATGGGTTTGTGCTTGCGGGCATACACGACCGGGATGCCCAGGTGCAGGGCGGTGGTGAGCGCCGGGGCAATCCCGGAGATCTCGGCGGTGAGCACCTTGGTGGCGCCAAGATCTTTGAAGCGGCTGGCCAGCTCACGGCCGCAAGCATCCATCAGAGCGGGGTCCACCTGATGGTTGACAAAGCCATCCACTTTGAGGATGCCTCCCCCCAGATTTTGTCCATCCTTTTTGATGCGGTCCTTGAGCGCTTGCATACCTGCCTTTCGACTTTGAGGGGTTGTTTAGGATTCTACAATGGGATCAAGCAAACGGGTTATCGAGTATCAGGGAACAACGCTGATTCCGCATGTGCTAGAATCGCGTCGTTCGCCAAGGCGAACATTTTTATATCCAAATGATCCCTGACCTGATATTAGCCTCGAATTCCCCGCGCCGCAAAGAACTGCTGTCTTTGGGAGGGCAACCTTTCGAGGTAAAGGCCGCGGAGTTAAACGAAGATCCCAGCCCAGGCGAAGATCCACGCGACTATGTGCGGCGCCTGGCCAGCGAAAAAGCGCACGCCGTTGCCGGCGGCCTGGGCGGCCGCGAGGCGCTGGTGCTGGCGGCGGACACTACGGTGGTGCACGCCGGGCGCATCGTGGGCAAGCCCGCCAATGCGAGCGAGGCTCGCGCTATCTTGCAATCGTTGCGCGGCAAACCGCACACGGTATTCACCGCCATCTCAATAACGCGCAGCTCGGATGGAGCCGAGCTCACCGACCTGGCGGAAACCAGCGTGCCTATGCGCGATTATTCCGATGCTGAAATAGACGCATATGTGGCCACAGGCAACCCACTAGACAAGGCGGGCGCTTATGCGATACAACATGCCAGCTTCCACCCGGTAGCCTCGATGGACGGCTGCCTGGCCAATGTGGTCGGCCTGCCGCTGTGCCATCTGAAACGAACAATGCTGAAACTAGATCTTAACTTTGAAGCGGACCTGCCCAGCGCTTGCCAGGCACATTTTGCCTATGATTGCCCAGTTACCGGAGACATCCTGGCGTGGCGCCAATGAAACTTATCGCTCCGCTGCTCATCTTGAGCTTGGTGCTGAGCGCCTGTGGCGGCGCGGGCGGCGTTGGTTCTGAGCTGCCGACGCCACAGGTCAACGTCAATTCCGCGCCGGACGCCGAAGGCACCGCCAGCGCTTATCTCAGCGCGTGGAACGAAGGCTCCTACGCGGCCATGTACGAAATGCTGACGACCGCCAGTAAACAGGCTATATCGATGGACGATTTCCTGGCGCGCTACGCCATGGTGGCCACGCAGGCCAATCTATTCCGCGTCGATTATGAAATTCTTTCCTCGCTGACCAACCCCAAGGACGCCCAGGTAGGTTACCGGGTCACACTAAACTCTGCTGTGATCGGAGCCATCACCCGCGAAACCGGTATGACCCTGGAGTTGGAAGGTGGGCTGTGGCGTGTGGTCTGGGAAGATCGCATCATCCTGCCTGAGCTGGCCGGCGGCAATACCCTAAGCCTGGAACGTTTCGTGCCCACGCGCGGCATTATCTATGATCCCAATGGGGAACCCATTGCAGCCAACACGACAGCCGTGGCGGTGGGCGTGTATCCTTCGTTGATCGTTGAAGGTGATGGGAATAATGTGCTTAACGAATTGGCGCGGGTAAGCCAACGTCCGATCGCAGAGATCAGCGAGCTCGTATTTCCCGAGGATGGGGAGCCTGATTTTTACGTTCCCATTGCGGAGGTATCGCAAGAGGAATTCGAAGCGCGGGCCGGTGATTGGACTGAATTGTCTGGAATTTATTTCTACAATTACGACACGCGACTATATTACGGCGGCGGGGCTGCGCCGCAGGCCCTCGGCTATTATGGGCCCATTCCTGCCGAGGAAGTTCCCAACTATATCCCGCTTGGCTATCAAAGCTCAGATTGGATCGGCCGCATGGGCATCGAGGCTTGGGGCGAAGAATATCTGGCTGGAACACGAGGTGGGGCGCTGTATGTGCTGGACGCCAATGGCCAAGTGGTCACCAAACTGGCCGAGACCGGCGCCCAGCCGGCGTCTTCGGTCAATACGACGATTGAACTGGAGCTGCAGTTGCGCGCCCAGGAAGCGATCAAGGATTTCACCGGCGCCATCGTGGTGCTAGAGCGGGATACGGGCCGGGTGCTGGCCATGGTCTCCTCGCCCGGCTTCAACCAAAACTGGGCCGACCCGGCAAATGTCAACAGTTTATGGGACACTTATTTTCCGGATAATAGCCAGCGCTTCTTTAACCGCGCAACTCAGGGGCAATACCCTCCCGGGTCCATATTTAAATTGATCACGTTTTCCGCCGGTTTGGAAAGCGGTTTGTTCCAACCCGAATCCACGCTGGATTGCACCCAACAGTGGTTCGGCCTGTCTGGCCTCGTGCTGGACAATTGGACAGTCGCAAAAGAATTGCCGCCGGATGGCGTGCTGAACTATATCCAGGGCTTGATGCGCTCTTGCAACCCCTGGTACTACCAGATCGGCCTGGACTTGCATAATGCCGGCATGATCGACGCCATCACTGAAATGGCGCGCGGCTTCGGTTTGGGCCGCCCAACCGGGATCCAGGAGGTAGGTGAGTCCAGCGGGTCTCTCTCCGCGCCAACCACCACCGATGGCGACACTGGCCGCAGTGAGGCGGTGCAGCAAGCTTTCGGCCAGGGCACCACCACTATCACGCCGCTGCAGGCGGCGGTGTATGTGGCCGCGGTGGGCAACGGCGGGACGCTGTACCGCCCACGCTTGGTAGACAGCGTGGTGGACGCCAATGGGGTGAGCGTGCTGGATTTCGAACCGGAGGCAATGGGCACACTGCCCATCAGTGAAAATACACTGACGAATTTGCAAAATGCGATGCGCATGGTAGTGGCCGACCCGCGCGGCACCGCCCAGCGTCAATTCTCCGGGTTTAGCATCCTCGTGCATGGCAAGACCGGCACGGCCACCGCCGGCGAAGGCATAGAACCGCATGCCTGGTTCATCGGCTACACCGATGCCGGGCAACCCAACCGGCCGGATATTGCCATCGCCGTCCTGGTTGAAAATATAGGCGATGGATCGGAATTCGCTGCACCGATCTGGCGGAGGGTGGCCAGCTATTACTTCTTCGGCGCTCCCGACAGGCTGTATCCATGGGAGTCGGCCTTCGGCGTGCTTGACCCGATCTACTTCGACGAGACCTTGCAAGCCGAGGCCACAGCCACCGCTGAAGCCGAAGGGGCCATTCAACTTACGCCGCAACCCTGATCTAAAATCCCTCATATGCCTAATTTAACCGGACTGGTGATCCGCTCACAATCCGGCTTTTACGCAGTGGAGACGGACAACGGAGTCGTCTTGGCTCGCCTGCGCGGTCGGCTTAAACAAGGCCGAGCCCAAGGCGACCTGGTGGCCCTGGGTGACCGGGTCGAAGTGTCCATCGCAGACGGCGACGAGCCGATGATCGAAGCCATCCAACCGCGCAAGCGGGCCTTGGTGCGGCGCGACCCGCGCCCACAGGGGCTGTATGAGCAGGTGATCGTAGCAAATCCTGACCAGGCTATTTTTGTGTTTGCCTGCGCAGACCCAGCCCCCAAGCTGCGCATGCTGGATCGCTTCCTGGTGATCGCCGAGGCGCAAGACATCCCGGCAGTGGTGGTGGCCAACAAGGTGGACCTTGTTGGGATGGAGGATGCCAAGAAGCTGTTTGGCCATTACGGCGATCTGGGTTACGGTTTGCTGTACACATCGGCGAAGGACGGGCAGGGGGTCGATGCGTTGCGGGCTGCACTGCGGGATAAGCTCTCAGTCCTGGCTGGCCCATCGGGGGCCGGCAAGTCCAGCCTGATGAACGTGGTGCAACCCTCGCTGGACCTGCGGGTGGGCGACGTGCAGCAAGGCTCCGGCAAGGGCAAGCACACCACAGTGGAACGCCAACTTTTCAAGCTGGAAGGGGGCGGCTACGTAGCCGACACGCCCGGCCTTAAGGCTCTAGCTTTGTGGGACATCCAGCCGGAAGAGCTGGACGGCTATTTTCCCGAGATGCGGTCGCTGATCGCCAATTGCCAATACCGGGATTGCGCGCACCTGGAAGAGCCAGGTTGCGCGGTGCGGGCTGGGGTGGAGGCTGGAAAGATCCATCCGAGCCGCTATGAGTCCTACCGCTTGCTGCGGTTGGGAGAAGCTAAGGATTAGAAATTCCCGAAAGCAATTGACAGAGGGCACGCCTTTATTAGAATTTACCTTACTCTTTTGTTCGGGTTAAATCCCATGAACCTTTTCTTTCTAAATCGAGTACTTAATAGTCAGAGCACCGGTGAACTCCAGCGTGGACATCGTTCGAGACCAGGCAGCTCGTTTTGGATTTGCAAGGAGGCAGCCCGCAGCCCCCGGCGAAATCTACGACCGCTATAACCGCCTGGTTTATTGGACGGCGTTGGGGGGGTGCTGGGCGAGCGCGAAGCCGCTGCAGATCTGCTCCAAGAGGTTTTCTTAAGGTTTTATCGATTAGCCCAGACATATTGTCCCGACCGGCCATTAGAGCCTCTGCAGACAAAGTGGGCTCTGCAAAACGGTCAAAATCCGGCACAAAGGTGGCCGTGTGGGTTGCTGGGCGCTTAAAACAGTTCCCTCTTGGATTATAGCGGCCGCCAGCAGCAACGCCAACCCAAGAGGTAACGCAAAATGCGTAAAGCAGCCAGCGCAAAAAAATTGCGCGTGGTGAAAGACACAGAGCTTTAGATTTTGCCGCGCATGCGTGGGTCTAGGACGTCTCGAAGCGCGTCACCCACCAGGTTCCAACCCATCACGAAAAACACGAGGGTCAATCCAGGAAAGACCACAATATACCAATAGGTGCCCAAGCTGGTGATCCAGTTGCGCGCAAAGCTGAGTATCTGTCCCCAGTCCGCATAACCCACTGCGGTGCCAATTCCCAAAAAAGATAAGGCGGCAAAACCGAGCACGACATCACCGATGGCTAAAGAGGCTAATACCAGAGATGGGAAGATAGCATTAGGCAAAATATGGCGGAACAGGATGCGGCTATCTTTTACACCGATCACTTTAGCCGCCATCACAAAATCGCGTTCCTTGATGGAAAGAATATCGCCGCGGATAATGCGCGAGTAACCCATCCAGCCAAAGGTAATTAGTGCCACCATAGAAGGAATCAAACTTCTGCCTATTCTGGGGGTAAGAATGGCCGCCAGGATAAGAGCAGCCAGGATGTAAGGCAGGGTTAAGAAAATATCAACAATACGCATGATGACGTTATCCACGACTCCACCGTAATAGGCAGATATGGAGCCAACCACAATGCCTATGATGAAGGTGGCCACAACTACGACAAAACCTGTTCTAAATGCAGTGCGGGTGCCCCAAACGACAGCGTACAAGATGTCATACTGTCCCTCGGTCGTGCCCAGGACATGGGTCCACTGGTCGGTTTTCATGATGGGTTTCCACCAGAAGGGCAGATCAGGCGCGTTATGAACCCACGGAGAGCCCGGAGGTAGTGGTTCCGACTTATATCCATCGCGGGGCATCTGGTAAGGGTCAGAGGGCTTGACAGCCGGGATGATCAGCGGTGCCGCTAACGCAACAAGCACAAACGTGCCAATCAAAATAAAACCCAAAATGGATGCAGGTGTCTTTAACAGGCCGCTGAGGATACGATAGTTTTCCGGACCCAAAACGCGTTCAACCGACCCAATTTTGCGCAACGGGGTTGCCCCCTGCAAGGAAGGGAGTTCACCTACAGGATTGCTTGCAATTTCAGCCACGACAATCTCCTTAGGACAAACGTACGCGCGGGTCGATCACAGCGTAAAGCACATCCACGATCAAATTAGACATAATGAGAATGAGCCCGGTAAACAAGGCGAAACCGAGCGTGGTGATCACATCCAGTTGCTGGGCGGCCTGGGCCGCAGCTTGCCCGATACCCGGATAGTTAAATACCGTTTCGGTGATCACGACCCCGCCTAGCAAACCAACCACCGCAAAGCCGGCCAGGGTGATGACAGGAATCATCGCGTTCGGTTTAGCATGTTTGTTAATCACGTCACTTTCCCGCAATCCCTTTGCACGGGCCGTGGTCACGTAATCCATACGCAGCGTTTCTAACATAGAAGAACGAGTGACGCGCAGGAAAGTGGCCCAGGTGATATAGGAGAGGGTAAGGATGGGCAGGACCATGTGGCGCATCGCATCCAGAAAGATATCGAAGCGCCCATTTAGCAGGGCGTCAAAGGTCAGTAATTTAGTGTAATGCTGGAAATCAGGCAAGAACACGGCTTGGCTGGCCCAGCCGGTGAGCCTGCCAGGTGGGAACCATTGCAAGTTGGCATAAAAGAAGATAAGAGCCAATAAACCAAAAACAAAAGTGGGCAAGGATGCCCCGACGATACTGAAGATCCTTAACGCTTGATCGATAATGCCATTGTGGTGCACGGCGGCCTGGACCCCCAGCCAGATACCAACCAGGATCACGGGGGCGACTGCCCAAATAGTGAGGTCTAGTGTGTTCGGAAATCTAGTCGCTATTAACCTGGTCACAGGCTGCGAAGCAGTCCGCGAGTAACCGAAATCACCGTACAGAATTCCGCCATGCCTCACCCCCAGGGTGTCTACACGTCCGGTCAGCCAATGCCAGTATTGAATGTGGATCGGGTCGTCCAAGCCATAGATTTTAATGATGCCCTCCATGGCGTGCTCATTTCTGGGAACATCGCGAATATAGAGGGCGGCGCGCTCTTCCGGCGACAGAACTTGCAGCATAAGAAAAATAAGTACGGTAACTCCGAAAAGCAGCACCGGCACCAAAAGCAAGCGGCGGATAATGTACGTAGACATTTAGACCTCGCTCCTATCCAATTTTCTCTTCTGAAGCGAACTGAAGAATTTCAATGCACTTCGCAAGAGAAAAGTAGATATGGGGGCCTGTTGCCAGGCCCCCATATTTGTAGCTTTTTCTACTGCTAGTCCTTGCTGATGGGATAGAACCAGATGCCGGGGAAGATCGGGTTGGCAACTAACCCTTGCACCCAGCGCTGTCTGAAGCCGTGTCCGAGGGCCGAGGGGAGGATCAAACCAGGGTTAAGATCAAAGTAGAGCTGGTTCAACTCCAGGTAGATCTGGTGACGCGCCGCAGGGTCGGTCTCAGCCACACCCGCTTCCAGCAACACACGGAACTGATCTTGCAGATCAGCGGGCATAGCCTGGCGGCTGCCATAGGCGCCGACAGTGTAGGGCTGGTACCAGTTGTGCGGGTCGTGGATATCCTCCAGCCAACCGGCGGACATGATCGGGATCTGGAAAGCACGCTGAGCGGACAGGTAGGACGGGAAGGGCAGACCAAGCACTTCCACGAGGAACAACTCGTTTACCGCTCCCAGGTTAGCAGCCAAAATCTCGGCTGTGGCCTGGCGGGCGGTGTTACCCAAGTTGTACATCATCTGCACGCGGAAACCGGTCGTCCACACATCACCCTCGGGGTCATCCCCGGCGGGGATGCCGTCGTGATCGAGGTCAGCCAGCTTGAATTCCTCAGCAGACTTTTCCAGGTCGAGTGTGTAGTGCTCCGCATTGGGGTCGTAGCCAGGCATGCCGGCCAGCGGCAGTGAGGCAGACGCCGCACCTTCGCCATTGAGCACATCGGAGATATAGATGTCCGGGTCAAAGGCATAGCTGAAGCCTTTGCGGATGTGCACATCGTTGAAGAAGTCGACGGGGATGCCATTGCCATCCAACGCGCCGGAGCCGATGTAGGGGTTACCTTCGGCGGCAAGCCCGAAGTTGTAGATGATCACGGTCTGGATCAAGCCAGGGCGACCGATGGCTGCGCGTAGCGGCAGTGAGTCATCCACAACGGTGCAGTCGGAGGAAGTGGTAGCTGCGTTCCAGATGCAGACTTCGCCGGCCAGGGGATCGAGCTGAATAGCATCAGACGTGGTGCCAAGAGTGATTACATCGGCATCACCTGCCTGCATCATGGCGAAGCGCGTGCCAAATTCAGCAACGTCTAGGATTACTACGCGCTCCAGCTGGGCGGGTTCACCCCAGTAGCTGTCGTTGCGGGTCAGAACAACTTCCTCACCAGGCGTAAAGTGGTCCAGTTTGAAGGGACCGGTGCCATTGGCGATGCCGGAGAAGGGATCGTCGGCGGAAATCATGGCATAGAAGTTCTGCCAGGTGTCACAGGAGCCGTCCCAACCACCGTTAGCAACCACCCACTCCTGGTCCATCACGGAACCCCAGGTCTGGGCGATAGTGGGGAAGAAAGGACCCCAGGGGCCAGCCAAAGTCATGGTGACGGTGCCAGCGGCATCGTCGGCCACGATCGCGGCCTTGACCTGCTCACAAGCTGCCACCAAAGCGGCAGGATCGGCAGCAGACAGACCTGCGCGGTCATCGTACAGACTGCCCGCTGGATCCACCAACACAGAGACATCATCCAGGCCAACCCCAAAGAAGGGTTCCGCCAGCAGCCACTGCGGGGAAGCAGTGCCGCCCTGCAGCAGGCCACGCTGGAAGGAGTAGGCCACATCGGACGGCGTCATTTCGCCGCCTTCGTGGAAGGTCACACCCGGGCGGATGTGGAAGGTATAGACCGAGCCGTCATCAGAAAGCTCCCAGGATTCGGCCAACACCGGCACGAACTTATCCGTGGCCACGCCGTCGTAGAAGACCAGCGTCTCGTACACGTTCTGGATAATCTCGCCGCTGGCCGTATCGTAGGCCAAGGCGGGATCCAGCGTGTCCAGGCCACCGTAGGTCACTTCGGTGAACGTGGTCGGATCGGCGGAGTGAAAACCTCCAGTAGGAGTGTCACCGCCGGTGTCGCCACCGGTGTCTCCACCAGTGTCGCCACCTGTATCACCTCCGGTGTCGCCACCGGTGGTTGGGGTAGCCTGGCCGCAGGCCGCCAGCACGAAGCTGGCGATCACGAACAGGCTTAACAAAACATAAAGTTTACGCATTGTTCTTCTCTCCTCTTTCTTTCGAAAGGATTAACAAAGTTACTTCGAACTCGATGTGGCAAGGCGATTTTTCCTCTTCTGGACCTCACCTCCTTCCAAGGTATGGATTCTAATGCACAAACTGATCGGCAAAGTGGCAGGCCACAAAGTGGCCAGGTTTAAGTTCACGGAATTCGGGGCGCACCTCGGCGCAAATGGCTTCGGCAATCGGGCAGCGGGTGCGGAAGCGGCAGCCCGAAGGCGGGTTCGCCGGGGAAGGCACATCTCCCTTTAATATAGTGCGTTTTCGCTTGGCTTCAACTACCGGATCCGGAATGGGTACGGCGGACAGCAAAGCCTGGGTGTAGGGATGCAGAGGATTATCGTAAATATCCTCCCGATCGGACAATTCCATGATCACGCCAAGGTACATCACGGCTACCCGGTCGCTGATGTGGCGAACCATGGAAAGGTCATGGGCGATGAACAGGTAGGTCAAGTTTAATTTGTCCTGCAGCTCTTCCAGCAAATTGACCACCTGCGCCTGGATGGATACGTCCAGGGCAGAGATAGGTTCGTCGCAAACGATAAAAGCGGGATTCAAAGCCAGGGCGCGGGCCACCCCAATGCGCTGGCGCTGGCCGCCGGAAAACTCGTGTGGATAGCGATCAATGAATGAGGGGTTCATCTTGACCAGGTTGAGCAATTCCTTCACCCTGTCGCGTAGTTCCTTGGCTTTGGCTACCTTGTGGACAGCCAGAGGCTCGCCCACGATCTCACCCACCGTCATGCGCGGATTCAGGCTGGCATACGGGTCCTGGAAGATCATCTGCATTTTGCGACGCATCTTGCGCATCTGCTCCCCTTTAAGCGCCACAAGGTCTATCCCATCGAAAGTGACAGAGCCCGCAGTGGGTTTGTAGAGTTGCAAGATGGTGCGGCCTGTTGTGGATTTGCCACAACCGGACTCACCCACCAAGCCGAGGGTTTCGCCCTCCTTTACATCGAAGCTCACCCCGTCTACGGCGCGCACGGCGCCCACCTGCCGGCGGATCACTCCCCGGAAGATGGGGAAGTGCATAACCAAGCCGTCAACTTGGAGCAGCGTTTTGGAATTTCCATTCTTAGAAGGGTTCATTGGCGTAACTTCCCTGTTTTAGTATCAACCCAACAAGCAGAGGTGTGGTTCGGCCCCACGTTGAGCAGGGGTGGGTTCTCATTCCAGCACTTGGCTTGCACCCATTTACAGCGCGGGGCAAAAGGGCAGGAATTCGATTTGGCGTAAAGGACCGGCGGCAAACCTTCAATGGAGTCGAGGTGATGCTCGCCTTTTTCATCCACACGAGGCAAACTACCAAGCAGGCCGATTGTGTACGGGTGCTCCGGATGGGCATACAGCTCTATGACCGGCGCCTCTTCGATAATGTAACCGCCGTACATCACAATCACACGCTGAGCAATGCCTGCCACCACGCCCAGGTCGTGGGTGATCCAGATCACGGCCATGCCTAATTCATCGCGAAGTCCCCTCACCAGCTCGGTGATCTGTGCCTGAATAGTTACGTCTAGAGCGGTGGTGGGTTCGTCGGCGATGAGGATCTGCGGGTTGCACGACAGCGCCATGGCGATCATCACGCGCTGGCGCATACCACCCGAGAACTGATGCGGGTAATCATCTAGGCGCTCAGCGGCATCGGGAATGCCAACTATGGTGAGCAACTCGGTGGCACGAGTGCGGGCTTCATTCTTCTTCATGCCCAGGTGTTCCACAAGCGGTTCTTCAATTTGCTTGCCGATGGTGAGTACCGGATTAAGCGAAGTCATCGGATCCTGGAAAATCATACTTATCAACGCCCCGCGGATATGGCGCAGTTCTTCATTTTTCATATCCAGGAGGTCCTTCCCGGCAAAGTGGGCTTCCCCTGCGTTAATTTTTCCGGGTGGGCTGGTGATCAGCCCCAAAATGGACAACATGGTGACGCTCTTACCGCAACCGCTTTCCCCGACCACCGCCAGGGTTTCGCCTGCCTTCAATTGGAACGAAACCCCGTTTACTGCATGAACGATTCCTTCAGGGGTCTTAAAGGTCGTTTCTAGTCCTTTGACATCGAGCAGAGCTTCAGCCATCTAGTGGTTATCCTTTGCTTTTTAATATTAAGCGCCAAGTAAATGGCGCCTTGTTTCTCGGGCTCGAATTATACTCGAATCCCCATTGTCGTCAAACCAGGCGCCACGACTCGAGTTTTCCGCATTTTAATGAACTCAGCCCCAGCATGCAGCCGCTTAAAGCCGGATCCGTGCATGCAGTGAGGAAAATATGCTAAAAAGTGATTAAGGATAATCACGGCCCCAGGTTGACACTCTCAATAGAGCCGTCAGAGGGATGGCGCATAATTTGGCGACCCTGTGAGGGGCTCCCAGCGCACGGTGCGCATCAACTAATGGCGCACATGAACTGGCGGTACTTGCTACCTTGCCCAATGGCCTTGGGTGTGCCGGAGCCGGAGTTCCAATTCGGCTTGGCGTTTGATAGTCGGCCAGCCTCGGGCCCGAAGTCTATTGGCGGCTACCAGCGTTCTTATTGCGTGAGAATGGATACAAAAACCCCCTTGAAGAACTGGGACTGGACAATGCCGGATTTATCGCGATTGGCGGAAGCAACGCACTGGTGGGCACGGAAGATGTGGCCGCGGTTACACCGCATGCCACCGCGGCTGCGGACGGGTTAGATATGCACAGACACCTAACGGGACAGGGCGAACCCATCCCGCTTGGAGGGTTTGTCGTTGTCGGGGGCTTGTACCTATTCTCGCGGTAATCGTGTGGTTCCGGCGAAGGAATATTTCTTAAGCGCGTTGTTCCCCGACTTGTTTTTCTAACAGACTAGGCAATTCGGCTAATGTCCCAATGCGCGCATTCGGTTGGATGGTGCCGGCGTGGTCGCGGTTGGCCGGCTTATCCGCCCGGCGGGTGATCCAGATCGCGTATAGCCCGGCATTGCGCGCCCCCAGAATATCCGCTCCCAGAGTGTCGCCCACCATCACCGCCTCACCGGGGGAAAGCCGCCAATGCTCCAGGGCGATCTCAAAGATGCGCGGGTTAGGCTTGCGGATGCCGCAGGCTGCCGAACTGAGTACGAAATCCAGATAACCCCGGATCCCAGCGTTGTCCACCAGAGTCTGCACGTCGGCGTCATCGGCGGCATTGGAGATCACCCCCATGCGAAAGCCTGCGCTGCGCAGCTTCTCCAGGGTGGGCAGGGCGTCCTCCTCGAGTTTCCAGTGGGCTTGCGAAACCGCGTAGAGCTTCTTAAGCGCCGGCGCCAGTCCATCCTCAGCCAGGTGAGGGTAGCCAAGGTCAGCCAGAAGGCTGCGCAGGACGCGCAGGGTGGTGTATTCGATAAATTCGGTATCGCGTTGGCGATAGTATTCCTGGAGGCGGACGCGCAGTTCGCCCAGGAAATGTTCGGCATCCACCTGCAGGCCCTGCTTTTGCAAGTGCAGGTAAAGCTCGCGGTTGGCAGTCTCTGCCACCTCGGCCCAATTGCCGTCGAAATAGATAAGCGTGCCGCCCAGGTCAAAAAGAACGGCTTGGATGGCGTGTTTCATCAATAGCCCCTGTCCAGATCGATCTGATTGAGTAGCTCCTCGCCAGCCAGGTAGCGGCGCAAATTTTCCTTGAATAAGAAAAAGGCGCGGTCTGTGTAGTGCGGACTCAACCCGGCCACATGCGGAGAAATGATCACGTTGGGCTCTGCCCATAATGGGCTGTCTGCAGGCAAGGGTTCTTCGGGAAAAACATCCAGCCCGGCACCGGCCAGGAAGCCCTTTTTTAAGGCGGACGCCAAAGCCTCGTGATCCACCACGCCGCCGCGGGATACATCCACCAGGAAGGCGCCAGGCCTCATGGCGGCCAACTGCTCGGCGCCCAGCATGCCGCGCGTTTCCGCGGTGAGCGGCACTGTGATCACCACAAAATCACATTCCTTCAGCATGCTGCGCAGCGCTTTGCCCGGATAGAGCCGGTAGACCAGTTCCGCATTTGGATCGCCCTGGCCGTCCACTTGAAAATCAGGTTTGGGCGGACTCATTAAATCTCGTTTGCTGGCCAGGATGGTCACTCCGCAGGATTGCAGCAGGCGCGCCAGACGCTGGCCAATGCGGCCATAGCCGATGATGCCAACTGTGCTGCCGATCAGTTCCGTGGGAAGATAGCGCTCGAGGCGTTCGGGCGACCACTCTGTGCGGTGTTGGTCGGCCAGCATGCGATGCACGTTGTGACTTAGGGCCAGCATCAAAGCCAGGGCGTGCTCGGCCACCTGGGGCGCATTGGCCCCGCTCAGAGTCGTGGCTTGCAGGTTTTTCTGGCGCAGGATGGGCGCATCCAGATAGCCATCGACACCGGCAAAATGGAATTGGATCCAACGCAGATTTTGCGCCTGCCCTGGTTCCGGCAGGGACCGCAGGGCATAAAGGATTTCCGCCCGGTCCCACAAGCCATCGGGTATGGCCTGGCCCTCATCAAGGGGGAGGACCTGAACGCGGAATCCGGGGGCTAGCAGTTGCAGCTCGGCCACCTGTTCCGCTTTGAACTGGATCGTGAGCAGGATTTCTTTTTCGTCACTCATGGTTTGGACAAGTTATGCAGTTTAATTAACCCGGCTACTATGATATCGTCGCTAACCAAGATGTGAAATAAAAAACCCGCCGCTTATTCAGCGGCGGGTTTGTATGCTCTGGTTCTGTTTAGTCCTGGATCGCAATGGTCACGATATCCACCCAGAACCACTCAGTACCGTTGGGTCCCAGACCGAACAAATTGCCTTGGTCACTGCGCAGCATCCAATAACCTTTGTAGTGGCCTGGAGGCTTGGGAGCCACCATGTCGACTTTGATCATGGCATATTCGCCAGGGTAGATGGTCACATCGGTAAACAGCGTTGTGGCTTCAGCGCTAAACAGTTCGCCTTGCACCCAACCGGCGCTGAAGTTTGGTGTCCAGGGGCAACTCCCGATATTCTTCAAGCGCCATAACTTGGTAAAAAGTTTCTCGACCGTGATCTGGGTGCCATCTGGGTAGGTTTCAAGCTCAAATGAAGCGCGTAAGCAGGCCGTGTTTGCGGACGCGGTGGTCGGCGAAAGCGTGGCGGTGGGTGGTGTGCCGCTGAGGGTAGGCGTCTCGGTAGCTTGAGGGGTCTTCGTCGGTTTGGGCGGTTTTTCTGTTGGGGATGGCTCAGGAGTTGGCGAAGCGGCCGCGGCAGTCTCGGTGAGGCTTTGCGAATAGATGATGGCTGCTTCGGTGAGCACTTCCGATGAAGCGCCAGGGTCGCCACCTCCACAAGCGCTGAGGATCAGCGCAAGCAAGGTCGTAGATACCAGGAGAAAGATACGTGTTTGGTTCAAAATGCAGTCCTTAATTGGCCCTATCAGGGGCGGGAATTTGAGCCAAAATTATATCCCCTGGAAAGGGCCGCGACTAGTCGCCTTTTGAGCCTTTGTCCTGTTCGCGCCCGATCAACCCCAATTTGCGCAGGGTGCGAAAACGGCCCTCGGGATGATAGGGTGCGGCTGGTCTCCTGAGCGCCAGCCAGGAGAAGGCCAGTAAGACTAGAGACCCTGCAGCCAGGTCTAATCGCACTTCTCCCACACTGTACGCGGCAAAAGCCAGGAAAAGCCCAAACAGACCCAACCAAAGTGTGAAGGCTGCCACTCGCCTTAACATCAGGTCCAAAAGCCGCGCTATTCGATCACAGTATTGATCTGTTCGCGCATGTAAAGCTGCAAATAGTGATGGCCACCCGCGTTCTTGCCACTTGAGCCAGAACCCTTCCAGCCGCCAAAGGGCTGGAAGCCCGGCCAAGCGCCGGTGGTGGCGCCTTGCGGGCGGTTGGCGTAGGTGACGCCGGCTTCGATGTTGTCGAAGAACCAGGCGGCCTCGTCCTGGCTGCCATAGAAGCCGGCGGTGAGGCCGAAGTCCACATCGTTAGCCAGGGCCATGCCTTCATCAAGGTTCTTGATCTTGTGCACCATGGTGATGGGCAAGAACATTTCGTATTTCCACAGGCGGTGGTCGCTGGGCACGTTGGCAGCTATGGTGGGTTCGCAGAAATAGCCCTTTCCATAATCACCTTCGGTCAGCACTTTGCCGCCGGTCAGAAAATCCCCGGCCTGCGAAAGTTCTTCGGTGAAGTTTTTATAGTTGTTATAGGCGCCCTGATTGATCACCGGCCCCAGGAATATTTCTTTGCGGGTTGGGTCGCCGATCTTTAATTTACGCGTGGTTTCCACCAGTTTGCTGACCAGATCGTCGTATACCGGTTCCTCCACATAGATCCTGGAAGCGGCCGAGCATTTCTGTCCTTGATTCCCAAACGCTGAGCGATACAGGCCCTGGACGGCGCGGTCCAGATCTGCATGCCGCGAGACGATGGCGGGGTTCTTGCCGCCCATTTCCAAAATGGCCGGGCGCGGGTAACGGTAATGCGAGAAGCCTTGGTAAATGGCCATACCTACATCAATAGAGCCGGTGAACGTGACGCCGGCCGTGTCCGGGCTGTCGATCAGGGCCTGGCCCACCACTGAACCTTTGCCGGTGACGTAGTTCACCACGCCATGCGGGAAGCCTGCATCCCGAAAGGCTTCGGCCAACAGCCGTGAAGTCCACGGGGTGTCCTCGGCGGGCTTGTACACCACGGTGTTGCCCGCCGCCAGCGCCGCGCCGATCGGGCCGGCAGTGAGGGCTGCGGGGAAATTGAATGGGCTGATGACCACCCACACCCCATAAGGTTTAAGTTTCGAAATATTGGTGACTTTATATCCCTTCAAGGGGTCCTTGCCCATCGGCACCACGAAACCTTTGTTGGCTTCCATCTGGTCGCAGGCATAGCGCATCAAGTCGGCGGCTTCGGCGGCGTCGGCCAGGGCCTCCATGCGCGTCTTGCCGGCCTCCAGCGAGAGCACCGCGCCGAATTGGTAAATGCGCTCGTCGATCAGATCGGCGGCTTTGCGCACCAGCCCAATACGTTCCTGCCACGGGCGGCGGCCCCAGTCCTTGGCGGCGCGCCGGGCGGCGTCCATGGCCGCCTGGCCTTCGTGCGGGGTGGCGCGCTGGAAATGGCCCAGTAACAGGCCGGCATCGATCGGGGAGCGGTTCTCTGATTTTTCTTTGGAGAGTACGTCCTTGCCCCCGATCCACATGGGATAGTCTTTACCCAGATCGTTTTTAATGCTCGCCACGGCCTGCTCGTATCCCGCATGCAGCTCCTCGGGAGGGTCGAACATCGTGGCGTAGGTGAGCCTGAATTTGCTGTTTCCAGCCATAGAACTCCTGATGTGAAAGAGGTGAGTTGACAGAAGTAGCGTCTGTCCCAGTATAGCCCAGGGAAAAATCCCCGTCAAAAACGCAGCGCCCGGCCCGCTACAGGTTTCGTTTGCGGAAAGTTGCACAAACGACAACTTGTGGTAGAATGCCGCGAGCTTGTGATTTTTTGGTTCGTCGCCAGAGAAAACCGCGGATTCTTCTAAGGACCTATGCAGAACACCTGGCTTTTCATTGGAATTTTTATCGCCATTGCGGGGGTGTTTCCCCTTTTACCTATCGTTATCGCCCGTTTCCTGGCGCCGCACAAGCCCAATCTCATCAAGCTCGAGACCTATGAATGCGGAATGGAAACGGTGGGAGAGACCTGGGTGCAGTTCAAGGTCCAGTACTACATCTATGCCCTGGTCTTTTTGGTCTTCGACGTCGAGACCGCTTTCTTGTTCCCATGGGCGGTGGCGTTTGATGCGCTGCCGCTTTTTGCTGTGCTCGAAGGCGTTATCTTCATTTTGATCCTAGTCGGTGGTCTGCTCTACGCCTGGCGAAAAGGCGCGCTCGAATGGTCTTGATAACCACGCCGAAGGCTGAGCAGTCTGTGCCAGCCTTCTTTTTTATTGCCCTGAGTTTGCTGCCTAAACCCGAAAAGATAGGAATTTAAGGAAGCAACCATGTCTTTCTTTCAAGACCCTGTGGGTGCAATTTCAGCGCTGATATCCAACTTCCTATACACCTTGCTTCCACAGGCTTGGGCTCATTTCATCATGACCTTGTTGGGCGTGATAGCGGTCGCATCCTTTGGCCTGATCATCGTGATCTTCCTGATCTGGGTGGAGCGCAAGGTCGCCGCCCGCTTTCAAGACCGGGTGGGGCCAAACCGGGCCGGCCCGTATGGCTTGCTGCAGACCTTTGCCGACATGGTGAAGCTGCTCACCAAAGAAGATGTGATCCCCGAGAAGGCCGACCGGTTAGCCTTCAATATCGCCCCGATCCTTTCCGTGGTGGCCGTGTTGCTCATCTGGGCCGTTATCCCCTTCGCCCCCGGCTGGATCGGAACCGATCTCAACGTAGGCGTGCTCTACATCGCCGCGGTGGGCTCATTCGGCATTCTTTCCATATTAATGGCGGGCTGGTCTTCGAACAATAAATACGCTTTGCTGGGGGCGTTCCGCGCCGTGGCCCAGCTCATCTCCTACGAAGTGCCCATGCTCATCACGCTGATGGTGCCGGTGCTGCTGGCGCGCAGTATGGGCATGGTGGAAATGGTCGAAGACCAAGCACTGTGGTTCATTGTCCTGGCGCCCATCTCCGGCATTATTTTTCTGGTTTCCTCCATCGCCGAGATCGGCCGCACGCCCTTCGATCTGCTTGAAGCCGAGTCCGAGATCGTTGCCGGCTACCACACCGAATACACCGGCATGAAGTTCGGCTTGTTCTTCGCCGCGGAATTCCTGCACGCCTTCACCATCGGCGTGCTCTTTGCCATCCTCTTCCTCGGCGGCTGGCGCGGCCCCGGCGCAGAAGAATTCCCCTTGTTGGGTGTGCTCTACCTGATGCTCAAAGCATCCATTGGCTACTTTATTGTGATGTGGGTGCGCAGCACCTTGCCGCGCATTCGCATTGATCACATGCTGGCCTTCAACTGGAAGTTCCTCACCCCCTTGTCCCTCACTCTGCTTATCCTAACCGCCATTGTGGAAAAGACCTTCGAGGGCAATGCCTGGCGCGTGCCCGCCCTGTTGATCGGCAACGTCATCGTGCTGGTCGTGAGCTATTACATTATGCGCGCCGCCTCCCGCCGCACTTCCAAGGAGCGCGTAACCTTTAAGGAGCGCCCGGTGGCCAAGCCGGCTTAGGTCTCCCTGCCGAGAACATCGACCCATGACCGCGCAACAAGGCGTTTTCCTCTTCATTAGTTTCGTCATATTGTTTTCGGCTTACACCATGGTGACGCGCTCCAACCTGGTGCACGCCGCCCTTTTTCTGGTCGTCACTTTATTCGGCGTCGCCGTGATCTTTGTCCTGTTGGATGCCGGGTTCCTGGCCGTGGTCCAGGTCCTAGTCTATATCGGCGCCATCGCTATCCTGATGATCTTTGCGGTCATGCTCACTCAAGACAACGCCGCCAAGCAGCAGGAGAGCATGAACCCAAACTATGGCTGGGCTTTGCTTCTCTCGGCTTTGTTCGCTTTTGCGCTCATCGTCATGCTGGGCCAATGGCCCGATATTGGCGGCCTGGCGCCGACCTTGGACTCGGGACGCGACACAGTCGCCGAGCTGGGCTCCTCTCTGGTATCCCCGGATGGCTACGTGATCCCATTCGAAGTAGCTTCGGTGCTGCTGCTGGCCGCCCTGATCGGCGCGCTGGTGGTGGCCCGCCCGCAGAAGAAGGGCCAGTAGTCGCGTGATCCCGCTTTCCTGGTACCTCTACCTTTCGGCCGGCCTGTTTGGTCTGGGCTTTTACGGCGTGCTGGCGCGCAAGAACGCCATTGCCATTCTGATGGGCGTGGAGCTGATGCTCAACGCGGTCAACATCAACATCGTCGCTTTTTGGCGCTACCTGACCCCGCAGAATATGGGCGGCCAGGCCTTCGCTGTGATGGTCTTCGCCGTGGCCGCCGCTGAAGTGGCCGTCGGCCTGGCGCTGGTGATATCCATCTACCGCCGCCGCAAGACGGTGGACGCCAATGAGATCAATTTGATGAAGTGGTAAGCCTCAATGACGACTGAAACCCTCATCTGGTTGATCCCGCTCCCGCCTTTGCTGGCCTTCTTCCTTATACTGCTGTTCACGCGCCGCAACCACGCCCTCAGCCATACGGTTGGGGTTGGCGCCGCGTTCCTCTCCTGGCTGCTGGGCATGCTGGTTTTCCTGGCTGCCATCGGGGTGGAGCACCTGGGCGAGCATCCTTTCACCTCCTCGGTTGGCTGGCTACCCCTGGGGACTGATATCTTCTCGGTCGGGGTGCTCATCGATCCGCTGTCCGCGGTAACCCTCTTTTTTGTTGCATGGACGGTGCTGATGATCTTCATCTACAGCATCGGCTATCACAACTTCGGACAGCCGAAGGGCGAGCATGACGTGCCCGGCTTGCCACCCCATGGCGCAATTGAGCACGGTCACACGGTTCCTTCGGTGGAACCGATGTACTCGCGCTTCTTCGCCTTCATTGCCTTGTTCGCTTTCGGCATGTTCACCCTGGTGGTCTCTGATAATCTGCTGACCCTCTTCGTGGGTTGGGAGATCATGGGGCTGTGTTCGTATTTACTGATCGGCTTTTGGTATGCCAAGCCCAGCGCCCGTGCGGCGGCCATCAAAGCCTTTATCACCACCCGGGTGGGCGATGTGTTCATGCTGTTGGGCATCGTGGCGCTTTACGCCGCCACCGGCACGCTAAATTTCCGTGAAATTCTGTATAACGCCGAACTGCTCGAGCAGCTCGCTACCACACCCAGCCTGATCGCCGGCCTCTCGGCTGCCGGGCTGATCGGACTGCTGCTGTTCATCGGCACCGTGGGTAAATCCGCCCAGTGGCCGTTGCACGTGTGGCTGCCGGATGCCATGGAAGGCCCCACTCCCGTCTCCGCCATGATCCATGCCGCCACCATGGTGTCCGCTGGGGTCTACATGGTGTTGCGCATGTTCCCGCTGCTTTCGGCGGGCTGGGAGCACGGCGCGCCATTGAATACCACCATGACGGTGATGGCCTTCATCGGCGCCTTCACCGCGCTGTTTGCCGCAACAATCGCGCTGACCCAAAAAGATATTAAGCGCGTGCTGGCTTATTCCACCATCTCACAATTAGGCTACATGATCGCCGCGCTCGGCATTGGCGCGTACGTGGCTGCCGCGTTCCACTTAGTGACCCACGCCTTTTTCAAGGCCCTGCTCTTCCTCGGCTCCGGCTCGGTCATCCATGGCATGGAACACGGCGTGCTGCACACCGGTGAGCACATCGACTCGCAGGATATGTTCAATATGGGCGGCCTCAAAAATAAAATGCCGATCACGTTTTGGACCTTCCTCATCGGCGGCCTGGCGCTTTCAGGGTTTCCGCTGATCACCGCCGGCTTCTGGTCGAAGGACGAGATCCTGGCCGACGCGTTCGGCAACGGGCACCTGCTGGTGTTCATCACTCTGGCAGTGGCTGCGCTGCTGACCGCCTTTTACACCATGCGCCAGATCACGCTCACCTTCCTGGGCGCGCCGCGCACCAAGGCGGCTGAGCATGCCAGCGAGAATGTGCGCACCATGACCGTGCCTTTGGTGGTGCTCTCGGTCTTCGCCATCGCCGCAGGGTGGGTGGGCATCCCCGAGCATTTCCCCGGTCTGGGCGGCTTGTTGCCCTCTTGGTTCCACGAGTTTGTGGGCGGCACGCTGGTGGAGCATCCTGAGGCGGTTGCCTTTGATGTTACGCCTCTCCTTGTGTCTATAGTTGTCGCCCTGGGCGGCCTGGCCTTGGGCTGGCTGGCTTATCGCAACGCAAAACAGGAAGACCCGCTGCGCAAGCCGTTGGGTCGCGCCTACACCTTGCTGGAGAACAAATACTATTTTGATGAGCTTTACGACGCGGTCTTTGTTCGTCCGGCGAAACGCTTTGCCGAAGGCTTCAGCTATATGTTCCTGGACCGCCAGGTCATCGACGGCGCCCTGCATCGCGTGGCTCAAGCAGCCTTTTCGCTGGGTTCCATCTTCCGCAATTATTTCGACACCCCGGTGGTGAACGGCTTCGGCGACTTCACCGCCTCGGTCACTCAGTCCTTCGGCCGCTTGCTGCGCAAAGTGCAGACCGGCCAAGTGCAGCAGTACCTCCTCTTCGTGGCCCTGCTGGCCTTCGGCGGCCTCTTCTATTATCTGTTGAACGTTTTGCAATAGACGATCATGCAATTTATCACTGACAATCTTCTCTCCCTGATCTTGTTCAGCCCGCTGTTGAGCGGCCTGATCGTGCTGCTGCTGCCCGGCGGCAACAAGGAATTGGTGCGCCGCGGCGCGCTGGCGCTGAGTCTGATCCCCTTCATCCTCACCCTGGTGGCCTGGTTCGGGTTCAACGCCGTCCCTGAAGTGGACGGGTTCCGCTTCCAGCAACAGGTTGCCTGGTATCCGGCGATCAATTCCAGCTTTCATCTCGGCGTGGATGGCCTTTCCCTCAGTATGGTCTTGCTTACTACATTGCTAGCTCCGGTGGCTATCTTGGCCTCCTTCAACGTGGAGGAGAAGATCAAGCCTTATATGGCCTTGTTCCTGGCGCTGGAGACCGGCATGCTGGGCGTGTTTCTCTCGCTGGACCTGCTGCTCTTCTTTGTATTCTGGGAGCTGGGTCTGGTGCCCATGTATTTCCTCATCGATCAGTGGGGCAGCAAGACCGGCGAGCGCGAACTGTGGGGCGGCATGAAGGTCAGCGCCCGCCGCTATGCTTCCTTCAAGTTCATCGTCTATACCATGGCCGGGTCGCTGGGCCTGCTGCTGGCCATCCAGATGTTGGGCGTGGTCTCCGGCACCTTTGATATGCTGGGTCTCTTCCAAACCTGGCCGGGCCTGACAGGCTCCTTATTTGGTCTGTCTATTGAAACGGTAAAGGCCGCCGCTTTCTGGGCCTTCGCCATCGCCTTTGCCATCAAAGTCCCGGTTTGGCCTTTCCACACCTGGCTGCCGGACGCGCACACCGAGGCGCCCACGGCCGGCTCGATGATCCTGGCCGGCGTGCTGCTCAAGCTAGGCGCTTATGGTTTCCTGCGCCTGGTGCTGCCGCTCTATCCGGCTGAATCCGCGCAATATGCGCCGGTGCTGGCCTTGCTTGCCACCGCCGCCATCATTTTCGGGGCGTTGTCTGCGTACGCGCAGACGGACTTCAAGCGCCTGGTGGCCTATTCTTCGGTCAACCACATGGGCTTCGTCGTGCTGGGCATCGCCGCTGCGGCCTATGCCGCCGGCACCGAGAGCGCCACCATCGCCTTGAACGGCGCCGTGCTGCAGATGTTCAACCACGGCATATCGGCGGCGGCCATGTTCTTCTTAGTCGGCGTGATCTATGAGCGCACCCACACCCGCGACTTGGGCGCCTGGGGCGGGCTTTTCCCGCTGATGCCGGTGTTCGGCGGCCTGCTGATCTTTAGCTCGATGTCTTCATTGGGTTTGCCCGGCCTGAACGGCTTCGTTTCGGAATTCCTGGTGGTGCGCGGCGCCTGGCCAATCTTCACCCTGTTCACCGCGCTGAGCATGATCGGTTTATTGTTCACCGGCGCTTACATCCTCAAGGGGATCGCCAGCACGCTGCACGGCCCACTGAACGAAAAATGGAAGGGCCATTTGAGCGATATCTCGGGCCGTGAAATATTGGTGCTGGCGCCGCTGGTGGTGCTGATGCTGTGGCTCGGTCTCTGGCCGGCCTGGCTGCTCTCCGTGATCAACCAGGCCGTGGTCGGCCTGTTCGGCTGAAACTGGTGAATTGATGATCCCGTATATTCTCAGCATCATCGTCTTCCTGCCCATCCTGGCCGGGGCGGTGCTGCTGTTCCTGCCGGCCAACAATCGCCAACTCATCTACCGCTTCGCGCTGGCGGTCGGCTTGCTAGCTTTCCTTTTGTCCATCGTCGTCTACTTCAGCTTTGACGCTGCCGGGCCGCGTTACCAATTCGTTGAGAAATACGATTGGCTGCCCGCCCTGGGCATCTCTTACCACGTGGGCGTGGACGGCATCACCGCTCCGCTGGTGCTGCTCACCGGCGTGGTGATCTTCACCGGCGTGATCATTTCGCAGCGCATCGACGAACGGCCGCGCGAATTCTTCGCCTTCCTCTTTATCCTGGCCAGCGGTGTGTTCGGCGTCTTTGTCTCACTGGATTTGTTCGCCCTGTTCTTCTTCTACGAGATCGCCGTCTTTCCCATGTATTTGCTGATCGCTTTGTGGGGCTGGAAACAAACCCGCGAGTACGCTGCCATGAAGCTGACCCTATATCTCTTCATCGGCTCGGTGGTCGCCCTGGTCGGCGCGCTGGCCATGTATTTCGCCTCCGGTCTCGGCACCTTCGACATGCTCGCCCTGGAAAGCGCCAACTTCTCCGCCGAATTCCAGAATTTCTGGTTCCCCTTTGTCTTCTTCGGCTTCGCCGTGCTGGGCGGCATCTTCCCCTTCCACAACTGGAGCCCGGACGGGCATGTGGCCGCGCCCACCGCGGTGTCTATGTTCCACGCTGGCGTGCTGATGAAGCTGGGCGCCTTCGCCGCACTGCGCGTCGGCATCATGCTGCTGCCCATCGGCGCCCACACGCATATGCCCTGGATCATTCTGCTGACCCTGGTCAACGTGGTGTACGGCGCCTTCATCGCCATGGTGCAGACCGATTTCAAATACATGATCGGGTTCTCGTCCGTCTCCCACATGGGCCTGGTGACTATGGGCTTTGCCACCCTGACATACAACGGCTTCGTCGGTGCCTCCGTGCAAATGGTGTCTCACGGGGTGATGACAGCTCTCTTCTTTGCTATAGTCGGCATGGTCTACGACCAGGCGCACACCCGCGAGATTCCCAAGCTGGGTGGGCTGATGCGAATCATGCCCTTCGCCGCAATGGCCTTCATCATCGGCGGCCTGGTTTCGATGGGCATGCCCGGTTTCTCGGGCTTCATCGCCGAATTTCCCATCTTCATGGGCATGTGGGCAGGCGGCTATCCCCTTATTGCCATCATCGCCGCCATCTCGATTGCGGTGACCGCCGCCTACATCTTGCGCGCCATCGGCCGCGTCTTCTTCGGTGAGCTGCCGGCTGAGCTCGAAGGCCATATGCACGACATCCAGCCCTCCGAGAAATTGGCCCTTGGAATCTTGTGCTTAATTATGATCACCATCGGTATTTACCCCAACGTGATCCTGCCCATGGTGCAAGCGGGCGTGAATACCGTGTTGGCTCTGGTGGGAGGCTCCTGATGATCTCCATTACCACGGAGATGCTGCTGGCCGTCCTGCCGGAGATCTTGCTGCTGGCCGTGGTGGCGGTTGTCTTCGTCGCCGATCTGCTGTTGCCCGAAGGCCGCCGCGGCTCCCTGGCCTGGATCACCATCGCGGGCCTGGCGGCCACCATGTTGTTCACCGTCCTATTCGCCCGACCCGGCGCCGAAGCCGAACTGATGTGGGGCGGCATGCTGCGCCACGATTGGCTGGCTTTCATTTTCAAGCTCTTATTCTTGTTGGCCGCGCTATTGACCACAATGTTCACCATCGGCTGGGAAGCTATTTGGCGCAAGGGCGAGTTCTACGTGCTCCTGCTCACCTCCACCATCGGCATGACCTTAATGGCCGCCTCCGCCGACCTAATCATGCTCTTCCTTGCGATTGAGACCACTTCCATTCCGCTGTACGTGCTGGCCGGCTTCATGACCAACGACGATAAGTCCACCGAATCCGGGTTCAAGTATTTGCTCTTCGGCGCGGTGACCACCGGCGTGATGCTCTATGGCCTCAGCCTGCTCTATGGCTTTGCGGGCACCACCAACTTGTACGAGATGGCCGCCGGCCTGTCTGCCGCCGCCATTCCCGGCCCGGTGCTGGTCGGCACCTTGTTGCTAATCTTGCTGGGCTTCGGCTTCAAGGTGGCGCTGGTGCCGCTGCATTTCTGGGCGCCGGATGTGTACGAAGGTGCGCCCACGCCGGTGACTGCTTTCCTATCCACCGCCTCCAAAGCCGCCGGCTTCGCCGTCCTGGTGCGCGTCACGCTGGCTGCCTTCCCCAGCATCCTCGTTGATTGGCAGGCGATTATCGCCATTGCCGCGGCGCTCTCGATGACCGTGGGCAACGTGGTGGCGCTCACCCAGCACAACATCAAGCGCCTGCTAGCCTACTCCTCCATCTCGCATGCCGGCTACGCCCTGCTGGGTGTGGCGGCCGCCTCCGAGCTGGGCGTGATCAGCGTGGTCTATTACTTCCTGGTCTACACCGTCACCCAGATGGCCGCCTTCGGTGTGGTCATCATCGCCTGGCACAAGCTCGGCTCCGACGAGATCGAAGATTACGCCGGCCTCAGCCGCCGCTCGCCTATGCTGGCGCTGGCCATGCTGCTGGCTTTTCTCTCGCTGGCCGGCGTGCCGCCCTTGGGCGGCTTCATCGCCAAGATCCTGGTCTTCGCCGCGGCCATAGACGCCGGTCTGGTATGGCTGGCCTTCCTGGGTGTGCTCAATTCCATTGTGGGTCTTTACTATTATTTGATCGTGCTCAAAGTGGTGTACTTGTCTCCACCCAAGGACGAGCAGCCGGTGGTGATTGCCCGGCCGCATGCGGCCGCCTTGCTGGTGTCTATCCTGCTGGTGCTTGTTTTTGGCATCGTGTTGGCGCCCTGGTATGAGTGGGCGGCGGCCAGCGCAGCCTCACTGTTTTAGCTTTCGTTGACAGAGATTTGAATTGTTATATAATTCTCGAATAGATTCCAAAACCGAGCCACAAAAGCCACCTTTGGAGCGCGGCCGCTACAGCCTGAACGCGGCGTTGGCGGTGTTGACGGCCAGTGTCGGTTTCCTCACAGTGCTGATCATAGCGGTGGCCATGCTTGCGGGCCTGTGGTTGGACTCTGTTTTTAGCAGCAAACCCTGGTTTACTTTGGGCCTCATTGCGCTAAGCCTGCCAACTAGTTTATTTGCCATGTTTTATGTAGTGCGCTGGACCACGTCCAAAATGTCGCTGAAGGACCTTCCAGCCAAATCGGCACCAACAGAGGATCCTGATCTTGACTGAACCTAAGAAAAAAGGATGGCAGCTCGGCTTCAATCGCTGGCTGGTATTAGGGCTGATAATTGCAGGCGCCATTTTTGCCGGCATGTTTGCGCCGGTTCAGCCTCACTTTCAGGTGGCGGCTGAAACCCTTTCCCCCGAGCCGCTGTTCACGATTCCTTTTCTAAATGCCCCGGTCTATCTATACAACACCCTGGTCGCCACCATCCTGCTCGACATCATCATTTTCATTATTGCGATCGTCGTGTATCTCTCATCTCGATCCGGCAGCTTAATTCCTAAGGGGCTGCGCGGCGCCATCGAAGGTTTGGTCGAGGCCCTCTATAACCTGACGGCTACCAACGCCGGTAAATGGACCAAGGTGATCTTTCCCTTCTTTGCCACCATGTTGCTGGTGGTGTTGGTGGCGAATACGATGGAATTGATCCCGGGTGTGGATAGCATCGGCCTGTTCGATGAGCACCATGTCGAAAACTCGGAGGCCTGCACCTTTGACCCGATCGGCCACCTGGGCGAAACGGAAGTGGTGGCGGTCAGCGGCGAAGCCGAGTGTGCCGCCGCCGTGGTTCCGTTTGTGCGCGTAGTTTCCACCGATCTCAATTTTACGATTGCATTGGCGCTGGTTTCTGTAGTGAGCACCCAGGTCATCGGGGTGCGCGCTCTGGGCTTGAAATATTTCACCAAGTTTTTCAATACTCGCACACTGTTCAATAAACCCTTCCTGGGCGCCATTGATTTCTTTGTGGGCATCATCGAGTTGGTCTCCGAATTTATCAAGATACTCTCGTTCTCTTTCCGTCTTTTTGGCAACGTGCTGGTCGGCACCATCCTGCTTTTCGTCTTCGGCACCATGCTGCCTGTTTTCGTCCCGGCCGGCATCCTCATCTTCAACTTTCTGGTCGGCGTTATCCAAGCTTTTGTGTTCGGTCTGTTGACCATGATCTTTATGTCGCTCGCCACTGTCAGCCATCACCCCGAAGATGCTGGCGAGCATCACTAAGCGCAATTAATTTACAGTCACGGAGGAGTTCAGCTATGGAAGGTGATATCGTCATTGCGGCAAAAATGGTGGGGGCCGGGTTGGCCACCATCGGCGCCCTGGGCGCTGGTATCGGCATCGGCATCGTGGTCAATGGCGCTGTGCAGGCCATGGGCCGCAACCCGGATGCCAGCGGCCTGATCACGACCAATATGTTTTTGGGCATTGCGTTCTCGGAATCGATCGGTATTTTCTGCCTGGTGATCGCCTTCCTGCTGCTGTTTGTGGTTTAGGGATCAAGAATTAGGAGTAATCCATGGAAGCACTAGGCATTAATGTAGGTTTTTTAGTAGTCCAGATAATTAATTTCGGCATTGTGTTTCTGGTGCTCAAGACCTGGGTCTATAAGCCCCTGGTCGGCGTACTGGAAAAGCGCCGCGAAACGATCGCCAAGGCCCTTGAAGATGCGCGCATCGCCACCGAGGCGCGCGCTAATGCGGAAAAAGAAGCCGAGAAGCTACTGAGCGAGGCGCGCATCAAGTCGGCGCAGGAAGCCCGCGAGCTGACCCAGCGCGCCGAACAGCAAGCCAAAGAGATCCGCTCCGCAGCCGAAGCTTCCGCTGCTAAAGCGCGCGAAGCCGCCGTGGCCGAAGTGGAAGCCGAGCGCGGCCGCATTCTTAGCGACCTGCGCGGCCAGGTGGCCGCACTGGCTGTGGCCGCCGCCCAAAAGCTGATCGGCGAGGCCTTGGATGCCAAGAAGCAAAAAGCGCTTATCGATGAATTCTTCTCCGGCGTCAAAGCCGGCAAAGTGACGGTGCTGGAAGGCGCCGACCTGGAAGGCGAGGGGGCGGTGGTTACCAGCGCCTTACCGCTGAGCAAGGAAGAGCAAGCCGCGGTGGAAAAGCAGGTGCTTAGCGCTCTGGGCGGCAAAGGTGAGGTCACCTTCCGGGTAGACCCCAACATCCTGGGCGGCCTGGTGGTGCGCGTTGGCGACAAACTCCTGGACGGCTCCGTATCCGGGCAATTAATTGCCCTTAGACAAACCTTAAAATAGCGTTCGCGCCTTTTGCGAACGCTAAACAACCGCGAAGCGGTTGTAAGGCGCTCTGCCCCAAAGCATGCGCTAGTTCCTCCGATTCCCAAATGTTGCTTTGTAGGGGCTGGGAAACCCAGCCCCTTTTTGTTCCCTCCTTGTGTCATTCCCTCTCTTTTGTCATTCCGAGCGGCATACCGAAATCCATACCAGCCGGAGGATCAATAAAGCGAGGAATTCTTCGAATCATATATTCCAAATAACTTTGATTCTGCACGTTTACGAAACCCGGTAATTGCTACTAATAACCCCATCTGATATAGTCGCGAACCCATGCCAACCTTAGCCGAATTACTTGCCGGGCTTCCCCTGACCAAACCTGTGCCTGAGGTAAACATCACTGGCATCGCCGTCGACTCGCGCACAGTGCAGCCCGGCGACCTGTTCTTCGCCGTGGTGCAGGGTGTGGATCGCTATAAGTACCTAGACCAGGTGATCGAGCGCGGCGCGGCTGCAGTGGTCGGGGAGCGCGGCGATATTGAGCTTGGCATCCCGCACATCCAGGTGGCCGATACCCGTGCCGCCCTAGCCCAAGCTTCGGCGGCCTTCCATGGCTACCCGGCGCGCCAATTGACCATGATCGGCGTTACCGGCACGGATGGCAAGACCACCACCTCCAATTTCATCTATCAGATCCTGCAAGCTGCCGGGCATCCTACCGGCATGATCTCCACGGTGAACGCCCAGATAGGCGACGAAGTGCTGGACACTGGCTTCCACGTGACCACTCCGGAAGCCTTCGATACCCAGCGTTATTTGCGCCAGATGGTGGACGCTGGCCTCACACATGCTGTGCTGGAGATGACCTCCATTGGCCTGGCGCAGCAGCGCGGGGCGCGACCGTTGGAGTTCGACGTTGGAGTGGTCACCAACATCACTCACGAGCATCTCAATGACCATGGCACCTACGAGGCTTATTTTAATGTCAAGGCCTTGCTGGTCGAAGGCTTGAGCCAGCCATTTGAGAAAACGCGGCCAGTGGAACGCCTGGCCGTGCTGAACCGCGACGACAAGTCCTATGACGGGTTAGCCAAACGCGCCAAGGCGAAGCAGCTTGCGTACGGTCTGCATCCCGAAGCGCAATTGCGCGCCGCCAATATCGAAAACCACCCGGACAGCTTGTCATTTGTCGTGTACGCGCCGGGCGGAATGGAATTCCCCATCCACACCCGCATGTTCGGCGCCTACAACGTCTCCAACGCCCTGGCCGCCATCGGCGCCACAGTGGTGGCGCTGGGTATTGACCCAAAGGCCGCCCAGGCCGGCATCGCCGCTCTGAAGGGCGTGCCCGGCCGCATGGAGCGCATCGAACTGGGCCAGGATTTCACCGCTATCGTGGATTTCGCCCATACGCCCAATGCGCTCAAGGCCGCGCTCGAAGCTGGCCGCGAGCTGACGGATGGCAAGGTCATCGCCGTGTTCGGATCGGCCGGGCTGCGCGACAAAGCCAAACGCCGTATGATGGCCGAGGCGGCCGCCGAGCTGGCCGACCTAAGCGTGCTCACCGCCGAGGACCCGCGCACCGAGTCACTGGACGATATCCTGGAAGAGATGGCTGCCGGAGCCAAAAGCAAAGGCGGGAAGGAAGGCGAAAGCTTCTGGCGTGTGCCTGACCGCGGGGCGGCCATCTCCTTCGCTTTGCTGCAAGCCAAGCCGGGCGATCTGGTGCTGGTGCTGGGCAAAGGTCATGAGCAGTCCATGTGCTTCGGCGAGACCGAATATCTCTGGGACGATCGCATCGCCCTGCGCGCCGCGCTGGCGGAGCTGCTGGGTGCCGAAGGTCCGGCCATGCCCAAGCTCCCGACCAGCGGATAACTATCTCGATGTAAAATTGGTATATGGCGGAAATAAAAAGCCCCTTGCTAATGTAAAGCAAATCCTGAGTCAGATAAGAGAATCGGCTCGCGTTTATGGAAGCGTTTTGAATAAAAATGAAGCAGCAACCCGCGCGGTTCTTATTGACCCGTTGCTCAGATGCCTTGGTTGGGACACTGGTAACCCTTACATGGTCGAGGTAGAAAGAACTTTAGATCAATCTCAGTTTGATTATGCTTTGTTGGATATGAATCAGGAAATAAAGATTTTGGTCGAAGCAAAGAAATTTGGATCTGATCTAAGCAACAAAGATACGTTCATGGCACTCGTAAAGTATGCTTATTCAGCCAAAATTGAAAATATCTTTTTAACGGATGGAATTATCTGGCATCATTTTGTTCGTTTCCAGGTAGGAAATACAAAACCAGACAAGATCCTTTCCGTTGACAAAGACGACCTTGTTGCCGTGGCAGTTTATTTCGTAGAGAATCTTGATGCGGCAAAATATTGGGACGAAGAGAACACTGATAAGTTTTCCCAGGACTTACGCCAAATGCAAGGAGAGGTCAATACTATAAAGACTCAGATAGCGAAACTGTCCAACCCTCAACAAACCTCAAGAGTTAGTGAACCTAATATTCCACTTCCTGTTCCTGAGAAAATTTCTGAAAAAAAGTTTACTTCCCTGTCTAAAGTTGGTAGAGCCACAAACACAAAACCCCAGGAATTTAAATTACCGGATGAGTCAGTTATTGACGTAACAAGTTGGACAGACGTGTTAGTGCAAAGCTTTTATTTGTTTTGGCTAAAACTCCTCAACTCAAAATACCTCTAAAGGATGCAGCTGGTAGGAAAACCGATTTAGTCTCGCTTGTACGACCGAAACTAGGTATTGCGTATTATGAAACTGATCATTTGGGTAAGCAAGTTTTTATGTATACAAACTATGATGCTAATAATTGCATAAGAAATTCTATCCATATATTGGATTACTTGCCCGCTGAATATAAAAAATTGATTCAGCTGTAGTTATTTCTGAAACGTAGCTACCAGCAATCTAGAAACTCCTCAAGCAAGGAAGAACGTCATGGCATCCAAAACACCTAAAGAGCAGACCACGCAGCCAAAGGAGTCGGTGATTAAGTGGTTGCTGGATTCAGACCCTGCGATCCGTTGGCAGGTCATGCGTGATCTCACGCACGAGCCCGCTGATCGCGTCGCCACCGAACGTACTCGCATGGAAACCGAAGGCTGGGCTGCCAAGCTTCTCGAACGCCAGAATGACGACGGGACCTGGGGCGATGAAGAGGGCGAACCCTTCCGCCGCTGGGACTCCACTCTGCACACCATTCTGCTCCTCGAAGACATGGGGCTCGACCCGGCCAGCCAGCGCGTTCGCAACGCAGTAGATCTTCTCAATAAGAATTTCACCTGGGGGCCGCACTGGGGCAACCCCTCCTTCTTCGAAGGTGAGGTTGAACCCTGCATTAACGGTGGCGCCCTCGAACTCGGCGTCTACTTTGGGCATCCCAACCAACCGCTGCTCAAGCGTCTGCTCGGCGAGCAGATGGCGGACGGCGGCTGGAATTGCGAGCAGGAGAACGGCTCCGTGCGCTCCTCTTTCCACACCACCATCTGCGTCCTGGAAGGCTTGCTGGAATACGAGAAAGCCAAAGGCCCCGACCCCGCCATCACCGCTGCTCGCCGCAAAGGAGAAGAATATTTGCTCGAGCGCCACCTTTTCCGCTCGCTCACCACGGGCGAGCCGATTGTGCTGGATAAGAAGACCGATCTCCCGGCAAAATGGTCGCAGTTTTCGTTCCCCAACACCTGGCACTACGATGTTCTTCGCGGGCTGGACTACTTCCGCAGCACCGGCGCCGCTCCCGATCCGCGCCTCGCGGAGGCCATCGACCTCGTCGCTAGCAAGCAGGGTCCAGACGACCGCTGGCTGCTCGAGAATCCCCATCACGATCCCATCGGCTTGGACATGGAAGAGGGGAAAGGCAAAGCTAGCCGTTGGAACACACTGCGCGCCTTGCGAGTGTTGGACTGGTATTCAACAATAGGCTAACAACGGGACAATTAAAAAAGGACAGGCATGCGCCCGTCCTTTTTCTGTGTAAGAATATTCTCTGGCTCTACTTCATCGCCATAACTTTGCGTACCAGCGGCAGGCCGAGCACCAGGGTGTACAGGCCAAGACCTGTGAAGGCCGCACCCACGCCCATTACAAATAGTGTCAGTTCCAGACTAACGTGGGCTTGGTGCAGCGCACCTTGCAGGGTCACGCTCGTAATGTACAGGGAACGAAGGGGATTCGGACCTATGCTGCCATCCGCAAGCGCCACTTCGCGAGGGAGCTCAGCATACGTCAATCCGCCGGTGGCAGACATGGTATGTTCGTGGATCACCATGGCCTGGGCATCCGCTTCTGCTGATGTGTCGATCAAGACCAGGGGAACTTCCTCACCTTCTGGGGCCGTGGCGCCCTCATAGGTCAGCAGGATCGCCGGGTCTGCCACCTCAAGGCGCTCTTCCCGCAACCTTCCCACTACTTCGTCTTGCGTATGCAGGCCAAGGTATACCAATGCCAGGCCCGCAACAAGAAACGCGACCCCAAGTGCGATAGTTCCCCAGATAAAGAATTGTTTATTCATGGCTTCTCCTATAAGGCGGTGAATCCGCCATTCACATATATTATGTGCATATATTCACATACTTTTAGGGTCAAACGCCACCTTTCTAAGGAATTGTGTCACGAGGGTTCAGTTGTGTTTGCGGGATATTTGTCCTTTTGTCTTGGTTTTCGGCACCCCTAGGTAGCCACCATTCGCCCATAAGTCGGTTGAAATCAGCAATCCGTCTGTTTTTGCCTTCCCCTTGACATCATTCCCATTTTCCCCAAATCTATGCTTTTCATGCTTTAACTACTTTTGTGAATAGGGCTGGGGGTAAGCTTGCTTTGGCCTTGTTGAGTTGTATCGAAGCCTGTGTTTCGTCGGCCGCTATAGCTTGTCAAGTTGATAGAAGGCTGTGTCTCCTTCTATCAACTATCAACCTGTCAAGTAATCATGACGCTGTGTCTCGAGGTGATTACTTGAAAGATGACTACTTCATAGGGGGGTATACATTGAAGAAGCTTGTGGCAACAAAAAAGGACGGGCTCGGCCCGTCCTTTACCTTGAACTTTCAACCTTCAGCCGGTTTAGCGCCGTCCCCCGCGGTCGCCGCCGCGCCCACGGTCACCGCCGCGGCCACCGCCGCCACC
>CAZNFL010000030.1:0-8520 GCA_964572455.1 uncultured Anaerolineaceae bacterium
TTACAGTAGACAGCGTGGGCACTGGCGCAGGTTTCGAACGCTTCTGTGAAGCCGGAGAAACGGATATCTCGAATGCCAGCCGCAAGATCAACGATGACGAATTGGCTGCTTGCGATGCCATTGGCCGCTCGCCCCTTGAGTTCCGGGTAGGAACGGACGCGCTGGCGGTGGTGGTCAGCTCCGACAATACTTTCGTTACCGGTGTGACCCTGGAAGAATTAGCCGCGATCTGGTCGACTGCTGTTAATTGGTCCGATGTCCGCCCCGATTGGCCAGCCGAGCCGATCCAACGCTTTAGCCCGGGAACCGATTCCGGCACCTATGACTACTTTGTGGAGAAAGTGCTGGGTGATGACCCGGCTCTGATCCAAAACTCTGTCGGCACGCAGTACAGCGAAGACGACAACGTGCTGGTGCAGGGCGTGCTGGGCAGCCCCTATGCCATCGGGTACTTCGGTTTTGCTTACTATGTCGAAAACCAAGGAACCCTGACTGCGTTGAGCATCGGCGGAGTGGCACCGAGCGAGGAAACAGCCGCTGATAACAGCTACCCCATCTCCCGCCCGTTGTTTATATACTCAACGGCGGACATCATGAACGAGAAACCACAGGTGGCCGCCTTCATCCACTTTTATCTCTCGTTCGTAAACGAGGAGATCATTGACGTGGGTTACTTCCCTGCCAGCGAAGATGCGCTTCAAGTTTCCTGGGATTACTTCTGGGCAGCGATGGGTCAATAACTCGGAATAACAACACTACCTCTAGGATCACCTTTGGGGCGGCCAGTGGCATACCTGGCCGCCCCAAAGCCTATATAAGGACAGCGTATATAATGTGCTTCAAACAACGTCAATGGACTGCGCATAACCCGAACAAAAACCGACGATGACAATCCAGCAGCCCAGCGCCTCTCCCTTCATTCGTAAGGAAATAGACCTACGCAGGCGGCGCCGTACCAAAGAAACCATCATCCAGGGTTTTTTGTTTTTATGCGGCTTTCTTTCGATCTTCATCACATTTGGAATCATTTATGAATTAGGCAAGGAATCGCTGTTGTTTTTTGGGCAGCAACAGTGGGCTAGTACAAACAAACCGCTGGCCGCCGCAATCGATGCCCAACAAACCGCCTTTGAGCTTGGTACCCAGGGCACCGCAATCCAAGAGGGAAACGTATACCGGATCGAAAATGAGGTCATCTATGTAGATTCTATCTTGGGGACTCAGGTCACGGTCCAGAGGGGATACCAAGAATCGGAAACGGCTGCTCATCGGGAAGGCTTGACCCTGGAGACCGAACTAAAACCTGGACTGATTGAATTTCTTACTGGGACCGAGTGGGCGCCGCACAACGGAAAATTTGGGATCCTGCCCCTGCTCACGGCGACCTTGATCGTTTCAGGTATCGCAATATTGGTAGCCGTCCCCTTAGGCCTGGCCACGGCCATCTACCTTAGCGAATACGCAACCGCCCGGGCGCGCAAGACGCTCAAGCCCATCTTGGAAGTGCTAGCGGGTGTTCCTACGGTTGTGTACGGATTCTTCGCGTTGACCTTCATGACCCCACTTTTGCGCTCCCTGCTCGGGAATGATGTGGTCAATATCTACAATATGGCTTCGGCCGGCATCGTCATCGGCATTCTGATCCTGCCGTTTGTGAGTACGGTGAGCGAAGATGCGCTGGCTGCGGTGCCGCGCTCTTTGCGGGAGGCAGCCCTAGGCTTGGGCGCCACCAGGTTTGAAACCGCCGTCAAGGTGGTCGTGCCGGCGGCTTTTTCGGGGATCGCAGCGGCGGTCATCCTGGCCGCTTCACGGGCCATCGGCGAAACCATGATCGTAGCGATTGCTTCCGGGGCTGGGCCAAACTTAACGTTTAACCCATTTGAAGCCGCCGAAACGATGACCGGCCATATCGTGCGCATTAGCGGGGGCGACCTAAGCTACAACTCGGTGGATTACAACAGCCTGTTCGCGGTCGGCCTGATGCTTTTTGCGATCACCCTCGGCCTTAATGTAATCAGCAATCGGATCGTTCGGCGCTTCCGTGAGGTCTACGAATGAGCACGCTGCGTCAACGGCGGGGGTTCTCGGAATCCGAGCAGCAACTCACCAACAGGCATCGGGCCGGTCGGCTGTGGCTGTTCGCTTTTCAGATAGCCACCCTGGCGGCTGTAATTACACTGACGGTCCTTCTGCTTACGATCATCAACGACTCGTTCGGCTATGTGGCCGTCCAAAACGAGGTTGAGCCGGAAAGCCTGGCCGTGAATGACGTTCCCCTGGAAGAACTGCCCCAAGAGACGCTTGTCGAAGTCTTGCGCCAAAACGTTTCGGCAGGGCTTTTTGCACGGTTTGAGAGAGAGGGGCCCGTTGCCCAGCGCCCTGCAGAAGATATCTACGATCTGATCCAGGAATATGTGATCTCTCCGAAAATCGAAGCAACCTGGTCTCTCTATGATTCGATATTTCGCAAATCAGAAATCGTAGCCAGCATAGAAAAAGATTACCCGGAAGCTGAATTGCAGTTCCGCAGCTGGCTTACCCCGGATTTCGTGCAATCCAAACAGTCCAGCCACCCGGAAATAGCCGGGGTGCGCACCGCGATCCTGGGATCGTTGTGGACCATTGGGATCGCTATTTTTTTCTCTCTGCCGGTGGGGGTCGCAGCCGCTATTTACCTTCAGGAATATGCGCAAGATAATTTCATCAATCGCTTCATCCAGACCAATATCAATAACCTCGCCGGGGTCCCATCCATCATCTATGGCATTTTAGGCCTGGCGTTGTTCGTGCGAGCCTTCGGAGATTTCACCAGCGGGGTTGCCTTCGGCGCGGCGGATCCCTCCACCGCTAACGGGCGCACCATTATTTCAGCCGGCCTGACCCTGGGGATCCTGGTGCTGCCGGTGATCATCATCAACGCGCAGGAAGCGATCAAAGCTGTGCCCAGTTCGCTGCGCGAAGCGGGTTTCGGGTTGGGCGCCACGCGCTGGCAAACCGTGTGGAGCCACGTGCTGCCCAATGCGCTGCCGGGCGTGCTGACCGGCAGTATCCTGGCAGTATCACGCGCTATCGGCGAGACGGCTCCCCTGATCGTCATTGGAGCTTCCACCTTTATCCAAGTTGACCCCGACGGGCCATTTTCAAAGTTCACTACGTTGCCAGCGCAGATCTATCAATGGACCGTGCGGCCACAGGGCGCCTTTCATAACATCGCGGCAGCTGCCAGCCTGGTCCTGCTGGTGCTGCTGTTGGCGCTGAATGCAACCGCTATTTTGCTAAGAAACCGTTACAGCAGGAGATACTAGCAGTGCAGACCAGCCCCCAAAGCGAGCTCGCCCCGACTCAAAACGGCAAGTACGCTATTCAAACCAAGGATCTCGCTATTTATTATGGCGATTTTCGCGCAGTGAAGGAAGTCAACCTGAATATAGAGCCGCGCCGGATCACAGCGATCATCGGGCCTTCCGGTTGCGGAAAGACAACGGTACTACGAGCCTTCAATCGGATGAATGAGTTGATCCCCAGCGTGCGAACGGAGGGAGAGGTACTATTTGGCGGGCGCAATATCTACGAACGCGAGGTGGATCCGGTGGAAGTGCGGCGGCGCATCGGCATGGTGTTCCAGAAGCCGAACCCGTTCCCGAAATCGATTTATGAGAATATTGCCTGGGGAGCGCGCATCAATGGCTTCAAAGGTGATATGAAACAACTGGTGCAAACCACGCTCGAAAAAGCCGCCCTGTGGGAGGAGGTCCACGACAAGCTGGACCAAAGCGGGCTTTCGCTTTCCGGCGGCCAGCAGCAGCGCTTGTGCATCGCCCGGGCGATCGCCGTCAAGCCTGATATCATTTTGATGGATGAACCTTGCTCAGCCCTAGACCCGATTGCCACTTTGCGCATCGAGGAATTGATGCGCGACTTGGCCAAGGAATACACAATCATCATTGTTACTCACAACATGCAGCAAGCGGCGCGCGTCTCGGACCACACCGCGTTCTTCTCATTGTCCGATGACGGGAAGCGCGCCGGTATGCTAATGGAATATGGGGATACCAAGACTATGTTCACCAATCCTAAGCAGAAATTGACCGAAGAGTACATTACCGGAAGGTTCGGGTAATGGCTACAGAAAAACTGCGTGTCCTATTCCTTTGCACCGGCAATTCAGCGCGGTCGCAGATGGCCGAAGCGCTGGTCAACGCTCGCATGGGCGATCGCTGGCAAGCTCTCAGCGCCGGTGTCGCGCCAACCGGGCGTGTCAATCCGTTGGCTATTCGCGCCCTGTCGGAGATCGGCATCCAGCATGAAGGCCAATCCAAGCATGTGAATCAGTTCCTCAAAGCTGATTTCGATCTGGTGGTTACAGTGTGCGACGATGCGGCCGAGAATTGCCCGGTGTGGCTGGGCAAAGGAAGGCGCGAACACCTGAACTTCCCCGATCCGGCCAAGGTGGCCGGAACCGATGAAGATAGGCTAAATGCCTTTCGCCGCGTGCTTGGTGATATTTCGGTAAAGGTGCCTGGTTTGCTGGATGAAAAGGTATTGGATTATCGAGCGAAAGAATCCAATATTAAGCGCTAGCCAGCGATACTAAATGCTTATTTTCAGGAGATTTTTAGCCAGACGTACCCATTGGGGGGCAGCGTCAGCTTCAGCAGCCCGTTTACCAAGACCCCGGTAGCCTTGCCGGTAAACAGATCAGGGGGAGGAAAATACAGCTCTTCGCCATTCAGGCGGACTTCGACCCGCTTCTTGCTTGTGCTAAGGTTATTTAGGATGAGCAGCTTCTCCCCCTGATAGCTGCGGTAGTAGGCGGCAATGCGCCGCAGATCGTTTACGTCCGCCCAGGAGAAAGATCCCCAACCAAAGGCGCGATGCACCTTTCTGACCGCGACCATATTCTTGATCATATAGTATAGCGAGGCGAGATCAGCTAGCTGATCAGCCACATTGACCTGGTCGGATGAATAGGGTGCCGCATCGATCACGGGGGCGTAGGTCTTTTGCGCATTCGAAAACCCAGCGTTCTGGCTTTTGTCCCATTGCATCGGAGTGCGCACCCCGTTCCGGTCGTCCAGCCAAATATTGTCGCCCATGCCGATCTCATCGCCGTAATAGATAATCGGGGACCCAGGCATGGTGAACAGCAAGGAATTAGCCAACAAGATCTTGCGGAAATCGTTCTCCAGCAAAGGGGCCAGCCGCCTGCGGATTCCCAGGTTCAGCCGCATGCGCTCTTCGGGAGCGTATTCTCGCCACATCCATTGCCTTTCAGCCTCTGTGACCATCTCGAGGGTCAGCTCGTCGTGATTACGCAGAAAGGTGCACCATTGGCTGTTCTCGGGAATGGGCGGCGTGCGCTCCAGGATGCGGCGCAGGGGATTGCTCGATTGGCGGCGCAGCGCCATGAAAATGCGCGGCATCACCGGAAAGTGGAACGCCATGTGCATCTCGTCGCTATCCCCAAAATAATTGCGAACCTGTTCCGGCCATTGGTTCGCCTCGGAGAGCAGCACGCCGTTCTTCGAATAGGTATCGAAAAAGGAGCGCACCTTTTTTAGGTATTCGTGGGTCTCGGGCAAGTTTTCGCAGTTAGTGCCGTCACGTTCGAAGAGGTAAGGGATGGCGTCCACTCGGAAACCGTCGATGCCAATGTCCAGCCAGAATTTCATGATGTCCAGCATCTTCTGCTGGACATCTGGATTGTCGTAATTCAGATCCGGCTGGGAAGAGAAGAAGCGGTGCCAATAATATTTCCCGGCTTCCTCGTCCCAGGCCCAATTGGAGGTCTCGGTGTCCACGAAAATAATGCGCGCCCCTGGATATTTCTCATTATCCTTGCTCCATACGTAATAGTTGTGATATTTGGAGCGGAGGTTCTTCCGTGCTGCCTGGAACCAGGGATGTGAACTGGAGGTGTGGTTGAGCACCAGATCGGTGATCACGCGGATGCTGCGCTTGTGCGCCTGGCGCACAAGTTCTTTGAAATCTTTCAGGGTCCCGTAATCAGGGTGGATCTTGTAGAAATCGGCGACGTCGTAGCCATCATCGAGCAAGGGCGAAGAGAATACCGGCAGCAGCCAGATGCAGTTGACGCCCAGGTCCTGCAGGTAATCGAGTTTTTCGATCACTCCTTGCAGATCGCCGTGCCCGTCTCCGTTGCTGTCGCGGAAGGCGCGCACATATAATTCGTAAAAAATAGCGTCTTTGTACCAAAGAGGTGAGTGGTCCATAGTTTGTAATAAAAAAGGTCTGGCCAGTTGGAACGCAGTTTAGACTGGCCGGACCCTTTTGGTCAAGTAGACGGAGGGAGTTCTAAAAATCAACCTTTCACAGAGCCGGCGGTAAGGCCACGGACGAAATAGCGCTGCAGAGAGAAGAAGATAATAAGCGGGACGATCATGGATATGAAAGCGCCGGCGGTGAGGATGTGCCAATCCTGGCCGCGGTCGCCGATCAGCCGAGCCAGGTTGGCAGTCACCACTGCTGAATCTTTGCTGGTACCCAGGAACACCAAGGCCACCAAGAGGTCGTTCCAAACCCACAGGAATTGGAAAATTGCAAAAGACGCAATGGCGGGCACTGATAAAGGGAGGACAAGTCGCGTAAAGGTGGTCATCGGGGAAGCCCCATCGATCTGTGCGGATTCGATGATCTCCTTGGGAAGGGAAGAGATGTAACTGTGTAAGAGATAAATGGCCAGCGGAAGGCCAAAGCCTGTATGGGCTAGCCAAACACCCAGAAAGGTACCGTTGAGGTCCAGAGTAGTGTAGACGCGCAACATCGGGATTAGCGACATATGCAAGGGCACCACCATCAGGCCGATCACCAGCGCGAACAGGAAGTTGCGCCCTGGAAACTTCAGCCAGGCGAACGCATAGGCAGCAAAGGCTGCGATGGTGATAGGGATTACGACTGAAGGCACTGTGACCAGGAAGCTGTTAAGGAAGGCAGTACCCATATCCCCGGCGGTAAACACCTGCACATAATTCTCCAGCGTCCATTGTGAGGCTTCGAAGGGGTGCAGGATCAGCGTCCACCAACCGGTTTTTTGTAGCTCAGCTGCAGGCCGGAATGAGCTGATCAAGAGGCCGGCGGTTGGCAGCGTCCAGATGAAAGCGATGACGATGATCACCACTCGCAGCGGCAGCCCACTGGCCCAGCCTGAAACCGTCTTTGAAAAGAGCGGTCGTTTTGGCTTGGCCTGAATTTCAGCTTGAACGCTCATTGTTAATTCTTTGCCTTCTGTAGGTTGCGAATATTGCTGATCATAACGGGCAAAACAGCCACCAGCAGCAGCACAGCGATTGCGCTGCCGCGCCCGAAGTTGCGGAAAGTGAACATCTCCGTGTACATGCGATTAGCGATCACCTGGGTTTCGAATTGGCCGTTGGTCATCACGAAAACGATATCGAAGACTTTCAGCACCATAATAATAATTGTGGTGGTGATGGTAATTATCGTCCCCTGGATATAAGGCACGATGACGCCGAAGAAAATGCGGATTTCCGTTGCGCCATCGATCCGCGCAGCTTCCAGCAGTTCGGAAGGCACGCCCTTTACGGCCGCGGACAACACGACCATGGCGAATCCGGTGAGCAGCCAAATCATAATGATGATGAGGAAGAAGTTGTTCCAGGGTTTCTCTATCAACCATCCAACAGGGTCGTTGCCCAAGGCAACCCAAATAGCATTGAGCAAACCGTTTTGCGGGGACCCAGCGGCTTTGAAGTTGTATATGAATTTCCAAATCACGCTGGCGCCCACCGCAGATATCGCCATCGGCAGAAAGATGATGGATTTGGCGACTGATTCAAGGCGGATGCGGTCTACCATCACCGCGATCACTAGCCCGAGCGAAACGGATACCCCGGCCACGCCCACCAGCCATAAAATGTTATTACGTAGCGTAATCAGCATGGACGGGTCGGTGAAGATATACAGATAATTATCCAATGGCAGCCCAAAGGGGCTCGCCAAATTCGCCCAGTCTTCGCCTCTGCCGCTGCGCAGACTCAAGTAGATGGTGTTGAGCGTGGGATACACCAGGTATGCAGTCAGCACGACGATGGCCGGGCCAACAAATACATAAGGACGGATACGTTCGCGGACGCGTTCTGGCAGGCGGGACACCAATGAATCTGTGATCAGGAAGAGCGCCCAGACTCCAAAGACCCCAACAATCAAAGCCACCAAGCCAACCAGCAGTTTATTGGCGTTCGCATCGCGCATGTAGATAAAACTCCAGCGCAGTGCAAAAAAAGTAAGAACTGGGACGACAAAGGAAACGGCGATGCGCAGTGGGCCGGTGGTCAGGAGGTCCATGAATCTGCGGCTGATGGTTTTTGGCTTCATGGGCTGTCCAGTCTTGCGTAGTTTCATTATAAAACAAAAAGCGGAGCAGTCTGTAAGACTGCTCCGCTTTTTGTTTGTTAAGGCTCTAGTTCAGCCTTTTTTGTTCACGTTACTGAGGCCAGCTGGCGTCGATGGCTTGCAACACAGTGGTTAGGTCGGCTCCAC
>CAZNFL010000030.1:8620-35879 GCA_964572455.1 uncultured Anaerolineaceae bacterium
TACTGAGGCCAGCTGGCGTCGATGGCTTGCAACACAGTGGTTAGGTCGGCTCCACCAACGTAATCCACGATGCCGGTCCAGAAGGTGCCTGCACCTACAGCGCCAGGCATCAAGTCGGAACCGTCAAAACGGAAGGTGTCCGCGTTCGCCAGGATGTCAGCAAAGCCGCGGATCGTGTCGTTGGGGTACCAGGCTGGGTCAACGTCGAGGTGAGGCGCGATCAAGATACCGGCTTCCACCTCAGCGCGAGCGGATGCGCCAGTGGTGAGGAATTCCATCACTGCGCGAACCGCAGGGGTGTCGTTGCCCATGCTCAGCAGCGAGCCTGAGCCCAGCACGGGTTTCCCATAGGCTGGGTTAATCGGAGGCAGGTAGAAGTAGCCCACATCTGTACCGATCACAGTACCCTCGGGGAAGAAGCCACCAATGAAGCTGGCTTGGCGCATCATGTAACATTCAGGAGCGTCCACCGGTAGCATCTTAAGTGGCGCATCGCCGAAGTTGGTGGAGAGGATGCCGGTGGTTCCGCCCAGCACGTAGTCCGGGTTTAACCAGATGTTGCCGGCAGTCTCAAACGCATTGCTAACTTCAGGAGAATCGAAGGCCAGTTCGCCAGCTACCCAGGCGTCGTAGTTCTCCGGCGAGGTTGTGCGAAGCATGATGTCTTCGACCCAGTCGGTGCCGGGCCAACCAGTGGCGCCACCGCTCTCAAAGCCGATGCACCAGGGTACACCACCGGCGGTTACGATCTGATCCGAAAGGGCCAGCATTTCGTCCCAGGTTTCAGGGATCGTGTATCCGGCAGCGTCGAAGGCAGGTTTGGCGTACCAAACCAAGCTCTTCACGTCGGCGTTATGCCAAACGCCGGAAAGAACTCCGTCAACAGTACCCAGATCGATCCAGGACTGCGTGTACTTGGTCAGCATATAATCGGTCGTGAGGAATTGGCCGAGGTCGACCAGGAAGCCTGAGCGGGCAAAGTCCGCCATCAAGCCGGGCTGCGGGAAGTTGTAGATATCGTACGGATCGCCAGCTTCGGCGCGTACCAAAGAAACAGTCTCGAAATCGGGCGAGGCTTCCACTACGACATCAATGCCAGTCTCGGCTTCGAAGTCAACAAAGTTGGATTCGAAAAGCGTGACTTGCTCACCTTCTGCGGCTGTGAAGATGGTTACCGTTTGACCTGCAAGATCCACAGGTGCTTCAGTAGTGGCTGCAGAGGCTCCGCAGGCTGCGATCACCATCGATAGAACGGTGAGCAGGCTCAGCAAAAGCCATCCATTTTTAAGGGTCTTCATTTTTTCTTTTCTCTCCTTGGAATAGTTAGTTCGTTAAAAAAGATAAGTTATTGGCAGTCTCTGCGCCTCCTTTGAAAGCTTTTTTTGAATCCCTGAAGGTTAACAGGGAGGTCAAAGCAAGGGTTGGGTCTTGTTAACAAGGCTATTTATACCACCGACTGGCCCTCCAGCTAAAGGTTCTCATTTTTGGCGCTTACTAAGACGTGATCGATCCTCAGTCTATCCATCGAACGCACGGTGAAGGTGAGGTTACTAGCTACCACCGACTCACCGACTTTTGGAATGTGGCCTAACTTGGCCAACACCAAACCGGCGACGGTAGTGTAGGCCTCATTGGGCCTAAGGTCGACACCGAGCTGCTCATTCAGTTCGGTCAGCAGTGAGTTGCCCTCAACCAGCCAGGTGCGATCCCCCAGCTTGCGGATATTGATGTTCGTAAAATGATATTCGTCGTCGATCTCGCCAACGATCACCTCGAGCACATCTTCGAGTGTTAGCAGGCCGGCGGTGCCACCGTGCTCGTCCAGCACGATGGCCATATGCACGCGCTGCTTGGTGAGCAGCGCGTAAATGTCTGGGAGGGAAGAGGTCTCGGGGATAAAAACGATCTGGCGGGCGATCTCCTTCAGGCTGGCGGTCTCCTCAGCCCAGATCAGGTCCTTCAGATGCACGTAGCCGGTGACGTGGTCCAGGGTCTCTTCGTATACCGGAAAGCGCGAGAGACCGGATTTGGCAGCCTGGTCCAGGGCCTCCCGCGGGGTCAGAGCTGCGTCCAGCGCGACGATCTCCGGGCGGGGGGTCATGACCTCGTGGGCTTTGCGATCGCCATATTCCAACACGCCGCGCACAAAGGCCCCTTCACTGATCTGGAAGATGCCCTCGGCCGTCCCTTGCTGCATCAGCAGATCTATTTCCTCGGCGCTTGTGGAAGGGCCACGTTCGGCTCCGGGACCCAGCAGGCCCATAACTAGATCTGTTGAAAACGACAGGAAGCGAATGGGCAAAGCGGCCAACCGCGCCAGCAGCTTGACCGGGCGCACCAAAGCCACCGACAACCTTTCGGGGTTGCGCAAGGCCAATTGTTTGGGGACCAGCTCACCGAAGACCAGCGATAAGTAGGTGATGGCCACCACAACCAATAACAGGGCCAATTGGCTGGCGTAAGGGGCGAGAACCGGGACGGTAGCAAGCCACTGGGCGATAACGGGCGCAGCCGAGAGGCCGCCGACGGCGGAGGCCAGAGAACCCACCAGGGTGATGCCAACCTGCACAGTTGCCAGATAGTGGCCGGGCTTCTCTTTGACTTGCAATACATCTTGGGCAGCGCGCTTTCCACCCTTGAGCAAACTGCGCAAGCGGTGCCGGCGCGAAGTGACCAAGGCCATCTCCACGGCCGCGAAGAAGCCATTGACCAGGATCAGTATGAAAATTAGCAGAAATTCTTGAGGCATGGGTAATGGAGCAAACTATTATACAGGGGCCTAAAGTGAAGACCTTGAACAACAATTAATGCGCATAGTCATTAACTTTACCAAACTATTTCGAACACGTAATTCCATAATAAATAAACGAAAATTTGCTCCCAACGAGGATATGGTAGACTGATTCGCAAGGAAAAACAGTGATGAAGAAACTTCTCCTGCTGCTTTGCACCGGTATTTTGCTTGCAGGTTGCGCTAATGCTCCGGAAGACCTGCCACCTGAAACCATCGTAGACAACTCGGCCAGTTACATGCGTTTGCTGGATGGATTTGCTTTCAGACTCGAACGAACCGGGGCACCGGTATACGTGGATCTCAGTGGGGTGATCTCATTCAGGGAAGCCGAGGGCGTCTTTGTTTCCCCGGATAAAGTGCAAGCTACCGTCAAGGTAATTGCCCCGGCCATCGTCGCCGAGATTTCGGTCATCGGGATCGGCGACCTGGAGTGGGAAACTAATATTTTTTCTGGAGAATGGGCCCTGGTGCCTCCCGAATATGCCTTCCAGCCAGCTGTGCTCTTCAACCCGGTGGGTGGCATCCAGCAGGCTTTGGAAGATTATCTTTTCGATATTGAATTGCTTGGCCTTGCTGAGCTGGAAGAGCTGCCGGGCTTAACTCTCTATCATCTCCACGGCGTGATGGATGGCGCCAATGTGCACGAGATCACGGTGGGATTGATCGATGAGCAGATGCTGGATATCGAACTATGGATCGCTCCCGTCACCTTTGAGTTGCATCGCGCCATTATTCTTGATCCTCCTAACGAAGGAGCGGAAGAGGGCACCACGTGGCAATTCGATTTCTGGGACTTTGACAAAGTAATCGAGATCCTGCCGCCAGTCTAGGGATCCTACGAGTGGCACAACGCAGGAACTCCGCCGCCTTCAAGATCGCCCTCATCTGCCTGCCGATCTTCATCGGCGCCCTTGACCTTACAGTCGTTTCGGCTGTGCTCCCCCACGTCATCTTGGACCTCGAAATCCCCCTCCAGACGGGCCTGGATGACGCCGCCTGGCTTGTAACAGGCTATCTGCTGGCCTACAGCGTCTCCATGACCTTTATGGGGCGTCTCTCGGACCTGTATGGCCGCCGCAGGGTATTCCTGGGGGCTTTGGTCATCTTTGCAATCGGCTCCTACCTGGTAGCGGTGGCCGGGGACTGGCCGACAAACCTGGCCTTGCGAGCTTATTATTTATTTTTCGATGGCCGCCCAGACCTTAGCTATACCTCGCTTTACGTACTGGTGGCCGCCCGTATTATCCAAGCCTTCGGCGCCGGCAGCATGGTGCCGGTGGGTATGGCCATGGTGGGGGACTTGTACCCAGAAGGCCGGCGCGCCCGACCGCTGGGACTGATCGCCGCAGTGGATACCGCCGGCTGGGTCGTTGGGCATCTGTATGGGGGCATCGTGGTGCGCTATTTCGAATGGCAAACCATTTTTTGGCTCAACATACCTATCTGCGTAATTGCCTACGTCCTCATTGCGCGGCTCTTGCGCGGCGGGGAGCAAAAGGCCCCGGGGAGGATGGACTGGGTGGGGGCGGGGCTGATCGCGATCAGCCTGTCTTTGCTAAACCTGGCCCTGGGCAGCGGTTCGGAAGCCTCCTCCGGCGCCGCGTTCGGAGAACAGAGTGGGATCAACCAGTACGCGTTGCCACTTGGCCTTTTGGCTTTAGTCTTCTTTGGCCTCTTCGTCTGGCGTCAGCGCAGGGCTAAAGATCCGCTCATCGATCTCACTCTTTTCCGCAGAGCAAACATCTTGCCAGCCAGCCTGGCTAATTTTCTGTTGGGCGTGGCCATGTTCATTGCGATCGCCAATGTGCCGTTATTCATCAATTCGCTGATCGCGCTAACAGCCAACCAGGGCGCCTGGGAGAGTGGGTGGGTGCTTTCGGCACTCACCGTACCCATGGCGCTGGCCGCGGTACCCGGCGGCTGGCTCACTGAACGCCGCGGTTACCGCTTCCCACTCGCAGTCGGCGTGCTGCTGGCCATCGTCGGCTTCGGGTTGATGAGTGGCTGGACGCAATCCAGCACCTACGCAGAAATGGTGCCGCACCTTATCTTGACAGGATTAGGCTTTGGTCTTAGCATGGCCCCGGTTGCCACGGCAGTGGTCAATGCATCGCCTGCTGCGCACCGCGGCACCGGGTCAGCGCTGGTCATTGTTTTTCGCTTGATCGGCATGACCGTTGGCGTTTCAGGAATTACCACTTACGCTTTGCGACGCGCAGAACAGCTTTCGCAAACCATGTTCTCGGGCAGCACAGATCTGGCGGAGGTAGCCAGGGTGGGGAGTTTGATCATCGAGAAAGTAATTAGCGAAACATTTTTGATCGCCGGGGGGATCACCGCCCTGGTGCTGTTAGCAGTCGTCTTCCTAAAGCCCAAGCTTCCAACCGGAGATAGTATTCATGGCTGAAAAAAAATCATCGACGTCAAAGAGATCAATAGAGAACGCCACCCCGCCATCCTCTTCAAAAGGAAAAGCAGCCAAAGCCCAGTCTCAAAGGAACTTATTGCTGATCGGCGGCGCGGCCGCCGTGGGGATCGTGGTTTTCTTGCTGCTTTGGCGCGGCAAGCCCGCGGACACGATGGCCGTCTTCATGCCGGCCAATACTGCGCTTTACGTACACCTCGACCTCAATGAATTAACCTCGGCTGAGATGGAGGAAATCACCGCGGCTTTTCAAGCCGCCACTGGAGAGGAAGTGGTCGAAGATCAGCCGGACGCCATTCAGCAAGAAGTTGAAACAGCCTTGGGCCTTGACTATGAGGAATACATCAGCTCCTGGCTCGGGACTCAACTTGGGGCGGGCTTTCTGGATCTGAACTCGTCGGACCCGCTCTCCGGCAATCTTGACGGCACCTACGTCGTGGTCATCGAATCGCGTGACCCGGCTGCCGCGGATGCTTTCCTGGATGAGCTCGCCGCCAGCGCAGAAGAAGATGGCCACACGGTAATCAGCAGCGATTACCAAGGAGTGCGCATCATCGAGATGGGCGCTGACTTTGCCTTACCGGCAGCCGCCCAGGGAAAGGGTGTGGTTATTTTGGCAGATAGCGCCGCAACCATCCAAGCCAGCTTGGATCTCAAAGCGGGCGACTCCCTAAGTTCGGTAAAGAATTTTACAGACTCGGTTGGCGATCTTTCCGGCGGCCGCCTGGCTACCGCTTATGTGAATCTCAGTGAGACCATGCAGGCGGATGGGGGAGTGAGCCCGGGGCTATCTCCGGCCTATCAAGCCATGTTGGAGTCGTCTTCGTTCGCTCTGGGCGCTTCTGTTGTTCCGGCGGGTATCCAGATCGAATTTGTTTTTAATGTGGACGAAGCCAAAGTACCGGCCGCCGCTATTGCGGCTTTGAAGGCTGCTACTGAACCCATCACCATGATCGAACGATATCCTGAGGGAACTATTCTCTTTGCCGGGACAAGGACGAACGGGCTTAGTCCCGAGGCTTTGCGAGAGACGATGGGGGAGGAAGCTTTTCTGGATTACCAAGAATCCATCGACTCACTTAGTACGTCGATCGGCATTGATATCAACAACTTGCTTATTGCGTTCGACGGTGAATTTTCATTGGGATTGTTTCCGCAGGAAGGCGGCATCGGGACATTCACTGGAGGATACGGCCTGCAGCTCATGTTGACCACCTCGCACGACGCCGAACTCGCTACTTTCCTTGCTGACCTTGCGCCCGTCCTTGTCCAATCGGGTATTGCAGCTGAGCCACGCACGATCGCTAGTATGGCTTCCTATGTAGCTTCAGATCCTTTGTCTGGCGTCGAGGTACTAGCCTTTGGATCTGGCTCCGGCTTGGGATTTCTGACCACGGATGTGAGCATCATTGACGCCTCCTTAAGCGCGAGCTTTGTTTCGTTCACTGATTCCGAGGCCTTCCAGAAGGTCAAAACCGCGGTGGGGCCGAATGGTCATCCGGTGTTTTATTTGGATTTGGCCGGCCTAATTTCCCTGACGGAGTCTACTGGCCTCTCTTCACCAGATTCGGTTAGCGCCATCCGTCCGCTGACTGCTGTTGCCGCCGCCATCGAGCCCTATCAAGGTGGGGCGCTACGTGGGGTGGTAATTTTCTTCATTGACCGCTAATTGTCAAATTTAAGGTTGACAAAAAAGAGCAGCCTGACGGCTGCTCTTTTTTGTTATATGCGGATTGAGCAAGCTTATTCAAAGACTTCGAAGTATCCGCGGTCCAGCTCGTCATCGCTGAGGTGTGCGTAACGCTGGGTGACTTGGATGTTGCGATGGCGCGCGAGCTCCTGGGCCAGCTTCAGGTTTCCCCCGGAGGCGCGCAATACCGTGGTGACGAAATAATGGCGGAACGAGTGCGGGGTAATGCTACCTGCGGCCTGGTCGCCCAGCGCCTCGCGCACGCGCTGAGCGATGATGTTGCGCCCGCTGGTGGGGGTCATCGGCTTTACCAGCTTGCCGGCTCCCTTGTCGTGCCGCGCAAAAATGGGCAGGGTTGCCAATGGTTTGCCTGAAGCCCCATCAATGGGGGAGCGCGCGTTCAGGTAATCTTTCAGCGCTGCCATTGAGCGCTTGGAAAAACGCACAACGGCTTGCCGGTTGCCTTTGCCAATAATGATGGCTTTACCTTCATTCCAATCCAGGTCCCCGCGGCGCAAGCCGCAGGCTTCGTGCACGCGCAGACCCGTATCCGCCAGGGTGATGATGAACGCCCGGTCGCGCAAGTTTCGCAGATGGCCCTCGTCGTCTTCTGTGGGCACCTTAGCCAGTCCCTTGGCGTGCTCGACCATCTGCTCAATGGCCTCGCGTGGGAACTGCGGCAGCCGCGGCCCCGGCCGGCGGCCGCGCTGGCGGATCAACAAACGCACGCGGGGTAAGTTGGGATCGGCCAGGTTCTCTGCCGCCAGGTATTCGTAGAAGCCCGCCACGGCGGTCAGCCGCAGCCGCTCGGTGGCCGGGGACAGGCCCTTTTGGGCCACCGCGAACCAGCTAACCGCATCCTCAGTGAGCGCGGATATCGGTTGCTCAACCGGGTCTAAACCCTCAGCCTGCAAAACATCGCCAAAAGCCGACAAGGCCTTGCGGTAGGTGAGGGCGGTGTTTTCGGCGCGAGCCAGGTTCACGCTATCGATGTAGCGATCTATAGCTTGCTGGACAGTGATGCGTCCTTTGGTTCCCACGCAAATATTATAGGGAAGTTTATAGTTATCGCAAACAAAAAGAGGCCGCCAAGGCAGCCTCCTGTGATTCCAAGGGATCTGTATGGACTAAAACAATAGGCTCAGCAAGGCAGTCCCAAATATTTTGCCCACCAGGATTAAGGAGATTACGAACCCCCACACGCCAATGAATACACCCAGAGCGACTCTAACCACGGTTTGCATAAATGAACCTCACGATCTCCCGAACAGGTTGTAACATTCTAGTATTACCGACCAGGTTGCGCTGGACTTTAGGTTACCCGTTTACCGTAATTAGGGTGCAGGGGTGGAGCCCGGAATGTTTAGGTAGCTCATGAGAATGGAATTTAATCGAACAAGCTTCTCGTTGAGAATATTCAGGTAGCGGTCATGTTCGCCGCTAATTGCATTGCCATGCAAAACCCAGGGCATTTTATCTAAGGTGGCTAGCCAGGCAGCTTTGCCACGCGAGATTTTGCCAAGTACAGAAAGCATGTCTCCGTCCCACTTTTGGTATTCCTGTATAAGCCCAAGAAGCTCAGGCTCGGTTTTACTATTTTGTAGTTTATTGCGTAGATCAACGCCGGTAGTACGAAAGTGGGCGAGTTCTTCGAGTAATGGGTTTTCTATTTCTCTTATCCTAGCGGCAAAGTTGAACATCCAAATCGCCGGGAAAATAAAAGCCAACACAAGCAAAACGTACGCAGCAATCGAGGCTGTTTCGTTTTTGAAATAGCTTGCTATGCCTAGTATATTCAAGGGCTGAAGTATGGAAGCGAAACCTACAGCCATAATAAGGGCTAGGAAATCGAACCAGAACTGTCCATACGCTCTCTTGGTGTCGTCAAATGATAGTCGCAACATAGAGTAATTTCCCTCCCGTTCAATTATACTGCCATGACTATTTCTCCTTCTCAATTCGCCGACACAGATACAAAATACTTTCACCACATATGGAGCCATTTAGATTTCGAGGTGCGGAATTACCGGCAGAGTAAATAGGGGGCAGCATTATTAATGGTTAAATCCTTCCGGGCTTACTCTGTCGGATGAGGAATTTGAGGTCCTGCAAGGCTTCAGGAACGTCAAGCTGACGAAAAAGGTCATGCTAGGTAAGGCCCCGTCAGGGTTTTAGCGCTCTTTTCCCTTTCCAGACATTCAGGTTTTATTTTCCCTATTATTACAATGTATTCAGGTGTGTCAAACAGTGCTAGAAGTCTTAATCGAACTATGATTGTGCCGTCGGCGGTGATTCCGGCAAGAGATAAATGCACTCCTTTTGTATGGATTAGCTGGTCTTCCTCTTTTACTGATCCAATCCATCGACCGAGGCGAGTATCATCTCCCCGAATTGAGGGAACAATGTAGTTTTCATCTATGCAATCCAATCCGTAGTGCCATACTGCAAAACCATACGCGACCTTGGCAAGGAAACGGGCGAAAATAGGCGGCTGCATATCAACTGTCTCATCGAAAGCGGTGAAGCCGGATTTTTATAAGTCATCAGCGAATTGTCCTAGAGTGGGTCCGGCGATATGGCTAGTACTGGTTCCGACAATTTTCAGAGGACCCTTGTCATCGGGGTTGTAGTGGTCTGTTATATACGTAGGTTCATCGAAGACGGGAAAGATCAGGATACCTGGCTGTTCGCCAATAGGCAATGTTAGTTTTGAAGACTTGTCCCCTTGGTGGACGTCAATGGCATAGTGAGTTTTTCGCTTACGTTTTTTGTGCCTATGCCGCATTTTCAATGCAGCGCGGGTTTTTCCTAGATAATGTCCTAGCACATGGGCTTCGAGGGGTGAAGTAATTTTGTTGCAGCACAGGCAACTAGCTTTCTTAAGCTGTGTCACTCCTTCGAGCCCAAATGGGACTATGTGTTCGTCTGTTAGGTTAACTGCACTTCCGCAGTAGATGCATTTATTAACTACTCTGTTGTCCACGACAAACCCGCCTTTGGAACAGGGATTATAAATCACTGGGTATGCCTATTGACATAAATTGATACTTGCGATAATAATACTTTAGTTGTCGCGCTGCTGTGCCCGCCACCAGTGGGAGAGAAAAAAAGAACCATTAGTTTTGCTCCCATATTCTCTGCTCTTTAGCGTGGTACAAACTCAAACCAAAGAGAACTAGAGAAATAAAAATAAGAAAGCAATTCCCAAAAACAATAGCTAGTATAAAGACAGCAGCCCCGAAATTTCCCGGTTACATCTTTTAGTACAACTAACCTCTCCCTTTGGTCAATGACGATTTGTGCGACTAATAAGCTGGCCTGCGGATTCCTGCCACGATTAAATCTCGTTCTCCTGTTTAGAAATTCATAGAGTCTATCCAAGGGTTGGGTAGGTTCTTCAAGAATTAACCGACGCAAAAATGGAAATAACCTAACCGGATTAATAAACTGCAAAACAAGCCCCACAATAAAACTCAGGCCATAAATAACTAAATAGTAGAATAGGTTTTCTGGTTTATTCGGAAATATTAGGCACAAACCCTTAGGCCAATATGCGTACGTGAACCCTAAAATAAGTATTAAACCAGGAAGAACTTTTCCCAATAAATCTCTTAACAAAAACTTGTTGTATAAGTTATCAAATAATTTATCCATGCATCCACCTCTCTAATATCATGCACAATTCTACTACCTCAATTTGTAGGTAAGCATAATTAAGGGCAGAGGTCATTTTTTCGCCAGCCTATTGTTAAACAGCCCAACCTCTTTACAACACCAAATCAATTTAAGCTCGCTTTGAACATTTCCTCTTGCACCTTAACTAAAATCCTTTGTGCAAGTTTCTCAATATGTTGCCCATACTGGTCTTCGCTATGGCCGACTAGAATGCTTTTGTCCTTTCCCTTCATTGGCTTACCTTTTCTTTTCGCATCTAGCTTTTGACCTTGGCTATACGCCAATTCGAATAGCACTAAGCTAAAGGAGTCAACCTCGTCAGAAAAATCTACTCCTAAAATTATCGCCTCCGTTTTCTTGATTTTAAGTTCGGATAACAAATCTCGAATCGTATTTATTCTTTCGTCCGCATAACCGAAACCCCTTAATCTATGGATTGCTTCTACCAAAGAGAACATAGTGCGCAAAAGGGATTTACCCAAGTTGTATCTATCGTTTCCCCGTTTCAAAGCTAAATTGTCATCGAGAGCTTTTTTGCCACGCTCAAAAGCAGCAATTGCGACTAAAGCTAAGACTATATTCCTGAGAATCTCGGTTACTTGTATAAACTCATTCATATTTTCTCCTTCGTCCGCATAGGGAAGTGTTCATTTTTTCGCCGCCAACGCCTTCCTACGAGCTTCTAGGCGGTCCAAATCTTCGTCTGTAGGAATGCGACCAGTCGGGTTAATCATCCCGCTTGAATGACCATCCAGCTTCTCGGGTAGTGCTTCGCCATGCCAGCGAAAATCCTCTATATCCCGAACTTCTGGATCATCGCCAGGACGCCACAAATTAGTTCTGACTACAAACTCACGAGCACCTAGCACCAAGGCCATACGGACAAAATCACTATAGGACAAACCAGCCCGGGTAGCCCATTGAAGTAACTGAACCTCAAGAGGACGGCTGACTCTTACTCTTACCAATGAATGGAGTTTTAGCTGAGTACCCATTAGCAAACCTCACAAGCGCAACAATGCGCATAGCTTGGAGGTTGCTCGTTCGTGACTTCGGACCTTTGTGTCTGGAGGGAACCTCGTCCCGGTCCACGCCTTATCTGCCCTCGTTCATTACCCCCCGCAAGGCGTACCAAAAAGTAGGAGCTGCTAAAAGGATAATAAGGCAGATAGACTGTCATGTCAACTATCATTTTTTATTCAATTCCTATAAACGCCCATGGGCTTTTGAAAAAGAATTCACCACATTGATAGCCACCTTTGACTTTTTTATATGAGCTTTTATACAAGTCATAGCGCCCAGTCTCAGCGACTCGATTACAAATATCTTCTTGCAGCCAATAGGGCAGTTTGAAAGGTTTTATCAGTTCTTTCAAAACTAAATAGGTATAGCCAATCGTTCGGATGCCTTGGAAAATTTGTCTTTTGCCCATCTTTTTGCAGGTACTTAGAGAGATAGGCATACACATGCCGCACTAGCTCAACCCGGGTAAGCCCATGCCGCCAAAACCCCGCTTCATCCGGTTTGGGCATACGAGCGCCATGCCTCACAGCCTGGACAACATGGTAGTGAACTGCGCCTCGCTGTTGCATTTCTGCGACCCAAAAATAGCCAAATAGATCCAGCCCGAAAACTCTTTTGACCTTGCGCAAGAATTGGGTAACGTGCTTGGGTTGCCAATCCTCAATATTCCGGTAGGTCAGAGTGACCATAATCCGGTCAGTTTCTGCGATCATTTCGTCAGCCATACTTGCCCAATTAGCAAATAGGCTGAGCCGTTTCCTAAGTCTAGAAAGCCTCAGTTCCAAAGGATTTATATAAAGCATTTGCTGGGTGACCCGGTTATAGAACCTCATAAAACGGTCACCTTGTTGATATATTTAGACAAGCCCAGAGGCGGCGTGCTCCTCACGTCCGCGCGCCGCTCCCAGCTCTTCTCCCGCCAAATCAACAGTACAGCGGCACTCCATTTGTCAAGGTATGTTCCACTGAGCGAACCGCAAGAGATAACTAGGGCGCCGGTGTCGCCCTGGCTATCTGCTTGCTCATCACTCAAACTTGACAAACAAAGCCTCGCCGCTGTCACAAAAAGTAAGCGGGAGAAGAAGGGAGGAAAATAGCTTCTAGGCTCTAAGAACCTAGCCCATATATGGCTAGGGTATGGTTGCGATAATAATACTTATCGAAATCAATAAGGCTTCGGACGAATTCTTGGCCTCCCCTGCTAACAACTACAATCACTTCTGTGACTCCCAGTGGGAATGATGGAAAATAGAGACGAGAAGAAATTGTAGAAGAAAAGTACACAATGAATTAAACCCTCCCCCATCGTGAACCGAGCAAGCGGAGGCTTTATTCCAGTTAATGTACAATGGATCTAGTCATAGTTTCCTCCGGAGGCAACATGCCAGACGACGATCCAGAGAAGGAAAAGAAGGAAATGTTCGGGGACGGCAACCAAGAGTCCCCGTTCATCACTTGGGCCCGCAGAGTGATTATTGGCCTGCTAGCACTGGCCGTAACCGTTTTATTGCTATGGTTCGTGCTAATCGCGCCGCAGAGCAACCAGATTGGCCAACTCGAGGCCGACCTTTCGGCCGCGCGGGAACAGGTGGCCATCTTAGAAGCCAATTTGGCCGACCTCGAAAGCATCAAGCCGCAGCGGGAAGTGCTTAGCCTTTTGGTGGATGCCAACACGGCTCGTTTTGAGCTTGCCAGGCTTCGCCCTGAAGACGCGGTGGCCGCCTTGCTGAATACCAGCCGCACGCTTATCCTGCTGGGTACCGAACTGGGGGAGGATTACAAGGAAACGATAACTACCTTGCAATCCAGGCTTGCCCTGGCCAAGGAAGATCTGCAGTCCGGGGCCAGGTTGTCGGCCCTCAGCGACCTGGAAGTCTTTGTAAATATCTTGCTTCAGCTGCAACGCAGTTTGCTGAGCCCCTAAAAGATGCCCTGGTATTTCTATCTGCTCCTCATTGGCGCCGGCTTCCTTGCCGGCGTTATCAATACGCTCGCCGGCAGCGGCTCGCTGATTACCTTGCCGATGCTCATTTTCCTTGGGTTACCGGCCACGGTAGCTAATGGCACCAACCGCATCGGCGTCATCCTGCAAAACATTGTGGCGGGCTTAAGCTTCAATCGCAGCCGCGTGCTGGACCTGCGCGGCGCACTGATCCTCAGTGTGCCGGCTATTTTCGGGTCCCTGCTGGGCGCCTCGATCGCCGTCAACTTGAATGAAGAGCTCATGCAACGCGTCATCGGCGCGGTGATGGTGCTCATGCTTTTCGTTATCCTGCTCCGCCCGGAACGCTGGCTGCAGGGCACAGTCCTAAACCTGGAAAAAAGGATCAATTGGCAGCAGGCGCTGGTCCTTTTTGTCATTGGAGTTTATGGGGGCTTTATCCAGGCGGGCGTAGGCATCTTCCTGCTGGCCGCCCTGGTACTTTCTATCGGCTATGACCTGGTGCGCGCCAATGCCGTCAAGATCATCATTATTCTTGTTTTTACACTCTTTTCACTGCTGATCTTTGCCAACAACAACCAGGTCGATTGGGCCGCGGGCCTTCTGCTTGGCCTCGGCAACATGGCCGGCGCCTGGGTGGCGGCCCGTATGGCGGTCGCCCGCGGCGCGGCCTGGGTGCGCTGGGTGGTCATAGCCACCGTTGCGTTTTCTGCCGCATATTTACTTGGTCTCTTCGATGTGCTGGGCAGTTTGCTTGGCTAGCGCTTAGTTATAATCAAACCACTTTTCGTCTGAGGAGCTCGAAGCATGGAATGGTTGGCTGACCCGGAAATCTGGATCGCGCTGCTCACACTGACTGCGCTTGAAATTGTGCTGGGCATCGATAACCTGGTATTCATTTCCATCCTGGCCGGCAAGCTGCCCAAAGACCAGCAGAGCCGCGCCGGGCGAATCGGGCTGGGGTTGGCGATGCTCACCCGCATTGCCTTATTACTCTCCATCACCTGGATCTCGCGTCTGACCATCACGCTGTTTACTCTTCCGGTGCTCGATCAAGGGGTTTCGGGCAAAGACCTGATCCTTCTGGTTGGCGGTTTATTCCTGATCGGCAAGAGCACTTTTGAGATCCACGACAAGCTGGAAGGCAAAGAGGGGCATAGCCAGGCGCAGGTTCAATCCTCTTTTCTGAATGTGATCATTCAGATCATGGTATTGGATATCGTCTTCTCATTGGATTCGGTGATAACCGCGGTCGGTATGGTCGATAACGTGTTGGTAATGATCGCCGCCATCGTCATTGCCATTGTGGTCATGGTCCTTTCGGTCAACAGCCTCAGCCGCTTCGTGGAGCGCCACCCTACCATCAAGATGTTGGCACTTTCCTTCTTGCTGCTGATCGGGTTCTCGCTGGTGGTGGAAGGATTGCACCAGGAAATCCCTAAAGGGTATATCTACTTTGCCATGGGCTTTTCGGTGTTCGTAGAGATGCTCAATTTGCGGTTACGCACTCAGGCTAAAGCGCCCGTGAAACTGCATGAGCCTTATCGCAAGCAAAGAAAAGCGGCATGAGCAATTGGCTGCGCATCAAGCGCCGCATCTTTCGCCTGGTTGCAGCCCTGCTGGTGCACACCTTTGCGCGCTTGCATCTCAGTGGGCTCGAAAAGCTTCAAACTAAGGGGACCGTGATCGTTGTTTCCAACCATCTTGGCCGGCTGGATTTCATGATAACGCTGGCCTTCGCCAACCGGGATGATTTGATCGTAGTCGTGGCAGAGAAGTATCGCAAAATCGGCTTGATGCGCTGGGTTGTTAAGCAACTTGACCTTCTGTTTTTGGAACGCTTTGAAGCCGACCTGGGGACGCTTAGAGAGGTCCTACGGCGCTTGCAGCGTGGCGGCTTCCTGGTGATCGCCCCGGAAGGCACGCGCAGCCCCACAGAGGCCCTGCTGGAGGGCAAACCAGGGGCGGCCTTCCTGGCCGCCAAATCTGGCGCGACCGTGATCCCCATTGGCGTGACCGGTACCGAGGATCGCCTCATCAGGGAATCTTTGCGATTGCGTCGCCGGCCGGAAATACACATTGTGGTCGGCGAAGCTTTTAAGATCCCGCCCCTACCCAGGGCGGGGCGGGATGAATTCCTTGCACGTTACACAGATGAGATAATGACCCGCATTGCCGCCCTCCTGCCAAAAAAATATCGCGGCGTTTACACAAACCACCCCAGGCTATCGCAATTGGTTGCTTAGAGAACAAAAAATAATAGTTAATTTGAAAAAAGCTATTGGCTATGCGAAATTAATATTCCTGCCTGGATAATAAGGAGAGATTATGCAAGTTAGTGGTTCTACTATCATCAAAGCCCCGCGCGAGAAGGTTTGGGCTTATCTGACCAACCCCGAGTTCGTTGCGAAATGCGCCCCCGGCTTTGAAAGCATGGAAGTAGTGGAAGAAAACAAAAAATATAAGGGTGTTGGGTCCGTAGGCTTGGGCAACCTTAAAGTGAGGGTTTCAGGTGATGTTGAATTCGTCACCATGGAAGCCCCTTCCCGGGCGGTGATCAAGGGTCGCGGTACCGCGCCGGGCAGCGTGGTCGAAGGCACCGCCGAAATGAAGCTGCGTGACGGCGAAGCGGGCAGCACGATCATGGATTGGACTGCAGACATCAACGTGCTGGGCACCATTGCCAGCTTGGCTTCGCGCATGATGAATAGCATGACCCAAAAGTTAAGCGGCCAATTCTTTGACTGTGTCAAAAAGCAGATAGAAACTTAACTCCAACAATGCGCGAATTGCTGCCGGACCTGGAGAACTGGTTGAACGCTGGTGAGCGGGTTGCCCTCGCCACGGTCATCTCCACCTGGGGTTCGGCCCCAAGGCCGGCGGGCTCTTACATGGCCATCAGCGAGAATGGCGCCCTAGTGGGCTCCGTTAGCGGAGGCTGTGTGGAAGGCGCCGTGATCCAGGCGGCTCAGGAAGTCATCAAGACCCAGCAGCCCCAACGCCTGCACTTTGGCGTCGCCGACGAGACCGCTTGGGAAGTGGGTCTTGCCTGCGGCGGCGAAATCGATATCTTTGTGCAACCTGTTCTCCCTGCCCTGTTCACCAACTTGATAACCCGACTTAGATCAAACCAAGACAGCGTTCTTGCCACTGTGGTCGCTGGGTCCGCAGACCAGTTAGGCGCCCAAGTCCTGACCGACGTGAAGGGAACTCGGATCGCTGGCGGCAACGGGACGATGATCACAGAACAAGATGTAGCCCAAAACAATAAGCACGCTACCATCCTTGCGCAGACAGACCGTGAGATCTTCATCAACCCGTTGGGAGCCGCCCCAACGGTTGTAATGATCGGCGCCGGCCATATCGCCGTTGCCCTGGCGCACGTTGCGAAAACGCTCAACTTTAAAGCCGTGGTCATTGACCCGCGTAAAACCTTTGCCTCGGCGCAGCGCTTTGCGCATGCCGATCGGCTGATTCAGTCCTGGCCGCAACAAGCCTTTCAAGAATTCCAGCTGAATTCCTCCACCGCGCTTGCCTGCCTCAGCCACGACCCGAAGATCGATGACCCGGCCCTACTGGCAGCGTTGCGCAGCGATGCTTTCTACGTCGGCGCCTTAGGCAGCCAGAGGACGCAGGCCAAACGCCGCCAGCGCTTGCTGGAGGCTGGGGTGAGCGAGGCGGACTTAGCTCACTTGCGTGCGCCTATTGGGCTGGAGATCGGCGCCGTGACTCCGGAAGAGATCGCCCTGGCCATCATGGCTGAGATCATCGCGGCCTATCGGCAGTAATGTCTGCACAAAGGGGCTTGCCCGCTGCTTAAGCCCCGACTACAATAAACTTTCTTAAGATGAAACCCGCCCCGTTTGAATATTTCGCCCCCGATACGTTGGAAGCCGCCCTGGAATTAAAGTCCCAGCACGGAGATGAAGCCAAGCCCCTGGCTGGCGGGCAGAGCCTGATCCCGGCCATGAACTTTCGCCTGGCACAGCCTGCGATCCTCATAGACCTCAACCGCATTTCGGAACTACGCTATATCCGCAACAATGGAATGTTGCGCATCGGCGCTATGACCGTACAGTCGCAGGCCGAACACGATGGCCTGGTGGCAAGGCACGCCCCTTTGTTGCATGAGGCCATTCCCAATATCGCCCACTCACAAATTCGCAACCGCGGAACCGTGGGCGGCAGCATCGCCCATGCCGACCCGGCCAGCGAGCTGCCCGTGATCTGCATAGCCCTCAACGCGCGCATGCGCGCCCAAAGCAGTGCTGGCGAACGCTGGCTCGAGGCGCGAGATTTCTTCGCGGGCCTGTTTGCCACCACCCTGCAGCCGGATGAACTGCTAGTCGAGATCGAATTCCCTGGAATGCAAGCAAACACCGGCTACGCCTTCATGGAGCTAGCTCGCCGCTCCGGGGACTACGCCATGGCCGGCGTAGCCGCCTTACTGACCCTGGATGAGGAAGGGAATTGTAAAGATGCCGCCCTGGTCTACCTTAACGTGGGCGATGGCCCGGTGGAAGCTACGCAAGCGGTTACCAGCCTGAAAGGAATTAAGCCGTCCGCGGCGGCCTTTAGCGAGGCGGCCGTCATCGCCAGCCAAAAAGACATGACCCCCTTCGGCAACCTGCACGCTTCCGCCGATTATCAGCGCCACCTTTCCGCCGCGCTGACCGAGCGCGCCCTGGCCAAAGCATTAGAGCGCGCGAAGCAGGCGATGAAATCCTAGCCATGGCTTCCTATCCGATCTCGGTCTCAATAAATGGAAAGGGTTACCAACACGAAGTCGAGCCGCGCCTGCTGCTGTCAGATTACATCCGCCAGATGGCAGGCCTCACCGGCACCCACGTTGGCTGCGAGCATGGCGTGTGCGGTGCTTGCACCATCCTCTTCGATGGCAAGCCGGTGCGCTCCTGCATCATGTTGGCGGTGCAGGCCGACGGACACGAACTCATGACCGTCGAAGGACTAAGCTCAGACGAAAAAAACCTGCATCCACTGCAACAGGCATTTTGGGAAGCCCACGGCTTGCAATGCGGCTTTTGCACTCCCGGTTTCCTGATGACGCTGTTGCCTTATTTACAAGACAATCCCAAGCCCAGCGAGCAGCAGATCCGCGAAGCCATTTCGGGGAATCTGTGCCGCTGCACCGGCTACCAGCACATCGTGGACGCGGCCAAACTGGCCGCTCAGAAAATGCACACACCATGATCAGATACGCGCGCAAGAAGACCAGATTGCAAGAGCGCCTGGATATCTTCGAGTCTCTCAACAAGAGCAAAGAGCCCAAGATCCATGCCTTCGTCGCAGAAGCAGATCGTTTCGACCGACTAAAGCAGGACGCGGCAGCGCTGGAACGCCGCTTCCGCCAAAGGCGCCGATTCCGCTTGAGACGATCAAGCGCAAGCTTGCCTCCACAGCGGCCGCCTCTTTACGGCATGCTGCTGGGAGTGAAGGATATTTTCCAGGTGGATGGTTTCCCCACTCAGGCCGGCAGCCGCCTGCCGGCCCGCGAATTGCGCGGCGCGCAAGCAGACAGCGTCAGCGCGCTTAAAACGGCCGGCATGCTGATCGCCGGAAAAACGGTGACCACAGAATTCGCTTACTTTGCGCCAGGCCCAACCCGTAACCCGCACAACACCGAACACACCCCGGGCGGTTCTAGCAGCGGCTCTGCCGCGGCAGTGGCCGCGGGCTTGGTGGACCTGGCCCTGGGAACCCAGACAATCGGCTCGACCATTCGCCCGGCCTCATATTGTGGCGTTGTTGGCTTCAAACCCAGTTATGGCCGCATCTCCACCGAGGGCGTCATTCCCCTAGCCAAATCTCTGGACCATGTTGGGCTCTTTGCGCAAGATGTTGCTACCATCACCCGTGCCGCGGCTGTTCTTTGCGCCGGGTGGAATGCAAAGACAGGCCTGAGTCAGAAGCCTTTTCTTGCCGCCCCCACCGGGACCTATCTAGCTCGAGCCGGCGAGGAAATGCGCCTCCATTTCGAAACTCGGGTTAAAAGGCTGGAAGCCACTGGCTATCAGGTAATACGCCTGGATCCATTCAGCAATCTGGACGAGGTTGCCGAGCGCCATAACCTTATCCTGGCGGCTGAAGCGGCCCTTGCCCATTCGCGCTGGTACGAAAGCTATCGCTCTCTTTACCATGAGAAGACCGCCGCCCTGATCGAAAAAGGGTTTACGATCTCAGACCAGACCTTGAAGAATGCTCTGAATGAAGCCCGTTACTTCAGATTGAAACTCAACACCCTGATGGATATCCATGGAATCGATTTGTGGATCTCACCGGCTGCCACCGGCCCAGCCCCCAAAGGACTAGCCAGCACCGGGGACCCGATCATGAACCTGCCCTGGACGCAGGCTGGCTTCCCCACTCTCACGCTGCCTTCAGGATTTAGCAAGGACCGCCTGCCCCTCGGGCTGCAGTTCGCTGCGGATCTGAACCGGGATGAAGATTTGCTCTCGTGGAGCGCGGCCATTGAAAAAGATTTGGCGGAGTCCTTGTGAGCGTTACCAAGAGCCAGGTTCGGGCGGGAGCCTATTACGACTCCGTGGTGCTAATGCAGTTGCAGCGCAATCTGCTCAAGCTGCCCGGCGTCGAGGATGCCGGCGTGGTCATGGCCACTCCCGCAAACTTAGAGTTGCTGGCGGACAGCGCTTTGCTTTCTGCCGAGGGAAAAAGCGCCAAACCGGAAGACTTGCTAATTGTGGTTCGCGCAGCCGCGGCCAAAGATGCTGAAGCCGCGCTCGGCCAGGTCGACGAGTTGGTCAAGCAGCGCCAGTCCACGGTCGCGGGCACCTTTCGGCCGCGCAGCCTAGCGGCCGCGGCAAAAACTTTGCCCCGCGCCGAATGGGTGCTCATCTCGGTTCCCGGCCGCTATGCCGCTAAAGTGGCCGCTGAGGCCCTCGAGCTGGGGAAGCATGTATTTTTATACAGCGACAATGTTCTGCTTGAGGACGAGATCAAGCTAAAACACGCAGCAGCCGAAAAAAACCTGCTTATGATGGGCCCCGATTGCGGCACTGCCAGCATCAATGGCATCGGCCTAGGCTTCGCCAATCGCGTGCGCCGCGGCAATATCGGCCTGGTGGCCGCCTCCGGCACTGGGCTGCAAGCCGTCTCGGCTGGCATCCATAACCTGGGCGGCGGGGTCTCACAGGCCATCGGCACCGGCGGTCGGGACCTTAAGGCCGAGGTCGGCGCCAGCACTATGCTGCAAGGGCTGCGTTATTTGGCTGCCGATGCGGATACAAAGGTCATTGTGCTGATCTCCAAACCACCTGACGAGGAGACGGCCAGTAAGCTTTTAGCCGCTGCCCACCGCGCCGCCAAACCGGTAGTGGTGGATTTTATTGGCTTCGCTCCTCCCGCCGCACAGATCGGGTCGCTGCACTTTGCCGCCGGGTTGGACCAGGCCGCCAGGCTGGCGGTTGATTTGGCCAAATTACCAACCGAAAAAAGGGAAGCCACAAAATCGAGCACAGGCTTCTTGCGCGGCTTATTTTCCGGCGGCACGCTAGCCAACGAAGTTCTGAATGGATTGCAATTATTCTTGGCACCGCTGTATTCAAACGTTCCCATTCGCCCCAACCAAGCCTTGGCTAATCCGCTCAACAGCCAAGCTCACACAATTCTCGACTTGGGCGAGGATGACTTCACCGTGGGCCGCCTCCACCCGATGATGGATAACGACTTGCGTCTGCGGCGCATGAAGCAGGAAGCTGGCGACCCTGACGTGGGCATGATCTTGCTGGATGTCGTGCTGGGCGAAGGCGCCCACCCCGACCCCGCCAGCGAGCTGGCGCCAAGCATCGCCGCCCACCGCAAAGCCCGCAAGGACCTTGAATTTGTGGCCCTGGTGATCGGAACTGATGAAGACCCGCAGCAGGTGACTGATCAGATCAAGCAATTGACCAAAGCGGGCGCCATCGTATTTCGTGAAGTCGCAGCCACGGTGGACTACATCGCTTCCAAATTAGCGAAGCCTTCGCTAAAGGTGGCGGCTGTCGCCAAATTCGCTGAGCCACTAGCTGCCATTAACGTGGGCGTCGAATCCTTCTACGAAAGCCTGAAGGCCCAAGGGGCTGAAGCAATCCAAGTGGATTGGCGCCCGCCGGCCGCCGGCAATGAAGACCTGATGAGCATTCTTGAGAAGATGAAGGCCTGAATGGCAAACATAGATAAGGCCAACCAAACTGCTGTTGAGCGAATGATGGAGGCTCGCCCGATCTTGAAGGGTGTGGCTCCAGCCCGCGAAGTCATCCCTGGCATGCGCGACAACTTGCTGCTGCACGCCGGGCCCCCCATCGAGTGGGAGCGCATGTCCGGGCCGCTGCGCGGCGCGGTGCTCGGCGCGCTGATCTTCGAGGGCCTGGCGAAAAACGATAAGGAAGCCGAGGCGCTGGTGAAAAAGGGTGGCGTGGATTTTGCCCCTTGTCACCATCACAGCACGGTTGGGCCGATGGCGGGCGTCACCTCCGCCTCGATGTTGGTCTACATCATCGAAAACCAGACCCATGGCAACAAGGCTTATTCCAACCTCAACGAGGGCTATGGCAAGGTGCTGCGCTACGGCGCGTACAGCGCTGAGGTGATCGCCAAACTCAAATGGATGAACGACAAAATGGGGCCTTTGCTGGCAAAAGCGATTGAAGCCAGCGGCGGCTTGGATATCCGCGCCCTGCTTTCTGAGGCGCTGCACATGGGCGACGAAGGCCACAATCGCAACAAAGCCGGGTCCATCCTGTTCACAGCCAAGCTCGCGCCTTGGATCGCCAAGGTGGCGGATGACCGCGCTTTGGAAACCGAGGTGCTTAAATTTTTAGGCGAGAACGCGCTCAGCGTGCTCAACCCGGTCATGGCTTCGTGCAAGGCCATGGCAGACGCCGCCCACGGGGTCGAAGGCAGCACCATGGTTACGGCCATGGCGCGCAACGGCACCGATTTTGGCCTGCGGGTAAGCGGGTTGGGCGACCAGTGGTTCACCGCTCCTGCCGAGGTGCCCAATGGCCTTTATTTCCCCAGTTACAGCAGCAAGGACGCCAACCCTGATATCGGCGATAGCACCATCACGGAAACGGCCGGCATCGGCGCTTTCGCCATGGCGGCCGCGCCCGCCATCGTCACCTTCGTCAGCGGCACGCCGCAGGACGCCTTGAACGCCACGCTGGAGATGTACGAGATCACCGTGGCCGAGCATAAACATTTCACCATTCCCCAATTGGAATTTCGCGGCACACCGACCGGCATCGATATCCGCAAGGTGGTCGAGCTTGGCATACCTCCACGGGTCAACACCGGCATTGCCCATAAGCAAGCCGGCGTTGGCCAGGTGGGCGCAGGTTTGGTAAGACCGCCGATGAAGATTTTCGAAGACGCCATCCGCGCCTACGCAAAGAAATACAAACTGTAAGGAGCTCAATGAAAATTCACGATCTTTCCCAACCCCTCAATCAGGACGCCTCTTTCTGGCCGTTCTATCCCCCATTTGAAGTGAAATACATCAAACGCAAATCGGAGCATGGCGTCAATGCCCAGTACATCCAAACCTCAAATCATATGGGCACGCATCTTGACGCGCCGCGCCATTTTGTCACCAAAGGCAAGACCATTGACCAGCTGCCGCTCGACTGGCTGTACGGCGACGGAGTCATCGTAGACCTCAGCGACCAGCTCGATGACCTGGACGTGTTTACCCCAGAGATGATCGAGAAAAAGGCCAAGATCAACAATGGCGATATTTTGTTTATCCACACCGGATGGCATAAATATTCGTTCTTCAGCGAGGACGCCGACGAAGAGCGCTACATCCAACGCCATCCCGGCCCGCATCACAGCATTTGCGAGTGGCTGCTCGACAAGAAGATCCATCTTTGGGGCGTGGATATGATCTCCACCGATCACCCGATGAACCTGCCCATCGGCCGCTTCCTCGGCAAAGGCGGTCTGGAGCACTGGGCAAAGGTACGCGCTCTCGTCGAAAAGAAATTTGGCGGCTCCGCCAAGGTGGACGAGATGTTTCCGCCGGAGGCCTACCAGCTCACTCATAACGCCCTGTTCCCGCACGACTGCGTGCATGTGGAGAACATGGGCGGCGTGATGAGTGATCCAGCCTTGCACAACAAGCGCATCGTGCTCGGCGCTTTCCCGTGGATGTTTAAGGGCGGCGAAGCCGCCTTTTGCCGCGCGGTGGCCTTCACCGACTAGATCCAAATGGCGACCCGCTATTTCGGCGAACGCATCAAACGCAACGAGGACCCTCGGCTGCTCACCGGCCGCGCCCTCTTCGTGGACGATGTCAATTTGCCGGGCATGGCGCATATCGCTTTTGTACGCAGCCCCTACGCGCACGCGTACATTCGCTCCATTGATATGTCCGCGGCGAGAGCCTTACCCGGCGTGATCGCCGTGTACAGCGCCCAAGATCTCGGCGCTTATTGGCGCACCGGCATACTCAACGTCGGTTTGCCGCCCATCAAAGACGCTGTCTTTAACGAACGCCTGCACCCAATCCTTGCAAAAGGAAAAGTGCGGCACGTGGGGGAGCCCGTGGTTTGCATTGTGGCCGAAAGCCGCTACATCGCCGAAGATGCCATTCCTCTCGTTCTGGTTGACTACGAATCTTTGCCTGTTCACGTTGACCCGCGCAAAGCGCTGCAAAACGACGCCACGCTCATCCATGACGACCTCGGAGACAATGTTGCTGCCCACGTTGTGCAGGAGAAGGGCAACTACGAGTCCGCCAAGGCCAAGGCCGACCTGGTGATCAAACGCGAATTCTTCTACGACCGCGGCACCGCCGCCGCCATGGAGAACCGCGGTATCGTCGCCTGGTGGGATGCCAAGGCAGCTCGGCTGACCATGTGGGACACCACCCAGGCGCCGGTCATCATCCGCAATGGCATCGCCAGCATGTTGGGCCTCTCCGAGCACCAGGTGCGCCTGGTGGCGCCGTTTATCGGGGGCGGATTCGGGCCTAAGATCCTCATGTTCTATCCGGAGGAGATGCTGCTGCCCTGGATCGCCATGCAACTTGACCGCCCGGTCAAGTGGATCGAGGACCGCTCCGAAAACTTCTATGCCACCACCCAGGAACGCGGCCAATTTCATAAGGCTGAATTGGCTCTGAAGAAGGACGGCACTATCCTCGGCGTCAGGGATGTGTTCTGGCACGACAATGGGGCTTATGACCCCTACGGCCTGACTGTGCCGATCAATACCCAATGCACGCTGCTCAACATGTATTTGGTGCCCAACTATTACAGCGAATTCACCGCGGTCTTTACCAACAAACCCATGGTCAGCCCGTACCGCGGGGCGGGACGCCAGCACGGCATCTATGTGATGGAGCGCCTCATGGACGCGGCGGCCAAAGAACTGAGCATGGATAAGGTCGCGCTGCGCCGCAAAAATCTGATCCCGCCAGACCAGTTTCCCCACAAGCACGGCATCATCTACCAGGACTTTTCTGAACTCACCTACGACAGCGGCAACTACGCGCCGTTGCTCGATCAGGCTTACAAGATGATCGAGTACGATAAATTCTATAAAGAACTGAAACCCAAAGCAGAAAAAGAAGGCAAACACCTCGGCTTGGGTTTTGTCTGTTATGTGGAAGGCACCGGCATCGGCCCCTATGAAGGCGCGCGCATCCAGGTGCATGCCAACGGACGCGTGAGCGTAGCCACCGGCATCGGCACCCAGGGACAGGGGCATTACACCAGCTACGCCCAGATCGTGGCCGAGCAGCTGGGTGTGCCAGTGGACCAGATCGACCTGGTCACCGGCGACACGGACCAGTTCCACTGGGGCGTCGGCACCTTCGCAAGCCGGGGCGCGGTGGTGGCCGGCAACGCCATCCATGCCGCTGCGCTGCGCGTGCGCGCAAAGATCCTGGCGAAGGCCGTGGAAGAATTCGAAGGCGAGGTTACCGCCGACAAACTGGAGCTGGTCAATGGCCACGTGCAGATCCTCGGCGCTCCAGAGACCGCCATCTCGCTTGGTGAGCTGGCCCAAAAGGCCAATCCGATGCGCGGTGCAGTCAAGCCCGGCACCGAGCCTGGCCTGGAGGCCACGGATTATTTCGGCCCGGAGATGGGCGCCACCGCCTCCGGTGTGCACGCCATGATCATCGAGCTCGATCCGCGTACCATGCTGCTCGAGATCAAGAAATATGTCACCGTCCATGATTGCGGCCGGGTGATCAACCCGCTCATCCTGGACGGGCAGATCCAGGGCGGCGTGGCCCAGGGAATCGGCAACGCTTTTTACGAGCAACTGATGTTTGACGACCAGGGCCAGATCGTGAATGCCTCGTTCATGGATTACCTGCTGCCCGGCGCCGGCGACGTGCCGCGCATCGAGATCGGGCACCAAGTGACGGCTTCTCCACTCAATCCGCTCGGCGTCAAAGGCGCCGGCGAGGCGGGCGCCATCCCCGTTGGCCCTTTGTTCGCCCAGGCCATCGAAGATGCGCTTGGCATCGAAGGCCTTGAATTACGTGAGATCCCGCTCAGCCCGAACCGGCTTTGGGAGTTGGTGAACCTGCACAAAGCCGGCGCCTAATGCCAGCGACAAACAACCTCCTCATTCAAAACGCCCAACTGCGCAACCGGCCGCCCGGAGACCTCGATGCGCTTCGCATTCTGGATGGGCGCATCGCAGAAATAGGCCCCAAGCTCAAAGCGAACACCGAGACCGTGTTGGATGCTGAAGGCAATCTTGTCACTGAGTCCTTCGTAAATCCCCATTTGCATTTGGACAAGGTCTACTCCCTTGACCGCATGGACGAATTGGCCATGCGTTCTTATCAGGCCGGAAGCATGGGCTCGGCCATGAATGCGATCGAGCTTGCCTCGCGGGTCAAGCTTGAATACGACGAAGCCTGGATCCTGCCCAATGTGTGCAAAGCTCTGGGGCTGGCGCTCCACAATGGCAACACCCACATCCGCGCTTTTGCAGACGTGGATAGCAAGGCAAAGTTGGTGGGCGTGAAAGCGCTGATCAAAGCCCGTGAAGAATTCCGCGGCAAGGTCGACCTTCAAGTGGTGGCCTTTGCGCAAGATGGCCTCATCCGTGAGCCCGGCACGCAGGAATTATTGCGCGAGGCCATGCACCTGGGCGCCGATGTCGTCGGCGGCATTCCCTGGATCGAATATACCGATGCCGACGCCCAGCAGCACGTCGACATCATCTTCGACCTCGCCAAAGAGTTCGATAAGCCGGTTTCGATGCTGGTGGACGACGCCGGCGACCCCGGCTTGCGTACGCTGGAAATGATGGCGGTGCGCGCTATCAAAACAGGCTGGCAAGGCCGCGCCCTGGCGCACCATGCCCGCGCTATGGCCCTCTACCCCAAACCTTATTTGCAAAAGGTCGTTGTTTTGCTAAAACAAGCCGAAATGGCGGTGGTCACAGATCCGCAAACCGGCCCGCTGCATGCAAGAGTTCAGGAACTTTTAGAGGGTGGGGTTTTAGTGTGTTTGGGGCAGGATGACATTTCCGATGCTTATTACCCCTACGGCCAAAACAATATGCTCGAGGTGGCTTTCCTGGCTTCACATCTCTTATGGATGACATCTGCTGCGGAGATGGATTTGCTCTTCGACATGATCACCACAGGAGCTGCAAAAGCCATCGGTCTGCACGCCTTTGCCATCGAACATGGCGCAGTTGCCAACATCCTGGTCCACGATGTTC
>CAZNFL010000031.1:0-34574 GCA_964572455.1 uncultured Anaerolineaceae bacterium
CGCTCGAACCAAATTAACGTAGCCACCTCTCCCTCGGCCGGCCAGCCACCAAAATCCCGCATGGCAGTTTCCAGGTCTAAGCCTACCTCAGCGCCGTAGCGCGGCAGCCTGTAGATCATCCGCCGCAAATAGAACCAGGCGGCTGCCTCGTTATTGCTATACACTTTTTCGTTTTCACCGATCTGCATCCCCTGGATATGCGCCACAATATCCGCCTCGCGCAGCGTGCGCGTGTTGTACAAGTTGTAAGCGCTCACATCCCCATTTTCCAACGCGGCGCGCACATAAACTTGAGCGCGATAGATCGGCAGGGCGAGCCACAGCAAGAAGGCTGCCAACAGCAGGCTGCTCACGGGCAGGCAGACGACCCGCTTCGGCAGTTTTGGCGCCAGGTCTTGCACGGCGCTGCCCACCAGCACCAAAAAAACGGGCAGCAGTAAGGCGTGAATGCGCTGGCTGCCGGGTACTTGGTGCTCGCTGGTGCTGATGGTGAACACCAGCATGGCCCCATATACCAATGCGAAGGCAAGACTGGGAAATAAAGCCTGGCCGCCCAGTCTCGCCGCCCAGGCTGCCCGCCGCTGCCGGTTGCTAGCGGCCAGCAAAGCCGCCGCCAGCGTGGCAAGCAGCAGGATGCCCACAGCCTGGTTCAGCAGGCTGGCGGGCAAAAACCACCCAGCCATTTTCTCGAAAATGATCAGGAAATTTGTTAGCGGGAGCGAAGGCCGGTGGGCCCCCAGCAGGGTGCCGCCCGCCGCCAGGTTGTGGAACAGCGCCCAGGCGGTCAGGGGCGCGCCGGCCACCAGGCCGAAAGCGCAGGCCTCCACCAGGGCGCGTTTCCATTCCTTTCGCCACGTCTGCCGAAAAGGCGCGGCCACCGCCCACGCCATAATAAGCGCTCCGCTGATCACTAAGGCCAGCCCGGCGTAACGCAGGAAGCAGGCCGCAATCGCCAGCACCGCCAGCAGCCACCAAGAACGGCGTGTACGCGCCCGCAAATAGTGTTGCGCGGCGAGCAGGAATAGCAGCACGCACACAAGGAAAAGCGGATCGGAGGCCACGTTGGCCGCGATCTCCAGCAGCGGGAGCGAGGTGGCCAGCACCAGGCTGGCCACCACCGCGAATGTCTGGTTGCCGGGCAGGCTGCGCTGGAAAAAGAGACCCCCCAGGTAGATGATGGCGCCAAAGGCGATGATATTTATGAATTGGCCGATCACGAAAACGTCCAGTCCCGTCAGCAGGTGCAATCCGGCCAAGATAAGCGGATACAGCGGCGGCCAATTCACCAGCGGCAGGCCAAGATAATCGGTGATGCCGCGTCCGGCGGCGATGCTCTCGGCGGTGGAGAGATAACGCGCCCCATCCGTCGAGAGGCCCGGCCCGTAGGTGCTGGTGGCCAGCCATACTAACAAGCTGCCCGCCACTGCCAGGGCGGCCAGGAGAATTTGAAACTTTCTTTGGCTGCTCATGCTATGGGGTTGGCCGCCCCAAAATATGGATGCTGGCGCCTTCGCGGCAGGCATCCACCGGCGCGGTCTCGGCTAAATGCACCCATGCCCCGGTATTGACCCAATAGTCATCGTAAAAGCGGTCCTCGATCAAATAATATTCCGCTTCGGTTAGCCATCGGGTGCGCAAAGTTTCATCCCAATAGCTCAACCGATGCAGTGTTTCCGCATCGCCGCCAATGCGGAAGGTATAGCCATCATTGAGCTGCGCCGGAAATATTTCGGCCTCGGGGATATATAACAGCGGCGCCGCAGAATCGCCGCCCGACCAATACACTAACGCTCCCGGAGCCACATAGGAGGCTAAGGTAGCCCCGGCGGTTTCATAAGAGGCGATCACATCGCTCGAACAATCATAAAAAACATACCCGCCGCCCAAGATGCGCGTGGGAGAAAGCAAAAATGCAAGCAGCAAAAGGATGACCCAGGCGTGGGCTGCAAAGCCAAATTTTGGTTTAGCGGTCATCTTTCGCCGTTTCATCATCAATAAGGCGAGCAGTAAGATCAGCGCCCCTAAAGCCAGGCCCATAAGCGCGGGTATCCAATGTAAGAGCACACGCCGCGCTGCTGAGACTACTTCCGGATAATCCATGCCGAATTTGTTTTGGATCAGGACCGATAGCTCTGTCCCGCCAAACAGGCGCAGGTCCAGCAGACTGCGTGCAAAGCGCTGTTGCAGCCAATCGCCGGAGAACGTTTCGGAGGACGCATATCCAATGGCCGCCGCGATCAGGGGGACTAGGGCAATGCTCAGGCTATTGGCCCATTTTGCGTGGCCGCCGGCCCAATGGGTGATTACCAGGGCGATGAAAATAATGGCCAGGACATCGAAAAAGCCCAGGTACACCTGGAAGCAATACACACAATAGTCTCCGCCCAATGAAGCCACTGCATGCAGAACGAACAGCGCCATAAACAATACGGCCAGGAATATTGCGGCGCGCCTTTCCGCGGGATGCTTTTCCCAATTGGATCTTTTCCATAAAATCAACCCGGCGATAATTCCTACTATGGGCAGCAAGTTGAAGCGCACTGCTTGTAGCAAGCTATTGAGTCGCCCTGCCAGATCGATCTCGGGAGCCCAGCGCGAGATGGATTCGGCCGGCAGGCGCCAGGAATCCAGGAAGGGAGTAAGTCCATCAGGCAGCCAGTAAGCCCACAACTTTAGGATGCCCGGCCAATACAACAGGTGGCCCAATGCCAGCAGGCCAAAGCCCGCAACTGCACACTTCCACGCAATATCCCAGCCATATTCCCAATAGATATAGGCTAACAACAGCAGCAGTACCGGGGCCATATTGATGCGCGTGAACCAGATGGCCGCGGCCAGAACGGACGCGATTAGCAGGTGGCTGGTGGGGCGTTTAGCGCCCAGCGAAAAATACAAAGTCCAAACCAAAAGGCAGCTCACCAGCACTTGTGAGACGCCTACGCTGAACATCTTGATCAGCGCTGGATTTACAGCGATGGCTGCCACAGCCGCGGCCGCCCACCACGGGCCGCGCAGCCGCCGCACCAGCAGCCAAAGGCCCAGCAGTGTAAGCAAGCCGAGGAAAATGGCAAAAGTTCTGCCGGTGCGCAGGCCCGGGCCAAATAACCCTTGTACCCAGCCCGGGATAAGAAATGCAAGGGGCATATGGTTGGTGAGCGGTCCGTAATCCTGGAAGGGTGCATAACGGCCGTTGGTGAATAACAGCCCCTTGACCAGGTAAGCTCCCTCGTCCAGCACGGACGTTTGCAGGTGGGTATACGTCCATGCTTGGACAAAATAGACCAGCCCGGCCAATACGGATAAAGCATAAACCCCCCAGCGTTGGCCAAGCGTTCGGATACCTTGTAAGGTTACTGACATTAGGCTATGCCACCGCTAAGGACTGGAACAAATAAACCATCCATGAGAAGCACGGATTCTAGCACGGGCGAAACTGGAACAAATCCGCCAGCTTATCAGTCTTATATTTGAAGGGAATACCTTATGAATATCAAAAATTTCTCACTTATCGTCTTATCCTCCCTGCTTCTGGCCGCCTGTGCGGCTCCCGCCAGCGGGGCACTGGCCGGCACCAGTTGGGTGTTGCAGAGCATCGATGGCAACCGCCAGGTTGGCGCCGCCATCGGCGGGCAGCCGGTAACGCTGCAATTCACATCCGCCACTGAAATGGGTGGCTCCGGCGGCTGCAACAGCTACGGCGGAAGCTACCAGGCCAGCGGCGGCCGCATTTCTTTCGGGGAGATCATGTCCACCCTGATGATGTGCGCCGATGAGGACGTGGCGGCTGTGGAGACGGCCTTCTTCGCCGCCTTGGGCGCCATCGATAGCTACGCTATAACGGAGTGCGAAGCCTGCGCCAACCCGCAAACGCTAACGCTTGTTGGCGGAGGGCACACGTTGGTCTTCGTTAGCTAATAGCTGGCTAGATGCCCTTTGAGAAGATAGGCATAATTTGTTGGTGGGTGTGCTCTTTGGAGTTATGGTCGCCAACCGCCCTATGCGTTCTTGATCTTTGCGGACGACAGGAATTTTGCTACTTGGGCGGCGATAGCGGCGTTGTTTTTCAATAGAGCCAGGTTGGCTCCCAAACTTCGACCGCCACTCAATTCGCTTACCCGGCTTAGCAAATAGGGCGAGACCGCTTGTCCCTGAATGCGCTGCGCTTCTGCCTCAAGCAGCGCTTGAGCGATCCAAGCATCCACTTCAGGTTTTGGCAACGCGCTCTCAGCCGGGGGCGGGGCGGCCAGCAGCAGCCCCCCGCCGCCCAACTCCCAGTGGGCGCGCGCCAGTGCTCCGGCCGCTTGTGGGCTATCCACTCGGGCACTGACGGCCAAGCCGCTTTCGATGGAATAAAACGCCGGGAACTCATCGGTCCGATAACCCAGTACCGGTACGCCTAACGTTTCGAAATGCTCCAGCGTGGCAAGCAGGTCTAGAATGGCCTTGGCCCCAGCGCACACCAAGAGCACAGGCTGCCGGGCCAATTCGGGCAGGTCGGCAGAAATATCCCAGCCGCCCCCGCGGTGCACACCGCCAATACCCCCCGTGGCGAAGACGCGGATGCCGGCCAAAGCCGCCAGGCGCAGCGTGGCTGCCACGGTGGTGCCGCCGCTGGCTTTGCCGATTAGCGTGGGGGCCAAGTCACGCGTGCTCAGTTTGCGCACATTCGGATCGGTGGCCAGCCGCTCCAACTCCGCGGTCTCCAAGCCCACGCAGAGGCGGCCATCCAGCACCGCGATAGTGGCTGGCACCGACCCCTCAGCGCGCACGATGTCCTCCAGGGAGCGGGCCAGGTCCAAGTTGACGCGCTGCGGCAACCCGTGAGTGATCACAGTTGATTCGAGCGCAACCACAGGCTTACCAGTTTTGCGCGCCGCGGAGACTTCTTTGGATAGTTTAAAGGATGGGGGCAGGGGGGGCATGGCGTTGATTGTAGTATGAAAAACAAGTGAATAGTGATTGGTGAATAGTGAGTAGGGGGATTCACCAATCACTGCTCCTCTTGTTAGAATTGCGCCCATGCTGAAAGTCGAATTCCATTGCCATACCAATGCCTCTGCGGATAGCCAGGTGCGCCCCGCCGACTTGGTGGCCACTTGCCGCCAGCGGGGCATTGACCGCGTGGTGGTCACCGATCACTGGAGCATTGGCGGGGCGCTGGAGGCCAAGCGACTCGATCCTGAGCTGGTGATCATTGGCGAAGAAGTGTTGACAGATAGGGGGGAGCTGCTGGCGGCCTTCGTAACAGAAGAGATCCCACTGGGCATGCCTTACCGTGAAGCAATCCAGAGCTTGCGCCAGCAGAGCGCGTTCATCAGCGTTTCGCACCCCTTCGACCCGCGCCGGGGTATTTGGACGCCTGCCGAGCTAGAAGAATTAGCAGGGCTGGTGGACGCCTTCGAGACCTTCAACGCGCGTAACCTGCGCCCCGGCTACAACGAGGCCGCCGCCCAATTTGCCAGCCGGCATGGCCTGCCCGGCACGGCCGGCTCCGATGCACACACGTTAGCAGAACTGGGCCGGGCGACGATGTTGCTGCCGGATTTTGCAGACGCGGAAGGGCTGCGCCGAGTTATTGGCCAGGTGGAATTCCGTGCCCAGAGCAGCGGACCCTGGGTTAGGTTGACCTCGCGTTGGGTCCGAATCATGGGCAAATTGGCCAATGCCAGAAATAGATGAAGGAGCGACCATGAACCTGCTTAATATTTTCCGCAGAGTTGGTTGGCTTCTTTTTGCCTTCATGTGGATCCCTTTCACCTGCATCTTTGTCGGTATGGCGCCGGAAATGGGGGGTATTGGCCGGGACTTTGCTGCTTGGTTGGACAAGATCATCCCCGGCATATTTGACCTCCAATCTTGGGGCGCCTCTTGGCTGACTACGATTTCCACTGTGCTCACGTTTGGGCTGATGTTTGCGGCCATGGCTTTTCTGTTCGGCACGCCCATATTGGCCGGCTTTCGCAACCGCCGGGTGCTGCGAACCGGCCGTATCGGCGAAGGGCGGATTGTGAGCGTGGCGCAAACTGGAATCTACATTAATAACAATCCCATGGTGCGCATCGCGCTGGAGGTAACGCCTTCCGACGGCAGACCCTTTGAAGCTGAGACTGAAAAACTTCTCTATTTGACGCAAATACCCCAATATCAGCCGGGAGCGGTGGTTTCCGTGCGTTATGACCCCGAGACCTTGGACGTAGCCGTTAGCGACGAGCCTGCTCAATGACAGATCTCCGAATTATTGCTAAAATGAACTCGGCTCGGTGGCGGAACTGGCAGACGCAGAGGACTTAAAATCCTCCGAGGGCAACCTCTTGTGGGTTCGATTCCCACCCGAGCTACAGGTTAAAAAAAACAACTAACCATCGAGTTGCTCAGCCCGGAAAGCCAACTTATTCCTGTATTTTTTTAGGCCCCAACTCTATCACTGGATTCTCGAACCAAAGCACCCCCAACCCGAGGACTTCCTCCGTGGTGAGGATGTCTTTGTCTCCATCGCCATCCACATCGTAGAGCTGGACAATATCGAATTTGCCGTGATCGACTGTGGAAATTACATGGAAGGACCATGGTCCACGAAAAGGATCATCATTGAAGCTAATCCAGGCTAATCCTACCTGGCCGCCTACATAGGAAATTACTATATCGTTGCGACCGTCAAAATCCACATCAGTGATGGCCACTGCCTTCAATGTTCCGAGTTGATGGCCGGCTTTGTAATTTACATCGTAAGCCTTATATTCCCCAGGTTCCCCTAAAATATTTCTTGCCAGAATTACGATTTTATTCCGGTCTACTAAAGGAATTACAAGTTCGTCCAAACCGTCCGAATTGAGGTCGCCTATGGCCATAAATGTCGGACTGGTTCCGGCCAGATCGCCAAGGAATTTGGATTTCCAGGGCTGTTCCCAGTTTGCGCCTGGATTTCTTAGCCAGCGGGCGCCCATATGGTCTTCATCGGCATTCCGGTCAGTAACTATGAGATCCATATTACCGTCGCCGTTCACATCAAAGGGAATAATTGACATCGTCCATCCCATATGATCAATAGAGTGATAATCCCAATTCTCTAGATCGCGTTTATCGTGACCCGGGTTTTCAAACCAACCGAGATCGCCTACCGAGTTTCGATCGTTGTAATAGTCGTCTTTGCTGCCAGCGACGATATCAATGTGTTGATCATCATTCACATCCATTGGGATGGCGAACATCCAGCCGCGCCCGGGTGGCTTGGAGAGAAGAACAGGTTCCCCCCAGGCCTTGGGCTCCATGTAGCTTTCGGGATCGGTGGGCCCCCAGTGAACATAGATTCCCAGAGTATCTCCTTCATGTGAAGAGACAATGTCGATGACACCGTCTCCGTCCGCGTCCATACCCATGGCATCCTCTCCACGAGGGACAACACCCACGCTTACATGTTCCCACGGCTCGTCAACTAATTCATACCCGGGATGTTGGAATATCTTGACCTTGCCACTGTGTTCATATGCTGTAACCACATCGCAAAGACCATCATTATTCACATCCACAAACCTGACGCCATCAGGGCCGCCGCCTCGTCCACTTATTACATGGACCTCCCATTCTCGGTCCAAACGTAATCTGTCCTCTTGAGTTATTTGAGGTGGAGCCCTCTCCACGGAAGTCTCCTCGAGACACTGAGGTTCGACGATCTGGTTAGGAGCGCTAATATGGCTGCTGCTAGTCAGTAGCCAGAAAGTTAATCCAACGATGAGCAAACTAATTAGGAGAAAAAGACCAACGCGCATAGCTAAGAGGCGAGTAGTTATAACAAAAAAACAATCGGAGTGCGGCGGTGAGCTTCGAATTCCCAGGCGGCAAATTTGATACCAGCCAATGCCGGTTGTTAAGCTGGATTCCACTGCCTATGCTATAATTTTGGCTATGCTTGCGGTACGTGTGAACACCAACGATAATAATGCCCCCCAATGGGCGAGCGTTGCGCGGGCCAGCTAATCCCTGCCCAACCTGCCTCGCCCGGCCTTAGGTCGGGCGTTTTGTTTTTTAGGAGCGAGAAGGAGTGCCTATGTATAAATCCCACACTTGCGGTGAGTTACGCAGCGAGCATGTCGGGCAAAAAGTAACCCTGGCAGGCTGGGTGCACCGACGCCGAGACCATGGCGGCCTCACCTTTGTTGACCTGCGCGATCGTTTCGGCCTGGTGCAGGTGGTGAGCGACCCAGAAGAATCTCCCCAGGGGCACCTTGTGTTTGAGCCGGTACGCAACGAGTGGGTGCTGCAGGTCGTGGGCACTGTGCGCAAACGGCCGCAGGGTATGGCTAACTCCGAAATGGCCACTGGCGAGATCGAAGTGGCTGCCTCGGAAGTCAGAGTATTGAACCCAGCCAAGACCCCGCCATTTTCAATCAATAAGGAAGAAGAGGTGGACGAAAATGCCCGCCTCAAGTATCGCTATTTGGACCTACGACGTGAGGCGATGCAGGCCAACCTGATTCTGCGCCACAAGGTGGTCAAGTTCATCCGCGATTATTTAGACCAAGCCGGTTTCTTGGAGATCGAGACACCCATCCTGTTCAAGACTACCCCAGAAGGCGCCCGCGATTATTTAGTGCCCTCACGTGTGCATGCCGGCGAGTTCTATGCATTGCCGCAATCTCCGCAGCAGCTGAAGCAGCTCCTGATGGTGGCCGGCTACGAACGTTATTTCCAGATGGCGCGCTGCTTCCGCGATGAAGACTTGCGCGGCGACCGGCAGCCGGAATTTACCCAGCTCGACCTCGAAATGTCCTTCGTGCAGCGCGAAGATGTAATGGACCTGATGGAAGCCATGTACACCGAAATGGTGAAGGTGTTGGTGCCGCACAAACGCGTTATGTCCACTCCCTGGCCGCGGCTCACCTATAAAGAAGCTATGGCGCGGTTTGGCAAAGATAACCCCGATATGCGCTTCGGCCTGGAATTACAAGACGTGACTGAATGGGCTAAAGGCAGCGGCTTCAAGATATTTGAAGAGGCGGTGGCAGCCGGCGGCATGGTGCGCGGCATCAACGCCAAGGGATTAGGTGGTTACAGCCGCAAAGACATCGACGCCCTCGTCGAGTTCGTAAAGGATTTCGGCGCCAAGGGGTTAGCGTACTTCGCGATTACACCCGAGGGCGAAGAGCGTTCCTCGTTCAGCAAATTCCTGAGCGCCGAAAAGCTGGCCGCGCTCAAGGCCGCCTTGGCGGCCGAAAAAGGCGACCTTTTGCTGTTCGTAGCTGACAAGCAGGAGGTGGTGTTAACCGCCCTTGGACGCCTGCGAGTGCATCTGGCCGAAACCCTTGGATTATTAGATCTGGATCTTTTGGCTTTCTGTTGGGTGATCGATTTCCCCTTTGCTTTTTGGAACGCAGAGGAAAAACGCTGGGATCCCAGCCAACATCTTTTTACTTCGCCGGTGCCAGAGGATATCGATCTGGTCGAAAAAGATCCGGCCTCGATGCGCGGCAGCCAATACGACATGGTGCTCAACAACATCGAGGTGGCAGGCGGCTCGATCCGCATTCACGACCGGGAACTGCAGAGTCGCATCTTCAAACTGATCGGCCTCTCGCCCGAAGTGGCCCAGGACCGTTTCGGGCATATGCTCGAAGCCTTCGAGTATGGCGCGCCCCCGCACGGTGGGATCGCCAGCGGCATAGACCGCCTGGTGATGTTGCTGGCAGACGAGGAGAGCATCCGTGAAGTGATTGCCTTCCCCAAGAACCAAGCTGCCCGCGACGTGATGGCCGACGCGCCCAGCCCGGCCGAGGCGCAACAGCTAAAAGAATTGCACATCAAGGTCGATGTAGCGAAAAAGTAAGAGGCTCTTAACCTCGGCGTAGGTTCGTTTTAATCTGGGCGTGTTATGAAGGTATCAAGCCCTGCTGTGTTCGTGGCTGCGGCGCACACGTCTGAACCAACAAGAAACGTAAGGAGTCCGACTTCCTGGACTGGACCATCGGCAAAAGACCGAAAGGTCGCCGACCCTGACCGGAGCGGGCACCATCTGGAAGCCAGGTTCAACACACGCCGCACCCTACATGGTGGGGCGTTCTTTGTTTAAAAAAGCTAGTGATAATCATTGATCCCTGCTCTTCTCCGGCACGATATAGATTAGGGGCAGGCTGATCAACGTTACCGCATACTTCACCAGCAAGTTTACGATGAAGATCCCCCAAACTGCCTCCCAAAGCAACCCACCGCCCAGAGCGGCGATGGGCGCAAAGGCCCCGATTGAAAAGATGAGGTTATCCACCGGGACACTGATGCTGTTGCTGATCAGCACCCGTGCCCACTGATAGCGGCGAGTGACCCGCGTGACGAACAGGTGATAGATCTCGGTGTCGAGCAGTTCGCTGGCCAATTCAGCCACGATGGAGGCCATCACGATGCGCCACACCGGGCCTAGGACGGCAGCGAATTCAGCGCCCAGCCCCCAGGAGGGATCGCTGGGGGAGCCAGCCGCCCACATGAGATAGGCCGCCATGACGAGGTTGATCACCCCGGCGCTCACGATGAGCAAGCGGGCATTGTGGCGGCCCAGCACCTTGTGGACCACATCCCGGAGGGTGAAGGTGATCGGATAAATAAAGGTGCCCATGTCCACGGCTAGGCCGCCGATAAGCCCGATCTTAACGCTGGCTACGTCCGCCAGCATTTGAGCGCCGATGTAGGCGGCCACCACGATGACGGCCGGGGCGGGTACACTGGATGAAAGGCGCTTAGCTTTTCGTTTCATGCGATCTCGTCCTTATCACGCAACCTAGCCTAGGATGTAAAAAAGGACGGCAAGCGTCCCAGACGCAGTTTTGATAAGCCGGGTGCGCTGCGACCGGCATCTAGTTAAGATGTGACATTATAATCATTCTGTTCGTTGGAGAAAAAAGATGACCATAGCTGACCTGACCCAGAAGACTTGTGTTCCCTGCCGCGGCGATGAGCCGCCATTCACTAAATCCCAGATCGAGGAATACCATCCCCAGGTGCCTGATTGGGAAGTGGTGGAAGTCAAAGAAGAGCCGCGCCTAAAGCGCAGCTTCAAGTTCAAAGATTTTGCAGGAGCGCTCACTTTTACCCAGCAAGTTGGCGAACTGGCCGAGCAGGAGGCCCATCATCCGGTCATCCGCACTGAATGGGGCAAGGTGACCGTGACCTGGTGGACGCATAAGATTAAAGGCTTGCACCAGAACGATTTCATCATGGCCGCCAAGACTGATAAGCTCTTCCTCAATCTGGGCTAAGCCCCGTTTGGCAACACGTCAGTCTTTATTCCCAGCGCTCTTCGTAATCTGCCTGTTAGCCGCCTGCGCTCCAGCACTGGGCCAGCCTGCAGCGCCGAGCGCAGCGCTCCCCTCAGCCGCGGTAACTGTAGTGGGCAGCCCGGCACCCACGACCAGCGCCACACCCTCCCCCGAACCTTCGGCCACACCCTCGCCAACTCCGCTAAACGCGCCCAATTTGACCGGGGAAACCATCCTGTTGCTGCACCTCTGCGACCGCACCGGGCCGTTCAGTGTGGCGCATGCCAGCCGCATTCAAGCGGTGGAAGATCAGGTGGCTGCCATCAATGCCAGCGGTGGAATTTTCGGAGCGATGCTCGATCTGCAGCAAATTAATACCACCGGCACAACCGACGGCGCCCAACGCGCCCTGGCACGCCTGAGCCGCGAAAATGGGGAAGGGTCGCTGGTGCTGATCTGCGATCCGCAGGCAGAAGCCGCGTTAGCGGCGGTGCTGAACGAGGACGAGATCCCGGCGCTGGCCCTAGGATTGTTCGCCGAGTCCGGTGGCTATTTATTCGGACTGGATGCCACGCCGCGCGACCATCTCACCTTCTTCCTTGAAGAATTGCTTTCCAATTGGACACAATGGCGGCCGGAAGGAGCCCTGGAGGAGATCAGGGTGGCTATTTTTTCGTGGCCTGTGGACCTGGCTGGTGACTTGGCTAGCGAAGAAGTGTTGCAAGATCTCGAAGAAGCCCAGCTCGAAATCGTGATGCGAGCGGACCTGCCTCTGGATGCTAATATTTTCGATCTGATCTATAGGGCGAGGGACCTGAACGCTAATGTGATCTATACCAATGCGCGCGGCCTGGGGTTGGCCGCGCTGCTGAATGCCCTCCAGGATTTGGGGCTGCGCCAGCGCTTTGTGGTGGCTGCGCCGGCAGTAGCCTTGGATGCCCAGGCTTATGAATACCTTCATGATCCCACCTATGCCGAAGGGCTGCTGCTGACCTCCACCTGGGCGTGGTGGTCTGAAGCGGAAATAGCTGGCGTACAGGAGCTCCTGACCTTGCAGCCAGACGCAGCCCACGACTGGGGCTATCTGCAAATGGCTGGCGCAGTCAGTGTGGCGCGGCGCGCCGTGGAAGAGGCGATATTAGAAGACGGCTTTGAGGAACTCAGCCCCGAAACAGTGCTGGCAGCCTTGGAAAATATGGAAGACTACCCCGCCTTGGGCGGGCTGTTCGTGGTTGATTATTCCGCAAGCCAGCGCTCGCTGGACGGCTTGCGGGTTTGGCAGGTGGGGGCGAGGATGTGGGAGTTGAATATCCGTTGACTAAAGTTTGCTGATCATTTTTTTCAATAGTCGATCTTTTTGTACGGGTGCTCCTAACTTTACCGTACTCGCCCCTAAATATCTGCAAAAGGCTTTCACGCAATCCCCCAACGCGGCCAGCATCGCCTGGTCCTTTTTATCCACACCGGCCTGCCACCACCAATTTTGAATGGTGAACACGCGGCCGCCACGATCAAAGGCTGGGTCCAGCCGAGCGACGAGCTGATCCCCAAAGAGCACCGGCAGCACGTAGTAGCCATACATGCGCTTGGCGGCCGGCACATATACTTCCCAACGGTAATAAAAGTCGAAAAGCATCTCCAATAAATCGCGTTGCCACAGCATGTTATCGAGGGGCGCAATAAAGGCGGCGCCTGGTTTGCCCCGCGGCGATTTTGCGGCTCGTTCGAGCGTGGTCAGGTCAGCGGTGCGAACGTAAAACTCCAGCTTGGGGAGTTCCAGTATCCGAATTCGGGCTACCTTTCCCTTTTGCATTAGCCGCGCAAACACCAGTTTGCGGTTGCTATCCGGTACTTTCTCCATGCCCAGCCAGCGGTCGGAACCTACTGGCTGCGCCAGGCCCATGCCGCCCACGCGCCGGAGCACATGCCAATCGATATAGTCTTCGACGGTTTGGTTCGGGTCGGGCTTTTTCAGGATCCGCGCCGGCAGCAGATTTTCCGCCAGATCGAACACGCGCCGAGTGTGGACGCGGTGGTGGATGCCCAACTCCCCCATCCAGTACATGGTGTCCATGGCAGCCCGCACTACACGCATCGAAAAACCCCAGTCCCACAGCATGCGCTCTTCGTGCTCGATCTCGATCGAGGAAAGTGGCCCGCGGGCTTGGATGGCCTCTCGCACCTGAGTAGATACTTTGAACATGCCATCGGCGCGCATCTCTTTGGTGTAGCGATCTTGCAGGCGCTTACGGAAGCGGCTGAAGTAAGGCCAATCCTTGGTTTGATAGATCGAGGCAACCTTGTCAAACCCGTCCATCAGGCTGCGTTCTTGATAGAGCAGTTCTTGCAGGAGGCTGGGCTTGTAATTGGCGATGCGCGATTGGAGCACCAAGTCGGCGTTGCCGCCGACCACGTTGATCGGGTCGAACTGGATGCAGCCCACCCTGGCCAGATAGTCGAGTACCCCCGGCTTGCCCTGCAGCTTGCGCGGGGGCAGCAATCCGTGGTGCGCCAGCAAAAAACGGCGCGCCAGTTGCTTGCTGATGGTTAGGCTGGTGGGCGGCACGCGGGTTATTATATGCGCTCTATGGAGAAGGCCCACATCCTCGCCTTAGGCAGCGATCTGTTTTTTGCACCCAAGATCGAATCGGTTGCGGCTGCGCTTGGCTACGCAACAAAATGGATGCGCGAATATTCGACCGTTCAGGATTTTATGCAAGCGCTCGCCCATGCCCCGCCTGTGCTGATCGTGCTGGACCTAAATAGCGCGTTGCCCTGGGCTGAATGGTTGCCGGCGGCGAAAACAACCTTTGCGACGCGCGGCATTCCGTGGTTAGCTTTCGGCTCGCATATGAACCCGCGCCGCCTGAAGGCGGCGCGCCATTCGGGAGCCGATAAAGTTGTGCCGAAATCCGAGTTCAGCGCTGATCTTACGGTGCTTACGTCAGGCTTGCTGAGGAAATAAAGAGATGCTCTTTGCGAGCATCTCTTTTTATCCAGTACGGCGGCTATTTTTTCTTGAAGATCGAAGCGCCGATCAAGCCGCCCAAGGCGCCGAAGCCCACGCTGAAGACCGTGGTGCAGAGCAGAGCCCCGGCCCCGACGAAAGCGGCAACGACGGCCTCGCCGCCGAACTGATCTAGATAGGGTCTAAGCTGGGGATCGTCAAACGAAGCTGCGGCAAACCCCATACCACTCAGGGCTACGGATAGGACGGCGACGACGATGGCTGCTACTAGGCCTGCGGCCGCTCCAACCAAAGCACCCCGGCCTGCGTCCAGATTCTGGGGCTCTCTTTTGTTATACAGCCAGACAGCGCCGGCACCACCGAGCCAAAACCAACCGCACAGTAGGCAGTTCAGCAAGCTGAGCAGCGGGGCGCTCGAGCCGAAACCGGCGACCAGGCCCGCAATTCCAGCGGCGTACAAAACGGATGAGTTATTTAGCTTCATGGTAAAGCGGTCCCTTTTTGGCAGTCTGTTATCAGCCTTGGCTTTTCACAAGGTTGCTAATGACCGGGATGTTGACTGACTTACCTTGATAGGCCTGATAAGCCCAATAAAGCTGAGGGATCCAGACCAGCCACAAAACGCATGCAATCAATCCAAATGTGACGAATCCAAGGACGATCCAAGCCAGGAAAACAACGATCCCCCACACAAGAGCTTGCATGTTGTGTTCTTTTATGAACGGACGATTCTTCTTGTCCTCAATCAACAAAAGGATTATCGGGACAAGAGGTGTGAAAACATAAGCCAAAGCCGCCCAAAGTTTGTCGTCACTGGTTGCTGAATTGCTAGCCATTTTATCTCCTTCTCATTAGTGCGATTCGAATAATGCCAACACTTAAATTATAAACCCAAAGTCAGCCGAAAAGTTGCTGGCATTATAAATCGGCTATGGCCGGAATGCCAGCCATCCCTTTGGCATTTCGCACGGCGCGCAATACGGCCTCGGCCACCACTTCGGCGGCAAAGGCGCCTACGATATTGACGTCCGCTTTGCGGCGGCCGGTGGCCAGGGCGAACAGGGTATCGCCATCCAGCATGGTGTTGGCCGGGCGGACGGTGCGCGCCACGCCGTTCATGGCCATGCGGGCTACCCTGGTGGCGCCTTCCTTATCCAAGCGGGCATTGGTGGCCACCACGCCGATGACGGTGTTGCCGCGCTTGGCCGCTCCGAGGATGGTGCGGCCCACCAAGCCCTTCATTACCTGCATGCTATCGGCGAAGCGCCCCTTACCAATTTTGAAAGGACCTCTTTTCAGGCTGCGCGCCCCGGCAATGATTTCGTCGGTATCGGGGTCGATAACGTCCCCGAAGGCGTTGACCGCCACGATGGCGGCCACCTGCAAACCAGCGCCGATCTGCATGGCGGCTGTGCCGATGCCGCCTTTCATGGACTGGCGGGGTCCCAGGATCTTGCCCACGGTGGCGCCGGTGCCGGCGCCCACACTGCCCTCGGCGGGGGCTTTGGCGCTGGCGTTCAAGCAGGCCTGGTAACCCATGTCTGCATCCGGGCGGCGTTTGGGGGAGCCGATGCTTAGATCGAAGAGGATGGCGGCGGGGACAATGGGCACGCGGGCCACGCCCACCTTGAAGCCCACTTTCCTCTCTTCCAAGTAGCGCACTGCGCCGCTGGCAGCATCCAGGCCAAAGGCTGAGCCGCCGGCCAGCATGACGGCGTGGACTTTATCCACGAGGTGGGCAGGCGCCAGGGAATCCGTCTCACGCGTGCCAGGCGCGCCGCCGCGCTGGTCCAGTCCGCCAACAGCGCCTTTTTCGCACAGGACAACCGTGCATCCAGTGACCGCCTCAAAATCCTGGGCGTGACCGACGCGGATGCCATCAATCAAGGTGATGGAATTATTTTTCAAATCTCTTCCTCTTAGAGTCCCTCGTGCAAACGACGCCCAAAGTCGGGAATTTTGCGCTTATAGTCGGAATCCATTAATGGGGAGGTAATGAGGAAATCGGCCGTGGCGCGATTGGAGGCGGTGGGGATGTTATGCAGCACGGCCAGGCGCAGCAGGGCTTTCACATCCGGTTCGTGGGGCTGGGGCTCCAGCGGGTCCCAAAAGAAGACCAGCAGGTCCAGGTCGCCGGTTGCGATGGCCGCCCCGACCTGTTGATCGCCGCCCAGGGGGCCGCTCATGAAGCGATGCACCTCGAGGCCGGTTTCGGTTTTTATGAGGGCGCCGGTGCCGCCGGTTCCGTACAAATCATGCTGCAAAAGCTCAGCACGATTATGCTTAACCCATTCCAACAGATCGGCTTTGCAGCCGTCGTGGGCTACCAGGGCGATGCGCTTCTTGGCTTGCAGTTCTTTTATTGGCATGTTATCCCTGGGAATAAATCAACACCGTTTGCGGGGTGGTGAGAAACACTGCGCCGTCTGCGGTGACGAGCACATCCTCTTCCGTGCTGATATATCCGTAGCCTTCCACATCCAGGCCGGGCTCAACGGTATAGACCTGACCAACCTCCAGCGGGAGTTTGGGCGTGTCGCCATAGCGTTCCCACATGGGACCAAGCAGGCCGGCGCCGTCGTGCACGCTGCGACCCAAGTGGTGGCCGGTGCTATACATATACTCGGGGTAGCCGGCATCGGTTACTACTTTGCGGGCAGCGGCGTCCACGTCCAGGCCCCGGGCGCCAGGCTGCATGGCATGCATAGCGGCTTTTATGGAAGCCTGGATGGTATCGAAACCGCGCTGCACGGGCTCAGGGGCGCGGCTCTCGCCCGGTTTCAAAATGTACATGACTCGTTGGATGTCCGAGCAATAATCTTCTTCGATCACGCCAAAATCGAAATGGATGAGCTGGCCAGGCTGCACCTTGAGATCAGTGGGGGCGGCATGGCCCACCGGGCAATGCAGTTCTTCCCAAGCCGGCTGCAAACCGCGTTCTTTGAGTTGGGCGTGCATGAAGGCGGCGATCTGGCGCTCGGTTTTGCCGATTTTTACGAAGCCAAATGTTTGCGCATAGATCTCTTCGGCGGAGCGAATAGCCTTCTTTATTCTGCGCAATTCTTCCTGCGTCTTGCGGCCGCGTACGGCAGCCACAATGTTTTCGGAGCTGACCAGCCGGTCCGCGTAGGGGCTGCCGAGATAGTCCTGCAAGATCGCGTACATCGCGTGAGTGAGCCCATCAGCAAAGGTGTCGTTTTTTGAGGTGTTGACCGCGATCTGTTTGGGCGCCAGGCGGGCGACCGTCTTGCCCAAGACTTCACGGATGGATTGGTGATAGTCAAGCACCTCGGAGTAGGCTCCCGTGTTGCGAGCCGTATCGGCTTCGTAATGGCCCACGATGGCGATGCGCTCACCGGAGCGGCTGAGAAGCAGGGCGGATTGCCAGGTAAGGTAGGAGCCGAAGAGCAGCGGCAGCATAGGGTCGCCCCCGGCGGTGGTTTCGCGCACAAAGGTGACCCAAAGGTCGACGCCCTGTTCGGCCAACACCCCGACGGCTTGGTCGACCTTTTCTTTAATTAGGTTGCTCACTGCGCCTCCGAGAGGTTAACTATAAGCGAAATCCCAGTTTGCAGAATTAGTTAGCGCCGAAGATATGGTTATGATAATTATTCGCCGAGCTCGCCTCACAGATAACGATTCGAGATCCGGCGAGAAATATCACAATAGCTTGAAAAGTTGTTTTGCGCGGGAGCCTCACCAGGCATAGGCTTCCGGGGCGGCGCCGCCTGGGCCGGGCCAAATCTCGTCCAGCTTCTTGAGGGCCGTCTCGTCCAGTTTGAGGTCCACGGCGCGCAGGTTGCCCTCGAGCTGCGCTTTGGTGCGCGGCCCGATGATGGGCGCGGTGACTGCCGGCTGCTGCAGCAGCCAGGCAAGGGCTATATCGGCGGGCGCCTCGCCCAGTCCGTTGCAAAACTCCTCATAGGCGGCCAGTTGATTTTGGTGCTTTTCGATGATCTCGGTAGCATCGCTGGACGAGCGGCGGCCCTCTTTGGACTTCTGGAGTGCGCCACCCAGGACACCGCTGTTGAGCGGGCTCCAGGGGATCAAGCCCAAGCCATATCCCTGGCAGGCCGGGATGACTTCCAATTCGATGCTGCGCTGCATGAGGTTATAGAAGCTCTGCTCGCTGACCAGCCCCATGAAATTACGCGCATGGGCGGCTTCCTGGGCCTGGGCAATATGCCAGCCGGCAAAGTTGCTGCTGCCCACATAAAGCACCTTGCCCTGATAGACCAGGACTTCCATGGCCTGCCAGATCTCCTCCCAAGGGGCACTGCGGTCAATGTGGTGCATCTGGTAGAGGTCGATGTGATCGGTTTGCAGGCGGCGCAGGCTGCCTTCGCAGGCCTGGCGAATATTCAGGGCAGAGAGGCGGCGTTGGTTGGGCCAATCGCCCATGCGGCCGAACACCTTGGTGGCCAAAACCACCTTCTCGCGGCGACCGCCCTGGACGAACCAGCGCCCGATGATATTCTCGGTAACGCCTTCGCCCATCTTCCTGCCATACACATTGGCCGTATCAAAAAAATTAATACCGGCCTCCAGGGCGTGGTCCATGATGGCATAGCTTTCCTTCTCAATTGTGTCCGGCCCAAAATTCATGGTGCCCAGACAAAGGCGGCTGACTTGCACCCCGGCGCGACCTAATTGTGTGTATTGCATGCGACTCCTTTGCAAGTCCCTACGTTTTTGCCAAGCTGGCGCGTAAGCGCCGCAAGCCAGATGTCAGAGAAACTTTATTCAACACTAGCCACAAGAATGTGGCTTCGATAAGCATGGCAGCGCTCAGACCGACCGCAGCCACCGGGACCCCGGGCAATTGCAGGCCAACGCCAACTGTGAGGACCAGGATCAAGGTGGCCAATTCCAGCAGCATGGCGATGGCTTGCGGCCGGGTGTTATGCCGAGCAATAAGCATGCCGCGTGAAACGGTGACGAAAGACATGGCCAAGGGCATGAGCAAGGCCAGCGCAGCGCCGCTGCGCGCAATGTTGGCCAGTTCGGCGGAGGTTCCGATCAGGTCGCGGAAATAGATCTCAGAGAGGGGAGTAAAGCTGACTAGAGCCAGCAGAATGCAGAAGGTCAAGCCGACCGCCAGACCAAAACGACGGATAGCAGCGAAGCTATCCTTCTCCTCGCTGACCGCGATGGTCACTTCGGGCAAAGCCAATTCGGGGGCGCGGGTGATGAACAGCAATCCGTGCAGCACCGGCCAGGCAGCCAGGTTGAGGACTGGCTGCGCGCTGCGCGCTAGGGCCGCGGCGATGATAGGCTGGGTGAACAGGAACAATAAATTGCTGGTGGCCAAGGGCCAATGGAAGTTCACCAATTGTCTGTAACTTAATTCCGGGCGAGACGATGTTTCCTGTTCACTAAATTTTTCGGCGACCAGCGCGGCACTGGCCCAATGAGCGTAGATCGCTTCGGTTACAACCCCTACGCTTAGCGCCAATGTGCCAACGGCAATGCCGGGTGCAGAGGTGAAGAAAGCTAAACCGGTTGCCGCACCTACCGAACTGAAGAGACGCAACAGCGAACCCCGGCTCACTTTGCCGCTTTGCCCAAAACGGATGAGCAACCCCTGGCGAAAGCGGCGCCAGGCAATGGCGGCACTCCAGGGCAGCATGAGCTGCAAACCCAAACGCACCGGCGCGTGCAGGACTGCCGGCGCCCCCAGTAGATCCTTCACGACCAAGTCGAACAGGGGCGTCCAGCCGATCAGGAACTGCAGCACTGTGGCGGCGACAATCAAATGCAAGGTGAAGCGGCGCAGCACGAGGTAGTTTTGACGGCTGCGCGCCAAAGCCACGCTGGTGGCCAACAGGGAGATGACCGGGCTTTCAATGGTGATGCTAAGCGAGGCAGCTAAGCCGAAGGAAGCGATCATGAGTTCTGCCTCGCTTAGCCGCGCCAGGGTCGCGCTGATATAAGGGCCTTCAAAGGCCATCAAAAGCCAACTGGCCGCCAATGGCAGCCAGAGCTGTAGGATGCGTTTTTGAGTCAGGGAGGTCTTGGCGGTGCTGACTGCCTCTTCAATGTTCGCCACATAAAAAGTCTACCATGCTCGATAAAAACAAAAGATTCAGCGCAATTTGCAGAAATTTGGTAATTTGGAATATGAGATCGTAAGGATTTCCTTCGCTCCGCTCAGGACGGCGCCTGCTTTGATGAATCTCCAACTGGTAAAGAGTTCGGTATTCCGCTCGGAATGACAGGAGGGGAAGGAATGACAGGAGGGGAAGGAATGACAGGAGGGGAAGGAAAGACAGAGTAAAAGGAATGACAAAATAGTTCCACGGTAGAATGAAAAACATGCTCTTCAAGCACCGGTCAGGAATCCTGATGCACATCACCAGCCTGCCCGGGCCATACGGCATCGGCGATCTGGGTCCACAGTCCTCCGAATGGTTACAGACTCTTAAAGCCATGGGTATGCGCTGGTGGCAGGTGCTGCCCCTTGGGCCCACCGGGTATGGAGATTCGCCTTATCAATCCTATTCTTCTTTTGCGGGTAACCCGAACTTGATCAGTCCTGACCTGCTCTACGAAGAGGGCTTGATCGATAAGGAGCATTTGGATAAAAAACCAGCTTTCCTCAGCGACCGGGTCGATTTCTCCGAGGTGATCGAATGGAAGCGCGGGCTGTTCCAGGTGGCCTTTATGCGCCTGAGCGTTTTGCCCGAGCTGCGTAAAGAATTCGAGCAATTTCGCTTTCAAGAGCACACCTGGCTGGATGACTTCGCGCTGTTCATGACCATCAAATCCCAGGAGGAACAGCGCCCGTGGATCGAGTGGCCGGCGGCGTTGCGCGATCGCGAGCCAGATGCCATCTTGGAGGCCGTGCGCCACTACGCATCCACAGAAGGGTATTTCGCCTTCCAACAATTCCTGTTCTTTCGCCAATGGGAAAAACTGCGCAAACAGATGAAGGCTAGCAACATCAGGATCATCGGTGACCTGCCGATCTATTGCGCCCAAGACAGCGCCGATGTGTGGTGCCGGCGCGAGCTCTTCGAGTTGGACTTGCGGGGCATGCCTATCCGCGTGGCCGGCGTGCCGCCGGACATGTTCGCCGAAAACGGGCAGCTGTGGGGCAACCCCCTGTATCGGTGGGGCAGGCATAAACAGGAGGGCTATGCCTGGTGGCAGGCGCGCATGGAGGCTGTGCTACGGCTGGTGGACGTGGTGCGCCTGGATCATTTCCGCGGCTTTGTCAATTATTACGCGGTGCCAGCCGGTGAGCTGACCGCGGAAAAAGGGGACTGGGTGAAGGGTCCAGGGCCTCATTTTCTGGAAACCTTGAAGCGCAAGATGGGCAGCCTTCCTCTGATCGCCGAGGACCTGGGCGGGGAAGGCCACCCCCCAGTGGTTGCGCTGCGCGAGCGCTTCGACCTGCCGGGGATGAAGATCCTGCAATTTGCGTTCGATGAGGATCTGAACCACCGTTTCTTGCCCGAGAATTATCCCGAAAATTGCGTGGCTTACACGGGCACGCATGACAACGACACGGCGGTGGGCTGGTTTCAGCATGCGCCAAAGAGCGAACGCCAGTTTTGTTTGCGCTATCTCAAGAGCGATGGCAAACATCTGGCCTGGGATATGTTGCGCGCCTTGTGGGCGTCGCGCGCCGACCTGACCGTGGCGCCGCTGCAGGATTTCCTGGAGCTGGGCAGCGAGGCGCGCATGAACTTCCCCGGGCGGCCGCTAGGCAATTGGGGCTGGCGGGTGGAGAGTGGGGCGCTAACGGGTAAATTGACGGAACGCATTGCGCAATTGAATGAACGAGCAGACCGAGCGCGGTGAGAACCCTAATGAAATTTAGCAAATTAATTTTCCCAATTGCGATATTGTGCGGGCTGGCAACTGCTTGAGTTTGAAGGCGGGGCGATTTCTGCAATGCTCGGCGACTGGTCGCCGGGTTGCAGACAACTGCTCTTCGTTTCCGGGGACCTCGCCAGCAGCCAGATCTATTTGGTGGATGCCGACGGCAGCAACCTGAGCAGCTCACCGATACGGAAGGGCACAACCGCGAACCCAACTGGTCGCCGGATGGAAGCCTGATCACCTTTTGGTCAGACCGCAGCGGCGATCGCGAAATCTTCGTAATGGATGCTGACGGCATCAACCAGGTGAATCTGACGAACAGCCCGGGGAGCGACGAGAACCCAACCTGGCTCCCAGAATTTGATTAGAGAGAAAGATTGCCACGCCCGCATTGCGAGCTAAAAAATATGACCCCGAACCGGGGAGATTGCCCACGTCGGCTTGCCTCGCCAAGCGAAGCAGCCTTCCTCGCAATGACAAAAAAATACTGGCCTCAATTTGAGGCCAGTATTTTTTTGTCATTTCTTCTTTTTCTTGGGAGCCGCTTTTTTCTTGGCGCCGCTTTTGGCTTTAGTGGCCTTGGTTTTGCTGGGCGTTTTCTTGGCGGCCGGCTTCTTGGCAGGGGCCGCCTTCTTCTTGGCTGGCGCGGCCTTGGGCTTAGCGCTGGCGGCCTTGGCAGGCTTGGCCGGCGCGGAGGTCGTTGGTTTGGCTGCAGCCAAGGGCGGAGCGACTACAGGTTGCATAGCCACTTGCCTCGGCGCCCAACTAGGTACTTCGCGCTCCAGCTGGGTCTTAGCCACCATGTTAGGGCGGCCGCAGCGCGGGCAATAAGCGTTGTAAAACTTGAACCCTTTGGCCTCCACCTCGTCCAAAGCGGCCACAACCCCTTCTTGGCTCAGAGTGAAAGGCGTGTAGCAATGCGTGCAGCGTACTAGCATGTATGCTCCTTCCTAAACGGAACAAGCTTAATTATACACAGACGCTCGTTTGGAGGCGGGGCTCAAGGTGGCGAACAGGATCCCACCCAGAATGAGCGCGGCGCCGAAGATCTTCAACGTTCCGGGCGCTTCTCCGAGAACAAAATAGGCCAGGATGGTAGAACCTACAGCCTCACCCAGGAGGCCAATAGACACGTAAGAGGCTGGTAAGTGGGCTAAGGCCCAATTGAAACTCGAATGGCCCAATAGCTGAGGGATTAAAGCCAAGAGCAACAAGTAAACATAGATATCAGGAGAGAAACCAAAAAAAGGCAGTCCGGATACAGCTACCATGCCCAGCAGAACCAGTGCCGCCATGCCGTAAACCAGGAAAATATACGAGGTCAGGGAAACGTGAGGCCTAAGCCGCCTGCCGATCAGGATATAGCCTGCACCCGACAAGGCGCCCATCAGGGCGAGAATATCACCCAAAAAGGCCCTGCCTTGGAGAAATTCCGCCAGCGGGGGGCAAGCCAGCCCGCCGGCGGCTTGCACGCACGAATCGCTGGCTGCCACGATCGTCCCGCCAGCCAACGCCACCAGCAAGCCAACCAGGAAGGCCGGCGCCAGGCGCTCTTTCAAAAACCAGGGCGCCAGCAAGGCCACCCACAATGGGTTGGTGGTCACCAGCACCACTGAGCTGGCGACGCTGGTGTACTCCAGCGAAAGGATCCAGGTGGCGAAGTGCAGGGCTAGCAGGATGCCGGAAAGGGCAGCCAACCCAAGCTCGGTGCGGGGCAACCTGCGCAATTCGGCGTTGTGGCGCGGGATGGTCAGCGGCAGCAGGATGAGCCCGGAGAGGGCCATGCGGTAAGCGGCGACGACCAATGAAGCCGCTTCATGTTGGGCAAAGCGGATCAAGGGCGAAGCTGTGGAAACGGCGATGATGCCCAGCACAAGCACCAGCTGCGGCGGAATTTTGTGCATTGCTCGGGCGTTCAATGCCTGGTTTGTGATTTTCTTGACAAACGTTTAGGGGACAATTACAATAAAACTGTTCGGTTGAATTGTAACGCAGGATCACCTGCTAGGTTTCAAAAGTAAAAAGGAGCACATCATGGCTTTTACCCTTCCCAAACTGCCTTATGACTTCAATGCCTTGGAGCCCCACATTGATGCGCGCACCATGGAAATCCATCATGGCAAGCATCACCAGGCATACGTAAACAACCTCAACGCGGCCATCGAGAAACATCCTGAACTTGGCGACAAATCCATCGAAGACCTGGTTAAAAATTGGAATAGCATGCCCGAAGATATCCGCTCTGCAGTGCGCAACAACGGCGGCGGGCACTATAACCACAGCATGTTCTGGGTACTCATGTCGCCCAAGGGCGGCGGTGAACCCAGCGGCGCCCTGGCCGATGCGATCAAGAAAGCCTTCGGCGATTTTGGCGCCTTCAAAGAAAAATTTGCCGCGGCGGCCATCGGCCAATTCGGCAGCGGCTGGGCATGGCTGGTGAAATCTGACGGAAGCGTGGCGGTGGTCAGCACCCCCAATCAGGACAACCCCATCTCCAAGGGCCAAACCCCGATCATCGGCGTGGACGTGTGGGAGCATGCCTACTACTTGAATTATCAGAACCGCCGCGCGGATTACGTGGCGGCTTGGTGGAACGTGGTCAATTGGGACGAGGCTGTCAAGCGCTTTGGTGGCTAATGCGGTTGCGAAATAGTAAAATCGAACCGACGAAGGAGCACTAGATGACTCATATTATTACCAGTTTATGTCTGCGGGACGGCGGTTGCGTGGACGTGTGCCCGGTGGAGTGCATTGTTCCCGGTGTGCCCGCGGACCAATATCCCTGGTATTACATCGATCCTGTCACCTGCATCGACTGTGGCGCCTGCATCCCCGAATGCCCGTTTGAGGCTATCTTCACAGAAGATGAAGTCCCGGAAGCCTATGGCGCCAAGGGCGGCGAGGTCCAGGCTATGCCAAAAGGGACCCCGGGGTTTGCCCAGCCTTTTGAAGGCAGCAACCACTATGGGAATCCGGTGAAGCTGGAAAACACGAAAAAGCTGCAACCAGGTGAGATAGTCAACCTGCGCCCCGACATTCAGCCCAACTATGACTTTTTCACAAAGGGCCCCGCCTATTGGGACGGCTGGCAGCAGCACGGCCGCTAAGCGCGGCAGCAAGGTCTAACACGGAGGAGGCTATGTGCCTCCTCCGTTTGCGTTAAAATGAGAATGTGCTTCCCTTTCGGTTTCCGATTCTCAACAGGTAACCATGGCAGAAAAGCAGAAAGTGCGTATCGAAAAAGACTCTCTGGGCGAGGTAAAGGTCCCGGCTGATGCATTGTACGGCGCGCAGTCTCAGCGCGCCGTGGAGAATTTCCCGATTAGCGGGCTCAAGCCCTGGCGCGCCTTCGTGTGGTCCATGGCGGCCATCAAGCGGGCGGCGGCGGAAGTGAACGGCGAATTGGGTCTGCTGGATAAGGAAAAATCTGAAGCGATTGCCAAGGCGGCCGCTGAAGTCATGGAAGGCCTTTGGAATGCGCACTTTGTGGTCGATCCCTTTCAAGCGGGGGCGGGCACCAGCCATAATATGAACGTCAACGAGGTGATCGCCAACCGGGCCACCCAGTTGCTGGGGGGCGAATTGGGAAACTATCAGGTCAATCCCAACGATCATGTCAACATGGCGCAATCCACCAACGACACCATTCCCACCGCGATCCGGCTGGGTTGTTTATGGCGGCTGGATGAGCTGCTCAACGTGGTGGACGGGTTGGCCGCTGCCCTGGCCACCAAGGCTCTGGAGTTCGATCCCATTGTCAAATCAGGCCGCACCCATTTGCAGGATGCCGTCCCCGTGCGCCTGGGCCAGGAATTTGGCGGCTACGCCAAAGCAGTAGCCCGCGACGGGGAGCGCATCCGCCGCTCCGCCGAAGGACTGCGCCGTCTGGGCATTGGCGGTACGGCCACCGGCACCGGGCTCAACGCTCACCCAGAGTATCACCAGCGGATGGTGAAACGGCTGGGAGAGCTGACCGGCCTCGAACTGCACACCTCCGATAACCTCTTCGAGAGCATGCAATCGCTGGCTGATGTTGCCGACTTTTCGGCTTCCCTGCGCACCCTGGCGCTCACTATGACGCGGATCGCCAACGACTTTCGCCTGCTGGCTTCCGGCCCTTCCACTGGCCTGGATGAGCTGCGTCTGCCGGCGCTGCAGCCGGGGTCGAGCATTATGCCGGGCAAAGTAAACCCGGTGATGGCTGAAATGACCAACATGGCCATGTTCCATGTGATGGGCTGCGATACCACCGTTGCACTGGGCGTTGCGGCCGGGCAGCTTGAATTGAATGTGATGATGCCGATCATCGCCCACAATCTATTCGAGGCCATGCAAGTTACGATCGGTTCGCTAAAGGCTTTTACGGAATCATGCGTGAAGGGGTTGAGCGCCAACCGGGAAAAGGCTGAGGGTTGGCTGGCGAAGAACGCTATCATCGTCACGGCCCTTAACCCGTTGATCGGTTACCAGGCGGGCGCCGCGCTGGTGAAGCAAGCCTTGAAAGAGGACCGCACTGTTGGGGAAGTGGCGGTGGAGAAAGCGGCGGCCGGGGAACTGAAGCATATCAGCGAGGGCCGCAAAGTCAGCGCGAATGAAATTCAGGCCGCGTTGGGAGACTTGCGCAAGCTCACCGAGGGCGGGATCGTAAAGTAGGGTTCACTATGCTCCCTGAAATTGTTTCCTATCTGCAGACGCTCGAAAAACAACGCACCGAGGTGGGAGGGCTAATCAGCAAGGCCTCTCTCGAAGGGCTAAACTGGCGCCCCAGCCTGCCGGCGGGCGCCGATCCCACCAACTCGCTGGCGGTGCTGGCGGTGCATGTGGCTGGCGCAGAACATTTTTGGATCGCCGAGTGCATTGGCAAATTGCCTCGTACGCGCAACCGACCTTCAGAATTCAGCTTCGTGTCCACCTCAACGGAAGAACCGCTGGCGCGTCTGGCTAAACTAGCTGCAGAAACACAAGAGGTGTTATCTAAGCTGACCCCAGCAGAACTGGACGCCAGTTTTATGAAGGATGACCACGCTGTGCTTGTGCGCTGGGCAATTCTGCACGTGATCTCCCACTATTCCTTGCACATCGGCCATATGGAGTTGACCTATCAGCTGTGGAACAAAGGCAAAGCTTTTGACGGCTAGTGTGGGCTCCGAAAAACGGAAAATAAAAAGCGCCCGCATTGTTGAGGCTGTCAAGCTTCTACCTTGACGCGGGCCTGCTTCCGCTTTACGCTTTGCCCATGCCGATCCGCGTGATGTCACAAGAAGTAGCCTCCCAGATCGCCGCGGGGGAGGTGGTCGAGCGCCCCGCCTCGGTGGTCAAGGAGCTGGTGGAAAACGCGCTGGATGCCGGCGCCGGGCAGATCCGCATACGCGTGGAGGGCGCCGGGCAGCGCCTCATCGAGGTCACCGATGACGGGCGGGGCATCCCCGCAGCGGAATTGCCCCTAGCCCTGCAGCGGCATGCCACCAGCAAGCTCAGCCGCGTAGAAGACCTGGCGCGGATCCAGACCCTGGGTTTCCGCGGCGAAGCGCTGGCCGCGCTGGCTTCTGTGGCGCGCCTGGCGATAGTATCCCGCCCGCCGGAGGACCAAGCCGCAGCGCGGGTGGTGGCGGACGCCGGCCGAACGGGCGCACTGGAGGAGACCGGCGCCCCGGTGGGGACTTCGGTGCGGGTGGATGACTTGTTCTACAACATTCCCGCCCGGCGAAAATTCCTCAAGAACGAGGCCACCGAGCGTCGCCATATCAGAAACCTGGTGGCGCGCTACGCGCTGGCTTATGCCCATGTGCGCTTTTCTCTTGAGATTGAAGGCCGCTCGATGCTGACCACCAGCGGCTCGGGTGACCGCCGCGAGGTGCTGGCCGCCCTCTATGATTCCTCTTTGGCTAGGCGGATGCTTGAGGTGGATGCCACAGGTGAGGAGATCACGGTGCAGGGGTTCATCAGCCCGCTGGACCTGACCCGCGGCTCGCGTTCCGAATTGTCATTTTTCGTCAACGGCCGCTGGGTGCAGGACCTTTCCCTGGCTTCGGCGGTGTTGCAGGCCTATCGCGGCATGCTGATGGTGGGACGCTATCCGATCGTGGTGCTTTTTATTCGAGTGCCTGCAGATCAGGTTGATGTGAACGTGCATCCCACCAAGGCCGAAGTGCGCTTCGCTGACCGCGAGCGGGTTTTCAGCAGCGTGCAGCGCGCCATCCGCCGCGCTTTGCTGGCTTACTCTCCCCTGCCATCGTTAGAGCCGGTGCAGCCCGGACTGACCTGGCGACCGCTGACTGCCGCGCCAGAAGCGAGTCTACCTGAAGAATCAGAAGTGACCGAGGCGGACGCCGCGCCAGAAGCGCCCCGGCAAGCCCCATTGCCGGGTAGCGGCGTGCCGCTTTTGCGCCTGGTGGGCCAGGTGGGCACAGCTTACTTGGTGGCCGAAGGGCCGGACGGGCTGTACCTGGTGGACCAGCACGCCGCGCACGAACGCGTGCTGTTCGAGCGCTTCCAGGCGCAGCGCGGCAAAGTGGGATCGCAGGTCTTGCTGGAACCTGCCACTGTGCAGCTAAGCTCCCCGCAAGCGGAGCTGCTGCAAGGCCAGCTGCCGTTGCTGGCCGAACTGGGTTTTGAGATCGAGCCTTTCGGCCCGACCACCTATAAGGTGCGCGCCATGCCTTCGCTATTAATTAGCAGTGACGCGGAATCCGCCTTGCGCGCCGTGGTGGAAGATTTTGAAGAAGACGAAACCCCGCTGGAGAAAGAAAGGGAGGCTTGGCTTATCGCGCGCATTTGCAAGCGGGCAGCGGTGAAGGCCGGCCAAACGCTGGCCCCCGAGGAACAACGCCAACTATTGCGCGACCTGGAAGCTTGCGCGGAGCCGCGCACCTGCCCCCATGGGCGGCCTACGATGATCCACTTGTCTATTGAGCTATTGGAGAAACAATTTGGACGCCGAGGGGCGCGTTGACCGGCTAATTTTCTTCCGGTTTGGTGAGCAAAGTAACTATTTTTAGGGTTTGTTTTGCGGTATAACTCTGCGGCTCCAGGGTTACCATCGGCTGCTTGGTACGGTAAGCTTGGTAAGCCAATTCATGCGCGGAGGTGAAAACCACGTCCAGTTTCTTCCCAAGGGCTTGCTCGACTTCGATGGCCGTCATGGCCTGGTCGGTGCGTACGCGGCTGAGCATCGTGTTCAAAATCTTACCCCCGGCCCCCAGGGCATTTAAATCCGCCAGCAATGCTTTGGTTTGAACCATAGTATGCGGATCGGGCTCGATCACCAGGATCACTGTGTCGCAATAACCCAGAGCGCGCTGCGTGGCTTGGGGCAGGCCAACACCCAAGTCCAGCACCACAAAATTAGCCAAGTCCTTTAGTTCACGCACGATGTCCCCCATTTGGTCGGCAGTGCCGAGCAGGGTCGCGTCGCTGGGCGAGTTTGAGGCCAATAGATATTTCACACCGGATTTGTGGTTAACCAGGGCCTTGTCAATCGTGCTCCGGTTGAGCTGGTCCGGGGCCGTTTTAAGTAGCTCATTTAACCCCTGGGCGTTGTTCTGCCCCAAAAATACGCTGATGTCCCCGCGGCCCGGGCGCAACTCAGCGGTGAAGGATGCTGAGGGGGGTGTTTTCAAGGGGAGAAACTCACAAAACATAACCGCTATAATCACGGTATGTGGCGCGACCTGCAACTGATTCTACGCGAGGGCTGTGGCGTGGGCCTCGGGCAGAAGCTGGTGCTCGGCTTTTCCGGCGGGCCGGATAGCCTGGCTTTGCTGCACGGGCTGCATGCCATCGGCCAGCCTTTGATCGCCGCCCACCTGGACCACGGCTTGCGTCCTGAATCAGCGGCCGAAGCCAAGCAAGCTGGGCAGATGGCGGCTTCCTTCGACGTCCCATTTTTCAGCGAACGCGGCGACGTGAAACCATACGCCAAGGAAAAAGGTTTGTCTATCGAGGAAGCCGCTCGCGAGCTGCGGTATCGCTTTTTGTTCCGCGCGGCCGCCAAAAACGGCGCCCAAGCGGTTGCCGTGGCGCACAACGCCGATGACCAGGTGGAGACGGTGCTGATGCACCTGCTGCGCGGCGCCGGCCCGGCCGGCTTGCGCGGCATGGCGCCGCGCCTGCTCCCCAATCCCTGGAGCATGGAGATCGCCCTGGTGCGCCCGCTGCTGGGAACCTGGCGGCGGGAAATTTTGGAATATTGCACGGCACATGGGTTGGAGCCGGTGCTTGACCCGTCCAATCAAGACACAACTTTTTTTCGCAACCGCCTGCGCCACGGACTGGTCCCCCAATTGGAAAGCCAGGCGCCTGGCTTTAAGCGCCGGCTGACCCAGAGCGCCGAGCTGCTGGCCGCAGATTACGAAGTGCTAGCCTCCGTGGCGGAGCAAGCCTGGGATCGCTGCCTGGCCGCGGGCGGTGAGGGTTATTTGCACTTTGATCGGCCCGCTTTCCTGGCTGAGCCGCTGGCTTTGCAGCGCACCTTGCTGCGGCGTGCCCTGGCCGAGTTGCGGCCACTGCAGCGAGACTTGGATTTTAGCGGCGTGCAGCGCGCTCTGGAGCTAATCAAGGATGCAAATAAAACTACTCCTGCGGATTGGCTGGCTGGGTTATTTGTGTTGGTGGAAGGGAACGATGCCTGGATCGCGGATTGGGCGGCCACACTTCCCGCCCGCTGGCCGCAGGCCCCGGAGCGCGCCATCCACTTAGAGGTCCCATTGGAGCTGGTACTAAATTCCGGCTGGCAGCTGCTGGGGCGGGAAAGGCATTCGCGGGGGCTGGACGATTGGGAGCAGGCTGACCCTTTTCAAGCCCGGCTTGACCTGGATAAAATCGGCGAAGAGTTGATCCTGCGCCGCCCGAAGAGAGGGGACCGCTTCCAGCCGCTGGGGCTGGAACGTGGCTCGCTAAAACTCTCAGACTTCTTTACCAATGAGAAATTGCCGCGGCGAGCCAGGGCGGGCTGGCCGCTGGTGTGCCGCGGCGAGGAGATAGTGTGGGTGCCGGGCTATCGCCTGGCGCACCCATACCGCCTGCGCACGGACAGCAAGCGGGTCTTGCACCTGAGTTTGGAAAAATCTGTGAGTGGAGTGCGAAATTCCAGCAACACTAAAACAAGCTGATCTGCTCGTCCCCGCGCAGTTGGCGCAGCTTCATGCCCACTTCACGCCATTGGATCTCAGACACGCCCAGCTTTTGGCGGATCTTATTTTCGTCCATGCCGGCTTTCAAATCATTCAATGCGCAAGTCCAGCGGCACATGAGGAAAGAGAGCTGCTGCTCTAGGCCGGCCTCCTTGCCCAGGTCTTCGAGCAGATACTCCAGCCGCCGCGGCGACCACGGGAACAGTCCTTCTCTCTGATCGTATTGTTTGTCATATTCCTCATAAGCATCCACCCAATCCTCGGGCAATCTGATCTTGCGTTCTTTGTAGCGATCGGCCGGGCTGGCATAGCGAACGAAGAGCAAGGGACCGCCAGGCGCTTCCAAGTCGACATGATTGGTGGTGAGTGCCAAGCACTCGCCTTTTTTGATGCCGGTGTGCAGCAGCAGGGAGACCAGCGTGTAACTGCGTGCATCCGGGTTGCGACCGCGGCGCAGGCGTCCGGCAACTTTTAACACCCCTTCCATCTCCTCAGGTGTTAGGACTTCGGGCAGTGGGCTGAGTACCGATCTTTGCACCACACGCTCGGCGGGGTCGGCCAATATGGCGCCGTGGTGCTGCAGCCAGCGGAAGAAGGCTTTGACGGAGGTCACCCGGCGGGCGAAGGTCTTTGGGCTGCACGGCACGCCGCGCTCCGCTTGCATCCATTGTAAGAAGTTGTTCAGGTCGTTGGTGGTGATGCCGCCGATGAGCTGGTCAGCGGGCAGGTAGGAAGCCAGTAAGCGCAGGTCAGCCAGGAAGGCTTTTACTGTGTGGATGGAAGATCCCTGGTCCTGAAGGTATAGTTCCCAGGCGGCCAGGGCCGGTGGTAGTGAGGCGCGTGCGTCTATCTGCGTTGCAGTGAGGACGGGCATGGGCCTCCGTAAATAGTGCGTATAGACATACTAATGGAGTTTAGAATAGACTATGCAGGAATGTCAACCGAATATGGCTGCCAACCAAGACGCCGGTTTCGGGTGCAGTGTGTTTCAAAAATAAAAGGCCAGCTAGAGAGCTGGCCTTTTATTTATAGCATCTTGGGCGCTTACAACGGCACATTCAATGCCTGGCGCATGAGTTGAAGCACCGCGCCGACGTCTGGCAACAACACCGCTCCGCCGGCGGAGGTGGTGAAAGGGGTGACCAGGTCGGCGCCGATCGCAAAGCGGGCGATCTCACCCTGGCCTGTTCCCAGCTCAGCAGCCAAAGGAAGCAGAGGTAACAAATCTTCGAACTGCAGATCGGTGTCCACCATCTGCAGGTATTGCGCATACAGTTCTGATGCGCGGCTCAGCGCGTCCAGGCTGAACAGACGCTGGAACATGGCCACCAGCACTTCCTGGGTGCGGCGCGTGCGGTCGAAATCGCTGGAGTTGCCGCGCGAGCGCACATACCACAGGGCCGTTTCTCCATCCATGGTCACCGGGCCGGCAGGCACGCTGAAATCACCTGGACCATCGCGCTCATCGGTGAGCGGCTGCGCAACCTCGACGGTGAGGCCGCCCAGAGTTTCCACAATGGACTCAAAACCCCAAAAATTCACCAGCACATAATGGTCAGGCCGCACGCCGAAGTTGTACTCCAGCGCGTCGGCCATTATTTCAAAACCGCCGAGAGCAAAGGCACTGTTGATGCGATCCACCCGCCAACCAGGCACATAGATGTAGAGGTCGCGCGGGAACGAAGTGAGGCTGGCGATCTTGCCTTGTGGGTTGAGGGTGAGCAGCAAGATCACATCTGTGCGGAAACCGCCATCCTCTGGCCGCTGGTCGGAGCCCAGCAAGAGGATATTCACCTGCCCTTCGGGCTGCACGAAACGGCCCACCGGGTTGGGAACTGCAATATCGGGCGAAGATGCTGGTGGCGGGAAATCTTCGAAATGGGCGGGAATAAGTCCAGATATCTCAGGCACAGTTTCGATAAGGGCCGCGGGAATATCAGGGGCTTCTGCCGCTGCAAAGTAAGGCAAAAAAGGAGTCGGGGTGGGCGTTGTTTTGCCAAAATAGGCTAAGGCACTGCCCTGGCCGGCTAGGCAAGCAGCTAACGCGAACGAGCCGAGCAACAGGGAGAGCAATAAAAGGCGAGGTTTCATCGCCCTTCCAGGTGCAATTTTTGAGCCACCACGGGGTCCTGCGCTGTAAGTTTAGGGAAAACAGTAAATTTATCCTTGTGAAATAGGCACTTGTCACATTCCTATTCATTTTTACTTGCGAAAGATCCTGCAATCGTGTAGAAAAGGGCCCTTTGGGTCGATTATTCACATTTGCCGTAAACAGGCGCAAGGCACGGTAGGAACAACTAAAAAATGGGACTTATATCTTATTTGTTTATTACCGTAACCTAACTATTATGTAAGGCGTGCGCAATCTTATGAAATCTAGGCTTTCCTATATATTGCTGGCGGCTGGCGGGATCTTTTTCCTTATGGCATGCATGGCTTTAACGGTTTGGGTCAGTCCCGTACACGCCAATCACTGCCCGCCAGGTTCTGTGCATAGTGCCCCGCCGGTGAAGTGCGTAACGGTTACCCCACCGGCGCCAACCGCCACCAACACCAGCGCCCCCCCCACTGCGACGAATACACCCATGCCGTCAACCCCCACCAATACTAGCGCCCCGCCCACGGCGACCAATACACCTGTACCCCCTACGGTAACCAATACGCCAATCCCCACGAACACGGCGACCAATACACCTGTACCCCCTACGGTAACCAATACGCCAGTCCCCACGAACACAGCTACAAATACACCAGTACCTCCAACCGCAACCAATACGCCAGCCCCCACGAACACAGACACCAATACGCCAGTTCCCACGAACACAGCCACCAATACGCCAGTCCCCACGAACACAGCCACCAATACACCTGTACCTCCAACGGTAACCAATACACCAATCCCTACGAACACAGCGACCAGCGTACCGACCGAAACGCCAACTCAGATCCCGACCAACACTCCGACCAATACGCCGACCGATACGCCGACCAATACACCCACCAGTACGCCCACCAATACCCCGACCAGTACGCCGACCAATACCCCAACTAACACGCCGACCGACACTCCGACCGATACGCCGACTCAGACACCCACCGATTCGCCCACCAATACGCCGACCAACACTCCGACCGATACGCCGACCGATACGCCGACTAACACTCCGACCAATACGCCGACCAATACGCCGACCGATACGCCGACCGATACGCCGACCAACACTCCGACCAATACACCCACCAATACCCCGACCGATACGCCGACCAACACTCCGACCAACACACCCACCAATACCCCGACCAACACGCCGACCAATACGCCGACCGACACTCCGACCAATACTCCGACCGACACCCCAACTAACACTCCGACGCAGACCTCAACTAATACCCCCACGGATACGCCGA
>CAZNFL010000032.1:0-33653 GCA_964572455.1 uncultured Anaerolineaceae bacterium
AATCCTTCTGCGGCAGGCCCTTGGTGAGCGCTTCCCACTGGTTGCCGCCGTTGCGGCTGCGGTAGACGCGCAGCTTGCCGTCCGGCGGATAATGCTCGGAGTCGCTCTTGATCGGCACCACGAAAAGGGTCTCGGGCTCCTGGGCGTGCACGTCAATGACGAAACCGAAATCGGAAGGCAGGTTGCCGCTGACCTCGTGCCAGGTGTCGCCGGCATCGTCGCTGCGCATCACGTCCCAATGCTTCTGCATGAAGAGCACGTTCGGGTTGGATGGATGCATGGCGACGTGGTGGACGCAATGGCCCACCTCAGCGGTGGGGTCCGGCAGAAAGTCGGATTTCAAGCCTTTAGTAATGGCCTTCCAGGTCGTGCCGCCATCGTCGCTGCGGAAGGCGCCGGCCGCCGAAATGGCGGTGACGATGCGCTTGGGGTCACGCGGATCGAGGATGATGGTGTGCAGGCACAGCCCGCCGGCGCCGGGCGCCCACTGCGAGCCGGTGCTGTGCGTGCGCAAGCCGGAAAGTTCTGCCCAGCTCTTGCCGCCATCGGTGGATTTGAAGAGCGCCGCGTCTTCGGCGCCGGCGTAGACGGTGTCCGGCTCGCTGGGTGAGGGCTCGAAATGCCAGACGCGCTTGAATTCCCAGGGATGCGGCGTGCCGTCGTACCATTGGTGGGTGCCCGGGGTGCCTTCGTACTTGAATTCGTTGCCCACCGCCTCCCAGGTCTTGCCGCCGTCGTCGGAGCGATGCACCACCTGGCCGAACCAATCGGTGGCTTGCGAGGCGTAAATACGGTCAGGGTTGGCGGGCGAGCCTTTGAGGTGATAGATATCCAGCCCGCCGAAGTGCGGGCCATCCACCTGCCATGCTTTGCGCTTTCCATCCGAGGTAAGGATGAAAGCGCCCTTATGCGTGCCGACCAGGACTCTGACTTTGCTCATGAATTCTCCTTATCACGGGAAGGGACAATTGCAGGGAGACATTTTACCTGTAGATTTCGGAATACTTGCAGATAGGGATTTTGTCGAATTATTCAAAATATAATCCCGTAAGCTTACTTCCCAAAAGTCTAATTGGCTCCTATACTATTTATCAATGACAACTAGAAGGGTGGGTGCTTTATTTATTATCTTTGGATTTATAGTGCTAGTTGGCGGTTTTTTTAATCATTGGATGTTGGTAACGGTAGGATCCAGTGGTTCCTTGTTACGGGAATTGGTGGATCAGCTGTACGCCAATATTGCAGTTGATTCTATTGGAATTGGGGTTGTAGTACTAGTAATTGACTCCCTGAACGAGAAACAAAGACGTGAAGAAACATTGGAACAATTAATTCGTGAGATGAAAAGCTTAGACAATGGAATTGCCCTAAGGGCAGTTGGTGAATTACGTGCCCTTGGGCACCTTGCTGACGGGGTTCTATCGGGCAGGGATTTCTTTATGGCTAACCTCGAGCGCGCGCCTTTTAAGTTCGTTGTGATTAATGACACAGCCTTTGGCCATGCGAACATGCGTGCGGCGAATTTAATGCACGCTGACCTGAGGCAATGTAGATTGCGCAAACCTGACAGAAGCAAAGATAACGGATATTCAGATGTCAGGTGTTTATAGCATGCGCGGGGCTTTAATGCCAAGTGGAGTTAAATATAACGGCAGATTTAACTTAGAGGGTGATCTTTTGGAGTATGAAATTGAGAGGAGTAATCAGGCCGTTGGCAGTCTCCACGAATTTTACGGGATATCCCAGAAAGTTTACGAAAGAGGGCAATTCTGGAGTCAGAGCATAAATACACAAATTCTTTGGAGTTCCGAGGGTGAGTTAATTGTTCATGCCCAAAATTTCCCAGATGGTCAAGATTTATATGAACAGAACTAATAAACCGACCTAACAATTCAGGCAAATGAATCTTCGTCGAAAGGAAAGATGTCACATTTACCATTACATTATTTGAACGCCGTCGTTGCAATAGGTTTTCGCGGCAAAGATGGCGAATTTTTTCCAGCAGCGTCTGGTTTTTTATTGGGTAAGTTCCTGCATAAGACCGAAAAGAAAGATAAGAACGTATATCGCATCTACTTAGTTACTAATAGACATGTTCTCAAGGATGCTACCGAGATTGCAATTAGGTTGAATAGGGCAGAAGGGAAGCCGAGTCAAAATTACATTGTCCCTAGGATGGATGGGCAGGGAATGGATAGATGGCAGTTTCATCCTGATGACGAGGTCGATGTGGCGGTAATGGATATGCAATCTTCGGCTTTTGATAAGGATGAAATCGAATTTGGTCTTTTCCAAAGCGATCTGACCTACCTTCTGAGGGAGGATATGAAAGAGATCGGTTTAGCTGAAGGTGATTTTGTATACACCATTGGATTTCCCATGGGCTTAGCTGGAAAAGAAAGAAATTATGCCATTGTAAGGTCTGGAAATATCGCTAGAATCCGAGACTTTTTAGCTGGAGCCTCAAAAACAATTTTGATAGATTCTCCAATCTATCCTGGAAACAGCGGTGGCCCAGTTGTCTTTAGGCCAGCATCTTTTTCTGTGGGCAAGAATAAACCGATTGCGCGTGCTCACTTACTTGGGGTAGTAAGCGGATATATACCATATGAAGATAAGGCGATTAGCCAGCAAACCGGTATGACTAGGATAATATTTCAAGAAAATTCAGGCTTGGCATTGGTGGTGCCTGTTCAATATATCGAGGAAACAATTGATGCCTACCTCAAACGAATGGTTCCGCCAAGTGAAGGGGAAGCTGAAGACCAGCCGTTTCCTAACAATCTAGTAGAAAACAAACCTGGATAAATTACCGACCAAAGCTGATCACGTCGCTTTGTTGTCCCACTGTCGATAGCAACCCCGTATACGGCCCCAGTGTTTGCCCATCCGCCAGGATGGTGAGGGTGTAAGCGTTGGCTCCGGTGTAGCCGCAATCCTGGTAGAGGACAACGAAGACTTGGTAGGTGCCGAAGGGCGCCCCGCCCGTCGGCCAGAAGACATTCTCCACCGGGGCATCGTTTTCGCAGCCGGCGTTGGCGTCCACATCCAGCGACCCGCCACTCTGCGAAAAGGGATGGCTGAAATAGATCTCTTCGCCGAGCGGGTCGATCACGTGCAGGTCCAGGTCCACGGGGGTATTCCAGCGCAGCGTCACCTGCACGTCGCCGGTGCCCAGCGCCGGCTCGAAGAAGCCGGGCAACAGCTCGGCGAGGGCGGGTTTGATCACGTCGTCAAATAGCAGGTACCCTGCCACGGCGGACAGCATGATGATTACCGCGATTCCGATGCAGCCGGTGCGCAAACAGGAGCCGGACTTGGCCGGTTCAGATTTAGCAGCCGCATCCCGCGGCCCGGTCTCGGCCGCCGCCTGGCTGCTGGGAGCAGCCGCCCTGGCAACGCCCGAATCTGCATCCAGTTTGGCCAGGACCCCTATGGCTTGCTCGAGAGCTTCCCCGCGTAACTCATCTTTTATTTCGTCTTTGAGCGCTTTGACGAAGGTATCGAAAACCTTGTCGTAGATGGGCTTGAGCTGCAGGTCCGCCCCGGCGGCGATGCCAGCCGCCTGCAGAGTCCTTTTCGCTTCCAGCGCCTTGCTGGCCTTCAGATCGATGAGTTCGTAATGCAGCTTGGTGGGCAGTCCCAGCCGGTCAGCCAGGATGAGCACGACCTCGCGCACCGGCAGGTTATCGTGCAGCAATTGGGCGTGGCGCTCCCCCCTGGGATCGCGCACGGCAACGGCGATCTCGCTCATAGGCTAGGAATGATACTACGAGAGCGAAAACCGAAGAAAAAGCGTTATGGGGTATTGAGGATCTGTAAAAAGTAATTCTCGAAATCGGCCCGGTTGGCGTGGGTGGCCACATTGATCAAAGCGCCATTTGGATCAATGGCCGTCTGGCCGCTATTGGGCCCCTCGGCGGCGACCACAGACAGTCGCATCTGTTCGAAATCTGCCAAGGTTTCGTTGGCCAGGATGGCGGCGGCCAGGGTGTCCCAAAAGGAAAATAGGCCATCTTTGATGGCCCCGTAATTCTGTCCCATGGCGTCATACACAAATTCGGCCACGGGCGTCAGGCGTTGGCTGCCTAGTGACGCGTAGAACTCAACCGACATGGGAGCGTAGTTGGTAGTGTCCAGGGGGATCAGGGTGATGGAGGCCCCGGATTCAAATACCATTTGGGCAGCCAGCGGGTCCGCGTAGACATTCCATTCCGCCGGCAGGTACCCTGCCTCGACGAACACATTTCCGCCAACCTGCACGGCTCCGCCCATGATATAGATCGTCTCGATATTGTCGATAAGTCCCGGTGTGGCGGCCAAGGCCTCCGCTAGATTAGTGAGGGGTCCGAGGGTGAGCACGATCGGCTTTTCCTGGTTCGATGTGATGAGCGTGGTGAGCAGCTCGACCGCGCCGACCGTTTGTGGAAGCTCTGCGCTGTCGGGCAGGTCCAGGCCGGCGAGGTTGTCGACGTTGTTTCGCCACTCGATCGGGAATTCATGCCCGCCTTCCAGCGGCGTCTCGCGCCCGCAAGCCACCGGGATGCCGCTCTCGCCGGCCAGCTGGATCAATTCGAGGGCGTTGTGCATGCCCGGCGCGCAATGCGCTTCGCCGGTGCCAACTACGGTGATGGCTAGCACCTTGATGTCGGGGCGTTGCAGAAGATAAAGAATGCCCAGCCAATCATCGAAAGCCATATCTGTATCGATGATCACCTCGCGGGTTGTTGGCGAGAACGGAATTGCTTTAGGGGTAGGCGCAACTACTGGGCTTGCACAAGCTTGCAAGCCTACAATTACGATCAACGTCGCTGCGAAAAATTTCCTCATGTGCGTGAGAGAAAAAAACAGGGCGAGCAAACCGCCCTGTTTTTTTTAGCGCGTGGCGGCCTTGGCCACCGGCACGGGTCCGCTCTGGAGCTGGTAACCAACTACCAACAGAGAAAGCGCGGTGATACCCATGACCGAGATGGAGACCCACTCGCCCATGTAGAAATCAGTGCCGGTGATGAGCTGAACCACGATCTGGAACAGTACCAGAGCTGGCAAGGTGAAGCCCCCCAGAGCCAAAAGCCAGTTGACACCCGGCATTACGTTTCTTTGAACGCAATTAACTGCAAAGACACCGAGGCCTAGCAAATGAACCGCGGTCCCACCGAAGAACAGGCCCCAAGACCACCCGTCACCGGAGATAAGCAGTCCCAGGCCCAAAGCCCCAATGGCGGCGACGAAGGCGGCCAAGGCTGAGACCGACAGCGCGGTCTTGCCCGCCTGTCCGGCCGCTTGCCCATAAGCTGATCGCAAAGCCAGTGCGCCCGTAAGTAAGAGCAGCATGCCCAGCGGCCCGACTCCCAACTTCAGGTACTCCACCCAGGCATCCCGGCCCCCGAGCGGGTCATCGAAAGACGTTTCCAAACTTCCGACTGTGACGATAAGCATCAGGAAGATGGCGCCGATCATCAGCGCCCAGCCTCCTAAGCGAATGAACTTTTCTTTACTCATGTGTGTAAGCTCCTTAAAGTGTTCCTCAAAAGCGGTTTTGAACAGATCAAGCAGGGTGGACGCCCACAGCGCCAACAACGCGGCGCCTCCATTTTGGCCAACGGCTTCTCGGCTGCAGTCCTTGAAGAGTTGGGCCATCAGGGGTCCATATTCCTGCCGATACTCACGGGGATAAAGCACAAGCAAGCGCGTGAAGGCGCGCTGGGAAAAATCCAGGAGTGACGGAGTAGTGAGCTGAGGATTGGTGATCACGCAGACCACTCCTGTCCTTGGGTCAAAAGTTTTTCTTTAGCGCGGGCGATCTGCAAAAGCTTGTGCAAGCGTTCCACTTCGGCGTGGGCAACCTTGCGCCCCAGGCCGGCCAGCTTGTAATAGCGGCGGCGCTCATCGTCCAGCTTTAGGTCAGGCCGCTCGTCGGATTCTTGAATTAGTCCCATGTCCAGCATGCGCTTGATGGCCTGGTACAAGGTGCCCGGCCGCAACACGACTTCGCCATCGGTTTGCGCGGCTACTTCCTTCATGATCCCGTAGCCATGGCGTTCCTGGCCCATCAACGCTAGGAGGATCTGGAAAACTGCGGGGGTCAGGGGCAGTTGTTGATTGGGGGTGGCGGTAGTTTCCATGCTTCTCCTATATATCCATCATGGATATAGTTAGCGCGGATATAGTAATGAATTTTTTTATTTTTGTCAAGAGGGGAAAACTAGCGAGCGGCGGTTGAACCGGAATTCCAAAAAAACTTGCCATCCCGCCTTCACAGCCGTATAATGCCGCTACAACATAAGCAGCACCCGCAACGACCGGGATGAGTAGTGCTTAGGACAAGCCAAATGCTTGTCCACGCTTAACAGGAAGCGAGGCCATAGACTGCAAGCCTCCGCAGGCAGCCAGCGCGAAAACCACCCGCGAGCGAGAGCCTGAAATGCGCTGCAAAAGCAGCAGCTACTAAGGCGAACGGCTGGCCCCGTTACCGGCTGCCAGAGATGCAAGCATCTGCTTGCAAGTTAGGTGGAACCGCGGACGCATCAGCGCTCGCCCTAAACATGGGCGAGCTTTTTGTTTAAGCGCCAGAAGCAGGCGCTTAAACTTGGGAGTTGCTACTCGGCTTTGCCGTGTAACGCAACTCCAGCTTGATTTCGAGTACAGATATTGGACAAAATTGAGGAGTAAACATGGCTAAGAAAACCACACTACGCTACGAAGATTCGGACTTATACAAGATCCGCCATTCGGCCGCGCACGTGATGGCGCAGGCCGTCAGCGAGTTGTTCGCGCCCGGCGAGGCCAAGATCGCCATCGGGCCGCCCATCGCCGAGGGCTTCTACTACGACTTCGAGCTGCCGCGCCAACTGACGCCTGAAGATTTCCCCGCCATCGAGAAACGCATGCGCGCCATCATCGGCGAGGACTTCAAATTCAAGAAGGATGTGGTTTCGGCTGAGGAGGCAAAGAAGCAGTTCAAAGGCCAGCCTTACAAACTGGAGCTTATCGAAGGTCTGGAAAAGAGCGGGCTTGACGAATACGGCAACCCGCTGAAGGACAAGCCAGAGATCTCTTTTTACACCCACAATGGCTTCACCGACCTGTGCCGCGGGCCGCACATGCCCAGCACCGGCAAGATCAATCCGGAAGCCATCAAGTTGCTCAGCGTGGCCGGCGCATATTGGCGCGGCGACGAAAAGAACAAGCAGCTGCAGCGCATCTACGGCACAGCTTTCGAGACGACGCAGCAGCTGGAGGAATTCATTTGGCAGCAGGAGGAAGCCAAAAAGCGCGACCACCGCAAAGTGGGGAAGGAATTGGGCCTCTTCTATTTCTCGGACGACATCGGCCCGGGCATCCCGTTGTTTACGCCCAAGGGTGAAATGCTGCGCCATCTGATGGAAGGCTACGTGCGCCAGACCCAGACCCGCTATGGCTACGAACACGTGTGGACGGGCCACCTGGTGAAGGAGGACCTGTATCACAAGTCCGGCCACTACGAAAATTACAAGGATTCGATGTTCCCGCCCATGGTGGATGAAGACGTGTCTTACCGCCTCAAGCCGATGAACTGTCCCAGCCACATGACCTTGTATAAAGAAATGGGCCTGCACTCCTATCGTGAGCTTCCGTTACGATTTAGCGAGTTCGCTACGTTATATCGTTACGAAAAATCCGGCGAGCTTTCCGGCCTGGCTCGGGTGCGGGCGGTCACTCAGGATGACTGCCACACCTTTTGCACGCCTGACCAGATCGAGGGCGAGTTCACCCTCTCACTGAACCTGATCCGTGAAGTCTTGGACCGTTATAAGTTCAAGGACTATCAGGTACGCCTCTCGCTGCGCGGCGAAGACGGCAAGTATGTGGACGATCCCGAAAACTGGGACAAGGCTGAAAAAGCGTTGCGCGCTGCCATGGACAACAACAAAGTTGATTACTTCGAAGCTGTGGGCGAGGCCGCTTTCTACGGACCCAAGGCGGATTTCCTCGCCAAAGATGTGCTCGGGCGCGAATGGCAGCTATCTACCATCCAGGTGGATTTCATTCAGCCGGCGCGGCTGGGGCTGACCTACATCGGGGAAGACAACCAGGAACACACGCCGGTGGTGATGCACCGCGCCGTGACCGGCAGCACGGAACGGTTTTTGGCTGTGATCATCGAACATTTCGCCGGCGCTTTCCCGGTTTGGCTGGCGCCCGTGCAAGCGGTGCTCATCCCTATCGCCGATCGGCACCACGCGTATGCGCGCCAGGTAGCCGAGGAGCTAATGGTGGCCGGTTTGCGCGTGGATGTCAACGCCGGCGGCGACCGCATGGGCGCCAAGATCCGCGACGCGCAGGCGCAGAAGGTGCCTTACATGTTGGTGATGGGCGACAAGGAAGCCGAAGCCGGCGCGGTGGCGCTGCGCCTGCGTTCGGGCGAGGACCTCGGCGCGATCAGCGTCGAGCAGTTCCTGGCGCGGGCGAAGGAAGATATTGAGAAGGGTGATTAGCGCGACCCGTGAAACGGAAGAAACAATAAATCAGCGGTGAAAGCCCCCTGATTTTGTTTTCTACTTCAAGATCATGGTGTGACTGATAGTTGAACAAGGTTGGATGCGCCCACCGTCGTGATTCCAACGATGGCTTGCGATGAACCCTTTTCAAAGAGCATGAAAGTAATTCCTGACTGTTCTCCAGATTCTGTGAGTGAATACCCTAATCCAGTCAGCGCGGCTTCATAAAATTGCACTATTTCCTCGCTAGCTGCCGGGGTTGAAAATGTGTATCCACCATCGGCCTCCCCGCCGTTCGTTGCGCCTGGCATGATGGGGACGCCTTGCCAATCCGCGGAGGGCGTACCTTCGGGAGCTCCGGGCGTTGGGATAGCCGTAGCAATAATGCCGATGGCTTGAACCTCATAGGTTAGCCGATCATTACCCATGTAGTTGATCTCGCTATCCTCGAGTCCGCTGGTGGTATCGCCAGGTTGTATTCCAATGTTCTCAGTGAAACTCGCTACCGCATTCCCGAAAGAGGCCATTCCGACATAATTACCGTTGGCATCTCGTGCGAATACGAGCATAGCGATACTTTCCAGCACCTGATCACTTGTATTAGCCAGGGTGGTCGCTACTCCCGGTCCGGAATAGCCATGAGTAACCTCCTCGAGGAGGACAAATTCTGCCGTCACTTCCACATCCTGTGTATAGGCAAGGCCCGTAGCGATTTCCAGCGGCGCTGACAGCTCAAGCGATTCCCATTCTTGTGTTTCCAACCCACATGAATAGAAGCACGCGCCGGCGGTTAGCGCCGCGGTTTGGCCTGGTGTCATCCACTCGCCCTGCCAGATGTACCAATATGGATTGGACGTGGACACAACCTCCCCGGCTGCATTTAGGAATCTAAGTTCCGCTCCGTCGTCATTCACGCGCACGGGAAAATCATTCGGATTATGGATAATCACTTCCACTACCGTATCCGTGTTTGAAGGGTCGACACGGTTGGGAACAACGTGTTCATACCATTCGACGATCTCCAGATTCAGCACAGTCTGGGTAGGCGTCAGGCTGGGTTCCGGGCTCGCTGGTGGTTCGGGGCTGACCGTTGCCGTTGGCGCTGTTGTTTCAGTTGCCGCTGCTTCAGGAGCTTCGCTTGCGGCGGAAGGAGCGCAGGCCGATAAAACCAGGGCAACAAGCAGGCCGATGGCGAAATTGCGCACGGTTTTCATAAAATTAGGTATTTATTTTAGCTCATCCCGAAAAGTGGGACAAGGCCGAAAAAGGCGCTACGCGACATTATGGACAAGAACAAGGTTAACTAAGCGACAAAGAGTTGGAAGCCGACCCAGCTGCCCTGCGCCTGCGCTCAGGCGAAAGACCTGGGCACCATGGGCGTGGACGCCTTCATTGCGCGAGCGAAAGAGGATGTGGAGAAGGAGGACTGAAAATCCGTCAATTGGCTAATCAGTTAATCAAAATAAATCAGCGGCGAATCGCCGCTGATTTATTTACCTCAAAGTCATGGTGTAACGGTAATTTGAACAAGATTGAGTTCACCTGCTGGGCGAATTCCAACCGCTGCTACCGATGAACCCTTTTTAAAGAGCATGAAAGTAATTCCTGACTCTTCTCCAGAAGTTGTGAGTGAATACCCCAATTCAGCCAGTGCGGCTTCATAGAATTGCGTTATTTCTTCGATCGTCGCCTGGGTTGAAAACCGATATCCGCCTTCGGCCTCCCCGCCGTTCACAGCGCCTGGCATGAACGGTATGCCTTGCCAATCAGCGACCGCCTCCTGGGCGATGATGCCGATCGCGTTTACTTCGTATTCGAGCTTGTTTAGGTCGTTCATATAATCGATCATAGTATCATCCACGACGCCGTTGCCCCCCTCGCCGGGCTGGAAAGGCACATCATTCTGAAAGTCCGCTAAAAATACGCCGTAAAAGGCCACTCCCACGTGCCTCCCGTTGGCATCTCGCGCCATCACGCGCCCTAAGAACTCCTCCAGAACCTGATCGCTCGTATTGGTCCAGTCGATTTCCGCTCTGCCCAGGTGGGACCACTCGCCCAGGGTGACTTCGACGTCCAGCGTGTAGGCGAGATCGGTGGCCCGCTCCAAAGGCGCCACCAGTTCAAGCGTTTCAAACTCCTGTCTTTCCAGGCCGTTTGTCCAAAAGCATACACAGGCGGAGAGAGCCGCGGTTTCACCGGGAAGCATCCACGAACCCTCCCAAACGTAATAAACAGAGCCCGGGTTTGTGTACACAACCTCTCCTGCCGCGTTCACCAGCCTTAATTCGTCCTCGCTTGAATTTATGCGCACCGGAAAATCATTGGGATTGCGTATAAGCACTTCGACGTGAGTGTCTGTGTTCTCCGGATCTGCAAGACGGGCAATAGGAAATTCTCCCCATTCGAGGATCTCCAGATCCAGCACAACCTCTGTAGGCGTTAGGCTAGGTTCCGGGCTCGCCGTCAGTTCGGGGCTGGCCGTTGCCGTTGGCGCCTCTGTTTCAGGGCTCGCTTCTGGAGCATGGGTTGCGGTGGAGGGAGCGCAGGCAGATATAACCAGGGCAACAAACAGGGCGATAGCGAAATTCCGCGTATTTCTCATCATAGCGCCTCGTAAATTTTACTCCTAAAGACGTTTATCCAAAAACCTTTATACACCAGAGTCAAGTGCAACCTCTGATCGCTGAGACTGATTTTGGCCACCTGCCGGGTGATCGCATAGGAGCTATGATCCGCGACGCGCAGGGGCAGAAGGTCCCTTATATGTTGGTGATGGGCGACAAAGAAATGGAAGCCGGCCAGGTAGCTCTGCGCCTGCGCTCAGGTGAAGACTTGGGTGCAATCAGCGTGGATCAGTTCATTGCTCGCGCAAATGCTGATATCGAGAAAGGCGATTGAGTTAAATAAGTAAGCGAGGTTTAGGGTGCCAGGATGCCGATGGCGTTTATCTCGTACTCGAATTCACGCGGGTCACCCATATAATCGATCATAGTGTCATCCACGACGCCGTTGCCCCCCTCGCCGGGCTGGATAGGTACATCATTCTGAAAGTTCGCTACAAATCCTCCGTAAACGGCAACGCCCACAAATTTGCCGGTAGCATCTCGCACCATCACGCGCACGTAGAACTCCTCCAGAACCTGATCGCTCGTATTCGTCAAGGTGATTTCCGCTCCGAACCCGCTGCCGCCTAGGTGGGCTTCTGCGAGTGAGAACCACTCGCCCAGGGTAACTTCAACGTCCGGCGTGTAGGCGAGATCGGTGGCTCGCTCCAAAGGCGCCACCAATTCGAGTGATTCAAACTCCTGTCTTTCCATGCCGCTTGTCCAAAAACATACACAGGCAGAGAGAGCCGCGGTTTCACCGGGCAGCATCCACGAACCCTCCCAAATGTAATAAACCGAGCTCGGGTTTGTGTACACAACCTCCCCCGCCGCGTTCATCAGCCTTAATTCGTCAGCGCTCGAATCTATGCGCACCGGAAAATCGTTGGGATTGCGTACAAGGACTTCGACGTGAGTATCTGTATTCTCTGGATCTGCAAGACGGACATAAGGAAATTCTCCCCATTCGAGGATCTCCAGATCCAGCACAGCCTGGGTAGGCGTCAGGCTGGGTTCCGGGCTCGCCCTTGGTTCGAGGCTTGCCATCACCGTGGGTGCCGCCGTTTCAGCTACTTCCGCGGGGACCCCTGGTTCTGTTGCAAGGCTTCCAGGAGCGCCGCACCCAGCCAGCGCAAAGGCAGCCAGGAAACCTAATGCAGCCCATTTGCGTGAATTGTTCATGATACTTGCATAATTATATACTTCCCCAACAATTAGGTAAACCACCTCACCTAGCGCATCTCCCCCTTATAATTCATTTATGAAAGCGGTCCAATTTACCTTCTCTTTCCCGCGCTACGGCCTGGGCCTGGCGCTGGGGCGCTGGTTTCCCGGCGTCCTGTGGAGCGGGCTCTCCTGCACCGTGATGCATAATGTGCCCGAGCCCAGCCTGCCCGGACCCGATTGGGTCAAGGTCAAAACGCGCCTCGGCGGCATTTGCGGCACTGACCTGGGCGCCATTTATTTGCATACCAGTCCCTACTATTCGCCGTACAGCTCCTTCCCCTTCACCTTCGGGCACGAGAATGTGGGTGTTATTTCCGAACTGGGCGCGGATGTAAAAGGTTGGATGACCGGGCAGCGCGTGGTGGTAAATCCTTTGCTGGGATGCGAAGCACGCGGCTTCAAAGACCTATGCTCTTATTGCGCCAAGGGCGAGATCAACCGCTGCGAGCGCTTCACCCAGGGCGCCCTGGCGCCCGGCATCATGACCGGCGCGGCGCGTGATACCGGTGGCTCGTGGAGCGCCGCGTTCCTGGCGCACCAGAGCCAGCTCTACGCGGTGCCCGAAAGTGTGAGCGATGAGAACGCCATGATGATCGAGCCGTTTTGTTGCGGCCTGCACGCGGCCCTGATCGACTTCCCCAAAGATGAGGAAACCATCCTCATCCTCGGCGCGGGCACCATCGGCCTGGTGACCCTGGCGGCGCTGCGCGCCCTGGGCAGCCGGGCGCGCATCCTGGTTTCGTCCCGTTACGCGCACCAAGCCGAAGCCGCCCAGCGGCTGGGCGCCAGCGAAGTGCTGCGCGGCGGCGACCCGTATGCCCAGGTGGCCGAGCGCACCGGGGCTCAGCTGCTCAAGGCGACCATCGGGAAACGTGTTGTCGAAGGCGGCGTGGACCGCGTCTACGAATGCACCGGCAACGATAGTTCGCTGGATGACGCCAACCGGCTGGCGCGCAGCGGCGGCAAGGTGGTGCTGGTGGGCATCCCCGGCATCGCCAAGGGCGTTGATTGGACTGCTATCTTCTCGCAGGAGTTGACCGTGCTGGCCGCTCGCCAGTTCAACAACGCCGAGCCTTATAAGGGCAAGCTTTGGCGCTGCTTCGATTTGGCCCTGGACCTCATGGCCAGCGGCAAAGTGGACCTGGGCTGGCTGGTGACGCGCAAGTATGCGCTTCCCGATTACAAGCAGGCTCTCAGCGATCTGGCGCAGAAGGGGTCTAAAGGCCTTATTAAGGCCGCGTTTGAGTTTCCCCCTGACGCGCATTAACTGCTCGTGGATGAGCAGTTATGGTGCGAGAGTTCTACGGTGTCCGAATTAATAAAGGGGCTCCTTCATTTGTGTAAAAAAACAGGCCGTCAATCTGTCTGGCGGCCTGTGGCTTACTAATCGTAACGTTACGCTGGTTCTAACACCCTATTTCCTTTTGACGTCTCTGCAGTCTGCTGCTCGACTCGCAACACCGCACCGGCGACATATGCGCCGTCCACCAGGAGAGATTCGCCGGCGATGAAAGATGCGTCTGGGGTGCACAGGAACGTAACAGCCTTGGCTACTTCTTCAGGCTGGCCGAGGCGCCCGATGGGGTGTAGGTTCTCCACCGCCTTGCGCACGTTCACGTCGCCCAACAAGCCGGCGCGCTTGAGCATGGGAGTTTCGATGAAGGCTGGGCAAATGGCGTTAACGCGGATTCCAACGGACGAATATTCTAATGCGGCTACCTTAGTGAGGCCGACGATGCCGTGCTTGGCAGCAGTGTATGCGGCTGCGCCGGCAAAGCCAACCTGGCCAAGAATAGAGGCAATATTGACGATGGCGCCGCCCCCCGCCTTCAGCATCTCGGGTATTTCGTACCGCATGCACAGGAAAACGCCGGTAAGGTTCACGTCGATGACACGTTGCCAGTCTGCCGGCTTCATGTCGGCTATTGGGGCCATGACTCCCTCAATACCTGCATTGTTGCAGGCGAAATCCAGACGGCCAAAGGCTTTAATAGCTTGGGCCACCATGGCCTGGCAGTCGGCGGCTTTGGCAACATCCGCATGGACGAAAGTGGCTTGCCCGCCGGCTTTTTTGATCAGCTGAACCGTGTGTTCGGCTTCCTTGGCGTTCACGTCGGCAATGACCACCGAGGCGCCCTTTTCAGCAAAATCCAGGGCTGTAGCGCGGCCGATGCCGGTGCCTCCGCCAGTTACCAGTGCCACTTTTCCTTGTAAGATGCTCAACATATGCCTCCTTGTATTTGTGTTATTTTTCACATATGTATATCATTTTAGTGCAGATAGTTTCTAGGGACATTCGTCCCAACTTTTTTGATCCTCGTCCCAGGCCTAAGACCATCAGTTACAATGATTCCCCTAGCATGGCTGTCTCCTCCTCCCCGCCAACCAGCAGCCGGCGCCTGCGCAAGCGCACCGGCATCGGCGTCGCCCTGATCGGTATGCTTATTTTCCTGTTAGGCGCCAAGCCCGAGTTGTTTGGGGCGGATCGCAGCCCGGTCGTGGGTTTCATCCAGATCGAAGTATTCCTGGCCGGGCTCGGTCTAATCGGCCTGGGTGGCTATTTCGCCATGGAAGGCCTGTGGCACGAGCGGCCGAAGCTGGTGGTCACGGAGCTCGGGGCGCGCCTGGTGGGCACCGGCTATGTGATCGCGCTGGCCTCGGGGATGGCGGATGTGTTCGGGCTGGGCACCCGCCCGCTGCCTGCGGTGCCCTTCTTTGGCTACTGGCAGGGCCGCGGCGTATTAATCGGCCAACTTGTCATGCTGCTCGGCTTTGTGATGATGTCGCCACTTTTGGCGCGAGTGGATCTTAACAAGCTAGCCCCCAAGCGGCGAAAAGTTGAAAAGGAAAAAAAGAGCGCTTAATCTATTTAGCAACACCTCCCAATTAAATCCGTAGGGGAGGGTCTAAGACCCTCCCCTACATTATTTCTTGAGTCTTTATCAAAGTCAGCTTTTTTCGCGCTGCAGCTTGCCCATGGCGACAAGCATGTCTTCGTTGCTGTCGAATTTAAATTCCGGCAGGTTCAACTCTGCAGCCTGCGCCACCTCTACGGCGGCCAGCTTGGCTAAGTCGGCTTCGCTGACGACGGGCTGCTCCAGATTACTTATCCTGGCCGATAAAGTATCCATCGCCGCTCTCCCTTTAGGCGCAATCGTATCCAGGTAGCCAAGCACGGCCCGCGCCGCGTTGGTGCCGTCCTTGCGGGCGACGCCCACCAGGCCGGAGCTGGCTTCGCGCGCCCAGCCCGCCAGGAAGACGCCGGCTAGCGGATGCTGCAATTCGGGGCTGAAGGCTTCGTAAGAGGTTTCCTCGACTGGAAAGCTCGGCTGGGGGTTCTTGGCGAAATCGCCCCACTTATCCAGCGGCAACCCGAGGCCGGCGTCCACGCGGTCGCCGATGCAGAAGACGACCGTGTCGCAGGGGATCTCGCGCACTGTGCCGAGGTCGACGGCCTTGGACTTGCCGTCGGGTGTGGCCACCAGGGTGGTGTCTTCCACTTCGATAGCGCGCACCTGCCCGCGGGCGTCAGCTAGGATGCGTTTGGGGGAAACTAGGAAACGCAGGCTGAAGCGCGTATCCGAGACCGGCTCTTCGGCATGCTCGAGCGCCGAAAGGATGAAGGCTTTGGCCGCCTCCGGGTCCTGGCCAGCGGCGCGCATAATTGGCGCGGTGCGCTCGAATTCAGCGTCGAATGCGGCCAGGTCCAAGTTGCGCGCCACGGTCTCCATTTCTTTCTTGGAAAATTTCACATCTGCAGGCCCGCGCCGGGCGATGGCGATCACTTCGTCAACTTTAAGGGCGCGCACCGCCCAATGGGCGACATCCAGCATCACGTTGCCTACGCCGATGCACACCACCCGTTTGCCGAGCGTGAAGCTCTGCTGGCTGAATGGCGGCAAGTGGTTGTAGTGATAAACCAGGTCCTTGGCGTGATAGACGCCGGGCAGGTCTTCGCCGGGGAGGCCAAGGCGCTTGGTGCCCTGGGCGCCCACGGTGACTAGGACAGCATCAAAGCCCATCGCCTCCAAGTCGGCCAGGCTGATCTCGTCATCCAGGCTGATGGGCAGATTGCCGATGTACTCGAGGTTGGGCAGATCGAGTATCTGGCGAAACTGGCGGCGCAGCCCATCCTTCATCTTAAGCTTGCTCGGATAGATGCCGTATTCGGCCAGGCCGCCTGCTTTGATGTCACGGTTGAGCAGCACAACCTGCACGCCGGCCATGGCCAATTCGCGCGCCGCAAACAGGCCGGCCGGGCCGGCCCCGATCACGGCGACGGAGTAGGTTGAGAGATTTTTATCGGTCATTTTTAATTTTTAACCCTCGGCATTCTATCTTAAATCACGGTGGGAGAGGCTAAGAAGCGCGTCAGAACGCCATAAAAAAACGTCATTCTCCAAAGAATGATCGCTGTGCTATAGTTTGGGTCGTTTTCCCGAATGGAACAAGGTATGGATGTCCTCAAAACCACGTTAGCCAACGGGCTCAAAGTCCTGCTCAAGGAAATTCACACCACGCCTATCATCAGCCACTGGGTCTGGGTGCGGGTGGGTTCACGCGACGAGGGCCCAGGACTTAGCGGTGTTTCCCATTGGGTGGAACACATGCAGTTCAAGGGGACGCCTCTCTTCCCGGCCGGGAAGCTGGATAAGGACATCTCGCGGGATGGGGGCTTTTGGAACGCCATGACCTACATTGACTGGACAGCGTACTTCGAGACTATGCCGGCCGACAAGATCGACCTGGCCTTGCGCCTGGAAGCCGACCGCCTGGCGAATAGTGCTTTCGACCCGCAGGAAGTCGAGTCTGAACGCACAGTGATCATGTCCGAGCGCCAGGGCAACGAGAACAATCCCATGTTCCTGCTGGACGAGGACGTGCAGGAAGCCGCCTTCCAGAGGCATGGCTACCAACACGAAGTCATTGGCCGTATGGCCGACCTGAAGACCATCTCGCGCGACGATCTGTATAATCATTACAAGCGTTTTTATGTGCCCGGCAACGCCGTCTTGGCTATGGCCGGCGATTTTGACAGTCAGCATATGCTGGATCGGCTGCGCCAACTATACGAACCCATCCCTACCGGCCCGCCGCCGCAGCGCCTGGCTGCTGAAGAGCCGCCGCCCGCCGAAGAGCGCCGCGTGGTCACCAAGGGACCCGGTGAAACGGTGTTCGTCAAAGCAGCCTATCGCTCCCTGCCGGCTACCCATCCCGATTTCTTTTCGTTGAGTGTAGCCGACAGCTTGCTGGCGGGCCCCAGCAATCTCAATATGTTCAGCGGCGGCATCTCGAACAAGACCTCGCGGCTGTACCGCCGCCTGGTGGAGAAAGACCTGGCGGTGGGCGTCAGCGGCGGCCTGCAAGCCACTATCGACCCGTTCCTCTATGACATCACCATGGTGGTGCACCCCGCTCGCAAACCCGAACAAGCTATCGCCGCGCTGGACGAAGAACTGACCCGGCTACAGGATAGCCCGCCCAAACCGGAAGAGCTGGCCCGCGCCGTGAAGCAAGCGAAGGCGTTGTTTGCTTATGGCAGCGAGAGCATTACCAACCAGGCTTTCTGGCTGGGCTTTGCTGAGATCTTTGACAGCTATGCCTGGTTCGAAAGTTACCTGGAGCGGCTGGCGGCGGTAACGCCGGATGACGTGCAGCGCGTTGCCCAAGCCTACCTGCGCCCCGAACGGCGCGTGCTGGGCGTCTATCAGCCCGATGGCCGGCCGGAAAGCGGTGACGTATGAGCGCGGCGGCCCTATCGCTTTCCTCCATCCCCGGCGCCGACGATATTACGCGCGTCGTGCTCAAGAATGGCATCGTCGTGCTGGCGCGGCAGAACCCCAACAGTCTTTCGGTCACCCTGCGCGGCTTCCTGCCCGCGGGCAGCTTGCTGGACCCGGATGACAAGTTGGGGCTGGCGGATTTTGTGGCCGATGGCCTGATGCGCGGCACAGCCAAGCGCGAGTTCCAGGCTATCTACGACGCGCTCGAATCGGTGGGCGCTAATTTCGGGTTCAGCAGCGGCACGCATACGGCCGGCTTCGGCGGTAAATCGCTGGCCGACGACCTGCCGTTATTGCTGGATATCTTGAACGAGGGCTTGCGCGCCCCCGTGTTCCCCGGCGACCAGGTGGAAAAATTGCGCGCCCAGCTGCTCACCGGTCTGGCGTTGCGCGCCCAGGATACACGCGACATGGCTTCGCTGATCTTCGACGAGCTGGTCTATCGCCAACATCCCTATGCCCGGCCGGGTGAGGGCCAACCCGAAACCATCGGGGCGATTACCGTGGATGATCTGGTCGAATTCCACCGCAGGGCCTATGGGCCGCGCGGCATGATCGTATCCGTAGTGGGCGGCATCCGCGCTGAAGACGCCGTGGAGCTGGTGCGCGCCACCCTGGAAGATTGGACCAATGCAGGCCAGGCGCCAGACCCCCAATTGCCCGCCTGGCAGCCGCTGCCTGAGCGCGTCTACAAACGCAGCGACATCGCCGGCAAGAGCCAAAGCGACCTGATCGTCGGCACTGCCGGCCCGCCGCGTTTAGCGCCGGATTTCATGGCGGCTAACCTGGGCAACAGTGTCCTGGGCCGCTTTGGTCTGATGGGCCGCATCGGCGACTCGGTGCGCGAGAAGGCTGGCTTGGCGTATTATGCTTATAGCAACGTAGCCGGCGGCAGCGGCCCGGGTGCTTGGGAGATCGCCGCCGGGGTCAACCCAGCTAACGAGAAGAAAGCCATCGACTTAATATTCAAGGAACTGGAACGCTTCACCAGCGAGTTGGTGGACGAGGAAGAATTGAGTGACAGCCAGTCCAACTTCATCGGCAGCATGCCTCTTTCGCTGGAAAGCAACGGCGGGGTGGCCGACGCCATGTTGAACATCGAGCGCTATCAGCTCGGGCTGGATTATTACCGCCAGTATCCCAAGATGGTCCAGGCGGTCACCCGCGAACAGGTGCGCGCTGCCGCGGCCAGGTATCTGCAGGTGGATAAGCTGGCGGTGGCTGTGGCCGGCCCGCCGGCCACCAAGGTTTCCTGATGGCGCTCCTGCTGACCGGCATTGACCTGATCGAAGTGCAGCGCCTGGAACTTGCCATCGACCGGCACGGTGAGCGTTTTCTGCGCCGTATCTTTACCGAAAAAGAGCTGGAACAGCTAAAGGGTAACTTGCCGTCGTTGGCCGCCCGCTTTGCAGCTAAGGAAGCTGTCGCCAAAGCGCTAGCGACCGGTATTGGTCCGGTGAGCTGGCTGGAAATCCAAATTTTACGTGGCCCCAAGGGCGAGCCGCAGCTCACCCTGCACGGCGAAGCCAAGCGACTGGCCGAGCAGCGCGGCGTGGAGCGCTGGGCGATCAGCCTGAGCCACACCCACCTGCACGCCATCGCCATGGTCGTGGCGAGTTAAGTCGAAGAGAGATTCGGCGCTAATTCGAACTTACTTCTTTAATAGCCCCGCAAATTCTTTACGCAGTTTCGCTACTTTGGGGGAAATGATGACCTGGCAATATCCGGCGTTGGGATTCTTCTTGAAATAATCATGGTGATAGTCTTCGGCTTCGTAAAATTCCATCAGCGGTTCCACTTCGGTGACGATGCGGCCGTTGAACTCAGGGTTGACCTTGGCGATGAAATCTTCTGCTGCTTTTTTCTGCGACTCATCGTTGTATAAAATGATCGAGCGGTATTGGGTGCCGATGTCGTTGCCCTGCCGGTTGCGCGTGGTGGGGTCGTGGACGGTGAACAAGACTTTGAGCAGGTCGTCGTAGGAGATCACATCGGGATCAAAGACCACCTTTACCACCTCGGCGTGGCCGGTGGCGCCAGTGGTCACTTGCTGGTAGCTGGGCTGCTTTGCCTTGCCGCCGGCGTAACCCGGCACCGCGCTCTCGACTCCCTTAAGGTCCTGGAATGCGGCTTCGGTGCACCAAAAGCAGCCGCCGCCGAACACCGCCGTTTGAGTCGGCATTAAGCTTTCACGCGTTCGAAGCGTTCGTCCTCTTTGAGCGTGAGCTTCAACCCATCCACCAAAGTCGTGTGCGGCTTGAAGCCCAACATCTTGGCCGCTAGTTCTGTGTTGGCGCACATGCGTGAAGCCCCGGTCTCATTGCGCGGCGCATTCAAAATTTCTGCATTGCTGCCGGTCACTTCTAAAATGAGATGAGCTAGTTCGCGCATGCTGGTTTCCTGGCCGCTGCCTACATTGAGCACCAATTGGTTCACATCCGGCGCGGTGGCGGCGCCCACCAGAGCGCGCACCACGTCGTTCACGTAGATAAAGTCGCGGGTCTGCTTGCCGTCGCCATGCACCACCAACGAACCGCCGCGCACCGCCTGGCGCAGCCAATTAGGCACCACCGGCGGATGGGAGGGCGGCAGATGCTGGCCTGGGCCATAGGCGTTGAAAATGCGCAGGCACACCGTTTCGATGCCCCACAGCGAACCGATGGTGCGCACGTAATATTCGGCGGCCAGCTTGGATACTGCATAGGGTGAGCGCGGGTTGGGCGAGGCGTCCTCGCCCAACGGCTGCTCCTGCTGGTCGCCATATACCGCCCCGGAGGAGGCGAACACCACGCGGCGCACGCCCACATCGCGCATGCCCTCCATGAGGGTCACCGTGCCGCCGACATTGACGTCGTTGTATTCGCGCGGATAGAGCAGTGATTCGGCCACCAGCACGCGGGCCGCCAGGTGGTAAACACAGTCAATATCCTGCAACAAGGTCCATAATTTGGGGCGGTCGTTAACATCCCCTCGGGTGAAATGTACATCTTCGAAAAGCGCCTGCGGTTCGCCGCTGGAAAGATCGTCCAGCCCGCGTACCAAATGCCCCTCGCGAGCCAACTGGTTTGCCAGGGCCGAACCCAGGAAACCGGCAGCTCCGGTGATTAGAAAATTCATGACCAGCGATTATAGCATTCAGCGAATCTTCATTTGACGCTCGCCGCGCAAGCCCGTTATCATGCCCTCATGCAGCGTGCAGCTCCTCTGCTCTTCCTATTTCTGCTCAGCCAGTGCATCCCCAGCGCCGAAACGCGCGGCCCGGGCCCCGAAGCCAGGGCACACGCCGTTGCCTGGGACCAGGAGTTCGATTACCTCACCTGGGTGGCGGATGCATCTTTCCTCAAATTGGGTCAGGCCGCCTTGGGCGCCGAACGTTACATGGACGAGCAAGCGCAGAGCCAGGTGGTGCGCGACACCATGGCTCTGGTGCAGGACATCCAAAACTCCGAAGGCCAGCTCGGCGCGCTGCATGCCAACCCGGACCAGGCCAGCGTGGCCGCCGAGATCGAGGACCTGAACGCGCACCTGGACGTGCTATATCGCCAGCGCAGCCTGATGGCGCCGCTGGCAGAGAGCATCCTGCAAACGCAGATCAGCTCGGTGCTGGCCGAACTGGGCTTTACCGCCGGTGGCCAGCCGCTGCCGCCGCTGCTCTTCCACAGCACCCCATTGCCCTGGGCGTTGATCGCGTCCCCGCGCGATCGCATCGCCCAGGTGGCCAACATCTCCCTGCGAACCGAACTGACTCTCGAAGAGCACATCGCCATCGAGGACGAAGTGGCCGAAAGGCAGAACCTATCTACGCTGGTCGTGCCGGTGGGCGGTATCGGGGTCTATCCCACCATGGTTGCGCAAAGCAGCTCTCTAAGCTGGCTGATCGAAGTGGCCTCCCACGAATGGACCCACAATTATCTGACCCTGCGGCCGCTGGGCCTGCTGTATTTCCAAAGCCAGGACCTGACCACGATGAACGAGACCACCGCCAACATTGTGGGCAAGGATCTGAGCGCGGCCGTGATCGCCCGCTTTTATCCGGAACTGGCGCCGCCACCCCCGGCGCCCGTATCGCCGCCCGCCACCGCCGCGCGGGGTGAGAAGCCCACTACGCTGGTCCCCGTCTTCGATTTTCGCGCCGAGATGCATGCCACCCGCATTCAAGTCGACGCATTGCTGGCGGAGGGCAAGATCGAAGAAGCCGAGGCGTATATGGAAGCGCAACGCTTGATCTTCTGGGATCACGGTTACGTCATCCGCAAACTGAACCAGGCCTATTTCGCTTTTTACGGCAGCTACGCCGATTCGCCCATCGGCCCGGCAGGTGAAGACCCGGTGGGAGCGGCGGTGCGCGATCTGCGTACTCGCTCTGCCACCCTGATCGAATTCGTCAATCGCATGGCCTGGTTAACCTCGTTTGAAGACTTGCAAAAGGTGTTGGCTGAGCTGGAATAGAGGATCCTTAGCCGTAAAAGTTTAATGCAGGTTCGATGCAGGGGAGGGTATGGAATAAACTTGACAAGCTCGGTCCTGCAAATAGCTAAGATGAGACAACTCAAGTAGATTAAACAACTATTTGTGGTTTTCGGGTTGGAATATGAAGTCTTGTCAAGGGACAGGGTAACAAAGGCCCAGCGGGCGGGTCTCAGACCCGCCCCTACATTTTCATCGGGGTCCCATCTACTAAGACTACTCACCAATTACTAGTCCCCAACCTCCGCTCTCTATTCTCTAGTCCCTTTCAATCCGCTTGATACAATACCGCTCTATGCGCTCTCTCGGATTGGCGCTTATTGTATTGGCGGCCTGCTCGCCGCTCGCGCCGGTGGTACCCACCAGCGCACTGCAACCCACACTCGAAAGCGCCACGCTGCCAGCTTCCAGCTGCACCGCAGTGGGTAGCTCGGCGGAACGCGCCGATTACGTGGCCGGCTTGCCCTATGGTGAGGTCGGCGAAGCGGATTGGCAGCGCGGCCCGGGCGATGCCCAGGTCACCCTGGTCGAGTATGCCGATTTTCAATGCCCCTTCTGCGCCCAACTGAGCGCGGTGCTGGCCGAACTTGAAGCGCGCTATCCCAATGACCTGCGCGTGGTCTATCGCCATTTCCCGCTGATCGGCACACCGGAGCAACCGGTGCACGACAAAGCCGCGCTGTCTTTTCAAGCGGCCGAGGCCGCCGGCCGGCAGGGAAAATTTTGGGAGATGCACGATGAGCTTTTCGCCCACCAGACCGAATGGACCGGACTGAGCCTGGACGAGTTCGAAGTCTGGCTGCAGCAAACCGCACAGAGTCTTGACCTAGACCTGACCCTATTCACCGCCGATCTGCACAGCGCGGACCTGGGCGCGCAAGCCCAGGCTGCTTGGGAGCAAGGCCAGGCGCTGCAAATTAGCGGCACGCCCTTTGTGCTGATCAATGGCCTTCCTTATACGGGCCCGCTGGATGCGATCAGCCTGGACACGATCTTCCAACTTGAATTCCTGAGCGAGCGCCAATTCGAGGAGTGCCCGGCGATGGCGCTTGAGTCGGGAGTCGCATACACAGCCACGCTGCACACTGAAAAAGGCGACATCGTCGTCGAGCTTTTCCCCGATCTTGCCCCCATGGCGGTGAATAGCTTTATCTTCCTGGCCGCCCACGATTGGTTCGACAATATCACCTTCCATCGCGTGCTGCCGGGCTTCATCGCCCAGGCCGGAGACCCCACGGGCAGCGGTTTTGGCGGCCCGGGCTATGCTTTCGCCATCGAGACCGACGCCAGCCTGACCTTCGACCGCGCCGGGCTGCTGGCCATGGCCAATTCCGGCCCGACGTCCAATGGCAGCCAGTTCTTTATCACCCTCGGCTCGGCCGAGCACCTCAATGGCCAATACACCATCTTTGGCGAAGTGATCCAGGGTCTGGATGTAGCGCAAAGCCTGACGCCGCGCGATCCATCCCAAAGCGCCGGCCTGCCGCCGGGTGATTTGCTCCTCGATGTCACAATCGAGGTCCATTGAGTCCAATCCGCACCAAAAAACCGAAGCCGGCCTCACTCGATTGGCTCACTATCTTCCAATTTGGGTTTGGCGCCCTGGGCGTAACGCTGGCTTGGATGCTGGTTCTATTTTCCCTGATTAGCAGCATGCTGCAGGCGGCAGAGGCGGGCGAACCGCTATTTTCCAGGCTAGGTGACCTGGTTCCAATTGCCGGAATCTTTTTTATTGGCCTGCTCCTGCTCCCGTCCACCTATTACGCCCTGCGCCGGCTCCTTGGCCGGGACTCCTCACCCGCAAAGGCTCCCGGCCGGCTTTTCGGATTGGCCATCATTGTGCTGCCCTTCCTGCTGGTGGGCGGTTCCTGGGCAGTGGAAGCGGGCCTTGACTGGTTGGCGCTGTTGGCCCACTTGCTGGCCGCCCTTTTGCTGGTTGGCTGGCTGCTGTGGCTAGCCTTACGCGGTTTGCAACCCGGCTCGGCGCAGCGCAGTTGGGGCGCCTTCGGCAGCGGCCTGGTAGCCTCGCCGATCCTGGCTTTTATCCTGGAAGCCATTGGCCTGATCGCGCTGATCTTATTCCTAGCGATTTATATTCAAACCAATCCGGCGCTGACCGGCATTATGGCTACTCTGGAAAACACAACCAGCGCTAACCCAGAAGTTGTGATGCAGGCACTGGCCCCACTTTTCAATGATCCCCTGGTGCTGCTGACCGCTTTCATTAGTCTCAGCTTCTTTGTGCCCGTGATCGAAGAATTGTTAAAACCCTTTGCTGTTTATTTGCTGCTGCGCAGGGACCTCAGCGAGGCGCAGGGCTTTGCCCTGGGTGCGTTGAGCGGCGCTGGCTACGCCCTGGCGGAGAACCTGGCGCTCAACACGCAGCCCGAAAGTCTGTTCCTGGTGGCAGCCGGCCGCTTCGGGGCCAGCGCCATGCACATCTTCACCGCCGCGCTCAGTGGCTACGCACTGGTGCGCTCCAAAAAGCAGAAGCGCATCTGGCCTTTCCTGGGCATCCTGGCGCTCAATATATTCATTCATGGTTTATGGAACGGGATGGTGCTGCTCATCACCGCTGCTTCTCTCACCGCGGCCGGCGGCAGCGGCCTGGTGCCTGCGGGCTTTGCAATTATTGCTGCGCCCATCCTCTTGATCCTGGCGCTGGCCTGTGTCATCTTCCTGCGGCAAATGAACCGCCGATTGAGCAGTGCGCTACCCGTTAAAATCACCGCCCGATAAAGGAGTTTTCAGTTCATGGAATTAATCCTTTCGTTCATTGATTTCTTTTTGCATCTGGATACCCACTTGGCCGATCTGATCGGCCAATACGGAGTTTGGACCTATTTGATCCTTTTTGTCATCATCTTCGCCGAGACGGGTTTCGTGGTCACTCCCTTCCTGCCGGGTGATTCGCTCATTTTCGCCGCGGCGGCGCTGGCCGGCTTGCACCCTGACGTTCTCAACCCCTTGTTCATCTTTTTGCTGCTCAGCTTTGCCGGAATCCTGGGCGACAGTGTGAATTACGCCATCGGCCATGCAGTTGGGCCGCGCGTCTTCCGCGAGGACGTGCGTTTCCTCAAACGCGAATACCTGGATCGCACCCACGAATTTTTCGAGAAGCATGGCGGCAAAACCATCATCCTGGCGCGCTTCATGCCCATTATTCGCACTTTCGCTCCCTTCGTGGCGGGAGTGGGCGCCATGACCTATGGAAAATTCCTGGCCTACAACATTGTCGGTGGCGTGCTGTGGGTGGGTTTGTTCACTGCGCTGGGATATTTCTTCGGCAACATCCCCGCGGTGCAGGAAAACTTTACCCTGGTGATCATCGCCATCGTGATCTTGTCCGTACTCCCGCCGATTATCGAGGTGTTGCGCTCGCGGAAAAAGACAAAAGGTGCAGAAGCAAAATAGTTTTTTCTTGTTTTGCAGAATTCGGTTATTCTGAAGACTGGGTTACAAGAATTCTTCGGCTCGCCGAGCTCGCCTCAGAATGACACAAACTTTGCAGAACGTGGCGGTTCGGAAGATAAGGTTATAGGGATTCCTCGCTTTGGCGGTTCTCCGACAGGAAAGGGCTTCTGTATGCCGCTCGGAATGACAAAAAAAGGCGGAATGACAAGGAGGAGCGAGCCGCTCGGAATGACAAAGGGAAAGGGCTCGCCTCAGGATGCCACGAAGAGAAAGAGGCCGCTTCAGCGGCCTCTTTTGTTTTCGTTTAATCTCGCGTGCACCCCTACACCCCGCCTCCTTTAGGGCACCAGGCGCAAATGCGATTCGGCATCAGCGCGTATAGCTTCGAGCTCCCAGTGCATCGGCAGGTACTCGTCCGCCGCCCAGGTTTCGGCCAGGTCAATGTAATGCTGATGATAGGCATGGCCGGACTGGCCCGTGGTGTTGATCTGCAGCGAGTTCTCCCAATTGCTCAAATCCATGATGCTGCGCTTGGAGGGCAGACTGGTCACGTCAAAATTTCCGGAGGCCGCGTCCCAGTTGGTCGCATTGATGATCGAGCTGCCGCCGGGGACCGGGAAGGGCCCGCGGTTGAACAAGCCGCCGATGATCGGGAAAGAATCCATGGTCTGGTGCACGAAGGTGATCTGATGCAAGTCGCCCCAGGTCCATTTGCCGGCGTCCCCGCCGAGCAGGCGCTTGGCTTCGGCCACCCCGGCGGTAAAGGCAGCGCTCAACACCTCGTCGCGGGTCTCCACGTTCTCGGTGGTCACGTTGTCCCACCACACAGAGTCCGGATCCTGCAGCAGGTTGCTGATCACTTGGTACCAGTTGGAGTAACCGCCGGGCCAGTAAGCCTCGGGTAGTTCATCATGGAAAGTAGCCTTCAGCAATTCAGCCCAGAAGGTGTTGAACAGCGCGGCCATGTTTGAATCCAGGATCTGGTTGCCATCCCAAGCCAGCAATTGGTCACGCAAACCGGCGACTTCCGCATCCTCGAACTTGAGCGCTGCCAGTGAAGGGATCACATCCAGCGCGCCCAGATTGAGCGTATCCGCCTGCATCTGCTGGTAGTAAGCGATGTCCAGCGGCCCATTTGCGGCCAGCAGGAGATCGGTGACACGCTGGGCGCGATAGCCATAGTCCCAGTAGTCTGCGATCAAGTGTGGGTAGGTGCCGGCCACCACGGCGTTGTTCGCGGCCACGATGTAACCGGATTCAGGGTTCAAGGCGTAAGGCACTTGGTCGAAATCGACAAAGCCCAACCAGTCGTAATCATCCACCCAGCCCGGGACGGGGTAACGCCCATCGGCCAGGGGGCGCAGCGGGATACGCCCCGGCAACTGGTAGCCGATGTTGCCATCCACGTCTGCGTAGATAAGGTTTTGTGAAGGTACAACGAATTGGCTGGCGGCGGCGCGGAATTCGTCAAAGTTCTGAGCGCGGTTGAGCTTGAGGATGGATTGGAAAGTAGTGCCCGGTTCCAAGGCGGTCCAGCGCAAGGCGATGGCGTAGTTTTCGGGCAGCTCCAGGCCGGAAGCCTGGCCAAAATCCGCCAGGTCGCCATATACATCCGAGATGATGGGGCCGAAGCGGGTGAGGCGCACCGGCAAGTTCACCGTTTCTCCGCCGGCCACCACCACATTTTCTTCCATCACTTGCAAATCCTCCCAAGCGCCGTTCATTTCATATTGGTTGGGATTTTCCGGATTGAGCAGGATGACGTACAGATCCATCACATCGGTGCCGGCGTTGGTCATGCCCCAGGCAATACGATCGTTGTGTCCGATGACGATGCCGGGCGAACCCACGAAGGATACGCCCACGGTTTCGTAGGAACAATCCGGGCCCCTGGGCATGCAATGCAAACCGATCTGGTACCAGATCGAGGGCATGCCTGCATCCAGGTGCGGGTCGTTGGCCAGCAGCGGGGCGCCGGTGTTGGAGAGTTCCCCCGAGACTACCCAGCTATTCGAGCCAAGCTCGGCGAACGGGTCACCGCCCAGCAGCTCATCGGCGGCGGAGACGCGTACGTTCAAGCGGCTGAGCAATTCGGAAACGACCTGGGGATAGTTGAACTCGGTGTCCAAGTTCTGTGCTTCCAAGGCGGGCGGCGCAAAATCCGGAACAATGATCGGGCGGGTCTCGTCGTAGGCGGGGAACAACTGGGCGATCTGCTCCGCAGGCATCGAAGCCAGCAATATGGAGCGTTCGATCTCGGTGTCCATGTTGTCGCGCAAGTCCCAGGCCATGGCCTTGGCCCAGGTTAGCGTATTGACCGGTTCCCAGGGTGCGGGCGTGTAATCGCTGTTCAGCAAGCCAAGGAAAAGATATTCCAGGCTGAGCTGCGTGCCTTCGTGGTCCGCCAGGTAGGCGTTGACCCCTTCGGAATAAGCCTGCAGCGTGGCCATGCTTTCAGCGTCGAGCAGATCCAGCTCGGCGCGGGCGACGCGCTCCCAGCCGACGGTGCGCAAAAAGGTGTCGGTATCCAGCGTGGCGCTGCCCAGCATTTCTGACAGGCGCCCGGCGCCCACGTGGCGCTGGAAGTCCATCTGCCAAAAGCGATCCTGAGCATGCACGTACCCTTCGGCGAAGAACAAGTCGTGCTCGGTGCTGGCGTAAATGTGGGGGATGCCGGCCTGGTCGCGGTAGATATCCACGGGAGCATCCAGACCATCCACCTGCAGCTCGCCTTCGGTTTGGGGGAAAGAATCGTCAATGGCCAGGTAGACATAGACCGAGACGCCAATGATGAGGACGGCAATAATGGCGAGCAAAGCGAGCAGGACCAATTTAATTATGCGCATGCAGACTCCTGGGGTTGGGTGCGAGCAGGTGGATTATAAACCCTTGGGTATCGTCACCCCTTTGTTCCAGTTTGGCTGATTGAATAAAACTAATGCATAGAATACTAAATTCGTGGGGCCGCCGGCCCCAGCTTGGGGCATCATAACGCTGCGCCGCGCAAGAAGCTGTGCGGGCAGATGTTGCTAGATTGGGCGGGGGCTTAAGAACTAACATCTCATTCAAAATTAATGTAGTGTCTGCCGGATTCGGAAAGCTGAAAAACAGCGGTTTGTCCGTGAGAGCCTTCATTCACTCTTTCAATTAGCCCAGATACCTTCAGCTGGTGAATCAACTGGCGAACGCCGCCGGGCGTGCTGGTTGAAATATCCTGCATCATTTGAGGAGTGGTGGCTTTGTCATTTGCAGCCAAGTAGCCTAAGACGGCAGCTTCAGCGCGGCCAAGCTTGCGCGAGATGTGTTCATCTGATTTTTCGAGCCAGAAAAGAGGGTCATCAAAAACGGCGCGGGCGGCAAAGGGTTGCGGGGAAACGATGCGGGACTTGAGCGGATGGAGCTGGATAAGCTCGTCACCAGGCGGGCTTTCGATGGAGAGCATGAGATCAACGCTGGCGGAAATAACGGAAGAGCCGCGGAAAATGCCTTCTTTGTTATTGTGGTGGACAAGAAGAATGGCACAACGCGCAATTTCTGCGATCCTGCGCAGGTTATTGAGAACCGGGGCGACGGAGAGAGAAGAGTTCTCGTCGCCGCCGCGCAGGGTATTAGCCAGAGCGTCAATGACAATAAGACCAGCTTTTTTGGATTCGACCTTATCAAGCAGGTCGAGACAATCTTGGCTCTCGCGAAAGTTGTACTCAGGCAAGGAAAGGTAGTGTAGCGGATCTTGAGGCGTGCCCTGGTGGGCACGGAGGGAGCCGTTGAGCAGGTTGTGAAGGCGAATGAGACCGGCTTCTTCGTCGATAAAAATTACTGGGCAAGGCATGACCTTGCGGCCCAACCAAGGCTGGCCGAGGGCAAGGCTGACGGCAAGGTCGATGGCGAGGAGAGATTTTTTAGCGCCGGGGTCGCCCACGAGGACGTTGAGGCTGGGGCGGAGAAGAAGACCTTCAACGAGCCATTCGAGGAGGGGAGGAGGGCCGAGAGCATCGCCTGCGTCGCGCAGGACACGGTTGCGGGAGCCGCGGTTTTCGCGGACGGGAGCGGCGGCGTAAACCTGAGAAGACATGGCGAAACTATCGGGGAATTGTTCGATGGCGGCGGTGAAAGCAGCAAGGCGGTCTTCGCGCGAGCCGTGGACGACCTTGACGGCTTCGTAGGCGACGCGCCACTGGAAGGGAAGGAAATCAGGCTCGGGCGAATAGCCGAATTCGATGAGCTGGGAAAGGACGGCGGCAGGATTTGGTGACATGGAACCCCCTAAGATTGCTGATTGTGAATGGCTGACTGCTGATTAAAACAGGAGCAAGGGGGTTTGGGGGTTGGGTAGCGGTGGTGTTAAGGGGTTGGACGAGAATAGATATGGGATAATGCGGATACGGGTAAATGAAGAGCTGTCAATTAGCAGACCGCAGCAGCAAAATCTGACGCTCCATTCTCTTTATGCCAAATGTTCGTTACTTAAAAGTATTCAGAGGGACTCCCAAATATAACAACGCGGATGAATTAGACAATGTAGAAGGGTTAGCTAAGATTGAAGTCAACAGCTTCCCGCACACCGAAAGGGACATTCATGTGCTAGGCCTTATCGGTATCGAGCCGCAATTTTATGGACAATTCGTCATTAAGTTTCCGGATACTCCAAATGACTATGTAGAGATGACTGTGCAAAATCCTGGCAAAGAATTGTTGTGGGCAGTGCTTAATCAAGCTAAGGACGACATAACATTTCAGGAGGCCGGTAGTTATGTAATTGAACTTTTGCTAGACGGAGTTCCGTTTCATAGCATTACCCTAAAAGTGAAGTTGAAAATGAGATAAATTGGAAGAAAGAGACATGTTTAGTCAGTTCGCGAGTTTCCTTGGAAATATAGTTGTAAATTTGCCATTACCGGCTTTGATTTTCAGTGTAATAGTGATTTTTGCTCCAATGGATTTCATTTCCTTTATCGGGCTTGTCAAATTCAGAACAGACGAGGGTTTAAGGCTAACTATCGGTATTGTTTTTATTGCTTCCTTTGCCTTACTTGTAGCTGGACTAGGAAAAAATGTGTGGCCTCGATATAAAGAAAATAGAAATAGGCTGAAGTTTCTAATCAATTTGACCGACAATGAACTGAGATTCCTTAGGCCCTATATTGACGGAAAAGTAAGAACCAGACAATCGCACCCGAGCGGTTTAGCTATGGGCCTCGTACAAAAGGATATTATTTTTATTTCAAGGGAATTATATGGTCACAACGAAGTCGATTACAACATGACTGATTGGGCATATGATCACTTAATGAAGAATCCCGAAATTTTTGATCCGCTTAAAATAGAACAAGCGGAAAAGCAATAAGCCTTAGTCGCAGAAGATAACGCTATTAAGAACTAATAATCCCGCTTAGCCCAACCCGCGGTCGGCTCGCCTTCCCAGGGGTAGACGATATGCGCATCCGTGCTGGCGGCGAAATAATCCGGCCGCGTGGAGCCGAAGCGGTTGCGATGCGGGTTGAAGTGCAGCACGCTGGTGAAAGGGATGCCGCCGCCGGCCGAGACTTTGTTCTTTACCGCCGTGCTGGTGCGCCCGGAGCCCCACACGTCATCCACCACCAGGATGCGGCGGCTGCGCAGCAGGCTGTCCTCGGGGAATTGCAGGAAGACGGGCCAGACCAGCATGTTGTCGCTCGGGTTCTGCAGCATGGCCGGGAAGTTCACCGCGGCGGTGAGGATGTCCTGCAAGCCCATGCGCTCGGCCAGCATTCCGCCGGGGATGATGCCGCCGCGGGTGATGACCAGCATGGCATGGAATTCGTGCTCGAACTGCACGATGAGATGATCGATCAGGCGGGTGACCTCGTCCCAGGTCACCAATTCTTTGCGCAAAGCCACGGGCTCTCCTCTTGCTACTCTTGCATTGTATAACTGCTTGTCCCGTTTGTCATCAGCGGCCAGATTTACAGCACGTTGGGAGGGTTCACTTCCACCCGCCAGCCGACCAGCTTAGTCCCGCGGATCAGCGAGGCCGGGTCCGGGCCGCGCAGCAGGATCTGCCAGCGATACAGGCGGTTGAGGCGCGGGTAGAAACATGGGACTGGTCCAACCATCTCGGTGGCGCGCCGCTCGCCTTTTTCCAGCAGCCGCTCGATGGTAGCGCCCATCAGGCGGGCATCCTCCTCGGCCTTGCGCGGGTCCTGGTGACGATATTCCAGGCGCAGCAATTGGGCGAAGGGCGGATAGCGCAGGCTGCGGCGCTGGGCGCTTTCCTCCGCATAAAAAGCGGCGTAATCGTGCTTGGCGGCGGCCTGGATGGCGTAATGTTCCGGCTGGAAGGTTTGCAATACCACCCGGCCGCCCAGCGGGCTGCGCCCGGCGCGGCCGGCCACCTGGGTGAGCACCTGGAAGCCGCGCTCGGCGGCGCGGTAATCGGGCAGGTTCAGGCCCACATCGGACAGCACCACGCCCACCAGCGTGACCAGCGGCAGGTCCAGGCCCTTGGCCAGCATCTGCGTGCCCACCAGTACATCGGCTTGCTGCTGGCTGAACATTTGCAGGATGCGTTCATGCGCGCCTTTAGTACGCGTGCTGCTGCGGTCCCAGCGCAGGGTGCGCGCCTGCGGGAAGAGCTCATGCACCGCGGCTTCGACGGTCTCGGTGCCGGTTCCATAATGGCGGATCTGCCGGCTGCCGCAATTGGGGCAGGTCTTCGGCATCTGGCGCTGGTAGCCGCAATGGTGGCAGACTAATGTTTCACTGCGCTGGTCCAGGTGCTGGGTAAGCGGGTTATCGCAGTTAGGGCAGCGCAGCACAAAGCCGCAGTCGCGGCAAAAAACATAAGTGGCGCTGCCGCGGCGGTTGAGGAAAAGGATGGCTTGCTGGCCGTTTTCCAAGACCTCTTTCAAGCCTTGCTGCAAGCTGCGGCTGAAGATGGAACGGTTGCCGCTCTTCAGTTCGCGGCGCATATCCACAACTTCCACTGGAGGCAGGTCCAGCGCTTGCGCTTCGGCGCTGATCTCCTTGTAGCGGGCCGCTTGGCCCAGGCGCTCGCGGTGGGCGCGGGCTGTGTCGCGGTGCGCCAGGATGCGCGCCGGCAATTCTTGCAGCAGCCACTCGCCACGTTGGGCGCGCGTGTAGCTGCCCACATCCGGCGTGGCCGAACCCAGCAGGCAAGCCGCACCCGCCAGGCGGGCATAAGCCACCGCCGCCTCGCGGGCGTGGTAGTGTGGCTCCTGGCCGGCTTCGTAATAGCTATCGTCATGTTCTTCATCCACCACGATCAAGCCCAGTTCGCGCAGCGGGGCGAACAGAGCCGAGCGCGGGCCGACGATCACCGGCAGCTGCCCGGCGCGGGCGCGCCGCCAGGTGTCGTAACGTTCGCCCTCCGAAAGTTCGGAATGGATGAGCCCCACTTGATTGGGAAAGCGCCCAACGAAGCGACGCACGGTTTGGGGCGTCAAGGCGATCTCCGGCACCAGCACGATGGCCTGGCGCCCCTGGGCCAACGCCTTGGCCACCGCTTGCAAATAGATCTCGGTCTTGCCGGAGCCGGTGACGCCGTGCAGCAACACCGGGGCGGTCGCGGCGCCCTGCAGCGCGGCGGCCATTTGCTTGTGCACCGCGTCCCAGGCGCGGGCCTGGTCGGCGGTCAGTTGCGGCGGCAAGCTGGGATCGTAGGGCAGCGCGGCCAGCGGATC
>CAZNFL010000033.1:0-33507 GCA_964572455.1 uncultured Anaerolineaceae bacterium
TCACAATTAGGAAAAATAGACAGGCGGTGACCCAACCCCGCTCCCTGGCAGACGCGGTTGATCTTGAAACGGATCAGGAGGCGCAGGCAATGGCGAAAGAATACCGTTCTCTGGCGCGCAAATTCTGGTTTGCCGCCGCCATTTCCATCCCGGTAATGATGGTGGCTTACCCGGAGTTGCCCTGGCTCTACCTGCCTAACCTATTTATCCGCGAAGCGCCAGAAAGCCTTGTGCGCTGGCTATTTGCCCTCTCGGCCATAGCCACCATACCGGTAATGGCCTACTCAGGCGGCCAGTTTTTCACCGGCGCCTGGGCGGCCGTGAAACGCCACTCTGCGGATATGAACACCCTGATCGCTTTGGGCACCAGTGCAGCCTGGATCTATTCCACGATCGCCCTGATCATCCCCGGCCTCTTCCCAGAAGGAACCGCAACCCCCTTTTATGACGTTACCGCCATCGTTACCGCGTTGGTTGTTCTTGGCCAGGCGCTGGAAGTGCGCGCCAAGGGACAAACCAGCCAGGCCATACGCAAGCTGCTTGACCTGCAAGCCAAGACGGCCCGAGTGCTGCGCGATGGCAAAGAGGTGGAGATCCTAGCGGAGGAGGTCCTCCTGGGAGATGTGGTTGTTGTGCGCCCCGGAGAAAAGATCCCCGTGGATGGCGAGATCATCAAGGGGTATTCCACAGTCGATGAATCCCTGGTCACAGGCGAGAGCCTGCCGATTGACAAGAAAGTGGGCGATGAGGTCGTCGGCGCCACGCTGAACACCACCGGTACCTTCAACTTCCGTGCCACGAAAGTTGGCAAAGATACTGCCCTGGCGCAGATCGTAAAAATGGTGCGGGATGCGATGGGCAGCAAAGCCCCGATAGCCCGCCTGGTAGACGTGGTATCCAGTTACTTTGTCCCTGCGGTAATGATCATTTCCATACTTACCTTTCTGGTCTGGTTCAATTTTGGTCCCAGCCCCGTCTTGGCTTTTGCCATTGTGACGGCGGTGACCGTATTGATCATCGCCTGCCCCTGCGCGGTAGGCATGGCGGTTCCGATGAGCCTGGTGGCCGGAGTAGGCAAGGGAGCCGAGCACGGTGTGCTCATCCGCAACGGCGAAGCCTTACAAACCGCGTCACAACTAAAGATTGTGGTGCTGGATAAGACCGGCACAATCACAAAGGGCAAGCCCGAACTGACCGATGTGGTGCCGGCAAAAGGTTTTGATAAAGAGGTTCTGCTTCGTTATGCCTCCAGTGCTGACCAGCTAAGTGAGCACCCGCTGGCGCAAGCCATCGTGCAAGGCGCTCGCAACCTGGGCGTGGAGGTTATCGAGCCCACAGAGTTCGAGGCGGTGCCAGGTCATGGTGTTGAGACTCTGGTCGATGGAAGAAAAGTTTTGGTCGGAAATGCAAAATTGATGGCCCGCCATTCGATTGACACTAACGAAATCAAGGGCGAAGTCGAGCGCCTTCAGGGTCAGGGCAAGACAGCCATGTTTGTGGCCATCGATAGCAAGGCGGCTGGCGTGGTTGCGGTAGCCGACACGATCAAAGAAGACTCCATTCAGGCCATTCGCGTAATGCAAGACGCAGGCATTGAAGTCATCATGATCACCGGAGACAACGAACGCACCGCCCAGGCGATTGCCCGCCAAGTTGGAATCGAGCGCGTTTTGGCTGAAGTTCTGCCGCAGAATAAAGCCCAAGAGGTTCACATGCTCAAGAAAGGCGGGTTCAAGGTGGGCATGGTGGGCGATGGGATCAACGACGCACCCGCTTTGGCTGAGGCCAGCGTCGGCTTTGCGATTGGTACCGGCACAGACGTCGCCATTGAGGCGGCCGATATCACCTTGATGAGTGGCAGCCTGAAGGGCGTGGCCTACGCCATTGAGATATCCAAGGCGACCATGCGCAATGCGAAACAAAGCCTGGCGGGAGCATTTGCATACAACACGCTTGGCATTCCGTTGGCTGCCGGCTTGCTTTTCCCGATCTTTGGGCTCTTGCTCTCCCCGATCATCGCGGGGGCCGCCATGGCCGCTTCCAGCGTGACCGTGGTTACCAACGCAAACCGGCTGCGCTTCTTCAAAGCCAAGAGCTTTGCCGAAGCAGCCGTTAGCTAGTTCAACGAAAAAAAGAAAGGAAACAAAACATGGACATTCCAGCCATTATCGTAAATGTACTGGGCCTGGCCTTGATAGCCTTGGTCGTGTGGTATTTCTGGCTGTTCCGCCGTGAAGGCGTGCAAGTGGCAGAGGTCGCCGGGATCCAGGAAGTCACCATCCGCGTGAAAGGGGGCTACGACCCCGATGTGATCGTGGTCAAAAAGGGAAAACCGGTGCGTCTGAATTTCCTGCGGCAGGAGTCGGCGATGTGTAGCGAAATGGTGATCTTCGACAAGCTCCAAAAGTCCGCAAAGTTACCAGAAGGCGAGACGGTGACGATCGAGTTCACGCCTCAGCAAAACGGCGAGATCCCCTTTCAATGCCAAATGGGCATGCTGCGCGGCAAGGTGATCGTAGAAAATTAGCTCTCGTCAGTTGAAAACCATAAGCGAGGGCCAGCCAAAGAGCTGGCCGCGCTTGTTTTAGGAACCCGAGTCCCTGGGGATGGGGGTCCGCCGCGCGTGCTGGAGAACCATTACACGGCAACGCTGAGCAACCCTCACCACGTTGCGTAGCAACGCACGGGTCGAGGGGAGCCGGGGTCTGTCGCGCAGGCTGGAGGAGTGTTACTCGGCAACGCCGAGCAGCTCACCGAACGTGAGCAGTTCTCACCGAGTTACGAAGCAAGGCACGGATCCATGGGAATCCGTGCCTGCCGGCGCGTGCGAGGGTCGTATAATCTGCATGTGCCCTTGCAATGGAATCCATTTATGTTTTCTAATATTGAAAAAGTTAAAAAATATTTACCCCTGCTCTCTTTTTTGTTCATAATTCCTATTTACTTATATAAACTTGGCCAAATCCCTTACGGGGTTTTTTGTGATGAAGCAAAAATTGGTTATGAGGCATACCTGTTAATTCATAACAATATAAATGGTTTAATTAATCCTCTCTTTTACCAACACTTTGATTATGTTTTTGGCGCTTTGCCAATATATTCAACGCTCCCGTTCATTCTGTTATTCGGCCTTAGTGATTTTTCCTTGAGGCTGGCCTCAGTTTTTTTTGCGATCTTAAGTCTTGTTATGATCTATCTGATCTTGGGCCTGCTTCGCTCGCGTTTCAGGCTGCTGATCGTGCTGTTATTTGCCTTTACTCCGATATTTTTTCATATCTCCAGGACAAATTTTGGCCACCTGCCCTCCCTTTTCTTTGTCTTGCTTGGTTATTATCTATACCTTTCATGTAAGATTAAAAGATCAAATCGTATTGCGGCTTTAAGTGGGCTGTCGTTTGGCGTGGCCGCTTATGGAGCCCCCGGATGGGTGCTTGGCGTGCTGCTGGTTCTCTTCGTGATCGCCGCTGCAGAACTTGTGCAGAACAGGTTTAAATGGAAAAAATATGTTCAAGTGCTCATCGTACTAATAATAGCCGCCATCGTTTATCTTCCCATAATAATTTACACTTTTACCAATCCTGGCTATACACAGAGATTGGCAGATAAAAATACCGGCAACGCTCCCTTTGCCTCTCTTGAGAAGATCCAAACCATGAGTCGTAATTATCCTAAATATTATTCTTATGACTTTCTGTTTACTACGGCAACCATAGACTCCGGCGAAAGTATTAGCCGGCATTCGGTTAGAGGAAACGGTATTTTTTTACAGATCTCAGCTCTGTTCCTATTGCTTGCGCTGATCGCTTTCATTTTCAACAAGGATAAGGAAAAAATCAAATTCCTGCCATTTATTTTACTTTTCTTCTTATATCCTTTCTCCGATCTGCTTACAACCAAAGATGGATCTCCCCCGTATTCTTTCTCGATATTCACTACTATTTATTTCCTCCCCTTCCTATGCGCTTATGGATTAGATTTCCTGATGAAAACGCTATCGAGGAATAATGTAGTTAAAAACATAGCGCTACTATTAATCTTCATTATTATCTCTGTACAGTCTGGCATATTCCTAAAAAATTATAATGAGTATCCACTTTACTCCTCTGATTATTGGGGATGGCAATCCGGCCCTGGTGAAATAGTTCAGTTCTTCATAAATGAAAAAAATAAGTACGATGAACTTTACATGACTAAAATATTCAATCAGGCAGGAAGCTTGATGGAATTTTATGATCCTGGTCGAGTTTGTCAGAATTGTTTTGCTGGCGGAATTAATGATTATGACGCTCTAAAAAACCAGTTATTTGCTTTTAGAGTTGCTGAGATGAGTGGCCTTATAGACACAAATCCCGATCTGCTTTTCAAAACGATCCATACTGTTTTTCTTCCAAACGGGCAAGCCGAGTATTATATTGGCTATTTCATTAGCAAATAACCATTAGCCGGCTTCCTTGAACCGGTACCTCACTCCCGGCTCAGTCACAATCTACTCGGGGCGGGCGGCGCCCTGCTCAATCGTCTGGCGCTCTTGCTCATGTGCACACGCAGCAGGTGCGTATCCTGCTCGTAAGCCGGCCCCCACACCTGGCGCAGCGCTGGCGCTGGGTCAAAAATAGATCCGTCATTGGCTTGATAAACGGGGGAAACCATTCACCAAGCAGCAACAATGCGCTATAAGAACACCCACCTGTCATTGTGAGGAGTGCGCGGCGAAGCAGCGCCGACGAAGTGATCTCCTGGTCAATTGTGGGAGACTGCTTCGCGGAGTTTACCCTCGAGCAAAGCGAAGGGCTCGCAGTGACGAAAGGGGGAATGATGGCTTATACGCTCAGCAACTTATTGCAGGATATCTACGCCGAACTCAGCCAGCTGCAGGCGGGCGCCGCCAGCGGCGGCAGCGCGCTGCAGGATGAAGTCCGAAGCGCACGCTTGGGTCGAGAAGCAAATTCGCAACAAGTTGGCCGATGCCCCGCGCCAGACCGAGTTGCCCTTGGATTTGCCGGCGACTAACTCGCTGGCGCCCTAATTCCTTTTCTCGCGCAGCTGGGCAATATAAATCGAGGTGCCGATCTCGGCGCCCAGTTGGCTGAGCGCTTTCTTATCGTCGCTGGAGAAGCCGGCTTTATTGGTGCGCGGGCCAATATCCAGAATGCCGATCACATCGTGGCTGCGCATGCGCCGCAGGTAGAGCGGCACCCACAGCCCTTGTTGGTTGCCTTTGGACACAGCTCGCCCTTTTTGAAGTTCTGCTTGAACGAATTTGTCGGGCTTGAATGTGGCCGCGCCCTTACCCGCCGAGGGATAGGCTTCCACTCGGCGATAACCAGTTCCCTTGTTTGCCAACAAGATGGCTGTATGCTGCCCGTTCACCAGACCAGTTGTCTTTCTCGCCACTACCTTCAGCAAATCCTTCAGCCCGATCACGCTGCGCGCTTCGGGCGAGAACTCAATGAATTCCTTGTTTAAGTTGATGTTGTCGGGGAAAAAGCGCTTATTGATCGAGGTTTCAATCCGGGTGCGTAGCGGCTGAAAGATCGTCGCCACAATGAGGGCGGAGACCACCGCCGCGCTGGCAGTCGCCTCCGTTCCGAAAATCTCTCGTGCGGATTGATTGATCAGGGCGATCAAAGCGGCAAATACAGCGGCGAGGATTACCGATAGCGGGCCATAGATCAGCGCCCGGTTGATGACAACCTCAATATCCCACAGCCTGTTGCGCAGGATGGCAACGCCAATAAAAACAGGGATCGAAGATAGGAGGATGTAAATCAAAAGCCTAAAAATGAGCGCGCCAATAGGGGGGAATTGGTCAGGACGCGGGATGAAACTAAAAAGGACCAGGAGAAGAAGAAAACCTCCTAACGATATGGTCAATCCAATTACCACCCATTTGGTTTGCTGCTTTTCAATTGTGTTTGAGACCTTGCGATAGCGATAGATCTGCGCTCCGATCACAGCTGCAATAAAGAAAAAGAATCCCAACCCAATATAGTCAAACGGGTCATATCCAAAGGGAAGCGCGAGTACAAACGCAGCAGTCCAAATTGTGGCCACCCACATTGTCCAGCGCGGCACGAATCGTCCGTCCGGGAAAATAAAAAAGAAGATAAGAAAAGTGCTCTGACCGATGATCGCAATGATGAGAGTTAAAATTCCTATAACCGAAGAAACCTCAACGAGCAAGCTCGCCGGCCCTACCGCAACCGCAGCAAAGGCCGGAAGCATAAAGGCACCTAAAACCCCGACACGTTCGTTAAACCTGCGGCTATACAAAATCAGAGCGATAGCAAAATATGGAAGCATGGCAAGCGCCCCGATCGCAAACATCACTACCAGGGAAGCCCGTGCCGAAAGGCCCAAAGACTGAAGGCCCAGCAGGCTTATCCCGTCGCCCTCATTTACGAGCGCCTGCTCGCAAGTCGTGTTTTGGCAGCCGGTCAGAGCGCGTTCATAAATAATCGACCAGCTGATCACGCTTAAGCCAATGGAAAGCAAAACGACCAAAATCCAGGCGATGCGTAGCAGCGGCAGCCACCAGCTGCTAATGCCTGTGCTCGCCGCCGTTGCAATTCTTTGCTTAGTTGAAGTCATTTAGTTCTCTTTGATTTTGTCGCACAAGTTCCTTGATTTTACTACCTGCGCAGCAGTTGGCGGTGGGTCAGTAGCAGTACGTCAAGTGGCTTGATATTGGCGGGTAATTATCCAGTTGTCAGAACGTTTAAGCTATAAGGGGGTCTCATCTAAAAGCCCATAGGGGGAAACATGGCTTACACATTGAGCAACTTGTTGCAAGATATCTATGCCGAACTCGGCCAATTGCAGGCGGGCGCCGCCAGCGGCGGCAGCGCCGCGGCGCTGGAGGATGCCAGCCTGGCCGGGCTGTACGCCGCTGACAAATGGAAACGCGGCGCGCTGTTCGTGGCGCGGGCGGGGGGCGCCGCCCCCGAAGGCGAGTTCGCCATCATCAGCGCCTACGACGGGGCTGATGGCGAATTTACTCTGGCCGCCAGCCTGGGCGCGGCTATCGCAGCCGGCGATCGCTATGGTGTCGCTAGCGCCTACTATCCGCTGGAGACCATGATCGAGCTGGCCAACGCCGGCTTGCGCGCTTTGGGCGACATCCCCCTCGTGGATGACCAGACCCTGATGACCGATGGCGGCAGCAGTTTTGCCGCCACGCTGGAATGGACCCGGCGGCGGCCGCTGCGCATCGACTACCTGGCCATTCCCGGGTTCACCGCAATGAACCCCTGGCGCACGGTCTACGATTGGGACTTTGTGCCGGCAGCGCCGGGCAACCCGGGCCTTATCCTCTTCGCCGACGCGCTGCCGGCGGGCCGGCCGCTGCGGGTCTGGTACCAGGCCGCCCACCCCAAGCTGAACGTTTACGACGACGCGGTGGCCGGCTCCCTGGCGCCGGAACTGGCCGTGGCGGCTGGCTTGGAGCGCGCCCTGCGCTGGCAGCATGCCCGTTTGGGCGGCAGCGACGCCCAATTGGCGGTGCGCTGGCAGCAGGCGCAAAGCGACCTGGCCGCGGCGCGGCGCAGCTTTCCAGTATGGCGGCCGCAGAGAACCGCCAAGATGCTAAATGTAAACAAATAAAGGCAAATCTGGAGAAGCGTTACTCGGCAAAGCCGCTAGCTCGCCGAAGGTGCTAGCTCGCCGAGGCGAGCACGTCTCCCGCGTTTGCGCAGCAAACGCAGCGTAACCAGAGGCTAAAAGTGGTGTTTAGATAGGTAAGGCTATTGCATTTAATGGCCACCCACTACATAAGGAATAAAAACCATGAACCTGAAACTTTCAGCTCCAAAAGAAATTACCTGGATCATTGCAGTGATCGCCGGCGTGCTCGGCATCCTTACAGAACAAGGAATTTTTTCCATTGGGGGGTTGAGCGCCTTCCTGTTGGTCGCGGCTGGGTTTGTGATCCTGGCGATTGCCACCGTGGTTAAAGGCCTGTAATACAAATTAACCGTTATCAATTTCACGAGCTGAATAGCACAACGCACTAAATCAAAAAGCCCGGTCACTGACCGGGCTTTTTGATTTGCCACACACGGTGTCATTCTGAGCCAGTAAGCCTGCCATCGGCAGGCGTGACGCCGCGAAGAAATATCGCATCCCCCATTCTCCTATCATGCCCGCTTAATCACGATTCGAATTTTAATCCACAGCCACCAGCACGGCCTGCACTGCTTGACGGTATAAGTATTCCCCCGCTGCCCTCGTTATATGTTTCGCAAGTGGTCAGATTAACCAGCGTGTCTCGCTATCCGCCAGCACTCTCAGGTTGCGCTCCGAAACCAGCTGGTTGCTGCGCACTTCGTAGGTGAAAGTGCGGCCCAATGGAAGCCAGCCGCGGTCAAGCACGGCTGGCTGGCGGAAGATTAGAGGCGCACCACGATTTGCACTTCTGTCGTTCCGAGGAAGCGTTATTCACCTTGGCAAAAAAGCCTCGCCAAAAACGCTGACGAGGAATCCCTTTCTTGAGTTGATGTGTAGATAGGGATTCTTCGTCGCCTTGCTCCTCGGAATGACAGGTTTCGTTAGTTCAGCTTGCTCTCTCCCTGAATCGACGCCTGCACCAAGCTGTGCAACCACTTGACTAACACCATGAATTAGCTCGTGCCAGCAAAGATCATGCTTTAATAACGTCCATCTAGTCGGTAAGGGGGCATATCTATGTTGGGGGCTATTTTCAAATCTTACGGCGGCGTAACCTTGCCGGCCGACCGCTATCTGGTCAAGTTCGAGCCGCAAGATAACCGCCACATCCAAATTTCTAGTTCACCGGCATTAGTGGAACGCGGGGCGCGGGCTCCGGTCTACGCCAGCCACCAGCTGCGCGCACGCAGCTTGTTGCTCGGCATCAAGGTGATCGACGAGGCCAACCTCACCGCGCTTACTGATGCTCTGCTGCGCGCCTTCGATACGGCCGGCAACCAAACCGCCAGGCTCCTCGTCAGCGACGGCGCCGCCCGCGATTGGTTCGTAGATGCCAAGGTGACAGAGCATGTGCTTGAGGGCGGCATCCATCGCATCTCCCTGTTGGCGCCGGATGGGATCTGGACCTCGGGCGACGAAGTGCAGTCCGGCGTCTGGAACATTGCCTCCAGCCCCGAGACCGAAGTGTTCACTGTCGGTGGCACGCACCCGGCCAAGCCCGTGATCGTGGTCACGCCGACCACTTCGCGGGCAGGTGGTTTCGCCTATCGCCGCTTTATCACCATCTATAACCGCATCGACGCCGACTTCGTGGATTATCCCCTGGAGATAAGCGGTGGCTTCAACACCGCCGCGCTGGTCAGCGCCGGCAAGCTGCAAGCCGACGGGGATGACCTGCGCATCTATGTGGATGGCAAGCAGGTGCCGCGTTGGCTGGCGGGCATCAACACCAGCTCCACGAAAGTTTGGATCAACCTGGACCTGAGCCCGGCGGTTAGCCTGGTGCTGGAAGGTGCGCTGGGCACTGGAACGCTCAGCCAGCTTGTGTTCGAGGCCGGCAGAGCCAGCCTCAACGCGCTGAAAGCGTTGCCCAGGCGGGGCTTGCTGCTCATCGGCAGCGAGTTGTTCGCCTACACAGATGTGGAAGTCGAGGATTACAAAGTCACCGGCGTGAACCGCGCTGTTAAATGGACCACGGCCGCCTCGCACGCAGACGGGTCCAGCGTTTATTGGATAGAGCACGATATTCGCCTGGTGTATGGCAATGCGCTTATTTCCGCTCCCAACCAATCGGATAAAGCCAAGCCTATGTTGAACCTGAGCACCTCGAGCAACACCTGGTGGGACTTCGACGAGTTCGCTGCCTTCCAGGTGTCCACACCTGAGACGCCCAATAAACGAACCGCCCAGTGGGCGCCCGCGGTGCACCGGTCTACCGGCGGGCTTTCCGGCGCTTACACCGGCAACCGCGGCGCTCAGGCTGTCCCTGCTACGGAGCTGGGCTTGCATGGCGCCGGTTGGGCGCAGGGGTCTCAACCTCGTGCTGAGAAATACGAGCTGGATTGGTCGATCCACCAGCCCGCCGGGCTGACTGCCGTGGCTATGGATGGCGAAAAATACCGGGCCGGCGCTTTGTGGGCTGCCAAAGAGCTCTTGCAGGTCTCGGAAAACGGCAAGATCTGGATCGATACGGCCCAGACTATTTCGTCCCCGAGCTCGGCGGCTACCTGGACCGCCTGGAACACCACCGGCGCGTTGGGCGCGACCTACTCCGAGTTGCGCCTGCGCTTTGAAGGGACCCTGGCCGCGGCTGCCGGGGTGCACGTGTATGTAGAGGCCGAAAACGTAACCCTGACGCTGGACTCCGGCCAGACACCCAGCGTCTCCCTGGGCAGCGAGCAGGCCGATACTTATCAGCTGGAGTTCACGCTCAGCAACCAGACCACTGGCGAGAGCTTCTCGGTAGATTTCCCCATTCTCCTCGGTGAAGCCATCAGTATCGATTGCGAGAACAAGACCATCCGTCACGAAGATGAGGGCGATATTTTTCCAGCCCTCAGTTTGGAGCAGCCGCAGTCGGAATGGATGACGCTGGCGCCCGGCAGCAATACCCTGCAGTTCAAGGAGAGCGGCCTGGTGGCGGTGACGGTGGCATTGAGCTGGCACGAGCGGGATGGTGGTCTGTAATGCTGCGAGATCCCCGCTTGTCATTCCGAGGAGGCGTTGTCACCTTCAGCAAGGTAATGCATAAAACGCCGACGAGGAATCCCTTTATTGCGTTGACGAAGGTAAAAGGGATTCCTCGTCGCTTTGCTCCTCGAAATGACAGAATTTGTCAAAGTGTATCGACACCCCTCCCTCCCTCAACCTGCAATAAACTTCAAAGGGCGCTTGCGTTGGAGACCTACAACGCCAACAACACTTACCACATATACCACACCTACAATTTCGACCTGATCGATAACATCGCAACATCTACCACGCCCTCTTCGTCATTGCGAGGAGTGGTGCTTCGCTTTGGCGAAGCAAGCCCAGAGCCTGCCCTGAGCAAAGCGAATGGGTGGCAATCTCCACCATTATTCGTGCCGTCATTGCGAGCGAAGCGAAGCAATCTCCCTGTCAATGAATTTTCAGGTGAGGTCTCATGGCCCACCGCTTGACGGTTTTCACGCGCACCGGCAAGCCGCTGGCCGAGCTCAACGTCGCGGTGGATTGCGCCTGGGCGCTAAACGGAACCGGTACCGCCGAGTTCACCCTTTCGGTGTTGGAGGAGAAATGCGACGAGCCCAACTTGCGCTTCGGGAACCTGATCCTGTTCGAGCATGAGCAGCTGGGAGCCTGGGGCGGGTTCATCTGGCCGCCGCGCCGCTGGCAAAACGGCGTGGTAACTGTGGAGGCGAGATCGGCTGAGGGTTTGTTCGAACGGCGCTATGCGCCCAAGGCCGGCGTCTGGCAAGGCAAGCCGGGGGCCATCTTCCGAGACCTGATTGACCACGGCAACAAACGCGAGGATATGAACGTGGTCGAGGGCCGCATTCAGGGCAAAGGCGATCCGCTGATGGTCGAGTTGCGCGCCCAGAGCCTGGCCGACCTTGTCAACGAGATCCAGGAGTCCAGTTCGCACGAGTGGTGGCTGGAGCCGCGGCAGGATGACGACGGCTTTCTGTTCTTCCGCGCCCATTGGCGGCAGCGCCGGGGCGCCAGGCGAGATTACGTGCTGATTGAGGGGAAGAACCTGGCCATCGGGCCGGTCAGCGAAGAGGGCAGCTTGGTCAATAAGGTTCGTGTGCTGGGAGAGGGTGCGGATATGGCCATCCGGCCGGATGGCGCGGCGCGGAACCAACGCAGCCGGGACTTGTACGGCCTCACCGAAACCGTTGAATTCATGAATACCATTGATGAAGCTACGCTGGAAGCTCGGGCAGATGAGATCCTGGCGAGAGAGGCTTTTCCCAGGCTCACGTTCAGCGCCACCGTGTTCGGTGAGGAGGCCTTCGGCAATATTGGATTAGGAGATGACCTGGCTTTGCATTTGGATTCCGCCGGGTTCTTCAGCAAAAATGGCGTCGGCGCATTGATCCGCGCCAGGGTAACGGCCATGGAATATTCCACACAGGAAAATTCACTGTTTGCGGTTTTTGAACAAATTCACGAAGAAAAGGGGAACGGATAATGGGAAAGAAAGAGGTTCAGTTGAGCGGCAGGCAGGCAAGCAACAACAGCCTGCACAAGCGCCTGGAAAAATTGCAGGCCGAGGTGGAGAGCCTCAAGCGGCGCGGCGCCCCGCTGCGCACACTGGAAGACCTGACCAATGCGTTGGGCCTGATGGAAGCCGGAGAATTCCGCAGCGGCAACGGCCTGGAGCCGGGTGAGGGTTTTACCGGAGGCAGATTTGGCTACCCGGGCTTCACCTACGATGGCCTCGAGTTCTTTTTGGTGGGCGTGGAAAACGACACCGCCCAGGTTGGGCTCAGCCTGGCCGATGGCACTCTGTACTTCGGCGGCGGCGCCGGCCGCCTGGATGCCGGCGGCTTGTTGATCAAGTCCGCCGACAGCCTGGGAGACGCCAATAAGATCCGCTTCCTGACCGAAGACGGCTCAACCGTTTTGGCCGAGATATACACCCAGGAGGTGGGGCTGGATCCGTCCTTTTATATTGACACCAGCTATCGCCTGGTCGTTTCGGCGGGTTTTAGGGATGTAGATATTTTAGGAGACCTGACCCTATCGGGCGGCTTGGTCAAGGCTGGCCCCGGCTTTATTGGCCTGGGAGCGCCTTCTTCCCTTACTATCGCCGGCGGCGCGGTGACGGCTACCCGCGGTTTCCATAAAATTGACACAGAAGGGGGCTCAGCTACAGATGACCTGGACACGATCCACGGGGGACTGGACGGCGACATTCTGGTTCTATGTTCGGAAGTGGCCGCCCGCGATCCAAAAGCCAAGGATGGCACCGGAAACTTGCGCTTAGCAGGTGACTTTACCCTGGCGGGAACCTCGGACAAACTCACCCTGATCAAGCAAGGCGGCAACTGGCACGAGCTGAACCGCTCAACCAATTAAAAAAACATGGCACGCCGCGCGTGCCATGTGGTTGAGTTAAGGGCTCGTTGTGTGAGCCCAGAACTCGGTCGTGCTTATGCATCAATCAATAAATGACCATTGCTCTTTCGAGCAGTTTTACCAGAGGCCCAGAAAGCCTTTCTTCTTGGGGGCTTTCCGGGTGCGCTTAGCGCTGCGTTTAGCGCTACGCTTTGGGGATTTTTTGGCGGACCGCTTTGCTTTCTTAGCCGACGACTTGCGTGACTTGGTTGCCATGTTCTTCCTCCTTTTTTGGGAAGCGATATCGGTAGATTATAGAACAAAACAGAAAAATAATGCAAGAAGGAACCTGAACGAGGGTAGCGCGGAATTGAATTTGTTGAAACCTGATGGGAGGTGAGTATGGACTTGCAAAATGGAGAACTGAGTGTGTTACTGCAGGCGTTGAACGCGGCCGGCGTGGTGGGGCTGCTGGGTTTTATGGTGTTGGCTTTCTACCGCGGCGATCTGATCGCTCGCAGCCTGCTGGACCGCATTCTAGCTTTGTACGAAAAGCAGCTGGCCGAGCTGAGCGAGCGCATTCTGCAACGCCTGGAGGAGGTGGTGAGAGGCAAAGGATAAAGGATGAGGGATGAAAGATGAAGCAACCAACCCCGTCATTGCGAGCGAAGCGAAGTCTCTCCCGCATTTTGTGGTGGAGATTGCTTCGTCGTCCCACTGCGTGGGCACTCCTCGCAATGACTGGATAACTAACTAGGGAGGAAACATGGAACAGATCATTTTCTGGATGGCGGGCGCCTTCGGTGTGCCGCTGGTCAATGCGTTGAAGCAAGCCTTTGGGCTGCAAGGCCGCGCCGCCGTTTGGCTGACGGCCGCGGTGGCGGCCGGCCTGGCGATTGTGGCCGTGCTGGCCGGCCAGGCCGCCCAATGGACCGAGCTCGACCCGCAGCAGCTCTTCGCCGCTTTCGGTCAGGTGCTGGCCGCGGCCACCCTGGCCTATAAGCTGCTGGCAAGTGAATGAGAGCTTGCTGAGATAAAAAAAGGCCGGGAGCCCCGGCCTTTTTTTCTGGTAACTGTAGTGCTTAAGGTTCGCTGATCGTCACGTAGTCGAATTCTACGTGTACCGGCAAACCGTCAAAAGAGGCCACCGCAATGCCCACATAGCCGCTGTCAAACAGGCTGTCTTCCACCGTGCGAATTTCAACCCCATTGACTGCCAGAGTCAACCTGTCGCCGACGCAGATCAAGGTGAAGTCGTTGGTGTCCTTGCCTGTGCGCAGGTTTTGAACGCCGCCGTTATATAGAACGGTGAACTCTGCGGTGTCATATTCGTAACGGTAAATGCTGTACAGGCCGTTGTTGGCCACACTGGCTTCATACCAGCCGTCGTCGTTTGCGCGGCAGTACAAGGTGATGTTGTTATTGTTATTGCCCAGGTTTTCTGCGCGCGTATCCAGGCGCACGTCGGTGTAAGTAAAGCTGTTATAGCTTAAGTAAGGCCAAACATTTTCCCCGGTGATCTCAAATACCAGGCGATCGTTTTGCGTATATAACTCAAAATCTGCGTCCTCGCCCCTCACCAGAATAAAGGTCCAGCTCTCCGGCGGTACGGAGAATTCCTCTGTGTAAAACGGCTCATCCTCGGACACAGCCACAGTGGGCTCTGCTGTGGCCACCGGCTCCGGAGTGGGGGCTTCCGTGGGTCCAGCTTCCGCCTGCTGGGCTGCGTCAGTTTGGGCGGCGCTTAGCGCGGCCTGAGTGGCTTCCAGGGCGGCCTGGGTGGCGCCCAGATCAGGCCCTGCTTGGGTTGCCGTTGCTGTTGGGCTGGCCGAACATGCCGTAACCAGCAGAGCTAGCATTACTCCCAGGATTAAAGTCTTCGAAAAACGGGCTGTGTGTTTCATCTTCTCTCCTTACTAAGACAATTTGAGGCAGTATATCAGTAAATTTAGGAGGCAAAAGGCTTGGTTAATCATCTTCCGAATCCACCTGCTTTGTCATGCTGAGCTACTTGCGAAACACCATTTTGCCTTTTTGTCATGCTGAGCGGAGCGAAGCATCCACCCGGCTCTCTGTTGAGTCCGGCTCTTAGCAAAAGAATGCTTTTAGTCAAGCAACCATTTCAGACAACCAATGATTCGGATGGATTCTTCACGTCGCCAAGGCATTGCTTGCGCAAGCCTTGCTTGTTCAAAATGACATAAAGTTTTTGCATGCATTCTGAGTATCGGCCATTACGCCTTCTGTCATGCTGAGCTACTGGCGTTAGGCGAAGCATCCACCTGACTCCCTGTTGAGCCCGGATCACGTGCCTTGAAGATGATTGGCTTTTTCGACGGAGTTAGTGAAGCGAAAGGCTCAGAATGACAATCAGAATGACAAAACGAGCGATTCGTCACATAGGTTACCCTAAGTGAAATGAAGCGAAGGGCTCAGGTGACAATGTTTGGTTTCTGTTTTAGAATGTGCTCATAAAAAGGAGCACTTATGACCGACTCGGCAAATAAACTGTTTCGCATCCTGGTTTGGCTGTTCCTTTTCGCGGTAGTCGCCCAGGTTTTCCTGGCTGGTCTGGTAGTGGTGGCTCGTCCGGCCCAAACGAATTGGGACTACCACGAAGCTCTTGGCCACGCGATGGTCATCTTTTTGCTGCCCATGCTCATCATCATATATCTGGGTAGGGCCACCCGTGAAGTGAAACTGCTCACCTGGGTCCTGTTCCTGGTTTGGGTTATCCAGGTCTATGTGCTGGTTATCTTCTTGCGCCAAAGCATGCCTGTGCTGGCCGCCTTCCACCCTGTGTTGGCGCTGGCCGATTTCTGGCTGGCCCTGCGGCTGCTCGGCGCCACTAAAGTAGCTGCGACTTCCTGAACCTCGCCCTTGAAGATCGTTGACCTCATCTCTCTTGGCGCCCCCGGCCGCCAGCAAGCCGCCGAGATCCTGGTGGCTGCTTTCAAAACCGATTATCCTGAGGCTTGGCCGTCGTTAGCTGACGGTCTCGCAGAAGTGGAGGAAGCCCTAGGAGCGGAGCGCATCAGCCGGGCGGCGGTGGCTGATAACGATCGCCTGCTTGGCTGGATTGGCGGCATCTCGGGGTACGACGGGCATGCGTGGGAGCTGCACCCGCTGGCGGTGGCCCCCGAATTCCAGGGCCGCGGCATTGGCACCGCTCTGGTGCGCGACCTTGAGGAGCAGGTGCGCGCTCGCGGTGCGATCACGCTACACCTCGGCTCCGACGACGAGACCAACACCACCTCGCTGGGCGGTGAAGATCTATACCCGGATGTGCTCGGCAAGCTGGCAGCCATGCGCAACCTCCGTCGGCATCCGGTTACTTTTTATCAAAAACTGGGTTTCGTTGTAATTGGCGTCCTGCCGGATGCCAATGGTTTCGGCAGGCCCGATATTTTTATGGCCAAGAGAATAGCAGACACCCCGGACCAATAGGGAGTTTCGTTAGTCGGCGCAGTCGCCTAGAAACTCTAAAAGCAGCGCCGAAGGCGCTGCGTAGCTATAATTTTCAACATGGATACGGTCCAATTGCGCTGGATACTCAGCGAGCATTTTGCCGGGCAGGGATTCACTGCACAGGAAACTTCGGGTTTAAGTCTCGACCTGTTGCTGGCGAAGAAAAGCGAGCGCTTAGGCTTTTTGCTGTGCCCCGATCGCCAAGAGGCTGTGGCTTATCTCGGCGCTTTTGAGGCCGGCATGCAGCGCGCCGTGGATGCCCGCCGCGCTCAACCGGAAGGCTTGAGCCTGGGTCTGGCGATGGCCTTTGGCTCGACCGCGGCCGGCCAGCGTCCATCCTACCGGCAGGCGCTCAAGAAATATTCCAACTCGATCGTCTTCGAAGACCTGGGTCTTTCGCTTTTCCTGGTGAAAGGCGAGGGCGAGGTTCTTGCCCTCGCCCCGGCTGAGGTCAATATTTTTCTGCGCGAATTAGACAAATGGATCGCTGCCCAGAAGGGTCAGTCTTTAACAGGGGAATCTATACCTAGTTAAGTCGTTGCCACCCCCGCTTGTTGCTGCCATAGCAACAGCCAGGAGTCCATAGCGTCGGCGCGGTTGGCCGGGGTCACGCTGAGTACTTTGTGACTCCCATCGCGGTCGGTGATGTTGAACTCAATCGCTGGGCGGGCATCTTGCGCGACACGCAGGCAGCAGTCAGCCGCGTCGAAGTTGTCCTGGAGTAGGCGGGTGGCAAAGCAGCTTTCGCAAGAGGCTTGCCAACGGGGGCAGATCCTGCGGTCCAAGGTCACGATCATGACGAACTCCTTTGGTGATAAGGGTTGCTAATTCAGGTTAGCGCTCGCTTGGCGGGTTAGAAGTGTTTTATGTCCCCCAAAACAGGTGCAAATGTCCCAAACCGATTTTGTCTAAAATTAATCCCTCAACCAAGCCTGGATCTGCTTTGGCGTCCAGGCATTGATCACGTCTTTGGCCGTCACCCAGCCACGGCGGGCGGTGGCCACGCCGAAGGGCAGGAAGTCCATATGGTCGGGGTGGTGGGCATCGGTGTTGATGGCCAGTTTGATGCCCATCTCGATGGCGCGGCGCGCCTGCACGTCATCCAGGTCCAGGCGTTTGGGGTTGGAGTTGATCTCCAGGGCCGTGCCGGTTTCGGCCGCGGTTTGCAGTACGGCGTCCCAATCCAGGTCGGCGCCCTCGCGGTCGGGCAGCATACGATTGCTGGGGTGGCCGATGATGTCGACATGCGGGTTGCGCATGGCGGCCAGCAGGCGGGCGGTGGCCTGCTCGCGCGGTTGGCGGATGCTGACGTGCAGCGAGGCAACCACGATGTCCAATGTGGCCAGCACCTCGTCGGGCAGATCCAAAGTGGCGTCCGCCCGGATCTCCAGTTCGATGCCGTGCAGGATCAGCAGCGAGTCGCCCAGCTTCTTGCGCACCTTGTCGATCTCTTTGCGCTGCTCACGCAGCCGCTCGGGGGTCAACCCATTGACCAAACCGATGCTGGGCGAATGATCGGTAACGGCTAGCACCTTGTAGCCGCGTTTCTTGGCGGCCTGGGCCAACTCCAGGATGCTGGTCTGCCCGTCGCTCCAGGTGGTGTGCGAATGCAGCTCGGCCTTGATGTTCTTGGTCTCGATCAGCTTGGGCAGCTTGTTTTGCAGGGCTGCCTGGATCTCGCCGTGGTCCTCGCGGATCTCAGGCGGGATCCACGGCATGCCCAGGATCTTGTAGACTTCTTCTTCGTTGGCACACAGGATCTCGCTTCCATCCTTGCGCAGGAAAGCCTGGTCGGAGAGCGAGAGTTTCTTATCCAGGGCCATTTCGCGCAGGCGCACATTGTGTTCTTTGGAACCGGTGGCATATTGTAGGGCGGTGCCGAAGCGTTCCGGCCGGTGCACCCAAACCTGGGCGCGCATCCCGTTATGGAACTCTACGCTGGTTTTCACCGTGCCCTGGCCCAACACCCGCGCCACGTTGGGCATCTCTACGAAAGCCTGGATGACCTCATCAGGCTTGGTGGCGCCCACCAGCAAGTCAATATCGCCAATGGTGGCGCGCATGCGCCGCAGGCTGCCGCCCATCTCGGCGGCCTTCACGCCGGGGCGCTTGCGCAGCTCGGCCAGCAGGTCTTGCGCAAAGGGCAGTACCTCGCCCAGCGGCAGGCGGCCGCTGCGCCGGGTGAGCGACTCGATGCCGGCCAGAATCTTGGCTTCGGATTTCTCGCCCATGCCGGGCAGGTCGCGTAGCTTGCCGGCCTGGGCGGCCTCTTTCAGCTGGGCAATGGTGAGGATATGCAGTTCACGGTGGAACAGGCCGACCTTCTTTGGCCCCAGATCCGGGATGCGCAGCAAGGTCGCCAGTTCGGGGGGGACTTCGGCCTTAAGGCGCTCCAAGTAGCCCAGTTGGCCGGTTTGGAGCAGTTCTTCTATTTTCTCGGCGATGGCCTTGCCGACTCCGGGAATCTCCAACAAGGCCTTTTGGCCGCCTTGCTTCCAAATGTCGTTCACGTCCCTGCCCAGGTCGGTGAGGCTTTCGGCGGCTTTGCGGTAAGCCAGGGTCTTGTAGATAACCTCGCCTTTGATCTCCAGCAGATCCGCTATCAGGCCAAAGGTATCGGCCAGCTCTTTATTGGTCACGCTGGGATTATAAGCGCGGGGGCGAAACGCCGAATAACCCGTGTTATAATGTTTGCCACGTTCCGGCCGGACTTAGACAACATAGCTTCCTGGTCTCCCAGGAAGCGTTTTATGTAGGGCTGGTACAGCATTCCAAATCGAAAGGTGGTGTAGTTTTGCCTAAAGTCGTGCTGAGACCGGGGGAGTCGCAGCAATCCTTGCTGAAGCGCTTTCGTAAAAAAGTGGCTCGCAGTAAAGTGTTAAGCACGGTCCGGAACAAGCGTTGGTTTATTTCCACCAGCGAGGCGCGCCGGATCGCCAAGCAAAAGGCCATCCGCAAGGCGCAGCGACGCACGGACGAACGCAAAGATCGTCCAAGCGAATCATAGAGTCTGACCATCAAAAAGAGCGGGATAACTCCCGCTCTTTCTTTTAAGATGAGGCCCACTTTGGTCTAAGAGGCTTAGTTAAACAAAAGAGCGAGGCATAGCCTCGCTCTTTTGTAAAATGAATGATTTTGATTACTTGCTTGAAGCTGCGCCCATGATCCACTCATACACCATGAAGAGCAGGAGGCCTACAGATCCAGCCGCAGCAGCGGTCGTAGCCCCGCCTAAAATCCCCCAAACGTACCCGCCGACGCCGAACAGTGTCCAGCCAGAAGCAGCAACAAAGCCGTAAACGGCGATCAAGGCTACGGTAGCGATCAGGAAGCTGCTGCGATCCTTCATGCTAGAGTGGAACAAAAGCCCACCGAGGATGGCCAGGATCACAGCGATCGTGGTAATCAGTGTACCGGTATCTGCACCTAGATCCACTGGTATGGCGGCGAGAAGCCCCAATACCACGAGCACTACGAGCCCGATAAGCCAGGCCCACCTACCAAGACTGCTTGTATCCATCTTTTTACTCTCCTTTAGAGAATAGGTTTGCGGCAAGCGCCGCTCATACCTATTAACCCTTGTCTCATTTGGGGGTTACGCGCTTCTCACCCGTTTCCAGGGTAACTGTGAAATTTGGCACATAGTTCGTACCTTATTTTGGGCATGAAAAAGCCATAAACAACAAAGTGGTTCATTATTACGGGGGTTTCTTCGGGGATCGGTGAAGCCCTAGCCTATGAACTAGGAATAAGATCAAAAGAGCTTCGTCTCTCTCTGCTAAAATCAGATTATTCAGTTTGAGGAGGTCATTTTGTCTCGCATTGTGCATTTTGAAATAGTAGGCCACGATCTAGACCGCATGGCTAAGTTCTACACGGACACCTTCGGTTGGAAGGTGAAAAAATGGGAAGGGCCAACAGAGTATTGGCTGGTGATCACCGGCGAAGATAGCGCCCCCGGCATCAACGGAGGCTTGGGGCGGCGCAGCTCGCCCGAGGAGCAACGCACTACTAATACCCTCGAAGTCAAGGACGCCAAAGCGGTGCTGGCTGCCGTGGAGAAGAACGGCGGCAAAGTGACCCACGCACTGCACGCCATTCCCGGCGTAGGCTGGCAGGCCTACTGCGCTGATACCGAGGGCAATGTCTTCGGCATTCACCAGAACGACCCGAACGCTAAATAGCTGCTCTCTATTTGATGAAGATCGGCGCGGACACTATTGCGGTCGTTACTGGCGCCAACCGCGCCCGAGGCATCGGTTTCGCCATGGTGCAGGAATTGCTGGCGCGCGACTGCGGCCGGGTGCTGGGCACTTATCGCACCGCCAAAGATAGCCGCACTCTGCTGAAGCTGGCCGAGCAGGATGAGCGCCTGCAGGCGCACCCGCTCGATCTCACCGATCCGCCCAGCGCAACTGCCTTGGCCGCGTTTTGCAAACAGCACTTCGATCACATAGACCTGCTGATCAATAACGCTGGCCAGGGGCCTGTGCGTGCAAAATCCATTATGGACGTGCCTATCGAGGCATTTGAAACCCGGTTGCAGGTGCATGCCGTCGGGCCGCTGAGGCTGGCCCAACAACTATGGCCGCTGCTGCGCAGGAACAAACAACCGGTCATCGTGAATATCAGTTCCTCCGCCGCGCGGATAGGCCGATTCCGGGCAGGCAGCTTTTTCTATGGCCCCGCTAAATCCGCCCAGAATGCGATCAGCATCCAAATGGCCGCCTCGCTTGGCGAGGAAGCCATTGTGATTGCTATGCATCCCGGCTGGGTGGCCACGGATATGGGCGGCGCGAATGCAATGGTGAAACCTCAAGAATCAGCCCGCGGAATTGTAGATTATGTCGAGAAGGCCCGTTCAAGTGATAGCGGGCGTTTTGTAGACTACCGCGGTCAGCCAATGGAATGGTGAACACGGTCTAGACCTTTGCCTTCAACACCCTGCGTATATCCCGCTGGTGCCCCTGTAAATGAAGATACATCAACCTGACCATGTGCTTGATCTCGGTAACGCCAAGAGCCGGGTGACGGCCGCGCTGATCCAGGTCGGCGGCGCTCATCGTGCGCACCAAAGCCACCGTGGCCGCCCGCCGGCGGGCAAACTCAGCTAGCAACGTCTCGCGGTCTTGGCCGTTCATTTCGCCGGTGTGCGCTGCATTCCAGGCATCAATATCGAAACCTTCTTCAACGCCAGGCCCGCCTTTCAGGATGGAGCGCATCAGCCGCGGAATGCTGCCTTCGACCTCAGTAAAGTGAGCTAGCAGGTTATGCACCTTCCAGGCCGGCCCATCCGCATAGACCTGCACTTCCCATTGCTGCGGTGCCAGACTGTGGAAAAATTCAAGCGTTTTGCGGCCTTCGGTTTCCAGGCTGGCGGCCAATTCCTGGGCCAATTCAGACACGCTTATCTCCGTAACAAATTACTTAAAAAGAACCATAGATTGGCCGGGCGCTCGGCCAGCCGCCGCATGAAATAGGGATACCACTCGCGGCCAAAGGGGACGTAAATCCGCACGGCATAGCCATCTTGCACAAGCTTGTTTTGCAGCTCACGGCGGATGCCGTAAAGCATCTGGAATTCGAAGTTCTGCTTGGGTAGGCCGATCTCACTTGCGTGCCGCTGGACAAATTCGACGCGGCGCGCATCGTGGGTGGCGATGGCCGCTAGCGGCGGCCAGGCGCCATCTTTGCCGCGTTCCAAATGGGGAGTAATACTGGCGTGCAGCATGAGGTCCGCCAGGCGGTCATAGGCCGCGTCCACATCCTTCTTGTTTGGGTAAGACACTTCGGGCGCCTCCATGTAGGCGCCCTTGACCAGCCGAATGCGGGCGCCTTCCTGAAGCAGGGCCAGCACATCTTCTTCGCTGCGATACAAGGCCGACTGGATCACCATGCCCACATTCTCGAAACCGGCGCTGCGCATCTGCCGGCAGAGGCGCAGCGTGGCATCCACGCAGGCAGACTCTTCCATGTCAATGCGCACAAACAAGCCCAGAGCACCTGCCGCTTCCAGGATGGCCTTCAAATTTTGGGCGCAAAGGGCTTCGTCCAGCTTGAGGCCGATCTGGGTGAGCTTGATGGAAATATTGGAACGCAGGCCGCTTTGGGCCACTCGGGTAAGCAATTGTTGGATCTGCAGCCTGGCTTCGTTGGCGGCTGCTGAGTCGTGGGTGTGCTCACCCAGCAGATCCAGCGTGGCCAGCATGCCGGCCTGGTTCAGCTCACCCACCGCCTGCAGGGCGGCCTCGATGGTTTCGCCGGCAACGAAGCGGCGCGCCGTTCGCCCAGCAAAGGGCAAGGCTGTGGTCAGCCGGCGCGCCCAGGCAGCCTGGGATAGATATATAAGGAAGCTACGCAGCATGTTCGAAGGAAATTTCGGGCTGGCGGTGAAATCTGTTCATTCGGAAATGGAGTTGCGTTTTCAGCTTTTTGCCCATATTAGCTTCGCGGAAAACAACTCCAACGCGAACGCTGTTTTTGCGTTAGCAATTCCACATAGGGTTATCATTTGGGGAGTTGCGATTCAGCTAGTCGCTGAATTTAAGCACTGCATAAGCAACTCCAACGCGAACGCTGTTTTTGCGTTCGTAAGGATTCTAGCATGGAATTCCCAGGTGATATACTCGCGAGCTTTTAACCATGTCCATGCACGTACGCCCTCGCACTTCCTTTGCGCGGTGGGTCTCCAGCTTTTTGCTGATCGCCACCGTGGTCCTCCTCACCTTGCAACTGATCGTCTACAGCCGCAACCGGGCTAATTTCCCCGCTGGCTTGGTGGTTGCGGGTGTGCCGGTTGGCGGCATCAGCCGCCAGGAAGCGGCTGAGCGCCTGCTGGAAGTATATGGCCTGCCGGTGGAGTTGCAGTATGGGGATGCCCTGATCCACATGGACCCGGCCCGCGTGGATTTTGCGATCAACCTGGAAGGCATGATCGCCGCCGCCGACCTGGAACGCACCAGCTCTCCCTTTTGGGTGGGATTTTGGGATTACTTGTGGGGCGGAATATCCAGCCCAGCTGAAGTGCCGCTGGATGCCACCTATTCCGAAGAACGCTTGCGCGTTTATTTGCAAGAGGAAATTTCCGCGCGCTATGACCGGCCGCCAAGCCCGGCTCTGCCCATCGCCGGCACCACCCAATTTGAGCTGGGGCAACCCGGGACGGTATTGAACGCCGAGGATGCGGTGCAGGATATCGAGCGCGCCCTGTTCTCGCCCAGCCAGCGCACTGTGCAGCTTGGCTTCCAGGAAAGCAACCCGGCCCGCCCAAATCTGGACAATCTACAGGTGCAATTGCAGCAGATCATGGAGGTGGCCGGCTATGACGGCCTGGCCGATATCTATTTCCTCGATTTGGTCAGCGGACAGGAGTTGCACTTCCTATACCGCCTGGGCAGCAACCTGCCCACCGAACCGGATGCCAGCTTCACCGCCGCCAGTATTGTGAAGATCCCCATCCTCGTCTCGGTATATTCACGGCTGGAGGCACGACCCGATGAGGTTACCCAGGCGCTCTTGAATGAAATGATAATCGAATCCGGCAACGAGGCCGCCGACCAATTGATGGAAAGCTTGCTGGATCCTACCTTTGGTCCCACCATGGTCACCGACGATATCCAAGCCCTCGGCTTGGAGAACACTTTCCTGGCCGGCCAATTTTATTTCGGCGCGCCGCTGCTGCGCATTTACAACACTCCCGCCCAGGAACGAACCGACATCTATCCGCCTGATGATTTTCCCGACCAGTACAACCAAACCACTCCAACCGACATGGGCATGCTGCTTACCGACCTCTACCAATGCGCAGAAAGCGGCGGCGGGGCGCTGGTGGCCGTGTTCCAAGATCGCATCACCCAGGCGGAATGCCAGGACATCATCAACCTGCTCAGCCTGAACCGCATTGGCCTCTTGCTTGAAGCCGGCGCACCCGAGGGCACCCGCATTGCCCATAAGCACGGTTGGATCGCCGAGGCGCCCGAAGGCATCATCCATAGCATGGGAGATGTCGGCATTGTGTTCACACCCATTGGGGATTATGTGGTGGCCATCTTCCTATATCATCCCGTTCAATTGATCTATGACCCGGTGTCAAGCATGTTCTCGGATTTAGCCGAGGCCATTTACAACTATTACACTTTGCCAGACCAGGAATTTACCTCGTCCAATTGATCCCAACCCTCACTTAATCCCTCATCCTTCGCACCCTCCAATCAAGCACTATAATCCGCGCATGACCCAAGCCGAAATCAAGGCTTTGCAAAAAGAGCTGGCGCTGCTGTACCAGGTGGCTCAGGCGGTAAGCAGCTTCGAACTCGAGGAAGTTTTGCGGGAGATCGTGCGCATCGCCGGGGAAGTGACCGAGGCCGATTCCGTCCTGGTGTACGTGGTCGATAAAGAAGCCAAGGAGCTGGTGCTGCGTGCTTCACAGAACCCGCGCCCAGACCTGCTGCAAAAGATCAAAATGAAAATGGGCGAAGGCCTCACAGGTTGGGTGGCCCGTGAGAATAAACCGGTGGCCCTGGCGCAGGGGGCAAACAAGGATGCGCGCTTCAAATACTTCCGCAGCCTGCCCGAGGATCGTTTCGAGGCCTTCCTTTCCGTGCCGATCATCAGCAAGCGCGGGGTAGTAGGCGTGATCAATGTGCAGCATAAGTCGGCACACGCCCACTCCAAGATGGAGGTCAACCTGCTGTCCGCGGTGGGCAAGCTTGTGGGGGGCGCAGTAGAGAACGCCCTGCTTATGGAAGAGACCCTGGCTCTCAAAGAAGCCCTGGAGCTGCGCAAGCTGGTGGAGAAAGCCAAGGGTGTGCTGATGAAACGGCGCAACCTTTCGGAGCAGGAGGCCTTTAAGCTGTTGCAAAAGGAAAGCATGGACACGCGCAAGTCCATTAAGGAAGTGGCCGAAGCCGTGCTCCTGATGGACAAGCTGGCTTTGAACCTCTGAGGTCGAGCAAAAATTCGATATTGACAAAGTTCATTTTTTCCCGTAATATGGCGAGTTGAGATTCGCAACGAAGCGAATCTATTTTTTGGAAGACAATGGAGTCTCCCGAGCGGCTTTGAGCCCTCCGGGAGATTTTTTTGTTAAATCTACCTTCAAGGAGAGTACCTATGGCAGTCCCTGCAAAGATCGAAAAGCTGGTTAAAGACCATAAGGCGGAAATAATCGATATTCGCTTTGTGGACCCCCTGGGCGTTTGGCAACATGCTTCCGCGCCCATTGGTGAGCTGGAGGACATCCTGGAAGATGGGATGGGTTTCGACGGTTCCAGCATCAAAGGGTTCCAGTCCATCTACGATTCCGATCTGCTGCTCAAAGTAGAGCCGGCCTCTGCACATATGGACCCGTTCTACGTCATCCCCACACTAACCTTCATTGCCACAGTGCACGACCCCGAAAAGAGTGAGCGATACAGCCGCGATCCGCGCTTCATCGCCGAAAAGGCGGAAGCCTTCCTCAAGAAGAGCGGGGTAGCCGACGTCAGCTACTGGGGGCCAGAGGCAGAATTCTTCCTCTTCTCACATATGTCTTTCTCGATCGATCCGCACCAAATGGGGTTCAAGTTGGATAGCCCCGAGGCGGGCTGGAACATCGCCGCCAAGGATGGCGAGGCCAACCTCGGCTACCGAATTCCCGCCAAGGGCGGCTACTTCCCCGTGCCGCCCACCGACACGCTACAGGATGTGCGCAGCGAGATGACCATGATCCTGGAGGCCTGGGGCGCAAAAGTGGAAATGCATCACCACGAAGTTGCCTCCGCCGGGCAGTGCGAGATCGACATGCGCTTCGACAGCCTGGTGGCCATGGCCGACAAGCTCTTGACCTACAAATACGTGGTGCGCAATGTCGCCCGCCGCCATGGGCTCACCGCTAACTTTATGCCCAAGCCGCTGTACGGTGATAACGGGTCTGGCATGCATGTGCACAACAGCTTGTGGAAAGGGGATACCAACCTTTTTTATTCCAAAGGCACCTATGCTGAATTATCAGAACTTGCCTCCTACTACATCGGTGGGGTTCTGACCCATATCGACAGCCTGCTGGCCTTCTGTGCACCGACCACTAATTCTTACCGGCGCCTGGTTCCGCACTTCGAAGCCCCGGTCAATGTAGCGTTCTCCAAACGCAATCGCAGCGCCATCGTGCGTATCCCCATGTATTACAGCGGGGACGCGCATGCCAAGGCCAAGCGCATCGAGTTCCGCGCCCCGGATCCAACGGCCAACCCTTACTTCGCCTTCTCGGCCATCCTCTTGGCCGGGCTGGACGGCATCAAGCGCAAGATCGACCCGGTGAAGGCCGGCTTCGGCCCGCTGGATAAGAACATCTGGGAGTTGACCGGCGACGAAAAGGCCAAGATCAGCGGCGTGCCAGGCAGCCTGCTGGAAAGCGTGCGCGCTTTGGAAAAAGACCACGACTATCTGCTGGATGGCGGCGTCTTCACCGAAGATGTGCTGAGCATGTGGCAGGATCTAAAAATGGCCGAGATCCAGGAAGTGGCCTTACGCCCCTCTCCGTACGAGTTTTTCCTGTACTCGGCAGTCTAGGGCGGATTTTAGTCTCATACATCCCGCGGGGGGCGCTTTGCAAAGCGCCCCTACAATTGGCTAATCCAACCGGCTGTGGCTTCCGCTAATTCGCGCAGCACCTCCGCATCCGTGCGGCCGGAGCTCTTGAGCAATTTGAAGCTGTGATCGGTGCCGGCCACTGTGTGCAGGGTGGCGCGCTGGCCCAGCCGCTTGATGATCGGCGCCAACAGTTCCGGCGTGGCCAGGTCGTCGCGCGGCCCCTGCAGGAAGAGCATGGGAAGATCGACTTGAAACAAGTGCTCGGCGCGTTCAGTGCCCGGCTTGCCAGCCGGATGCAGGGGAAAGGCAAAGAAGACCAGTCCCCTGACGCTAGGCAGCGGCGCTTGGCTGGCGGCCAGCGAGGTTATGCGCCCGCCCATCGAGCGTCCGCCGGCGAATAGCGGCAACTCAGGCGCCGCCTCAGCGGCCGCGGTCACGGCGGCGTGCACCGTGGCGGTGAGCACCGGCTTGGGGCTTATCCTGCCGCGGCCGTTCTCCATATACGGAAAGTTGTAACGGAAGGTAGCCAATTGAAAATCGGCCAGGGCCGCGCTGAGCGTTTCCAGTGAGCGATGGCGCATGTCGGTGCCGGCGCCATGCGCCAGCACCAGCAGGGCCGCGGCGTCTGACGGGCGTACGAGCAAGGCCGAGACCTGGCCCACCTCGGGGTTGACGGTAAATTTAAATTCTTCCGGGCTGTCCATATTGGTGCACTCCAAGTATAAATCTAGCTGATATGAATAACCAACAAAGCCAGCACTGGTGGCAGCAAGGCGTGGTCTATCAGATCTATCCGCGCTCCTTCAAGGACTCGAATGGGGATGGTATCGGCGGGACCTTGAAGGGGTCATTCAAAAATTGGACTATCTCAACGATGGCACTCCCAATTCATAGGGGGTCGACGCCATTTGGATCAGCCCCTCTATCCCTCACCGATGGCCGACTTCGGCTACGATGTGGCTGACTATTGCGACGTCGACCCGATGTTTGGCGACCTGGCGACTTTTGACCGCCTGGTGGCCGAGAGCCACCGGCGCGGCATCATCATCGACTACGTGCCTAACCACACCTCTGACCAGCACCCCTGGTTCCGCGAGTCTCGCGCCAGCCGCAACAATCCCAAGCGCGACTGGTACCTGTGGCGCGATCCAAAGCTTGGTGGAGCAATGCCCAACAACTGGGGCTCGATGTTCGGCGGGCCGGCCTGGACTTGGGACGAAACCAGCGGCCAATATTATTTCCACCAGTTCCTAAAGGAGCAGCCCGAGCTGGACTGGCGCAATCCGCAAGTCCGCCAGGCAATGATCGAGGTGCTGCACTTCTGGCTGCGCCGCGGCGTGGATGGCTTTCGCATGGATGTGGTTGCCATGCTCATCAAAGATGCCGAGTTGCGCGACAATCCGCCCAACGCCGCTTCTCCCGGCCTGCACCCCGATGATCTGTTTGGCCGCCAACTGCATGCCTTCAACGAGGACCAGGAAGAAGTTCACGAGATCATCCGTGGGTTTCGCACGGTGCTCGATCAATACGACTCGCGGGTCGCCATCGGCGAGCAGTTCTACGAGCTGCCGCGTTGGGTGCGTTACTACGGCTTGAATGGGGATGGCTTGCACTTACCCATCAACTTTCGCCTCATTTACACTCCCGGGAGGCAGGCGCCATTCGCCAGTCAGTAGATGAACTGGAAGCTGCCCTGCCCTCCTTTGGCTGGCCTAATTACGTTTTGGGAAACCACGATCAACCGCGCCTCGCTTCGAGCGTGGGAGCGGATCAGCCGGAGTGGCCGCCATGCTGCTCCTGACGCTGCGCGGCACGCCCACGCTGTACTACGGGGATGAGCTGGGGATGGAGAACGGGAAGATCCCACCCGACCAGTGCAAGACCCGCAGGGCAGGCGACTGGGGGTGGAGCGTACGCGGGACGCGTGCCGCACGCCGATGCAGTGGGATGCCGGCCCGTGGGCCGGCTTCTCCAGCAGAGAGCCCTGGCTGCCGTTAGCTGCGGACTACGTCACCCGCAACGTGGCCGAGCACAGCCGGGACGAGCGTTCAATTTTGAGCCTCTATCGCCAGGTGATCTGGCTGCGCAAGCGAACCCCAGCCTTGCTGGCTGGCGGCTATCGCAGCCTTGAAACTGGGAATGCCGATTGCTTCGCGTTTATTCGCAGCAATGCGGGTGGCGATTATTTAGTGGCGCTGAATTTTTCGGGACAAGAACAGCGATTGCAGCTTGATCAAACGGCAGAAGGGCGCATAGTTTTGTCCACTCACCTGAACCGCCAAGACGTTGTTTCGACTGGCAGCTTGAGCCTGCGTCCAAACGAAGGGTTACTGATCGCTCTTGCCTAATTGTCGCAGCCAAACTAATTTCGTTCTTTAAATGCGTTCCATTTCTGGTCTACAAAGTCGGTGAAGGATCTTGCAAATTTCTCCACAGTAAATCGTTCGGCATTTTTCCTGATGGCCCTGGCATCAAAATGCATGTCCCCGCGTCCGAATTGATCGATGGCCGCATTCAAGCTTTCCGGGGTCTGCTCCTCAAAAATAGTCCTGTTTTGCCAACGACCACGGTTTCCATCAGGCCGCCGCGGCTGAAGGCGAGCACGGAGTAACAGCCGCCTCTCATACGGCCTCTTGCCCAATTCCACAAATAGAGTTACACTGGCGGACAACTTCGATATTTGTGAAGGGCCTTTTAAATACTGCCCTAGGAGAGGCAAAAAAAAATGAAAATCAAGCAAATTTTAGTAGGAGGAGCAGCGGGAGCAATTATGCTTGCTAGCTCAGTAATTCTCGTATTTGCAGCAACCACATATTCACTTTTTGGTGATGCAACAATAGTACCTTCGGGAAACCCTGGCAATGCAGCCCAGCTTGAATCTAATGAACCGGGCGGATATGCAGGTGTTGACTTTACTACTGACACTGTAACCACCCTAAGTGATCTTGCGAATTTGGCAACAGATTACAACTTCACAGAAAATAGCTGTGGTGGAGGTTCGCCAAGATTCGCAGTAAGTTTGGATAATGGAGCAGGGGATATTGGAAATATGGTCGTATATATCGGCCCTCCGCCAAGCTATACAAGTTGTCCAGGAAACGTTTGGACTAATTCCGGAAACTTGGTTACTCCAACAAGCTTAGTAGATACATCTCAGCTTGATGGTGGGACGTTCTATGACCTGTATTCTGCAGCCCTTGTAAAATATGGCGCCTATACTGTTACCGCTATATATATCGTAGTAGACGGTGAGTGGGCCTTTGCAGGAGATCAGGTTGTTTTAGTTGATAACGTTCAGATAAATACCGACGTTGTGACGTTTGAGCCAAATGTTCCAACCAGTAAAGACCAGTGTAAAAAAGGTGGATGGCAGAGCTTAGAAGATGCTAATGGTCAGCCATTTAAGAACCAAGGTCAGTGTGTCAAATACTTTAACCATAGTGACTGATTGTTACTAGCTTTAACCTTAAACAACCCATCGGGGAAACTCGGTGGGTTGTGTTTAACTAAACTCACTGCCCCAGCAGGGAGCAGGCACATCGCCGTTGACGATGCGCTGGGCCTGGCAAACTTGTAGTTAAAAATGCGATCCATTATGCAGCCGGTATGTGTGCGCCTTTAGCTTGGGTCTGCCTTCCCGCCAACCCCGCGCGCATAAATCAGCGTTCACATCTTTGCAAACCGAAAGTCTTCCCATTTTCCTTCCACGTATTTGGCGAAGCTTTGCCTGAATTGCTCTGCAGTGAAGCGCTCCGCATTCTTTCTAATTACCTTGGCATCAAAATGGATGTCCCCGCGCTCGAATTGACCAATGGCCGCATTCAGGCTTTCCGCGGTCTGCTCGTGGAAAAATAGTCCTGTTTTGCCGGCGATGATAGTTTCTGTCAGACCGCCGCGGCCAAAGGCGATCACGGGGCAGCCCGCGGCCTGCGCCTCCACGGCGGCGATGCCGAAATCTTCCTCAGCGGCGTAGACGAAGGCTTTGGCCTCGTTCATCCATTGGGCAAAAAGTTCGGGCGGCTGGAAAGCCAAGAGGCGGATATTCCCGGTTGCTAATTTCTTTAGCTTCTTTTCATGAGGACCTTCGCCGATTACGACCAAGGGTTTGCCATTCGCTGCAAAGGCTTTGACGATAAGGTCCACGCGTTTATACGGCACCAGCCGAGACACGGTCAGATAATAGTCGCCGCGCTTTGCCGCCGGATGAAATTGTTCCGTGTGCACTGGCGGATAGATGACTGTGGCCTCGCGGTTGAAGGCCGCGCGGATCGCGTGGGCGGTCCAGGCTGAGTTGGTTGCCAGGTAATCGGCGCGTGCCGAGGCGGCCCGATCCCAGCGGCGCAGATAAGCCAGCAGCAAACGGATGAAAGGCGAACCGAAGCCCAGCTCGCCGACATGCTGTTTGTACTGGTGCCAAGCGTAGCGCATGGGGCTGTGGATGTAGCTGAGGTGCAGCTGGTTTGGAGTTGTGCGCACACCGTGGGCGAAGGCGGCGCTGCTGGAAAGGATGAGGTCGAAGCGCTCCAGTTCAAAGCCTTCGATGGCAAACGGCATCAGCGGGATGTAATAACTATGGCGCTCTCTTGCGTTTGGGAGCCGGTCGATAAAACTTGTGCGCACTACATGTTTGGCGATCTCGCTTTTCGCAAAGATCGTCGGGTCGTAGATCAGCGTGAAGATCGGCGCTTTCGGGTAAAGGTGGGCGAGCTCCTCGACGACCTGCTCACCGCCGCCGCGCACGTTCAATCGGTCATGGACGATGGCAATCTTGGGCGGCCTGGTGGATTTAGTGATCATTAGACGGGAAAGGTCGTATGTTATAGTTTTATCACGCCAATCTTAAGCTTAGCGTTTATTGTTAGACTCTTCAGTTCCCATGGCTAACCTGCAAAACCAAGCCTTGCTGAAATTATCTCGGGCTTTCTTCTTTGCCACGATCGTCCTGATTCCATTTCGCATCCGATTTTTATTACTAGAGCGGCTTTTTGACGGCATTTGGGGGGATTACACAAATTTCCTTCTCTCTGCTTCTGATATCACACTGGTATTGCTAATAGCTTCTTGGGCCGGCCATTGGTTGATACAGCGCGATCCCATAAAGACCGGGCCCGCGTTCATAACCTGGCCGTTGGTCGGGCTCACTCTGGCCGTATTAGTTACCTCAGTCACTTCAATTGATCCGGCCTTATCGCTCTATCATAGCCTCCGCCTTCTCTTGTTGTTCGGCTTCTATCTATATGTGATCAACGAGGTCGGTTCGATCAACCAGCTTTTCGCTCCCCTGAGACTGATGCTGGCAATTCAGGCTGTGGTGGCCATAGCCCAGGCTCTTGGGCAGCATTCGGTCGGCTTGCTCTGGCTGGGGGAGTACGAGCTGGACCCCGCCTGGAGCGGGGTAAGCGTCGTTTGGACCGAAACTCTGCGTTCGCTGCGGGCTTACGGCCTTTCGGATCATCCCAACATCCTGGGGGGTTGCGTGGCTTTTGGGCTCTTGCTATTTACCCAAATTCACCTAAGCAAACCTGGCAACTGGTCGGCAATCTCCACGGGGATCATCCTGGCCGCGGCAGTCGCGCTGCTGTTTACCTTTTCGCGATCCGCATGGCTGGGCGCCGCCTTGGGATTTGCTTATCTTGGGTTCCACATCTTCAAACGCGGCGATGCTACGACGCAGCGGCGGGCTTTGGCGCTGGCCGGAGCGGTCGCACTGGTCTTGCTACCCATCGTGTTGGCAAATAGCGAGTTACTGGGCGTCAGATTGGGAGCCAATGCTTCCTTTCAGGAATTGCCGGCCGAAATTGGCTCTATGCAAGAGCGCGCGGTGCTGATCAAGTCGGCCAATACGATTTTTTCGCAACACGCTTTAGTAGGAGTAGGCACCGGGGCAAGCCCCTTGGCCCTGAAGCAGGAGCTTCCCAATATTGGTATAAATTACCAGCCGCCGCACATAGTGCTCCTGGCCGCTGCGGTGGAGACTGGAATAATTGGCGCTCTGTTCTACACCGTCATGCTCGCCGCACCCTGGCTGGCGCTCTTCTTTAGCCGGAACCTCAAAATGACGGATAACCTGGCAACGGCCTTTGCCCTCTTGTTGGCTCTGACCGCAGTGGGCTTCTTCGACTACTACCCCTGGCTGCTTGCCCCCGGCCGCCTGTGGCAATACCTGGCTTGGGGACTGTGGGCGCGCTTTTACGTCGACGCCAGCAATAAAGTTAAAGCATGAACAACCTGCTCTTCATTCCGCTTGCCCTCGCCTATTTTCTGGTCTCCGGTCTGCTATTTTTGTTTGGGCTTAACTTCATGTACCTAACTTTTATTTCGTTGCGTCAAGCTCCAGAGAAACGGCAGAAGCCGCGCCAACTGGAGAAATGGCCGCGGGTCACGGTTCAGTTACCGATCTACAATGAAATGTATGTGGCCGAGCGCCTGGTGCAAGCGGCCTGCCGGCTGGATTATCCGAAGGACCGTTTGGAGATCCAGGTG